>JBBIQS010000013.1:0-106548 GCA_037442205.1 Myxococcales bacterium
CCGCGCCGGCCTTGAACTCCGGGGTGAAGCTACGCCGCTTGCGCCTGGCCTTCGTCGTCGTCTCGTCGGTCATGTGGGACACCGTATCCGTCTTTCGGTTGGCGTCCACTGAACCGGATCAAGCCCAGCTGCGCCCGGCGCGGCGGAAGCGGCCTCGAGGTCGTCTTCCTTGCCCGGCTACGAAAGTCCGCTCGATGGAGTCCTGCAAGAGGTGAAAAGGCAGGGGATCGCCAATGAGGCACAGCTTCGGGCGGCTCTTCTCGAACCGGGTACGCAGATCAAGGTGGTTCACGGCGAGCTTCTGCGCAAAGTGGACGACTATCCGACCCTCGCTGCGATGTGGAGCGCGGAGCTTCGCGGGTCCCCGGCCAACGTCCTGGCTCTGTTCGAGCTGGCCTTTGCCAAGGGCACCCTCTGGAAGTGGGGCGAGGTCGTCGAGCTCATCGACGCCTTCGAGCCGACGATGAAGCGGATCACCGATCCCGGCACCATCGAGCATTGGGGCGGCAAGCTTCTTCCTCTTCGATGCTCGGCGGTCTGGCACCAGCGGATCTGGGAGCGAGTGCCGCAGGCGTGTGGGCAGGCGTACTCGACGACTCCCGAGAGCCGGGTCCCACGGAACATCGCTCGATATCACCTGGTGAAGGGCAATCTCGAGCAGGCGCTGCGCTTCGCGAACTTCGCTTTGGATCGCGATGGCTCATACGCCTCCAACTGGTTCATTCACGGGCTGGTGATGGAGGCCAGGGGCGACGCGGAGCAGACGCAGAAGGATTGGAGCAAGGCGCTTCGGCTCTGGCCGGACTACGGCCCCGCGGAATCCGCGAAGAGCGGCTCAACCAAGACTCTGGAGGAGCGATTCGCCTCCGAGGAGCGGTACGAGCGCATGGCGTTCGCCGCTCAGCTGGGGCGCTGCTATCGCATCTACACGCGCCTTGGGGTTCCCGAACGAGCCCGGGCGTGCGCCGAGGCTGCCAGGGCAGTCGATCCAGGTGCACAGGCGGCCGCGGAGGTCGCGCAGATCGCCGAGAAGGACCGCTCCCTTGCACAGAAGGAAGGCGGGAAGCTGCTCGCCAAGTTTCCCCATCCCGTTCTTGCGTCGATCGTCGCGATGCTCGGGGCAGATGCCGGCGATCCGAAGACCGCTCTCAAGCTTCTCTCGGATGCGGAGAGGCAGGACCCCGTCCACTCCGGCGTGCAGCGCGCATTCGTCTATGTCTGTGGGCTTGAGAAGTCCGATCCCGCTTGTTCCCTCGATCGCCAGCCTCGACTTCGAACCGGCAGCGCCCGCGCAGAGGTGGTGCAGCACCCGGCCTATCAGATGGATTCAACCAACCTTGGCTATGTCGCGCCGAAGTTCTCGAGTTTCAGTCTCCTGCCGCTGGGCGAGGACGAGTTCGCCGAATTGGCGAACATTGTTCCTGACCTCGAGAACCGTCTCCCCGGCTACCGGTTCCATCTGCTGGACCGGAAGTCGATGCCCGAGGATGTCATGAGGGGAGGGCAGGTCCTGTTCGAGAACCTCCTGCCCCAACTGCCTGGAGAACCGGGGGTAATCGCCATCGTGGCCGAGGATCTGACGGTGGAAGGGGCGAACTTCGTCTACTCGAACTGGGATGCGATGTCCGGGCGAGGAGTGATTTCGCTCTCGCGGCTGCGGAAGCAGTCGAAGAAGCAGGCACCGCTCCTGGCGGATGAGCTGGCGCGCCTCGCTCGCGAGCGACTGCTGATCCAGATCACCGGGACGACCGCCAAAATGCTCGGTCTTCACTTCCCCTGCTCGGCTCCGAAGTGCGCCTTGCGCTTCTCGCGGAGTCTCTCCGAGCTTGACGAGAAGGGCAGTGAGCTTTGTCCCGAGCATCGGGCTGAGCTGAAGCGGCTCAGGCAATAGGGACCCGATGTTCGGTCGGGCTCTCGACCGGCCCGGGCAATGTTCTGCGGGTTGGCGCGGCGTCCCGATACGCGTAGAACCCGTGCTCCGGATACGGACAATGCCCGCGGAGCGGCGTCGGCGATGGTCGAAGGCCCAGGCCAGACCCGCACACCGTCGAGCCCGGAATTAGCGGCAAAGCCGGCAGCATCCGCACCGCAGGAGGCTTGATTGCGAACATCCAGGATCGCGCACGTTCTCGAGCCGCCGTGGCTTCAGCTTGAGCCTCTGCGGCTTGGGGAGGTCCCGATAGGCCAGGGAACGCCGTTCGCCTACGTCCTCATCGCCGAAGACGAGAGGCCAGTCCTTCGCCTGGACATCTATCCGGGCCCAGGCTGCTTCTTCCGCGAGAAGGCGATCATCTGGAACGGGTTCGTCGCAGTCGGTCTCGGCACGTCAGCATTCGTTGTCAGCCTCAGCTCTGGTGCGGTGACCAGGCCGTCGGTCGATGGGTACTTCTCCGACTTCTGGTCATCCGACGAAGTGCTTCTGGTCGTTGATGCCACGGGCCTCACGCGCGTGGGAAGGAATGGAGACGTCCTTTGGCGGAACAGGAACCTCGCCCTCGACGGAGTTGAGGTCCGGGAGGTGAAGAACGGCGTCATCCACGGCCGCAGCTGCATGGACCCGCCAGAGAACTGGGAGGCGTTCGCCTTGTCGGTTGGAACCGGGCGCATCGTCATGCCGTCGTCGTGAGTGGGAGCGACCGTGCAGCAGACTTCCTGCTGCTCGCGACCCATGGTTGAGAAGACTGGATGCCTCGGCGTATGGGAACCCGCTTCGCGGCGTCTTCGTTCGCATCCAACCCAACGAATCTGCCTCATCCTCCATCGCCAGCGGGCATCCGAGGATGATCGGCAGCCGATCGCCCCGTCGGCGACTCCGGCGGCGTCGCTGTGGTGGTGGCTCTGAAGCACCACCGCCCGCCCCGGAAGCTCCGGAGCGGGCGGCGGTGAAATATTCGATAGCTCGGAGCGCTAGCTGAACAGCAGCATCGCGCCCTTGCGCGCGGCCTCGGCGATGGTCGAGGGGCCCAAACCGAGCACGAACACCGCCAGGCAGGAGATCGCCATCGCAAACTCAAGCGCCGGCATGCGCTCGGTCTCGGCGCCGGCCTCGGCGGGCTCCTTGAAGTACATGTAGACCACCACTCGCAGGTAGTAGTAGCCGCCGATGGCGCTGGTGATGACGCCCAGCACCGCCAGGCCGACCAGATCGGCGTCGAGCGCCGCCCGGAAGATCATCAGCTTGCCCATGAAGCCGGCGGTGGTCGGGATCCCGGCCAGCGACAGCAGCGAGGCGGCCATGAAGAAGGCCAGCACCGGCCGCTTCTTGGCCAATCCGGCGAACTTGTCCAGATCCCAGGCGCTGCCGCTGTCAGAATCCTTGCCCTCGAGC
This sequence comes from Myxococcales bacterium, assembly GCA_037442205.1. GTDB lineage: Bacteria > Myxococcota > Myxococcia > Myxococcales > UBA5297 > JBBIQS01. The sequence continues at coordinate 3,329 of JBBIQS010000013.1, forward strand.
ACCGCGGCGATTCCGAACGCGCCCATCGCCGAGACGGTGTAGGCCGCCAGGTAGAACAGCAGCCCCTGTCCCGCCGCCGCGTGTGCCGAGGCCACGCTCGAGGCCGCCATCGCCACCAACAGATAGCCGGCGTGGGCAATCGAGGAGTAGGCCAGCATCCGCTTCACGTTCTTCTGCGTCAGCGCTACCAGGTTGCCGACGGCCATGGTCAGCGCCGCCAGGGCGATGACTATCGGTCCCCACTTGCCGGTGGAGTCCTCGAAGGCCACCGCGATGGTGCGGAAGAATGCCGCGAACGCCGCCGCCTTCACTCCCACTGCCATGAACGCGGTCACCGGGGTCGGAGCGCCCTCGTAGACGTCCGGCGCCCACATGTGGAACGGCACCGCCGCCACCTTGAAGGCAAATCCGGCGACGATCAGGGCGATCGCCGGCGCCAACAGGCTGGGATGAGCCGCCCCGCGGGCCAGATCCGACAGCTTGGTCGAGCCGACCGCCCCGTACGCCAGCGCCGATCCATAGAGGAACAGCCCGCTGGCGAAGGCCCCGAGGATGAAATACTTGAACGCCGACTCGGTGGGCCGCTGCCCGCGCCGCAAATAGGCCGCCAGGGCGTAGGTCGCCACCGACATGGTCTCCAGCGCGATGAAGATCATGATCAGATCGTCGCTCATCGCCAGCAGCGACATCCCGGCGCCGGCGAAAAGCAGCAGCGCGTAGTACTCGCCGCGCTCGGCGTTCAGTCTCCGCAGGAAGCTCGCCGACAAAAGCGTGGTCAGGAACAGCCCGCCGCACACGGTGGCGGTGATGAAGGCCTGGAACGGGTCGCCGCGCACCGCCGCTTTGAACAGCGGGCCGGTGGGGTAGTCGCCCCCGAGCACTGCCAGCGAGGCAAAGAAGGCGACGGCGGAGCTCACCGCAGCCAGCAACGACTGGTAGCGGCGATTATCGGAGGTCAGGAACACCTCCGACAGCAGCAGCACGCAGGCCCCCGCGATCAGAATCAGCGAGGGAAGCAGGACCAGGATGTGATGGGTCGAGGGCAGGGGCATGGGCATGGTGGCGTTCCTCTAGTTCGTGCCCGGCACCGGCGCTCCGGCCGGCTTGACGATGTAGGGGACGACCGCCGCGGCGGGAATGGCGTGCGGGCCGTTGCCCTCGACGGCGATCCCGGCCATCGGGTGGCCGGCGATCGGCTTCTCCGGAATCATCACCGGGCCCTTGGTCATCCGCTGCACGTAGCGATTGGCCGAAGGAGCCAGGCGATCGAGGAAAGGCTGCGGCGCGAGGCCCATCCAGACCGCGATCAGCATCAGCGGCGCCACCGTGAACCACTCGCGCAGCGACAGATCGGGCAGCGACAGGTTCTTCTCGTGGCGCACCGGCCCGAACATGGTCTGCTGGTAGAGCCGCAGCATGTAGACCGCGCCCAGCACCACCCCGGTGGCGGCGAAGATGGTCAGGATCACCGAGTTCATCCCCGGCAGCTCGACCCCCGCCGGCGCCCGGATCGGCGAAACGAAGGGAGCGTTGAAGCTACCGATCAGGATCAGGAACTCGCCGATGAACCCGTTGGTGCCCGGCAGGCCGATCGAGGAGAGGGTGATCACCAAGAATGCGGTGGCGAACATCGGAACCACCCGGGCGATGCCGCCGTACTCGGCGATCTGCCGGGTGTGGGTGCGCTCGTAGATGATTCCGATCAGGAGGAACAGCGCCCCGGTGGAAATACCGTGGTTGATCGACTGGTAGATGGCGCCGGTGGCGGCCTCCACCGTCAGCGCCATCACCCCGAGCATCACGAAGCCGAGGTGCGCCACCGAGCTGTAGGCCACCAGCTTCTTCATGTCGGCCTGGGTGAAGGACATGAACGAGCCGTAGACGATTCCCACCACCGCCAGGATGGTCAGCGCCGGCCGGAAATAGGCCGCGGCGTCGGGGAAGAAGGGCATCGCGTAGCGCAGGAAGCCGAAGACGCCCATCTTCAGCAGCACGCCAGCCAGGATGATCGACCCGGCCGCCGGCGCTTCGACGTGCGCGTCGGGCAACCAGGTGTGCAGCGGGAACATCGGGACCTTGACCGCGAAGGCCAGCGCGAAGGCCAGGAACAGCCACTGCCGCGCCTGCCAGCTCAGCGACGCGCCCGAGGGGCCATTGAGGGCGTTGAGCAGCGTGGCGTAGTCGAAACTGCGCGCTCCCGGCGGGCCCATCTTCACGTACAGATAGAGGATGGCCACCAGCATCAGCACCGAAGCGGCGAAGGTGTAGAGGAAGAACTTCACCGCGGCGTAGATCCGGTTGCTGGAGCCCCACACGCCGATCAACAGGTACATCGGGACCAGCATCGCTTCCCAGAACACGTAGAACAGCGCCAGATCCATCGCCGCGAAGGTGCCGTACATCGCCGTCTGCAGCACCAGGATGGAAACCGCGAACTCTTTGACCCGCGTATCCACCGCCTTGAAGGTGGAGAGCATCACGATCGGGCCCAAAACACCGGTGAGCATCATCAGCGAGACGGCCAGGCCGTCCACGCCGATGTGGTAGCTGATGCCCAAGCCCTCGATCCAGCCCCGGCGCAGCTCGAGCTGGAATTCGGGCGCGCCCGGCGAGGGGTCGAAGCTCAGGTAGAGCCACAGCGTCAGGCCGAAGCTGACCAGGGTGCCGATCAAAGTGGCCACGCGCAGCTGCGTCTTCTCCGACGACGGCAGCATCATCACGATGGCCGCGAAGACCAGCGGCATGAAGATGACCAGGCTCAACAAGTAGTCGCTCATGATTCCGTTCGTCCTGGCCCGGGGTTGACCCCAGGCCCGCGGGCTACATCACCAGCGCCCAGACCACCGCCGCCACGCCGATGGCCATCACCGCCGCGTACCGCTGCACGTCGCCGTTCTGCAGCACCCTCAGGACCTGGCCGGTCCAGCCGGCAACCTGCGCGGTGCCGTTGACGGCGGCCTTGTCGATCAGGCCCACGTCGATCAACTTCCAGGTCCAGTGCGCCAGGAAGCGGAACGGACGCACCACCACCAGGTCGTACAGCTCGTCGACGTAGAACTTGTTGGCCACCACCTGGTAGACGCCCTTGCCCAGGCCGCTCTCGAACATCGGCGCCAGCTTGGCGATGCCGCCGCGGACGTAGAGGAAGTAGGCGAGGAGGACGCCGACCAGGGCGATCACGAACGCGACGACCAGCGCGCCGACCAGTCCGCCGTGCTCCACCCGCTCGCCAAGAATCTGCTGCCCGAGCCGGAAAACCGGAGCGGTGAGGTGCTCGAACTGCGGAATCCTCTCCTCGCTTCCAGGGGCATTCGGCCCGAACCAGGGAACGCCCCAGACCGCACCGACCATCGACAACAGGGCGAGAATCGCCAGCGGGTAGGTCACCGCCGGCCCGGACTCATGGGCGTGCTCGGCCTCGTGGCTGCGGGGCTGGCCCAGGAACGTCAGGAAGAACAGGCGGAACATGTAAAAGGCCGTCCCGAGGGCCGCCGCGCTGCCGACGTAATAGATGAGCGGCCCAAACCAGTGCAGACCCATCAGATCAGCGCCGTGGGCCGCGTGCAAAATGGCGTCCTTCGACCAGAAACCAGAGAACGGCAGGATCCCGGTGATGGCTACGGTGGCGATGAGGAAGGTCCAGGCGGTGGCGGGCATCTTCTTCCACAGCCCGCCCATCTTGCGGATGTCCTGCTCGTGGTGGCAGCCGAGGATCACCGAGCCGGCGCCGAGGAACAGGCAGGCCTTGAAGAAGGCGTGCGTCACCAGATGGAAGACGGCCTGCCACCAGGCGCCGATCCCGACGCCAATCACCATGAAGCCCAGCTGCGACACGGTGGAGTAGGCCAGAACCTTCTTGATGTCGTTCTGCGCGAAGCCCATCAGCGCCGCGAACAGGGCGGTGAAGGCGCCCACCGAGGCCACCACCACCATCGCGGTGGGCGAAAGGGCGAAGACGAAGCCCAGCCGCGCGATCATGTAGACGCCGGCGGTGACCATGGTGGCGGCGTGGATCAGGGCCGAGACCGGAGTCGGGCCGGCCATGGCGTCCGGCAGCCAGACGTAGAGAGGGAACTGGGCGCTCTTGCCGGTGGCGCCGACAAACAGGAGCAGGCAGCCGAGGGTCAGCGCTCCGCCGTAGGTGAATCCCAGGCCGGCCAGCACTCCCGAGGGCACCAGCGCCCCGGGGTTGAAGCTGCGCGACAGCTCCTGGATGGCGTTGAAGAGGGTGGTGCCCTCCGTGCGCGGCAGCGGCTGAATCTCCAGGGTGCCGAAGAGCGAGAAGAGGACGAAAAGCCCTAGCACGAAGCCGAAGTCGCCGATGCGGTTGACCACGAAGGCCTTGCGACCGGCGTAGGCCTTCTGATCATCGGTGTACCAGAAGCCGATCAGCAGGTAGCTGCACAGGCCCACGCCCTCCCAGCCCACGAACAAGAGGACCAGGTTGTTGGCCAGCACCAGCACCAGCATGAAGCCGACGAACAGGTTCAGGTAGGTGAAGAACCGCCAGTAGGCCTCGTCGTCCTTCATGTACTCGGTCGAGTAGACGTGGATCAAAAAGCCCACGCCGCTAACCACCAAGAGCAGCACCGAGTTCAGGTGGTCCACCAGGAAGCTGGCGTTGACGGTCAGCGCCCCGGCCTTGAACCAGGTCCCCAGGTTGTTCCCGATGAAGAAGGCCGGCATGCGGGCCATCATCGCGGGGATGGCCATCGGGATGAGGATCATCGAGGAGAGGATGGCCGAGCCGGCCACCGATCCGCAGGCGATGATCGACACGCTCTGCTTGCTCAGCTTGCGCCCGAGGGTCCCCAGCGCCAGCGCGCCCAGGAAGGGCAGCAGCGGGATCCAGAAGAGCGAGGTCTCGATGGAGCGGATGTCCCAGTCGATTTTCATTGGTCTGGCTCGTAGGTCAACCCCAGAAGGGGCGGCACTCTATCAGGCATTGAGCTGCCTGGGGAAAAAAAGGCGTCCTCGGAAGTCGTCCGGGGACCTACGCGAGGCCAGGCACCAAGCGCCGCTCTGTGGCTGCTGTTGGCGGTGCTCTTTGCGCAACCTGGAAGCACCCTGCACAAGTGTGCCGGGCACCGCGTCCAGCTCGGACAGGCGAACCCGTCCGAACGGGCGCTCTCGCAAGCAATCAGCCCACATCGCAACGAACCCTTCGAGTGATCGCCCGCTCTCGAAGCGGCCGTCACATGACCCTCCGAAGCCCGAAATAGTCCCTACCTATTGCTCGCCGAAGAGGCACCCAAGAGGCAGCGAAGCTGACCGCCGCCCCATCGAGGTGCGACCTGATCGAATCACTCATTCAGACAATGCCAGAAGAGTCGAGCCCGAGGGTCCCAATAAGAGACCGAAGAAGCTCCTTCACATCCGATACGTCGGCCCTATTTCTAATTGCGTCCTCCAGAGCATCAATAAACCGCAGATGCCCCGAATGCCTTGCTCCAGCATGCTCCATGTGTCTTCTAATCGTGGCGGTCTCGCCGAGCAGAGTCCCCTGGTCGTAACCAGTCAAGACAGGCCCGGCGATAGCGAGGCGCGCTGCAATGCAGTTCAGCGCGACAGCCTCAGCTGAAACCAGAATTGCATGCTCGTCGAGGTTCATGAGGTCTTAAATCTCGGAAGGCTTGGCGCCGTCCGAACAATACATAGGGACTGAGACAGCCCTTGCGATGTCCGCAGCGGTGCCGAGCTTGGGTTTTGAGAACGGGCCAACATAGGCAATTCCCGTAATTGGGCACGCGTTGTCGTTCGCAGCTCCATTCACCGGCGGGCCAGCCGAGTGGCAGCCGAGAGAACCAGACCAGAGGCGTGCTACGGGCCAGAGCAAACGAAGGTCCTTCCATTAATATCTCGGATGCACTCCGCTGAATCATTGTAAGGCTTGCAGTCGGGACGCGTCGCGCAGGCCTTCATGCAATACGAAATAGAAATACCCGCCTGCGAGTCTGAATCTGCCGGATGCCCCGTGTCCTCAATGACACAAACCCATCCTCTTGGACACCCGACCCCGGGGTCACACAAAGCACGGTAGTTCTGCCTCCATTCTGCATGGGCGGAGTCGTCACGACATGCTCCGCTATGCACACATATCAGCATTAGTGCCAGAAGCAACCCGCGGGCAATGAGCCATCCTCGCATTGCCGATAGACCTCCTTGGCGCCATACGCGCTCCCAATGCCGAAAGCTGGCCGGGAACACCGCAACGCTAAGATAGTTCTTGCACAGTGCTCGTGGGACCACCAAGCGGGCAGCAGGACAGGCCTCAGCGCAACAGCCACGCGCGCCTTTGTGGCCATTCGGTCCGAGCCCATCCGCCCTCATCGGAGATGCGAGCAGGAACGTGAAGGCGCCCCTGCGCGGCGGAGGAGCGAAAGATGGTGACCTGAAACCCGAGGATTCCGCTACTCGTTTATTCAATCATGGAGACACCCTTCGACACGAGATGGCCGCAGTCATCTCTTGCAGTGGCCCACCACTCGAGGATTTCTTGAGAAGCATTCGTCCGTGCAATGCAGATTTGCCAAGGAGGGGCAGTCAACCGCCGTTCATTTCCGTCAAACTTGAATACAACCTCACGAAGCGTACAAGGCCCTCTTGTTGAAATCGCTAAAGAGAGACACGCACCGGAACTCGCGAGTTGTTTGCTCAAGATGCTCACCTCCAACGAATTCGCGCGATCATCGACAAGATGAAGCGCGGCAGGCTCGACCGCACAACATCCCGAAGGAGCCGAGACGCCGAGCAGGGTTCGTGGCGATGCGCATGAGAGCCCCCCAGCAAAAAGAAGCACTAATTCGCCGCGCATCAAAAGTCCCCCCGCTTCTTCTGGCTGTTTCGTTTGCAGAGTGACCACGACCAAAGGAAGCTCTGCTGAAGCTGACTCGCCTTGGCTAGACACGCCTCGCGGCTGCAGTAATCCCCCTCCGCCCCTGCATTTAGACCCGCCCACTGCGAGACACAGTCGTTCAAGTCATCCACATGCCCTCGCTCATGTCGTTCCACTTCCTCAAAGCCTGTCTCCTCGACTCCCAGATGGAAACTCGCCTTGTACCGAGCATCGCCTGCGGGATACCTGAACTTAGTGCTGCACTCGTTCGACACCGAGAAGCTCAGCACTCCACCGCTCTCTCCGCCGCAATCCACCACAAGACCTGGGTCGAACGCCGTTTGGCCCGGAGCTCCGAGATTCGGGTCTACTCCGGCAATGTTAAAGCTACACAGGCGAACGACTGCTCTCCCGTCCTCATCGGTGAAGTAGAGGGGGTTGTTGCTCGCGTAGGAATACACAGATGGCGTCATGCCAATCGAAGCAAGTTGCACCACCGCCCGGGGGCTCAGCATCAGCGGGTCGGGCTCCAAGTACCGTCCAGTGCTCGGGTCGTATTCGCGATGCCCGTTCGAAACCAGGTCTGTCTCCCAGTCATAGTATTGTCCAGGAAACCGCAATGGGATCCAAACCGGGTAAGACCCGGTCTCATAGCGTTGGTACTCGTAGGCCTCGGTGGCGATGCCCGAATATGGATAACCCGTTGGCTGGCAATTGCATCCTGGGCTCCCAGCGGGGCAGGTCGGGCACGCGGTGCCGGATGCTGGGCAGGTGATTCCGGTGGCCGTGGGGCAGTAGTTCGACATGTCCGAGTGAAAACGGACCTTGGCGGAGCCACTGGCTGGAAGATTCATCCACTCGGTCCAGAAGGGATTCTTGTGGCGACCGCCGTAGGTTCCTGAAGTTCCGCCCCCGCCAAACGCTGTCAGTCGAATATTGCTGAGGTCTGTAAAGTACGCGTAGTCATAAACAGTACCGTAGGATGGATAGCTCTCCGTGTCCACAAGCCCAAAAAGCATGCGGATGCGAGTTGAAAGATTGCTGGATGGCGTGGGTTGCGATAAAGAGGATAGGTCGTAATCTGCGCTGTAGGAGTAGGCGGGATACGGATGGCTTGTCTCGGCAGTGTGAATGGCGCGGTTCACGTGACCAAAGGGGTCGTATTCTCCTGTGCCGGCGACTCTCCGAGAATAGTCGACCAAAAGCACAGGCTTCTGCAGGTAATCAGTGATGATTGCGTAGGCCGAGCAGGGCGTGGGATCGCCACGTCTTTGACAGGTTCCGCCTGTGAAGTCGGAGTGACGGGTGTATCCGCTGGTGACGCTGGAGCGGATGAATGCCACTGGAATGTTGTCGATGTAAACATAGTCATCGATGGGGGCGTCCCAGATCTGGGTTTCGGAATACGAACCGCGATCCTCGATGAGCCGATGAAATGCGTCATAGAAGTACTCCTCCTCTCCGCCGAGAGGATAGGTCTTGCGTCGGCGCTGGCCAAAGGCGTCGTAGTAGTAGACATAGGTGCCGCCCCTATTGGCCCAAACGCTTCCGACCACAGTGTCGTCGTCGGCATACTGCAGTCTAAGGGAGTAGTTCGGCGCGTCGGTCGAATCCGTTGGCCAGTTGAGCCAGTTTGCTCGACCGTCCTGGTCGTAGGTGTAGCTGCGCCCCTGCCCGTTACCCTGGCCCCAGGCTCTCTTGGTGAGTTGGTCAGCGAGTGCCCCAGAGCCGAACGTCAACGAATAAGACTTTGAATCGTTTGTCTCTGAGGTTCGGTTCCCCCGCGCGTCGTATCCGTAGTAGCGATTCTGGAAGGGGCCCCATGCTGGCGAAGATGACAGTGCCTGGGTTAGTCGAGGCAGTTGGTCGTAGCTATACACATCCCGTCGGGGAAGTGTGCCAGACCCTGACAGAATGCAGGTTTCCTCGCGCCCGAGAAGCGTCCCGCTCCAGGTGTAGAACTTCTTCATGATGTCGCCCGTGCGGGCGGACTCGGCGTCGAGCATGCCTGCGCGCGAAACCCAAATCGCACGGGTTCGCCCGGTGTGGTCGCTGGTGGCTCCTGAGGGCCTTCCGATTCCACAGTCCCAAGCTCCGGCTGGGCTCGGCTGCTGGCTTCCGTCGTCGCCGGTAAGGTACTCGACCGCCACGCCCGAAGGCGACGTGTTGAGTGCGAGGAATTCGTATGCGTGCAGCCCGCCATAGGAGTTCCATGAGACATTGGCAATAAGGGGCCGCTCGATCCATTGAGTCCCGTCCCAGAAAGTCATGTTGATGTGGTCGATCCGGTCGTTCTTTCCCGCGGCGGCGCCATAGTAGTAGCGGATCGTTCTGCCGTGAGGATGTGTGATGGAAAGAAGATTCCCATTTGTCGAGTAGGAATAGGAGGTGTGAGGAAAAACTTCGCTTCCCGTTTCGATGCAACTATTCCATCCGGTGCGAGCCCTGATTTCCTTCGTTATTCGCCCGCTGGAATCATATCGATACCAAGTTCGACCAAAGGAGTCATTTCTTTGTCGGAGGCGCCCCTTGGTGTTGGTGGTCGGAGCGCATCCCGAAATCGCGTCCCCGTCGTCGTCATAATAGAACGAGTAAAAGAGGTACGGGGTTGTGGTGGATCGTTGACGAAGCTCGGTTGGTCGACCGAGCTGATCGTAAGTCATTTCGTGCCAATACGGGATCGGGGCGGCGCGCTCAACGGGCGTGTCCTTCTTTACCACATTGCCAGAGGCATCGTAGTCAAATCGGATTGACCGGTCGCCAGAGGTGCCGGGAATCGTAGCAGAGAGGATGTTTCCAAAACTATCATATTGGTAGGTTGCCGCAGCATTCTGGCACTGCTGGGGAAGGTTCGGGTTGGGGGTCTGGGCGGGCTGAACATGACAAGCCTCGGACGTCTGACAGCCAGCGAGGACTCTAGATGCTTCGCCGGTAGGAGCATAATCAATGCAGGTCTTGACGGGGGTTGCGTCTGTCTCGGAAACATAGGACGAAACGGCTTCGAGCCTCTCCAGTCGGTCGTAATCTAGCCACTTGCATCGCTTCGAACGTGCATCTCCAGCGCCGCCGCACCATGCTGGCGCGTTGCTGAATGGCTCGCCAAGAGCAGCGAGGCGGTCGAGGACATTGAAGCCCGACCGGCGCACGAATGCCCCGCTGGCGTCGCCCTGCTTCTCGAATGTAAGGCGTCCGATTCCATCGTTTTCGAACGACCGCGTGGTTTCAACCGTACATGCAGCTGTCATGCAGCTCCCACTTGAAAGGCAAGGCCCACAAGTGGTCACCATCTTCACGTTCCCCGAGGCGTCATACTGAAACTTCTTCTTTTCGGACCATGTCCGGCCGTCAGAGAACTCGGACTTCGCCTGCCACTGAATGTGGCGAGACCAAGGGCCCTGGCACCCCAAAGTGCTGGTGCCGGTGGTGCGATAGCAGAAGACATCGAAATTCCCTTCCGGGTATCCGATGGAAACAAGTTGGTCATTTTCATACCTATACGTCGTCGTGGCGCCAGAAACCGTTCGCCTCGTGATTCTGCCGTTGGTGTATTCGTACGCCGTGTCAACCAGGTTGGGATCGCGAATGACGGTTGGGTTTCCGAATGCGTCATACTCACGGTACTCCGTCACCAGCGGAGTACTCGTGCAGCCGTTGGGAAACTCAAGGCGTCTCCAAATGTGCCCAGCTCGATTGCCTGGCTCGGTGATTGGCCAATAGGTATACTGCGTAAGCGGGTATGCTCCGGTACTTCCCGGCTCGTGATCTTCACAGGAGTTTGGCATGCCCGCGGCCACCCAACATGGACCTTGAACCTCCACAACGCGACCGGCGTCATCACTGCCCGGAACGCAGTTGCCTCCGGTTGAGCGCGAATACAGGAAGAACATGCCAGTGCTCCGGAGAGTTGAGGCCGAGGAGTCCATTGGCATTCCCGATGCTGTAGCTGCGCGCGTATTTCCTGTACGGATCACCTTGGCGGGCTTCATCGGCGCGGCAAAGCCCCGGATGGTATACGCAAGCCAGGGCCAGCCGCTTGGAGTCTCGCTTTCTAATGTCTGCGAGGTCCCTGCTCCGCGCCCGTCGGAATACCCATCGTAAACATAGCTGTAGTGGTACTGGGTGGACGAGAGCGCGTTGTTGCCACTGGCATCTGTAGCGCCGCGTTTAATCTCGGTGTTCTCAATCCATTGCTGCGGTACGCCGACCAGAGGCGCGGAGTATGTAAAGGTCTGCCAAGCCCCTGCTCGGTTGCGAATGGCGCCTTCATGGGCGGCAACGCCGTTTGCTGCCGGCGCCCACACGTAGTAGTCGGCCCCTTCGCCGCAATTAGTGCCGCCGTTTCGTGTTGCAGCCGCCAGGTATGGTTCGTGAATGTCGGGGTAGGTAGCTTTGTAGGAGTAAGTTGTTGTGCAACTGCTGCCACTGTTGGTGCCTGACCCGTCCATCTGAGCCAGGGCAGTGGTGGTTCTGTCGTAGCAGGTGCCTCCGGAGTATGGGCATGTCGAGCCGGACGGCGCGTAGCTTATAGTGTTCCCGCCATTGGGGTACTCGGTCGTGAAATACTCCACTGCAACGCCAGGTTGAGTATACGCTGAGAGGACGCCGTGTTCGCCGTCGAGAAACGAGATGTAGCCGGCGTCCTCGTTGTAGAGCTCGGAGCGTTCTGGGGCTACTGGATTGCTGCCCCATAGAGCCGATCGAATGACGCCGGCGGTCTCCGCTCCATTATGTCTGTATGAGTAGGTGATTGCGCGGGTTTCCCCGGCGCCCCCATTTCTGTCGCCGATTGCGATGTAGTCAAGGATACACTCGCTTGTGCTCTGAGTGTTGGGAAGGCTCAGATAGTGCAGGCGGAGCTGGTTTCCCTCGATGCCGGTGATTGTAGAGATGTAGGGGGCCCCGGTCGGTCCCACGGAGGGGCATGAAAGCCCCTGTGGGTTAGAGTAAGCAATTGTTGTAGCAGGACTGTTTAGAGTGGGTGACCAGGTCTGAGTGAGAAAGTATCGGGTTGGGTTTGCTGTGTTTGGCCAGGGAGCGGTGTAGTCGAAGCGTTCGCCGTTTGGTAGTTGAAGCTGGAAATGATCTCCGTACCACCATAGGACCTCCTTGATGGCGGCGCTGCCGAATCCTGCGGTGGCTTGGCAGGGCACCGTTCCGGAACAGGCGTAATACTGAAGCATTTGTCCATCGGTTGTCCGAACGCCCCAGCTCGAACCGTTTACTGTGACGAATGAGTAATAGTTGTGCCACCAGTGCAGTGAGTTGACGTTTGTGGGGCTTGATCCGAATGGCTTGGGGAGGCCCATGACGGCGCCGTCGTACGTCCAAAGTCCATCGACCGAACCGTATGTCCTAATGAACTTGAGTGGCGCGTCCCCTCTGAGTTCGAGATCCGTAGTGCGATGATAGACGTTTCCGTCGGCGGCGTTTACAGGGTCCCCGATGTGTAGACGGCCCCGAGTGCACTGGCATTTATCGCCCTGGCATTTGGGGGCGGTAGCCTCCGGGCAATATATTGAGCCGGCGGTGGCCGAGCCTGCAATGAGGAGGAGCAATGCTGCGAGTATGGTATTGCCTTGGTGCTTTGTCATCGAGGCCCCTCGGGTGGCGGATTGAGTGCTACAAAGCGCGTCAGTGTTTGGCTCTTGCTGAGCCAGACGTATCCTTGGCTCTGGATGAAGATCTCCGCTCGGGTGCGGCCGAACTGAGCTCTGGCCTCAGGTGCGAATCTGTCTATTTCTAGACGGTCGAGAATCTTCCCATCAAGAGAGACTTCTTTGATGGCGGTGGTCCGTGCGCGCTCTACTGCGATGAGAAGAGAGCGTCCGTCGGGCGCACCGGCTAATTCGTCCATCCGGTGCAGTTCGCCAGAATGGATTCTTGGGAGACCCGAGGCTCTGGGATCGAAGCTCTCGAGTCGGCGGTTCAAAGGCGCAAGCTTGTGGATGAAAAAGAGCCTCCCGGACATCCAGATGGGAGAGTAGTGGCAGCCTACTTCGTTCGTGAGGCGCTGCAGGTCCATTCCGTCTGGATGTATTCGCCATAGCTGGGCGCTACTGCATGAGGCTTGCGACAGGTCGCCAAACTCGCCAGCTGGGGTGTCAAGGCCGGCATGATGCGCGAAATAGATCCAGCCGTCCGGGCCGAAAGTTACATCGCCATGTCTCCCGTGCTTCATGCCAATTGAGCGTGGTTTCGCTTCGGATGTCCGGTTCCAGAGGAACAGGAGGACCGCGCCGGCTTGAGGATCCCATGCTGTAAAGGCAATTTGGCTGCCGTCATTCGAAACGGCGAAGGAAGTCGGAGCGCTTGGCGTCGGAAGCGCTATTCTAATGAGTGACCGATCGAGTGGGTTTATGAGGACCCAGCTGTTTCTCTCGCCGAAAGCGAGAAAACGCTGGCTCTGCCAGGCATCGGCGGAGCTGGGTGCACTCAAGAGGTACAATAGAAATGCTGTTGCAGGGAGAGACATGCCGCGCCCTCCTGTCCGCAAGCTGGACGTCTAGGGGGACCCCTGTTGTGGTTGATGCTCCCGCAACTTTGGGTCTGCGGGACTCCCGCCTTGTCTCGTAGGAGCGATAGACGGCTTCCAGTCCTGCGGGGGCAGGCAGTGATCTGTCCCGGGACCGCCAACGGTTTCGCAGCGCCAGTTCGTGGGGCAGTCGTCGTCTCTGGAACACGCGCGGGTGCATACAAACCCGGAATTGTAAATGGGAAGGTAATGAACGCATGTCCCGCTAAGGCAGATGGAGGCTCCGTTCTGAGAGCAATCCTCGCCTATTTTCCGAGCAGGCGCATTGGCAGCTAGAAATCTGTGATCGGTAACGACCTGCTCGCTCTTGGCTGGCGCTTGGTCGCAGGCAACCATCCCAAGGCATAGCCAAGCGGTAACGCCGAAGAGTGCCTGTCTCAGGAACCGGTGGCTACAAACGACCCGTTGTTGCGCTGCCATGCTTCCCCTCCTCATGGTTGCGGCAATGGCTGGTCTTGTGCCTCTCCCTCACTTCTCGGTTTCGGAAGGAAGACATCGCACTGCCGAGAGTTGGTGTGCCAAGAAGACCCAGTTCTCTACAGTTGGCAAGTTGGACCTTAGCGTGCCGGGGTGTCGGCACCGCGGTGGCGCAACGTGTTGGAGAAACGGAGCGCGCCGCCAACTAGCTCTTGAGAGCACGGATCTCGTCGACGTTGGTGGTCTGGCGGGTGCGGTAGACGGCGATCACGATCGCCAGCCCGATGGCCGCCTCGGCCGCCGCCACCGCCATCACGAAGATGGCCGTGACGTGCCCCGCCAGATCGGCGTTCTGCCGCGCGAAGGTCAGGAAGGTCAGGTTGGCGGCGTTGAGCATCAGCTCCACGCTCATGAACACGGTCAGCGCGTTGCGCCGGGTGATCACTCCCACCATCCCGATGGTGAAGAGCAGCGCCGCCAGGGTCAGGTAGTGCTCCGCCATCACTCCGGGAGCGGCCGCCGCCAGGACGGCATGGTGCGCGATTGCCAGAAGGTTCATTGAAGTCTCCCGCGCCTAGATGCGGCCCTTGGCCACCACCACCGCTCCGGCGATCGACACCAAGAGCAGCAGCGACACCGCTTCGAACTGCACCGGGTACTCGGTGAACAGCGACCTGCCCACCGCGGCCACCGTCCCGAAGGCCGCCCCCACCGGCCGGGCCACCATCCCCAGGTTGAAGACCAGCGCGTTGTCGCTGCCCTTCTGCAGCCCGAAGGCGGTCAGCAGGCCCGCCGGCACCGCCAGCGCGCAGATGCCGCCCAGGATCTTGAAGAAGGTCACCCGCGATCGGCCCAGGTCCTTGTCGCTCAGCGCCAACAGCATGATCACGAACAGGAACAGCACCATGATCGCGCCGGCGTAGACGATGATCTGCAGGATGCCGACCAGCGGCGCTCCCAGCAGCAGGTAGAGCCCGCTCAAGAAGAAGAACGAGCAGACCAGCGACAGCGCCCCGTAGAGCGGGTTGCGGAAGAAGACCACCCCCAGCGCGCCGATCAGCGTCAGTAGCGCCAGCGGGTAGAAGAACCAGTGCTCCACGGTCAGGCCGGACAGGATGTCCACGTCGGTGCTCCTTCGACTCTTCGCCGCACCGCTCTCTAAAGAGCGCTCCGGCGACGGATTCTCTTAAGCCGCCCAGCTCTCGTCGGCGCCCTGGCCCCAGGGGTGCGGGTACGGGCACTTCTTGAGCTTGATGTGCTGCTCGAACTCCTCGGGGAACTTCATGAGGAAGCTCTGCACCGGCATCGCGCCGGCGTCGCCCAGCGGGCAGATGGTGTTGCCCAGGCCGCCCGGCGGGAACGGGCAGATCGCGTTGACCACGCTCTTGAGCATGGGCAGGTCGCTCTCCTCGCCGCGCCCTTCCTCGATCTTGCGCAGCAGGCGCGCCATCCACGGCATGCCTTCGCGGCAGGGAGTGCACTGGCCGCAGCTCTCCTCGGCGTAGAAGCGGGTCAGCCGCCACAGCGCTCGAACCAGGCAGGTGGTCTCGTCCATGACGATCACGCCGCCCGAGCCGGCCATCGAGTTGGCCTTCTTCAGCGCCTCGAACTCGGCGCAGGTGTCGAGCTCGGCCGGGGTCAGCGGCGGGCAGGAGGAGCCGCCGGGAATCACTGCCTTGACCTTGCGCCCGCCGCGCATCCCGCCGCAGATGTCGTCGATGATCTCGCGGAAGGTGGTGTTCATCGAGATCTCGTAGACCCCGGGCTTGTTGACGTGCCCGGAGACCGAGATCAGCCTGGTCCCGCCGCTCTTGTCGGTGCCCAGCTTGCCCCAGGCCTCGCCGCCCATCTCGATGATGCGGGTGACCGAGGCCATGGTCTCGACGTTGTTGACGATGGTCGGCGAGCCGAACAGGCCCACCACCGCCGGGAACGGTGGCTTGAGGCGCGGCCAGCCCTTCTTGCCCTCCAGCGACTCGATGAGGGCGGTCTCCTCGCCGCAGATGTAGGCCCCGGCGCCGCGGTGAACCACCAGCTCCAGGTCGAAGTCCTTGCCCAGGATCTTCTTGCCCAGGTAGCCCTTGGCGTAGGCCTCGGCGATGGCCTTCTCCATCATCTGCGCCTGGGCCTCGAACTCGCCGCGGATATAGAAGTAGGCGCTGTGGCAGTTGATGGCCCAGCAGGTGATGATGATCCCCTCGACCACCGCGTGCGGATCGTTCTCGATGATCGCCCGGTCCTTGAAGGTCCCCGGCTCCGACTCGTCGGCGTTGATGCACAGGTAGCGGGGCTTGGGGTTGTCCTTGGGCAGGAAGGTCCACTTCATGCCGGTGGGGAAGCCGGCGCCGCCGCGGCCGCGCAGGTTGGACTTCTTGACCTCGTCGATCACCGCCGCCGGGGCCATCTCCAGCGCCTTCTTGAGCGCCTGGTAGCCGCCGTTCTTCTCGTAGGCCGCGAGCGAGCGGGAGTCGGGGGTTCCCCAGTTCTTGGTGAGGACTTTGGCGAGAGGCATAGGGGTCAGCCGGCTTGAGGGCCGGCCCTCCGGACGTGCGAACCGGGCTAGCTCAGCTTGGCGAGCAGCTCGTCCAGCTTCTGCGGGGTGAGGTTCTCGAGGTACTTGTCGTTGACCGCCAGCATCGGGCCGGTGCCGCAGCTGGCCAGGCACTCGGTTTCACGCAGGGTGATGCGCTTGTCACTGGTGGTCTGGCCGGCCTTGATCCCCAGCTTCTTCTCCAGGTAGCCGAGCACGTTCTCGGCCCCGCACAGCGAGCAGCCGATGTTGGTGCAGACC
Source organism: Myxococcales bacterium (assembly GCA_037442205.1). Lineage (GTDB taxonomy): Bacteria > Myxococcota > Myxococcia > Myxococcales > UBA5297 > JBBIQS01. The sequence continues at coordinate 19,904 of JBBIQS010000013.1, forward strand.
TCGATCAGGTGCCGGCCGTGGGGCTCGGTGTGGAACTGGTAGTAGAAGGTGGCCACCTCGCGGGCCCGGGCCGGCGGCTGGCCCAGCTTCTTGGCCACCAGGTCCATCGCCTGCTCGGAAATGTGGCCCTGCAGCTCCTGGCACAGCCGCAGCAGCGGCAGCATCGCCGCGCCTTTGTGGTCGGCCGGGTAGCGCGAGAGGAGCTTGGGGAACTCGGCGTCGAAGCGCGCCTGCTGCTCCGGGGTGAAGGGGCTCTCCATGGAGGGTCCTTTGGGCCGCTGGCGAATCGATGCCCGGGTGCGGCAAGCCAGCGCAAATCCTGAAAAAGTTGGCGCTGACACCGTCGCCGGGGGGTGTCAAGGCGGGCGTACCGTAGGGGGCGGCCCAAACGTTGTCAAGCAACACATTTCCCCCGTAACATCGGCAATCATGGGCTTTTCCGGAGAAGAGCTTCGTCAGCACCCCCGGGTCCCGCTTTTGCTGCAGGTCGAGTATCCCGACCGCGAAGGCTTCCTGGCCGATTCGACCGAGAACCTGTCGGCGGCCGGGGCCTTCGTGCGCACCGAGCGGGCCTTCCAGATCGGCGAGCGGGTTCCCCTCAAGCTGTCGTTCCCCGGGCTGCTGGAGGGGATCGAGGTGCTGGGCGAGGTGGTCTGGATCCGCGAGGCCAAGGAGGGCCAGCCGCGAGGAGTCGGTTTCCGGATCCCCTCCGACCGGCCCGACGACCTGGTGAAGCTCTCCGAGGTGCTCAAGGCCACCGGGCACGTCAAGGAGGCGCGGCAGAGCTACCGGATCCTGCTGGTCGAGGACAACCCGCACCTGATGGAGCTGTACGAGTACGTGATGCGCAAGCTGGCCAAGAGCGACCAGCTGCAGATCGAGGTGGCGGTGGCCAAGGACGGCCACGACGCCTTCCAGCAGCTGACTGCCGGCTCCTTCGATCTGATCGTCACCGACCTGTTCATGCCGGTGCTGGACGGGTTCGCGCTGCTGCAGAAGATCCGGGCCGATCCCAAGCTCAAGGACCTGCCGGTGGTGGCGATCAGCGCCGGGGGCAGCGACGCCCAGGAGCAGGCGCGCCGCGCCGGGGCCAGCATCTACCTGCGCAAGCCGGTGCGCTTCGTCGAGGTCGTCGAGACCATCAAGGCGCTGCTCAAGCTCTGAGCCAGGCCGGCCTTATATTGGTGGGTGTCATGGGCTCCGCTCTAGAGACCTACTCGCGCGCAGTGCTCGTCAGTCCGTCGGCCGAGCGCCTGGCCCGCTTGCGCCAGCACGACGGAGACCGGTTCGACGAGGTGTGGGAGGGGGTGCTGCATATGGTTCCACCTCCGTCGGGCTGGCATCAGCGCTTTGGCTATGACCTGGGGGCGCTCCTGCGCCCGCATGCTTCGTCGAGAGGACTGGTGGGGCTGAATGAGGCCGGCCTCTACCGCCCCGGCTCGCCAGGCTACTCGGACTACCGCCAGCCGGACATCATGTTCGCCAGCCCCGAGCACTGTTCCGACCGAGGCGTCGAAGGCCGGGCAGCCCTGGTCATCGAGCTGCTCTCTCCGGGCGACGAGTCCCGAGAGAAGCTGCCGTTCTACGAGGCGGTCGGCGTCGGCGAGGTCTGGCTCATCGATCCCGTCTCCCGCCAGGTCGAGGTCTACACCCGCCGCGGCGAGAAGTTCTTCGCCGTGGCCCCCGACGAGCGCGGGGCGGTTCGCTCGACGGTCCTCGACCTTTCGATGACGCCTGTCGCCGGCCCCAAGCTGGCCCTCAAGTGGTCGGGCGGCGGCAACGAGATCTGACGTTGCAGGCCGTGGAGTCCTGCCTTGCTGACGTCGAACTCGTCAGCGGCGAACCGCCGGATCCCTCGAATCCCTGCCTCGGAAATCTGCGAGGGAGGCCGGTGCCTCGGGGCGCCGGCTGCACGACAATCCGACCTGATTTCATGCGGTTGAGATGTCTCGGGCCGCCCGGCACATCGATTGCTCAATAGCCGGCCAGACCATCGACCCGAGGCAATCATGAATCAGTCGCTCCGACTCTCCTTGAAGATGCTGGGCCTGGCCGGCCTGCTGCTGACGGCCGGCGCGTTCGGCCCTGGCGGCTGCGGCCTGCAGACGACGCCCTGCCCGGCAGTGGCCTGCGCCGACCGCTGCGCCCACGGCTTCGCCCAGGACCAGAACGGATGTGAGACCTGCGCCTGCAACGAGGTCCGCTGTCAGCTCGACGCCGACTGCGCCGCGGATGAGACCTGCTCCGCCGGAATCTGCGCTCCGGTCAAGCAGGGCTGCGAGGGGCTCGACTACCGCGCCTGCGTCGCCCGCGCCGACTGCCAGGGGTTCTACGGCGGCGACTGCAACAACAGCGGCGCGCCCTGCACCATCTACCCCGGGCCCGAGACCTTCATCCGCTGCGAGGCCCGCGGCCCGGTCTGCGAGTTCGGCAAGGACTGGACCTGCAACGACCTGCCGTGGATGAACGCCATCGCCGGCAAGTGCCTGGCCGACGGCAGCTGCCAGTGCCCCTCGCCCTACGCGCTCAACCCGATGACCGGCAAGTGCGGCATCCAGGTCTGCCCGGCCCTCGCCTGCCGGATGGACTGCCCCAACGGCCTCAAGCAGGACGCCAACGGCTGCGACATCTGCGAGTGTGCCAGCGATCCCTGCAACGCCGCCTGCGTCGCCGGCGACAAGTGCCTGGCCGGCCAGTGCGTGCCCGCCGATGCCTGCATGTCCGATGGCGATTGCTCCCTCGGCCAGACCTGCGCCTACGCCACTGCCAGCGTCGACGGCGGCTCCGCCGGCGGTTCCTCGGGCAGCGGATCGTCGGGCGGCGGGTCCGCTGACGCCGGCTCCGCGGGTAGCGGCTCGGCAGACGGCGGCGCGGGCTGCATGCCGCTGTACGGCACCTGCGTCGCCCGCCAGAGCGGCTGCGCCTCCGACGCCGACTGCGCCCTCGACGAGTACTGCGCCGGGCCGAGCTGCCCTCCAGGAATGGCCTGCGCCCAGGTGCAGACCTGCGCCAAGCTCCCCTCCTGCGTCGACGACAGCTCCTGCCCCACCGGCAGCCGCTGCCAGCTCACCAACTGCGGCCCCAACACCAACTGCGCCGGCGGCAACCAGTGCCTGCGCGAGATCTGCGGCCAGGACAGCGACTGCCGCGCCGGCGAGACCTGCTCGATCCTCGCTCCCATCTGCCCGCCGGGGGCCAAGTGCCCCCAGCCGGCCGGCCAGTGCGTGGCGGCCCCCCAGCAGACCTGCGTCAGCGACGCCCAGTGCCCCGCCGGCCAGATCTGCTCCATTCCCGCCCCGATCTGCCCTCCGGGAACTCCCTGCCCCAAGCCATTGGGCGTCTGCGAGCTGCCGCCGCCTCCTCCGCCTCCGGCCACCTGCACCTCCGACGCCGACTGCGCCGCCGGCCAGGCCTGCAAGCCCGACCCGACCGATCCCTGCAACACCGACCCCACCGTCCAGTGCTTCGCCCCGGGGCGGAGGACCTGCCAGCCGGTGGTCGAGTGCACCTCCAACGCCGACTGCGCCGGCGGTGAGGTCTGCCTCCCGGACCCGAGCGACGTCTGCAATAGCCCCGCCGCCGACTGCTTCCGCGTCGGCCGCACCACCTGCCAGACCGCGGTGCGCTGCATGTTCGACCGGGAGTGCGCCGGCAAGGGCGCCTTCGGCCTGGACCTGGTGTGCCGCGCCCAGAGCCACCTGTGCCCCGACCCCACCGTCGTCGGCTGCATGCCCGGCTGCCAGCGCCCGTGCGTCATGCTCCCCGAGGCGGCCTGCCTGGAGCGCGTCGATTGCCACGCGGTCTACGCCCAGGTCTCCGGCACCTCGACCATGGCCTTCAGCCAGTGCCAGTAGCTGCCTGAGATCTCTCGGAGAACGGCCGGCGCCTCGCATCCCGGGGCGCCGGCTTTCTCTTGGGTCGGCGCTACTTGGCGCCGCGGTTGAACGAGAGCTTGCAGCTGACTTCGAGCGTCAGCTCGACCTCCTCCATCGCCGCCGTGCGCTGGGCCACGCGCCCAGGGACGTCGCACCCCGAGAGCTGGGCGCCCTGGCCGGAGGCGGCCTCGACCAGCTCCTTGGCGCGGGCGTTCCACAGCTTGAGCAGCGTCGCCCGATGCACCTCCGGATCCTTCACCCGGCTCTCCACCTGGCCGAAGGTCATCAGGTAGCCGGGCTTGAAGTCGCGGGTGGAGGACTCCAGCTCGCGGGAAAGATTCTCGAGCGCGGCGACGATCCGGGCGCGGGCGAAGAAGTCTCCGGCCGGCAGCGCCACCTCCAGCTCGCCCTCGAGCGCGTACTGGACCGGGGTCGACGACTTGAAGGACTTCTCGCGGTCGGACTGGGTGCCGAGGTTGCGCAGCCTGAGGGTCGCGCCGGGTCCAGCGGCGGCCTTGGCCCGCTTGAGCAGCTCGTCGCTGGCGGCCTTGACCGAATAGAGCGCCCGATCGAGCTCGGGGTTGATGACCTTGACGCTGAACGAGAGCCTGGCGAGCTCGGCGGGGACCACCAGCTCGGCTTGCGCCGGCGGGCGCTGCTCCGGCTCGGCGCGCTCGTAGGACTCGGACCAGGAGGCGAGCGCGGGAAGCGGGGCGAGAACCAGGGCGACGGAGAGAGAGCGGGCGAGGGACATGCGAGGCCTCCGAGAGTTGGCAGGCATCCTACACGCCGCGCGGCTCGCCATTGCCTGGCGCGCTCACTAGGCGTGGACCTTGCCGCGGGCGTTGCTGGCAAAGACGCCGCACAAGCACAGCCCGGCGAACAGGCCAAAGGCCGAGCGGACCACGCGCAGGAAGTCCTCGACCGGAACCTGGTTCATCGGCACGTAGCCGACCAGCACCGCGAACAGCAGCCCGCACAGCCCCAGCGACAGCATCTGCCCGACCCCGCGCATCGTCCCCAGGGTGGCCGAGGCGATTCCGAGCTGGCGCTTGTCCACCGAGCTCATCACCGCGTTGGTGTTCGGCGAGGAGAAGAGCGCGAAGGCGATGCCCAGCAGCGCCAGCGCGGCGACCAGGACCCACATCGGGGTCGAGACCCCGACGAAGGCCAGCACCAGCAAGCCCACCGAGGTCAGCGCCATGCCGGTGGAGGCCAGCCGGCGGGGCTCGATCCGCTCCGAGAGCCGGCCGGCGGGAACCGAGAGCAGCGCCATCAGCACCGGCTGGACGACCAGCACCAGCCCGGTCTCGCGCGGCTGCAGGCCTTTGACCCGCTGCAGGTAGAGCGAGAGCAGGAAGCCCACTCCGGCGGTGGCGCTGTAGTTCACCAGCGCCGCCAGGTTGGAGAAGAGGAAGACGCGATTGCCGGCGAAGAGGCGCACGTCGAACAGCGGGCTCTTGGCCCGCAGCTCCCAGGCGATGAAGCCGCCCAGCGCGGCAAAGCCCACCGCCAGCAGGACGATCCCCTCGGGCTTGGGCAGCCGCGACAGGCCGACCATCAGGGCGCAGAGCGCGGCGCCGGACAGGAAGCTGCCGGGGAGGTCCAGCTTCCCCGCGGTCGGGGCCGCCTGGTCGCGCGGCAGGTAGATCGCCGCCACCACGCCGATGGTCAGCGCGATCCCCGCGGTGAGGAAGAAGATGCTGTGCCAGCCGAAGGACTGGGTGAGGAATCCGCCCAGCGCCGGGCCGACCGAGAGCCCGGTGTAAACCCCGGCGATGTTGACGCCCACCGCCCGGCCGCGCTTGGCGGGAGGCCAGGTGGAGATCAGCAGCGGCATCGACGCCGCCAGCGGCACCGCCCCGGCGGCGCCCTGCACCAACCTCAGCGCAAGCAGCAGCCCCTGGGAGTGGGCGACCGCCACCGCGGCGGTGACGGCCGCGAAGGCCAGGTTGCCGAAGACGAAGAGACCGCGGAGGCTGCGCAGGTCGGCTAGGCGCCCCAGGGGCAGCAGCAGCGCCGCCGAGGCCAGCATGTAGCTGGTGTTCACCCAGCTCAGCAGCGGCGCGTCGATGCCCAGCTCCTGGGCGATCTGCGGCAGGGCCACGTTGGTGGCCGCCGACATGAAGGGCACGAAGAACGAGGAGAGCGTCACGAAGGCCAGCACCAGGTTGGCCTGCCGCTCGTCCATGGCCTGCGTCCCCGGCGGGATCGAAGGCGAGCCGGTCCCTCGCGGTGGGGTGGCGCTCGGGTCTGCGTTGGGCATCCAGGTTCCTCCGCTGCCCCTCGGCGCCGTTCGACCATCGCCGACGAGCAGGGTGCCGGCTGGCAAGCGATCTGGCCTCGACTCCGCCTCGCGCCGCTGCGCTTCCCGGGGGCGGATTCTGTATCATGCGTGGTTGCGATTGTGGAGGTGCCGTGAACAGCAGGTTCACCATGGCCGCTCACGTGCTGGCGATGCTCGCTCACGCCGAGCGAGAGGGGCGTGGGCCGGTCACCTCCGAGCTGATGGCGGCGAGCATCCGCACCAATCCGGTGGTGGTGCGTCGTCTGCTGGCGGAGCTCGCTCGGGCCGGCCTGGTGGTCTCGAAGCGAGGCGCGAGCGGCGGGGCAGCTCTGGCTAGGAGCGCCAAGAAGATCACCCTGCTCGACGTCTACGCGGCGGTGGAGGAGCGGTCGGCCCCGTTCGGCCGCCATCCGTCGGGACCGAACCCTCGGTGCCCAATCGGTCCCCACGTGGCGGCGTTCCTCGACGGGGTCTCCGGCCGGGCCCAGGCCGCTCTGGAGACGAGCCTGCGCGAGGTCACCCTGGCGCAGATGTTCGAGGACCTGCTGCGGCGAGTCGAGGGGCGCCGTTCCGGCAAGGCGGCCAGGGGATAGGCGAACCGCGCCGTCTTCGCGTGCATCTAAATGTAACGGCATCAGTTGCGAACGTGAATCCGCCGCGCGCCCTGCGCGCAGGAGAGAGTGATGAAGGCGAAGATCGGATATTGGCTGGCGACGGGGCTGTTCTCTCTGATGATGGCCGGCTCGGGCGGCGCCTATCTGGCGGGTTCGCCGCAGATGGTGGAGGCGTTTCACCACCTCGGGTACCCGGACTACTTCCGCGTGACGCTGGGGGTGGCCAAGGTGCTGGGGGTCCTGGCGCTGCTGGCGCCGCGGGTTCCCAGGACCGTCCGCGAGTGGGCCTACGCCGGCTTCGCGATCGTCGTGGTGATGGCGGCGATCTCGCACGCGGCCAGCGGCGATCCGGCGGGGAAGGTCGCCATGCCGCTGGTGGCCCTGGCGATCCTCGTCGCCTCGCGTGCCCTCCTGTCGGTCCGCGAGAAGCCGGGCGCGGCGGAAGGGGTGGCCAAGTCGCTGGCCAGCGCCTGACGCGAGCTCAGCGCGGAGAAGTCTTCTCGGAGGGGCGCCCCTGGGGGGCAGCTCTCGTCCCGCCCGTATCTGGGCGAGGGCTTGGGTCGCCGGCCTGGGGGCATGCGCGTGCTCGCCGGGCGCTTGCCGGGTCTGCGTGCGACCTCAGCCGCCGTCGAAGAACTCCTTCTCCGGGTCGGGAGGAGGGCCGGCGGGCGGTTGCGGGCCATTGAGCGGGCTCAGCGCGCCGCGGTGGCCGAAGCGGCGCGCGCGGCGCACCGGGCGGTCGAAGGGCTTGCCCCCGGCGAAGAGCTTGACGGCGATCAGCGCCAGCATCAGCGCGATCACCACGTAGTACTTGGCTTCCATTGAAGAGGCGATTCTCCCTTGAGCCCGCTCGCGACTGCCGGATAAAACCCTAGCTCCAAACGTTTCACTTCCCAAGGCGCTCGCACCGCGAACGAGGTCCCATGGCCGCGCCGCTTATCGTCGAGAAGGGCAGCCTGCACGCGTACCGCATGTACGACGTGGCCGACGAGATCGACCTGCAGAAGGCCCTGACGCTCTCCAAGCAGGCCGCGACCCGCCTCAAGCTGCAGCGCGAAGGCTCCCAGTACCTCGAGCTGCCGAACCCGCCGGTCGCGTTCCTGCTTGGCGAGAGGCCCATCGCCCTCAAGCACGGCGTGGTCTCGGTAGAGCTGGTGGCCCGCCTGTTCGACCACGGGGCGATCTCGATCCTGCTCAAGATCCCCATCCCGCCGGGGACGGCGCTGGCCGACCTGGTGGGCGCCTGCGACGACGTCTACGACAACCCGGCCATCGACATGCTGGCCCGGTCCGAGTCCGAGGCGCTGTGCCGCAACATGGCCGGGGCCCTGCACCGGACGCACGAGTGGGAGGGCTCGGAGAGCTACCACGTGCTGTTCGTGGAGTCGTTCCGCGGCGCCGCCCCCGGCGCCACCGAGATCGTCGAGCGGGAGAATCTGGCCCGGCTGCTCTTGGGCGAGTCCAGCGACAAGAGCCTCTCCGCCCACGAGCGCTGGGACGTCACCAAGCACGCCTACAGCTACTTCACCGACGACCTGGTGGTGGTCGACTTCAACAGCGCCTTCGTCTACGAGCCCTCCGGCTCCCACGACATCCCCGACATCCTGGAGATCGCCAACGCCCAGCTGCTCGAGCTGCGCTACTACGACGCGGTCCTCGACCGCGAGCTGGCCCGCATCTACGACGAGATGGACAAGAAGCGCGGGCGCTTCTCCAGCCTGTTCCGCTCCGAGTACGCCGAGCTGCGGCGCAACGTGATGGTGCTGATGCAGGAGGTGGCCGAGTTCACCGAGCGGGTCGAGAACTCGCTCAAGATCATCGGCGACTTCTACCTGGCGCGGGTCTACCGGGCGGCGGTGCGGCGCTTCCGAATCGCCAGCTGGTCGGCGTCGGTGGACCGCAAGGAGGCGCTGCTGGCCCAGATCTACGACCTGCTCAAGGGCGAGGTCGAGCACGGGCGGATGCTGTTCCTGGAGACCACCATCGTGGTCCTCATCCTCGCCGAGATCTTCATGGCGGTGATGAAGGTGGTCCAGTAGTCCAGCGGCCCCCGCCTCTCATCCCGAGCGGAGGCGCGCGGCGCCGGAGTCGAGGGAGGGAGGGGCGAAGTCCCCTCGAGGCTGGAGCGAGGTCGGCTACTGCGCCCGGACGCAGTACTTGGCGCTGGCGTTGCTGCCGAAGAGCTGGTTGTAGCCGTCGGGATCCGCGGCCTTGTAGGCGGCCAGGAAGTTCTGGTCCATGAACAGCGCGGCGCAGGTGTAGGTCCCGGAGTTGCCCTGGTAGTCGGGGGAGCAGTCCTTGTCGGACAGGCAGGCGGCGGTGCAGGAGCCGCGGGCGTTGCCGTTGACCGAGGCCGGGTTGCCGTCGCCGCGCGAGCGCAGGCAGATCATGTCGTCGCAGACCGTCGAGCCCAGCGAGACGTAGTCCAGGGTGTTGTTGCTGACCGCCGAGTCGGGGACCGGGCTCACTCCGCCGTTGGCGTTGGGCTTGGTCATGTCGCAGGTCTGGCCGATGTCGGTCTTGGCGGCACAGGCGGCGAGCACCACGAGGACGAGGGCGAGGGCGGCGGAGATTCGCGTCATGGCGGCTATCGGGCTCCTGGTCTCGGCACGGGGCGAGAGGCTGGACGCTATCATCGTGGGCGGGCACCGGCAACGGCGCGGCCACTCCCGGCTGGCGGGCGGGCGCTCGATCGGCATTCCGTCGCTCTGGAAAAAACTGCGCGCCCCGCCGATGACGGCCGGGGCGCGCATGGTGTGAGCGATTTGCCGCCAGCTTGCTACCGCAGCCCCACCGCCTCCTTCGGCTGGCCGCCGCCGGTGCGCCAGCGCTCGACCAGGCCGGGGAAGTCCCACCACGAGAGGTTGTTCGGGGCGCCGCTGGTGCCGGTCCAGTTGGTGGGGCGCTGGCCGTCGTAGGGACCCTGGACCACCAGCGAGCCGATGTAGTCGCCTTTGTCGTAGACCTTGCTGATCTGCTGGGCCAGCTTCTGCATGCTGGCCGCCGAGATGTTGGCGCTGCTGGTGGCCTGGTAGAACTGCACCGTCACGCGCACCGGGAAGCGGGGGTCGCGCTCGATGGTCAGCCCGTCGAGCTCGGTGTAGGGCCCCTCCAGCGCGCCGTGGCCCAGCACCGCCACCTCCATGTCGTCGCGGGCGGCGGACTTCTTCTCCATCATCGGGGCGGCGGCCGACGGAGCCAGAGCAGCGCCTTCGTACATCATCGAGCGGCGCGGCGGCTGCCGGTAGATGAGCGGAACCTGGATCAGCATCAGCAGATTGGCGTCCTCGCCCAGGCTGGAGGCGGCTTCGCCGTTGGAGGTCTGGCCGCGCTGCTGCACGTCGGAGAGCCGCTCGGCGGTGAGCGGGGCGCGCTTGCCCTCGGCGTTGAAGAACAGCCGCTGGCCCCAGCTGCCGCTGGAGGTGTCGCGGGCATTGTCGATGATCGTCGCCGAGGTGCCCTGGCGCGTGACCAGGATGGTCAGCACCGCCGGGTTTCCGCGGGTGGACTGGTAGTTGAAGATCACCGGGTAGAAGGTGGCCTTGCCGCCTTGGGGAACGGGGAGGAAGGCGGCCTGGGCGCTGACCAGGGCGTGGGTGTCGCGCGCGGCCAGGAGGGTGCGGCCCTTGATGTGCCCGCTGCCCGGGAAGCTCAAGTAGCGGGTGGGGTTGTCGAGGAACTCCTTGAGCGTGATCACCTGCTCGGCCTGGCCCTCGCGCTCGTTGCCGACGCGCAGGTAGAAGCGGTCGAGGCGGACGTCGGCGGTCTTGTCGGAGAAGTTGGGGAAGCGCACCACCGGCATCAGCGCCAGCTTGCGGTCGTCGCCGTTGCCCTCGGCGACCTCGATGGTGACGTCGCTGATGTTCGGGCCGACCGAGCTGCCCTGGAAGCGGCCGGTGTCCTCCCACATCACGTTGAGGACTTGCATTCCGTAGCGGCTGGCGAGGGACTGGGCCTCGCCGTCGCCCACCATGTTGGCGACCCGGTCGATGGTCTCGCGGTACTGGAGGCGGGCGCGCTCGTCGGCGCGCGCGGTCTGAGCGATCAAGAGCGCGGCGGCGGTCAGGGTCAGCAGGCGGTTCATGGGAAGCTCCTTTCGAGGAGCTTCAACGGACCAGCCGCCAATCGGATCTGCCGGGCGTCGCAAGCCTCGTGTGACCGGTGTCACCGGCGTTGAGCAACCGGCTGAGATTAGGGCGCGAATCGGAGCTACCCCACCAGCGGAGACGCCATTCCCGAGGAGATGATCCACAGCTGGTGCGAGGCCCGGGTCACCGCCACGTGCAGCCGTCTGCGGGCATCGGCGGTGGGGGGATAGTTCTCGGCGGTGGCGTCGGGCACCACCACGTAGTCGAACTCCAGTCCCTTGACGCTCTCGACGTCGGCCACGTCGACGCCCGGCTCGAAGGTGAATTCGCCGTCGTGGACCCAGCGCACGCCCTCGATGCCCGCCAGCCCTTCGGCGATGGCTCGCGCCGCCTCTGGAGTGCAGGCCACCACGCCCACCGAGGCCTGCGGCTCGCGGTCGAGCAGATCCCGCAGCGCCCCGGCCAGGAAGAGCTGGCCCTGCGCGGGATTCGGGAAGTGGTGCCGCCCGACCGGCGCTCCCGCGCGACCCCGCGGCTCCTCTCCGGAGCGCAGCTTCCCCAGCACCTTGCGCGCCAGCTCCACCACCGGCTGCGGGCAGCGATACGAGACCTGCAGCCGGCAGGTCGCCGGCTCGCCCAGCCCGAGCGCCTCCAGCGCCGCCTGCCAGCTGGCGAAGCCGGATGAGGTCTGCTGCATGGGATCGCCCGCCAGCGTCACGCTGCGCTGCGCCCCCAGCTGCTGCCCCAGCACCGCCAGCTCGAATAGCGAGAAGTCCTCCGCCTCGTCTACCACCAAGTGCGCGATGGGCTCGGTGCCGGCCTTGCTGCTCTTGGCCCGCAGGAACAGCAGCAGCGCCAGGTCCTCGAGGTCGAGCGTTCCGGCGAGCTCGTCGGGCGTTCCCTCCTCCAGCGGCCGGCCGTCGATCGCGGCGAGCGCCTCCGGGGCGAAGCCCGCCAGCTCGATCGACAGCGGGATTCTCAGCTGCGCCAGGGTGTGGTGGACCGTGTCCTCGACCGCGGTGGCCGGCAGGTCGCCGCCGGCGGCCTCGATCACCGAGCCCAGGAAGGCGCGGTCGGTGAAGAGCGTCGCCAGCCGCTTGCGCAGCCGCGGCAGCGCCGAGGTCTTGGGAAGCTTCTTCATCCGCGCCAACAGCGGCTCGCGCAGAGCCGGGTGGCGCTTGAGCCGCTCCACCAGCGCCGGGGTCTCCGGGCTCAAGGGAATCGAGCGCACCTGGAAGGCGGCGCAGGCCGAGCGCATCAGCCAGCGGGGCACGGTCTCCACCTTCACCGACTCCAAGCCCAGCGGCGCCAGGAGCCGCCTGGAGAGCCGGGCCAATCCCTCCTCGGGGACCAGCACCCGCAACCGCCCGGGAGGAAAGCGCGCCGGATCCTCGAAGGCCAGCCGCGCCAAGCGGTGCAGCGCCACCGTGGTCTTGCCGCTGCCGGCGCTGCCGGTCACCAGCAGCGGGCGCTCGGCGCTGGCGTTGATCGCCTCGAACTGCTCGGCGTCGAGCAGCGCGGTGATGTCCGGCTGGTCGCGCCTCTCGCGCCCGACGCCCACTCCCAGCGAGCCGGCCCGGGTCGCGGTCCCCTCGCCGCCGGAGAGCGCCTGGGCTCCGGCGGCGCTCCACTTGCCCGCGCGATCGCGGGTCAGCACCTGCGAGCCGGCGACGATCCGCGTCAGCCGGCCGCGCTCGATGACCACCACCCGCCGGGCCTCGACCACGCCCTCGAGCACGCCGCCGGGCAGCTTCTCCTCGACGTCGTCGCCCTCCTCGTAGCCGTAGAAGATCCTGGCCACCGGGGCGAAGCGCCAGTCGACGATGCGGATGCCGCGGCCCAGGTCGGTGAAGCCGGCGCGGCCGAGCAGGTAGTCGCGCGGGCCGGTCTCGGTCCGCACCCTGAGGTGGGCGAAGTAGGGCGTGCCCGAGTCGGGCCGCTCGCCGCGCTCGGGCTGGTGTGCCAGGGCGTGGGCCGCGCCGAGATCCGCCAGCAGCGTTGGCAGATCCTCCACGGCCGCCTCGCTCGCCTCCTCACGCAGCGAGCGCAGCTCGTCGAGCCGTCCCGGCCGATCGCTCCCGCGCCGCGGGGCGTGCAGCGCCTCCAGCGCCCGCCGCAGCAGGGCCTCCTCCTCCTCGACGATCTCCAGCGGGGACGGCAGGGCCTTCTCCCTCATTTCTGGCAACCCCTCGAATTCGCCGGGGAAAACCTCAGGCGCCCTGGGCTGGCGGAGTCCGCGGGGCCGAGGGGAGGGTGGGGCTCGGCGAGGCGCCTGTCAACGCCTTGAAATTTCTAGCGAATTTGATACATTGATTGGCGTCGATGGCGGCTTCGGCAGGCCTTGGAAGCTGCTTTCCCACCATAGTTAGGCGCTGATTCCGAGCCTGGCTCAGCCGCAGCCGTGCACGCCGAGGCGGACGCTGCCGGCGACGGTGAGGCCGCTCAGGTCGAGCTTTTCCGCTTCGAGGCAGACGTCGGCGGGAAGCGTCAGGTGGCTGGGCGTTCGACAAGGACAGCCATGCTGCAATCTTGTAGCGAGACTGCTTTCCCTCGGAGCGGGCGGCGGGGGCGAGGCGGAAGGGCGAGCCCGGAGGCCGAAGCGAGGCCAGTCCCGTGATTCCGGGCACTTGGCCGAGCAGCGGAGCCCAGGTGGGCCGCGACGAGGCCTCGCTTCGGTGCATACAAGGGGTTGCGCGGCACGACAGGCCTTGTTTGCGCTGCAGAGAAGGGCCGTCGCGGCACGACAGGCCTTGTTTGCGCTGCAGAGAAGGGCCGTCGCGGCACGACAGGCCTGGTTTGCGCTGCAGAGAAGGGCCGTCGTGGCACGACAGGCCTGGTTTGCGCTGCAGAGAAGGGCCGTCGTGGCACGACAGGCCTGGTTTGCGCTGCAGAGAAGGGCCGTCGTGGCACGACAGGCCTCGTTTGCGTTGCAGCGAAGGTCTGTCGGGGAACGCACGGGGGTCGTGCGCCGATGGCGGCTTCGACAGGCCGTGGAAGCCCGCTTCCTGCTCCATCGTCAGGACGCTGATTCCGAGCCTGCTCGGCTCAGTCGCAGCAGTGCGCGCCGCGGCGGAACTTGACGCTGCCGGCGACGGTGAGGCCGTCGAGGTGCAGCTTGAGCGCGTCGAGCTTTGCCGCGCCGAGGCAGACGTCGGCGGGCAGCGTCATGGGGCTCTTGAGGCCATCGGTCCTGATGCAGTTGCCCCCGCTCTCGAGGCGCGGCTCAAGTTCGACTTCATGCTCTGACCTGAGGGCGTCCACCTGGTCCGCTGGACCAGCAGCGCGATCGCACCGGCCGCTGCTGACACTGCCGCGATGCTCCCGACGTGCGGCCAGAAGCCGCTGCGCAGATGACCCCCGCGCAGCAGCGGCACGACCACCATGACGCCGAGATACGGGACCATCGGCATCCAGGCACCGAGCGCAGCGCCCGAGAGCCTGCGCGCCAGGGCCCAGACGAGAAGGAGCATCGACAGGAAGACCGCCACGCCGACTAACTCGTGAAGGCGCTCGGGGGTGAGCGCGCCAAAGCCGACCCGATGGGTCCACAGCGGGATGGCCACCAGGATGCGCAGGGCGTTGGCCGCCAAGGCGGTCAGGTAGGCCGCTGCGGCGCTTCCGAAGAGCAGGCCGACGTTCTGCCAGGGCGAGCGCCGCGGCCGGACCAGGCCGAGCACTAGCGCGCAGTACGCCACGATGAGGAAGTTCACCCCGGCGCAGACGGGCGCGATCATGTAGTGCAGCTCACCGCTCAGGTAGCCGCCGCTCGTCCAGTCGAAGGAGTAGCCGCCGGCGGCCTCGACCAGCGCAGTGGTGGGCGCGAGCATGAAGCGCAGCTGCTCGGCATTGGCGGTGCTGTAGAAGGCCTTGAGCCCGAGGGCCGCCGCGGCGGCGACGGCCCAGGTGGCGGCGGCGACGGCGGTCCGCGCTCGCATGCGACCCCTCCTCAGGCGGGCGAGGGCTTCGCTCGCCTGGCCCAGGCGATCAGCGCGACCAGGCCCGCCAGCAGCGCGAGGAGCGCCAGCCCCGGCTCGTCGCCCTGGCCGTTCGCGCCGCCCACCGCCAGGTCGCTCACGCCTTCAGGCAGCGGCAGTGGCTGGTCGACGTCCTGGGCCTGCCCGGTGGCGTTGCGCACCTGCTGCAGGACGGCGACGAACGAGGTGTGACGGGTGAGCAGCCCATAGCTCAGGCCCAGCCGCGTGATCTCCTCCCGCTCCTCGAGGGACTCTTCCTTCGCGCTGAAGTCCGAGAGCGCGGCGATGCGGGCGCGGGCCCACAGGTACCTGAGCGCCTCGAACCGCTCGCTGCGCGAGGCGGCGGAGACGTCGATGGTCCGTTTGAACTCGCCCTTGCCCGTCCGGCCGGTCACGGTCACCGTGCCCTTGGGACTGCCGGTCCACTTCCCCTGCAGGACGATGGGCCGCTGCGCCAGCAGGTCGGGGATGGCGCCGGGCTCGAGCTCGCTGGCCTCGAACCCGTCGAAGGCGACGTGGATCCCGGTGAGCACCGGCGACTCCACGTACTTGCGGAAGCGCGCGGCGGTCTCGGCCGCCTCGTCGGGCTTGAGCACCACGAACGACTCGCCCATCCCCGCCTTCGCCACGCCGTCCACCAGGTAGCGGTTCACCGACGAGCCGATGCCGAAGGAGAAGACGTTGGCGTCCCCGAGGTGCCCGCGGATGTACTCGAACATCCGCTTCTCCTCGGAGATCCCGCCGTCGGTGACGACGATGAAGCTGCGCGATGTCCCCTCTGCGCGCGGCAGGCCCATCGCCTCCTGCAGCGCGGGCAGCAACTCGGTCCCTCCGCCACCGGACTGGCGGTCGATGAGCGCGGTGGCGGCGGCGATGTTTTGCCGGGTCGCAGGCAGCGACGCGGGCGAGAGCGTCTGGTGAGCGCCGGAGAAGAGGACCACGTTGAAGTGGTCGGTGGGGCGCAGCCCGCCGATGAGGTCCTGCAACAGCTTCTTGGCGGTGTTCAGCGGAAACCCGTGCATCGAGCCGGAGACGTCGATGATGAAGACGTACTCGCGCGCCGGGATGTCGGCGAGGGCAGGCCGCTCGGGCGGCTCGACGGTCAGCAGGAAGAACTTCTCGCCGGGGCCCTCGGAGAGCAGCAGCCCGGACTCGATCTTCTCGCCGGCCAGCCGGTAGTGCAGCACCACGTCGCGGTTGCCGCCGTCCTTCTCGGCCGGGTCGAGCGCGACCGTCACCTGGTTGCGCGCGGTCCACTGCACGTCGGCCTTGTGGCTGGGCACAGATACGTCCTGGATCGGGCTGCCGGAGGCCAGGGTGGCGCGAAAACCGAAGGCATAGGTCGGAGCGCTCTCCTGGTGCAGGTAGGGGCTCTTCACCCAGCGGTCGGACTGCGGGGCGGTGGCCTCCGGCTGGTTCGAGTACCAGGGCAGCACGACCGTCGGGTAGACGAGCTCGTAGACTCCGTCGGTCGGCACCAGCAGCTCGCTGTAGCGCAGCTGCACCTTCACCACGTCGCCGGGGAGGATGTTGGAGACCTCCGTGGTGAAGACGTTGGGCCGCTCCTGCTCGAGCAGCGAGGCGCTCTTCCCCTCGACCTTGGCGCGCTCGAAGTCGGCTCGCGCCTGGCCCCTCTCCTTGATCTGCGCCTCGACGGTGTTTTCGCCGACCCGGAGCGTCAGGCCATGGACCGCCGCGCGGGTCGAGGCGGGAAAGACGTACCGCGCGTGCAGCGGCGTGCCGCCCATGTTCGAGTAGACCTGCTCCACGGTGACGTGGGCGATGACGCCGGCAATCTCTACCTGAGCCGAGGTCGACTTGAGCGGGAGCGCGTCGCCGCCTCCCTCGGCGCCTTCGACCAGGAAGTACGGAGAGAGGGTCTTGTCTCCGGTCTCTGCGGCGATGGCTGCGGCGGGCAGGAGTGAGAGCAGGAGCAGCAGGCGGAAGGGCATGGTGGGCCTCGGCGGGGTCATGCCCGGGCACTCAGCACGGGCGATGCCAACGGCGTCGCCTGCTCGCAACCGCTGAATCCCACAGGCCTTTGGTGTCGAGAACCTCTGCCCATCGGCGCGGCCGAAGCGACGCGAGGCGTGTCCGGGCGGAGACGCCGGCGGGACTCGACCTCGGCTCCTGAGCCCGTGCTCCGCGGTCTTGCCAGCGCTAGCGCCTGGCCAAAGCTGAGCCGAGCTCAGCCGCAGCAGTGCGACCCGCGACGGATCCTGACGCTGCCGCCGACGGTGAGGCCGTCGAGATGGAGCTTGAGCTCGTCGAGCTTTCCGGCGCCGAGGCAGACGTCGGCGGGCAGCGGCAGGTAGCTCTTGAGGGCGCGCACCAGCTCGGTGATCGACGGCCGCTTCATGTTGGCCTCGGCCTGGCGGGAGAACTCGTCGCGGAAGGCCTCGCTCTCGCTGACCGGGCCCACGATGGAGCCGAGGTTGTTCTGGAGCAGGCCGGCGAAGGGACCGGCGGCGGCCTTGGCGGTGGAGCGCTCGACGCGGATTGGGCCGGTGAGCCGCAGGTGAGGCTTGAGGACCTGGGCCGCGGAATCGAGCTCGACCTCGATGCGGAAGGGCAGGGTGCCCGAGCCGGTGACCGAGCTGTGGTCGAAGTCGACGTCGGCCAGACCCTCGACGCCGCTGCGCCAGCGCAGGTCGCGGATCTTGCGCAGGGTGAAGGTGACGCCCTGGGAAGTGGTGACCTTGCGGCCGCTCACGTCCATGGCCGCCAGCAGCTCCAGCGCCTGATCGAGCTGGGGCCCGGTCGCCGGGACGCGGAACGGAATCTCCTCCTCAGCGCAGGCCGGGGCCTCCTCGGCGGCGCGCGCCGGTTCGGCGGACTTGGCCCGCTCGTGGGAGGCGGCCTTCGACTTGGAGCTCGCCGAAGCGGCCAGCGCGAGCGAGAGCAGCAGGGCGGTGGTGGCGGTCATTGGAAAAGATCTACCAGACGCCGCTATTTGGCGTCGCTGCGCTCGCGCCCCGGCCCCGGTAGAATCGCTCCGTGATCCCTCTGCGCGACGACAACCCGACCCGCCGCTTTCCGATCGTCACGGTGCTCTTCAATCGCCGCCAACGTGTTGGTCTTCCTCTACCAGCTGATGCTGGGGGCGCGGCAGGTGCAGGCGATGACCATGGCCTACGCCTTCGTTCCGGATCGCTTCTTCGGCGAAGGGGCGCTGGCCGGCGCGCCGATCCCCAACCTGGCGACGGTGGCCACCTCGATGTTCATGCACGGCGGCCTGATGCACCTGGGCGGCAACATGCTCTACCTGTGGATCTTCGGAAACAACATCGAGGACTGCATGGGCCGGGGCCGGTTCGTGACCTTCTACCTGTTCTGCGGCGCCGCCGCGGCCTACGCCCAGGGCGCGCTCGATCCCACCTCGCGCATCCCCATGGTCGGGGCCAGCGGCGCCATCTCCGGAGTGCTGGGGGCCTACGCGCTGCCTATCCGCGGGCGCGGGTGCTCACGCTGGTTCCGATGGGATTCTTCACCCGCACCATGCAGATCCCCGCGGTCTGGTTCCTGGGGATCTGGATCGCCATGCAGATGCTCAGCGCCTCGATCGCCAAGGGCGGAGGCGGCGGGGTGGCTTGGCACGCGCACATCGGCGGCTTCATCGCCGGACTGGCGCTGATCGGCTTCTTCAAGCGCGCCGAGGTGCCATTCTTCGGCGGCCCGCGGCGCTACTGGGATTGACGGAGCCCCTCGACTTCGCGGCGGCGCATCGTTCGAGGCCAGCGCAGCCTGACGGTTTCAGTCGTCAGAGTTGGACTCGCCATCGGCGCCTGGCTGGCGTGACTGAACCAGCCGATAGCCCCACCTGAGCATGAGGCCCGTCATGGTGAGCATCAGCAGGGCGCCGGAGGCGCCGACAAAGAGCACGTTGTTGGGACAGTAGGGCGGCGGATAGGTCGCGTTGCCATCGAGCTGGTCGCTCAACGACGAGCACGGACGCCCTTCCCACAGTGCCGTCCAGTTGCCTTCCCGGAGGATGAGAGTCGACCCCTCGCAGCCGCAAGGCCACGGTTCCCTGAGAGGCGACGCGGCGAAGGCGGCATCGCTCTGGTAGATGATGACATTGGCTTCCCGGAATCGTGGAGCGACCCATGGTTCCCTAAAAATCTTGCTCCGTACTTTGCGCAACGACTCCACATCCTCTTTCGGCAGCCCCTGGCTCTGCAGGCGGGCGAAACCCGCCTCCGTGGTATCCAGCTGCCCCGAAAGCTCGGGGTGTTCGGGAATTCGAAGAACAACTATTCGACCTGCCAGGCTGGTGGCGGACGCGGAGCCAGCTTCCAAGAGCAGCAGGCACGCCAAGGACACTCTCGCCAGCATGGGAAACCCCTCTGTCTGACTCTGGGCGGAGCCTATCACCTCATGGCTCGGGCCCCTGTCCCACGACCCGCAATCTCTGTTGCACCTGTCTCCGCTCTGGCTGACGGGCCCCTTCGACTCCGCGCCGCTCCATTCCGGGCAGACCGTAGCCGACCTGCCGGTCCGGCCAACTTGGTAAACTGCATCGCCAGCTTCCAACCCCGCGGCAGCGCATGATCCACCTCCATTACTCCAACCGCACCGAGGCGCTGTTCGAGCAGTTCGCCCGCGATCTCGACCGGCGCCGCCAGAGCGGGGCCAGCCCGCTGGAGCCGGTGCGGCTGGTGGTGCCCAACCGCAACGTCGAGACCTGGCTCAAGCGGGCCTTCGCCCGCCGCGACGGCATCGCCGCCAACTTCGAGGTGCTGCAGCTGCGGCGCTTCATCGCCGGGCTGCTCGCCGCCGGCGGGCCGTCGCTGCGGCTGGCCGACTCCGAGCTCCTCTTCGATTCGCTGCTGGGCGTGCTGCTCGACGAGCGCAAGCTCGCCTCGCCGGGGCTGGCGCGGGTGCGGACCTATCTGAGGAGCGGCGGCGACAGCGCCGACGCGGTCGATCTGCGCCGGGTGCAGTTGGCCACCGAGCTGTCGCGGCTGTTCGAGGAGTACGGCTTCTCGCGCCCGGAGATGCTGGCGGCGTGGACCAAGGGGACGACGCTGCCCAAGGGGTTGTTCGGCGAGACCGAGCAGTGGCAGCGCGAGTTGTGGCTGTCGATCCTCGGGCCGGGCGGGGTGCTGGAGGAGCGGTCCAAGAGGACCGGCGAGCGCTATCTGACTCCGGCGCAGGCGCTCAAGGAGCTGGGTGGGCGCGGGCTCTCGGGAGGAGTGCCGGTCTACCTGTTCGGCGTCTCGTACGTGGCGCGGCTGTTCCAGAGCATCCTGGCGGCGCTGGCCCGCGAGGGCGAGCTGTTCGTCTACACCCTCAACCCGTGCATGGAGTTCTGGGAGGACCTCTCCGCCGGGCGCGAGACGCGCCGCGCGTTGCCCAAGCGCGCCGAGCGGCTGGGGGCCGCGGCGCTGGAGTCCGAGGACCCATTCGGCCTTCTCGACGCCGCCGACACCCCGGCGCTGTCGCTGTGGGGCCGCCCCGGGCGCGAGAACATCCGGCTGCTGAACGAGGTCGCCGACTGCGACTTCCACGAGTGCTTCGCCGACCCGGGGCAGCAGACCCTGCTGCGGCAGCTGCAGCGCGACATCCTGATGCGCGAGCCGGAGCGGACGCCCGAGATCGGCCGGCTGGCGCTGAGCGATGCGAGCATCCAGGTGCTCGCCTGTCCTGGTGGCCAGCGCGAGGCCGAAGCGATCGCCGCCGAGATCTGGTCGTTGATCGAGCGCGACGAAGCCAACCCCGGGGCGGAGCCGCTGCGGTTTACCGACATCGCGGTGCTGGTCGCCGGCAGCGAGCCGCAGGCCACCTTCTCGCGGCTGGCGGCGGCCTTCGAGCAGCGCGGCTTCTCCATTCCCTACACGCTCGAGGAGACGGCGCTCGGGGCGCACAGCGCGGTGGTCGAGGCCGCGGAGCTTTTGCTGGCCCTGCCGCTGGGCCGCTTCACCCGCGCCGAGGTGCTCAAGCTGGCGACGCATCCCTGCGTCATCTCCCGCTATCCGGACGCCGATCCCCAGCAGTGGGTGCGCACAGTGGACGCGCTGGGGATCTTCCACGGCCTCGATCGCGAGGATCACGCCGGCTCATACCTCGAGCGCGATCTGCACAACTGGGATCAGGGATTGCGCCGCCTGGCCCTGGGAGAGGCGGTGAGCGCCGCCGACGGCGAGGAGGTGGCCATCGGCGGGGAGCGGTACCTTCCTCCAGCGAGGGGCGAGGTCGAGTCGGCGGAGCAGCTTGGCTTGCTGCTGCGCTCGCTGTTGGCAGACGCCCGCTTCGCCCGCGACCGCCGGCTGACGATGGCCGAGTGGAGCGAGTTTCTCTCGAAGATGCTGTCGGCCTACGTCGAGCCGCGCGGCGACGGCGAGGAATCCGAGTTGGAGCGATGCCTGCGGACCGTCCGCTCGCTGGGAGAGCTGGAGCTGGGAGGGGAGGCGGTCTCGTACCGGGTGGCCTGCGAGCTGGCGCGGACCGCACTGGGATCGCTCAAGGTCGGGCGCTCGCGGCAGAGTGACGAAGGGGTTGTCATCTCCACGCTGCAGCCGATGCGGGCCATCCCATTCCGAGTGATCTTCGTCGCCGGGCTCGGAGAGGGGCGCTTCCCCTCTGCCGACCGGCGCAACTTCCTCGACCTTCGCCTGGCCAAGCTGCGCGCCGGCGACGTCAGCGGCCGGGAGCAGGACCAGTACATGTTCCTGGAGACGCTGCTCTCGGCACGCGAGCGGCTCTACCTGAGCTACGTCGGGCGCGATGAGCTGACCGGCGACGCTCTCGAACCCTCGTCGGTGGTGGCGGAGCTGGTGCGGATGTTGCGGCGCGGCTATCTGGCTGAGGGGACCGAGCTGGTGCGCAAGGCGAGCCTGCGCCGCTTCGATCCGGAGTTGTTTCCCGACCTTCGCGGCGAGCCGCGGATTTTGCCCGCGCCCCCGGAGGCCCGGGCCGAGGCCCAGCTGGCCCTCTTGCGCCGCAGCTTCGAGCAGCAGCAGGGCGCGGTTCGGCTCGAACCGGAGCGGATCCAGAAACTGGTCGGCCCGGAGAAGGCGGAGGCAGTCGACCGGCTGCTGCGGAGGCTGAGCCCGCCTGTCGCGGCACCGGACAGCGGGACCGAGCGGACGGTGCGAATCTCGCTCGGCCAGTTACGGAAGTTCCTCGACTGCCCGCTGCAAGGGGCGGCGCGCTTCCTGCTGCGGCTGGCGGAGGACGAGGAGGACCGCGCCGAGATCGAGGACGAGCTCTTCGAATCGGATCGCCTCGGGGCGGCCATGCTCGAGCGGCCGGCGTTCTTCGAGGCGATCCAGCAGGGCGGCGATTTCGAGCCGCAGCTGCGCCGTCTCGCCGAGCCGCTGGTGGCCAGAGGAGCGATGCCGGCCGGGCTGTTCCTGGAGGCGCAGCTGCCGGCGCACCGCGAGCGGCTGCGGGTCTGGAACGAAGGGCTGGCGGCTGCGCTGCCGGGAGAGTCGCCGCGCTTCGAGCGCGTGCGCTTCGGGGGCGCCGATGATCGCTCCGAGGCCGACGCGGTGCTTGATCCGATTCGCTTCGAGCTCGGGCCGGTGAAGGTCGAGATCTTCGGCCGGACCGGGCCGCTGGCGCTGCGGGGCAGCGTCGAGGTCAGCGTCAGCGGGCGGAACCTTGGCTCCGGCGCCGCCGAGGAGGCGCGGCGCAACCAGGAGTCGCTGGGGG
This sequence comes from Myxococcales bacterium, assembly GCA_037442205.1. GTDB lineage: Bacteria > Myxococcota > Myxococcia > Myxococcales > UBA5297 > JBBIQS01. Next base: position 42,398 of record JBBIQS010000013.1, read on the forward strand.
CCTTCCTCGACCACGTCGCCCTGAGTGCCTCGGGCCGCGGCGCCAAGGCCTTCAAGTCGGTGCAGCTCTACGACGGCGACTTCGCTGCGGTGCAGTTCGATGCCATCAGTCCGGCGCAAGCCGTCGACTACCTGCGAGGTCTCTGCTCCGAGTTGCTCTCCCGCCCCCACGACTACCTGCTGCCGGCGGAGGCAGTGCTCGCCTGGCGCGATGCCCAGACCGAGACCTACCTCGGGGCGCTCCAGCTGGTGACCGCTCGTGGCCGGGCTATCGCCTCGAGCTACGGACCGGTGCGCGAGGCGCTGGACTACCCGCCGGCGGGCGAGTCCGCCGCCGCGGACATGGCCCAGGCGCGGCTGGGGCTGTTCTTCGAGAAGCGGATGCGCGAGGTCCCCGCTGCTCCGGAGAAGCCGGCCCAGGCGGCGCGCGGCAAGCGCAAGGAGGCCAAGCGATGAGCGAGGACGTCACCCGCTATCGCAAGCCGAAGATCCTGCGGCAGCTGGCCGTCGGCTCGGGGCGGCACGCGGTCATCGAGGCCTCGGCCGGCACCGGCAAGACCTACACCCTGGAGCACCTGGTGGTGGAGGTGCTGCTCAGCTGCGAGATCACCATCGGGCAGCTGCTGCTGGTCACCTTCACCGAGAAGGCGGCCGGGGAGCTCAAGGCTCGGGTGCGCGGGCTTCTCGAGAAGCTGCTCAACCTCAAGCCCGCCGACGAGCCGGTCGGAGTGCCGGACGAGGAGTGCTGGCGCATCGACCCGGCGGCGCGGCAGCGGCTGGCGCGGGCGCTGCGCGAGCTGAGCTCGGCGACGATCTGCACCATTCACGCCTTCTGCCGGCAGGTGCTGACCGAGAACGCCTTCGTCAACGGCCGGCTCTTCTCCGAGGAGCTGGCCGAGTCGCGCGAGCAGCTGGCGGCGGCGCTGCGCGACCTCCTACGCACCGAGTTCGCCACCGACCCCGAGCTGCGCGCCCTGCTCACCGCTTGGCTGGAGGCGAAGTCGCTGGAGCAGTTGGAGAGCCTGCTCTACGCCTGCCAGTCGCGCGGAGGGCGAATCGTCCCCGAGTTCGACCTGGGGCAGGTCGGAGCCGCGTTGAAGGCGCTGCCGCCGCGCGAGCGGGCGCTAGCGGTCTGCGAATTCGTCCACGGCGGCAGCCGCAACAAGGTCGAGGGGATGCTGCGCGGGCTCTACGACGCGGTCGAGGCCGCCGCGCGTCCCGAGCTGGGCGAGATGGGGCGGTTCGCCGCGCTGACTCGGATCCACCGCGCGCCCAGTCCGAATTGGAAGGAGAGCCCGGTCGACTACCTGCCAGCGCCGCTGTCGAAGGCCGCCGCCAAGAGCGCGCTGATCCCCGGGCTGGTGGCGGCGATCGAGGGCCTGGGCCAGGCGGTGATTCCCCTCGAGCCGGCGGTGGCCCAGGTGTTCCTGCCGCGGCTGGAGGCGCGACTCGCCCGCCGCAAGCGGGAGGCGGGGCTGTTCGACTTCCAGGACATGCTCTCGCTGGTGCGCGACAGCTTGGAGGGACCCCAGGGGCCGCAGCTGCTGAAGATCCTCCGCGATCGGTTCCGCTTCGCGCTGATCGACGAGTGCCAGGACACCGACGAGATCCAGTGGCAGATCTTTCGGAAGATCTTCGTCGAAAGCCCCGAATCGCGGCCGCTCTATTTGATCGGCGATCCCAAGCAGGCCATCTACGGCTTCCGCGGCGCCGACGTGCAGACCTATCTCGAGGCTCGGGACGAGCTGCGTCGCTCGGACGCGAGCGTGGTGGCGCTCACCGAGAACTTCCGCTCCACCGAGCCGCTGGTCGCGGCCTACAACCGGATCCTCGAGCAGGAGAGCGGCTTCTTCAGCGGGGACATCCAGTACGACCAGCCGGTCTCTTGCGGCGACCGGTCGCTGGCGCTCTTGGACTCGCGCGGCAAGCCGCTGGCGCCGGTGCAGATGATGGTGGTGCCGACCGAGTCGGTGGCCCAGCCGGTGGTGCTCTCCAAGCTGGGGCCGGCCATCGCCGCCGAGATCCGCCGCCTGGTCGAGTCGCCACAGGCTCCGCGCTGGCGCGATGGCAAGGGAGAGAGGCGGCTGCGCTACCGCGACATCTTCATCCTCGGGCGCGCCGCCGCCGATGGCATGGCGATGGCCCAGGCGCTGCGGGAGGCGGGGGTCCCGTTCGCCTTCTACAAGCAGGACGGCCTGTTCCAGACCAGCGAAGCCCGCGACGTCGAGGACCTGCTCTTCGCACTGGCCGACCCCGAGGACCGCGGCAGGCGGCTGCGCGCCTGGATGACGCCGTTCTTCGGCCTTAGGCTGGGCGAGCTGTCCGCCGTCGCCGAGCTGCCGGAGAGCGCTCCCTGGACGCAGCGTCTGCTCGAGTGGTCGCGGCTGGCGCGCGCGCGCAATCCGGAGCACCTGTTCCGGGCGCTGCTCGAGGATTCGGGACTGGTGCGGCGGCTCATCCTCTGCGAGCCGGGCGAGCGCGCTCTCACCAACTATCTGCACCTATTCGAGATCCTGCGCGAGCAGCTCGCCTCGCGCGGCGCCTCGGCCGAAGAGATGGCCCGGGCGCTGCGCTCCTGGCGCGAGGAAACCCGGCGCCCGGTGGGCGAGAACACCAGCCTGCAGCGGTTGGAGACCGACCGCGATGCGGTGCAGCTCCTCACCATGCACGCCGCGAAGGGGCTCGAAGCCCCGGTGGTGTTTCTGGTCGGCGGCTACTTCAGCCAGGCGTCGCGAGACGTGGTGAAGACGATCCACGTGTCGGCGGCGCGGCGGCTGGAGCGGGTCGCCTGGGTTGGAGATCTGCCATCGGCCAATGCGGAAATCGCCCAGCAAGAGGCCCGGCAGGAGGACGAACGGCTGCTCTACGTCGCCCTCACCCGGGCCAAGGCGCGCCTCTATCTGCCTCTGCTGTCGGACGCGGCGCCGGAAGGCGAGGGCTGGCGGCCGGCGAGCCCGCCCAAGCTCAACGGCTGCTGGGGCAAGGTGAACCGGCGGCTGTGCGAGCTCTTCGGCGAGGCGAGCCCGGAGCCGGCCACCGGCGGCCGTTTCTCGTTCGTCGTGATTGAGGAGCCGCGGCAAGACTTGGTGCCCAGCGCGCACCGGGCCGGAGCTGCGATCGAGATCCCGCCCGCGCTGCTCGAGATGCCAGCGGATGCGCGCTGGGAAGAGCTGGCGGCTCGGCACGCGGGATTCACCACGACCTCCTTCACCCAGCTGCGCGATCGGCTCGATACCCGTGCCGAAGCCGTGAAGTCGGAGACCCTCGATCACATGCGGCCGCCGGAGAACGAGCTTCCGGGCGGCGCCGCAGCGGGCTCCTTCCTGCATGAGATCCTGGCCCGGGTTCCGCCCGAGAAGGCGCTGCAGCACGCCGACCCCGAGACCTTCGCCGAGGATGCCGAGGTGGCGAGGATCTTCGACGGCTGGCGCCGCCGGTTCGGCATCGAGTCTCGGCATCTTCCTTCGGCTCGCCGGCTGGTGCACACCGCGCTGACTGCGCCGGTGGCTCTCGAGCCCGGAGTGCGCATCGAGGGATTGGCGCGCTCGCCGCGGCTGCAGCGGGAGATGGATTTTCTCTACCCGATCCCCGAGCGCTCCCACCCGAAGCTCGGCCAGGCGCTGGAGCGCCGCGGCTTCGAGATCCGCCGCGGATTCGTGATCGGCTTCGTCGACCTGCTGTTCGAACACCACGGCCGCATCTACCTCGCCGACTGGAAGAGCAACTGCCTGCCGAGCTTCGACCCGCAGCGCGTCGAGGCCGAGGTGCGGCACTCCTACTGGCTGCAGGCGCAGCTCTACCTCCTGGCGCTGGTGAAGATGCTGGGAATTCGAGGCGAGCAGGACTACCAGGCCAAGGTCGGTGGGGTGGCCTTCCTCTTCTTGCGGGGTCTGCAGCGCGACGGCGACGGGAGCACCGGCGTCTTCTTCTCGCGGCCGGGCTGGTCGGAGGTCGTGGCGTGGGAAGAGGAACTTCGGCAGATGAAGGAGTTGAGCGCGGGAGGTGAGGCATGAGCGGCCGGCTCTCTCCGCGGGGAACGGCGGCGGAGCAGTTCCTGGCGGCGCGCGGCCAGTCGTTCGGGTCGAGCGTGCGTTCGCCGGCGATTCCGCCGCAGCTCGAGAAGGCGGTGGCCCGCTTCGAGCTGCCGCAGGGGATTCTCTATCGTGCCTGGGAGCTGGCGCGCTGCGCTCCCGAGGCGGACGAGAAGGATCGGGGCGCGCTGATCTTCCTCTTCGCGGCCGTGCTGGTGGCCCAGGCCCAGGGGAGCACTCGGCTGCCGGTGGGAAACGGAGGGAGGCTCGACGAGCTTCTCGACTGGCTGGAAGCCGAAAAGAAGGAGCGCGAGGGCATCGCGCGGATCCTGGCGGGCAAGGCCAAGGGCATGGAAGAGCTCGTCGGGAAGCCGGGAGAGCTCAAGGCGCTGATCCACGACGGGGGTTCGCTGGCACTGCACCGGATGGCAGCGCTCGAGCACAGCCTGGGCTCGAGGTTGCTGGCTCGGATGAAGGCGAAGCCGGACAGCACGATGATCGAGTCGGCGCTCGAGGATCTGCTGCGCAGGCCGCCGCTCGCAGGTGGAAATGCGGTTCACCTCTCCGAGGAGCAGCGGCGAGCGCTGCAGGTGGCGGCCCGCTACCCTCTGGCGGTGATCTCGGGCGGACCAGGCACCGGGAAGACCTCGATCGTGGTCTCGCTGCTGCGGCTGCTGGCCCGCGCCGCCATCCCGCCAGAGCAGGTGGCGATCGCGGCCCCGACGGGAAAAGCCGCCAACCGCCTCACGGAGTCGATTCGCGCCGGACTGACGGCGATTGGCGCGCCCTCCTCGGAGGATCGACAGTTGCTCGAGCGCCCGCCGCCGGCGCAGACGCTGCACCGACTCCTGGGCTATTCGCCTTCGCGGGATGACTTTCGCCACCACGAGGGAAACCCGCTTTCGGAGCGGGTGGTCGTGGTCGACGAGAGCTCGATGATCGACCTGGCGCTGATGGAGCGTCTGGTGCGCGCTCTGCCGGCCCAGTCCCGGCTGGTGTTGTTGGGCGACGCCGACCAGCTGCCCTCGGTCGAGGCGGGCTCGGTGTTCCGCGACCTGATCGCGAGCGCTGGTTCCGAGGCCTCGGTGCGGCTGACTCATTCCTACCGGACGCGCGCGGCCCACGACGGAGGCCGGCAGATCCTGGAAGCCGCCGGGCTCGTCAACGAGGGCCGTGCCGACGAGCTGCTGGCTTCCCTCCCGGTGCGATCTCCCGAGCAGCTCGCCGAGCAGGGCGTGTCGCTGGTGCCGTGCGAGAGTGCCGCCGAGCTCGACAGGCTGCTGCAGGCCTGGTTCGCCAGGCACCACGCGCCCGATCCGAAGCTCGAAGCGCTGGCCGCGACGACCTACCACTTCGGGCCGGAAGGGCTGGCGCCGGGCCAGCGGCCGCTGCTCGATGAGCTGGCGGCTCGCACCTCGGCGGCTCGGGTCTTGAGCGTCACCCGCTCGGCGGGCCGGCCGACCGGGGCCGAGGCGATCAACGCCCGGCTGGCCGAGCTCTGGCGACAGGCGAACCGTCGCGAAGGTGCGGGGAGGCACCTCACCGCGGGCGAGCCGCTGATGATGCTGCACAACGACTACGAGCGCGGGCTCTTCAACGGCGACCAGGGAGTGGCGGTGCGCGCGAACGCCGGCGACGCTTCTGCGTTGCACGCCGCTTTCGCCACTGGCGGCGGTTGGCAGGCGGTGCGTCTTGGGGAGTCCTCCGCGGCGCTGACGCGGGCCTTCGCCATGACCGTGCACAAGGCGCAGGGCTCGGAGGTGGATCACGTGCTGCTGGTGTTGCCCGACGAGGACCTGCCGCTGCTCACCCGCGAGATCCTCTATACCGGGCTCACCCGCTGCCGCCGCTCGGTGACCGTGGCGGGCGCGCCCGAGTTGCTGCGGCGGGCGGTGCAGCGGCGGCTGGTCCGGCACTCGGGGCTGGGTGAAGCCATCGCCGGCGCGTGAACGTCAGCGCCGCTTCTTGCCGTCGAAGAGATCGATTTCGACGATCAGGGAGATCAGCGCGCGATCGCCGGCGATCTCGGCCCGCAAGCCGGAGTCCTTCGAGGCGGGTTCGCTCATCAACGCCTGGAGCTTCTCCCGCGACAGCGAGATCCGGAGCTCACGGCCATGCAAGGCAGCACCGGTCTCGGCCTCGGTGGAGACGACGGCCCAGGAGAAGTGGCCGCCGGGGAGCGGGAGCATCTGGCGTATTTCTTCGCCACCGGCGAGCCGCTCGGCCTCCGCGCGCTCTAGCCGCACCCGCACTTCATTGGTCGCCAGCCTCAGGTTCATCGTCGCGCTCCTGCGAGCGCCCGATCCAGCTCCTCGGGCGAGTTGGCATTCGCCAGCGCTGCTTCATCTGACGCACGCGGCGGAACGCGAACGGCGTCCAACTGCTCGAGCAGCCGGCGGAGCGAACGGTTTCGCCCGTCCGCCGCCGCCACCTGCTCCAGCGCCTCGCCGACGCCGGCCTCCACCCTCAGAAGAACAGGCAACGCGTGGCCATCGTAGGCCGCAGCACGCGTCCCCGCCCGCGCCTGGGCGAGAAGAGGAGCGAGCGCCTCGACGGTGAGCGCGGGCAGATCGACCGGGACAGCGAGGAGCCAGACGGCATCGGGCTGGGACTCGAAGACGCTGCGCAACCCTTCGACCGGACCACTTCCTGGATGCCGGTCGGTCACGCATTCGAAGCCATCGACGCGGCCTGAGACCACGATCCGGGGATCCTCGCCCGCCTGCCGCAGCGCCTCGCGCAGGACCGCGGCCACACGATCGACGAGCCGCTCGCCGGCGATCTCGAGGGTCGCCTTGTCGCGGCCCATTCGCGTCGAGGCGCCGCCGGCAAGGATCACCGCCACCACGTTCTTGGGATCAGGCGCGCTCACGTCTTTCTCACGCGGCTTGCGGCCAGTTCTCCGGGGCGCCGAGGGGATAGACCTCCAGCTCCTCTCCGGCCTTGCAGCGACCTCCTGCCTCCGGCAGCACCGCCCAGGCATTGGCGCGAGCCAGGCTGCTGACGATCGACGAACCCTGCCCGGCGAGCAGCTCAACCCGCGATCCGCTCGCGCCGACGTCCAGGCGCGCCTTGTAGAAGCAGCGCAGCCCCTCGGGCTTGCCGAAGTCGGCGCGCAGCGCCGCGCGGTGAGGGACCTCGGGCGCCAGCCCCAGCGCCGCCCGCAGCAGCGGCACCGCGAGAAAGCGCAGCGACACCGCCGTGGCCACCGGATTGCCCGGCAGGCCCAGCAGCGCCGGCCCCTTGGGAAGCTCGGCCAGCAGCACCGGCTTTCCGGGACGCACCGCGACCTGGTGGAAGCAGATTTGCGCCCGCATCTCCGCCAGCACCGGCGCCACGAAGTCCTTTCTCCCGGCCGAGACCGCGCCGGTGGTCAGAATCAGATCCGCGCGCTCGCAGGCGGTATCGAGCTTGCGCCGCAGCGCCGCGGGATCGTCCCCGACGGTGTCGGCGAAGACCACCTCCGCTCCCAGCGGCGGCAGGGCGCTTAGGAGATAGGGCAGGCTCGAGTTGCGGATGGCCCCGGGCGGCAGGTCGCGCCGGGTATGCGGCACCAGCTCGTCCCCGGTGGTGAGCACTGCTACCCGCGGGCGGCGGCGCACCGGGACCCGGCTCACCCCCAGCACCGCCAGCGCCATCACTTGCTCCGGGCGGAGCAGCGTCCCCGCTTCAGCGACCACCTCGCCCGGGCGGAAGTCGTCTCCCGCCGGCCGCACATGCATCCCCAGCGAGGGATGGGTGCTAAACGTCGCCCGAACCGAGCGCCCGGCGGCGTCGCGCTCGACCTGCGTGTCCTCGACCTTGATCACCGAGTCGAAGCCGGAGGGCATCGGCGCTCCGGTCATGATCTCCACCGCTCCGGTCTGCGTCTCGATCTTGCCGGCGTCGTCGCCGGCGGACAGCATCGCCGAGACGGGAAGTGTGACCGGGCTCGAAGGAGAGGCGTGGGCCAGGTCGGCGGCGCGCACCGCGAAGCCGTCCATCGCCGAGTTGGCGAAGCGCGGCACGCTCTCCCCGGCGTGGATCGCCGCCGCCGTCACCCGCCCCACTGCCGCCTCCAGCGGGACTTCCTCCGCCGGGAGCCGCCGCCGCTCTCCTGCCGCGCGCACCTGCGCCAGCGCCTCTGCATACGAGATCATCCCATCGTCCTTCGTCAGCCGCCGATGGCGGCCAGGGGCTTGAAGTTCGCCTTGCAGCCCTCGCCCACGTGGTGCCGGTCCGGCTTGCGCGCCACCAGTTCCCGTAGCGCCTGCACCAGCGCCTCGACGTCGCCCTGGAGCAGCGGTCGCAACGGCTCGTCGCGCTCGCCGAAGAGGCACAGCTTCAGGTCGCCGCGGGCCGAAACCCGCAGCCGGTTGCAGGTCGAGCAGAAACCGTCCTCGGAGAAGGCGATGTAGCCGGCGCGGCCCTGGTGATCGGGATGGACCATCTCCACCGCCGGTCCGTCCGACGGCCCTCTGGAGACAGGCTCCCAGCCGCGGCGCTTGAGCTCTTCCTTGACCCAGCCGATGGGCAGGTGGTGCCTCTGATAGAAGTCAGGCTCGCAGCCGGCGGGCATCAGCTCGATGAAGCGCACGGCGATCGGCAGCTTGCGCGTCCAGGTCAAGAAGCGCTCGAGCTCGTCGTGGTCGAGCCCCTTCATCAATACGGCATTGACCTTGACGCTGGGGAAGCCGGCGGCGAGCGCGGCCTCGACCCCGGCCAGCACCTGCTCGAGCATCGGCCGGCCGGTGACCTCGCGGAAGCGATCGGGATCGAGGCTGTCGACGCTGACGTTGATGAAGCCCAAGCCGGCCTGGCGCAGCGGAGCCGCCAGCTTCGCCAGCGAGTAGCCGTTGGTGGTCAGCCCGACGCGGCGGATCCCGGGCACCGCGGCCACCGTCGAGACCAGATCCAAGAGGTCGCGGCGCACCGTCGGCTCGCCGCCGGTGAGGCGCACCTTCTCCACGCCTAGCCGCGCGAAGGCGGTGACCAGTCGGCGGATCTCCTCCACCGACAGCGGGCCGGCCTGCTCGGGCTCGGGCCGATAGCCGTTGGGCAGGCAATAGGCGCAGCGAAAATTGCACTGGTCGGTGACCGACAAGCGCAAGTAGCTGAACCGCCGATCGAAGGCGTCTCGAAGCTCCATCGCGATGCACCTTTCCGAACCGGGGAGGCGAAGCCGTTTCCAGCCGCGCCCCGGTGGGCTGCTTCGGCCCACGGCCCGGGCTCCCTGCCCGCGCACGGGTGTAGGAGCCAAGGCTCGGCGACATCTATTCGCCGCAAGCTACCACTTCCCGACCACGAGCCGACACTGTCCGCCAGCTGGCCCCCCAGGCGTGAGGACGCTCTCCCGGCGGCATCAGCGAATCTTCCTGGCCCCGGCTGGCTCTCAGGGGCGGAAGGCAGGACCGGAGGAGATTCGCTGTGACCTATCTCGTGATGGCGGTGGCGGGCTTCTTCGCGCTGATGGCGCTGATGCAGGTGATGGTGCGGGTGCGGGCGGGCCTGCTCAAGGGCAAGCCGCTTCCCGAGTTGCCTCGCGCGTGGCAGCGCAAGCTGCAGGGGAGCAGAGGGGCTCTGGTCTATTTCTTCAGCCCGGGCTGCGCCGCTTGCCGCCCGCTGACGCCGCGCTTCAAGGAGATGAGCACCCGCCGGCCGATGTCGGTGTTCGCGGTGGACGTCGCCCAGGACCTGGACCTCGCCCGCGCTCTCAAGGTCATGGCCACGCCGAGCGTGGTGGAGATCGCCGACGGCAAGGTCGTCGGCTACCACGTCGGACCGCCGCCGGCCGAGCTGATGGGGCGCTACGCCTGAGGCCAGCGGGCCGAATCCTTTCCTGCTCGGCAGGCTCCCAGTGCGCAGCGGCCACCGTGGCCACATCCTGCAAGGAGACACGTCATGTCCAAGCTGCTCGCCAAGAACATGGGCACCATCGACCGCGCGGTTCGGGCGGTGGCCGGGGTGGGCCTGCTGTCGCTGACCGTGGTCGGCCCGCAGACGATGTGGGGGCTGATCGGCCTGGTTCCGCTGCTCACCGCGGCGACCGGCTCCTGCCCCGCCTACTCGCTGATCGGCCTGCGGACCAACAAGGCCGAGGGGCCGACCGGGGCCGCGTAGCGGCGCGCGGGGACGGGCCGGGCGTGCCCTGCTCCGGCGGTTGAGTTGGTCGCCGGAACGCGCTCTGATGGCGGTCCTTCCCTCCGCCCCGATCGATGAGCGCTACCCCCGACCTGTCCAGTCCCTACCCGAAGCCTCTGTCGCCGCCAGGCCCCGCGGTGTGGGACCTGTGGCGCGACAGCCTGCTGCTGGGCCTGGTGGGATTCGGCGGCGGCATCAGCGTGCTGGGCATCATCCAGAGCCTGGCCGTGGTTCGCCGCCGCTGGCTGAGCGAGCGCGAGTTCGCCACCACCGCCACCATCGCTCAGATGCTCCCCGGCGGCGCCGCCGCCAACGCCCTGGCGGCCATCGGCCTGCGCTTCCACGGCGTGCTCGGGGCGGCGGTGGCCTACCTCGGGTTCGTGCTGCCCGGAGCGGCGATCATCCTGGCGCTGGGCTACGTCTACGTGCGCTTCGGCGCGGTGGCCGACGCCGGCGCCTTCTTCTCGGGGATGAACGCGGCGGTGGTGGGGGTGATTCTCGCCATCGCGGTGCGGATGTCGCGGGCCGGCATCGGTCGGCTGTGGCAGATGGCGGTGGCGGTGGGAGCGCTGGTGTTGGCGCTGGTGGGCGGAGCCGGCTCGGGCGAGGTGGTGCTGCTGGGGATCGCCATCGGGTTGAGCTGGGACCTCGCCCGCCGCGCTCGAGTGCTGCGGCGCCACCGCACTCGGGGATTCAAGCGCCGCCCGCGGGTCGCGCTTCCCGAGGAAGGCTCGCCGCTGCAGGCCCCGGCGGCCGAGCCGCCCAAGGTCAGAGCCACGCTGAAGCTGTCGGCGCTGGCCGTGCTGGCGGTGGCCACTCCGCTGATCGCCAGCTACCTCGGCGATCTGGCGTCGCTGGCGGTGGTCTTCTTTCGCACCGGGCTGGGCGCCTACGGCGGAGGCTTCGCGGTCATCCCGACCTTGCACGCGCAGGTGGCGGAGCACCAGTGGCTCACCGACCGCCAGTTCGCCGACGCGGTGGCGGTGGGCAAGCTGACCCCGGGGCCGGTGCTGCTGATGGCCACCTTCATCGGCTTCCTCAAGGGCGGGCTGGCCGGGGCGCTGGTGGCCACGGCGGCGATCCTGGCGGCGCCGTTCATCCTGGTGGTCACGATGGCCGGCTGGCTGGTTCACGCCCGCTCGTCGCGCTGGGTGCGTGCGGCGCTCAGCGGGCTGACTCCGAGCGTCGTCGGGCTGATGGTGGCGGCGGCGATGACCCTGGGGGCGTCGATCCGCACCGGCGTCGGCGGGGCGATCGCCGCGGCGGTGGCGATGACCTTGATTCGCTTTGAGCGCGTCAACCCGGTGGTGATGCTGGCGCTGGGAGGCGCGGCGCGGCTTCTCTATCGCCTGGCGACCGGGATCTAGCGACCGATGGCTGCCCTACGGCGGCCCGGTAGAGAGACATCCTCACGCTCGGCAAATCGTGGTCGAAAAAGAGCGCCAAGCGCCCCTCCTCAACCACGTTTCGATCCGCTGGGACACCAGGCGCCCGAATCCCGAGGGGCTGGGATTGGCTCCAACGGCCGTTCAGGAGATCGCAATGAGGCTTTCCCAATCGACCATCGTCTCGCCCATCCCCGGCCGCGAGAAGCTGCTGCTCGTCCAACCGCTCACTGGCCAGGTGGCTCTCCTGGAAAGCGAGCAGGCGAATGCCGTTCGCGAGCTCGCGCCCGAAGCCGAGCTGCCTCGATCGCTGCCCCTGGAGGCGTTGGCCGAGGGCGGCTTCGCGGTGGAGTCCGCCGACGGCGAGCGCAGACTGCTGGCGCAGGCCTGGGTCGAGTACCTGGGCGAGCTGGAGAAGACTCCAACTCAGCTCATCGTGGTCCCCAACTTCGGCTGCAACCTGAAGTGCACCTACTGCTTCCAGGAGCTCTTCGACCCGGCGGCCGGGTTGATCAAGCCGGAGAACATCGAGGCGCTCTTCGCCTACATCGACCGCTTCCACGGAAACGACAGTCCGCGCCCCTACCTGACGCTCTTCGGCGGCGAGCCGCTGGTGGATACCCCGGCGCACCACGACCGGGTCCGGCGGCTGTTGGACGGGGCGCGGCAGAGCGGGATGAGCGTGGCCGCGGTCACCAACGGCTACGACCTCGAGTCCTTCCTCCCCGATCTCGCGCAGGGTCCGATCAAAGAGATCCAGGTCACCATCGACGGGCCGCAATCGATCCACGACTCCCGCCGGCCGCACGCCAATGGCCAGGGAACCTTCGAGCGAGTGGTTCGGAGCATCGACCTGCTGCTGGCGGCAAAAATCCCGGTGAACCTGCGGGTGGTGGCCGACAAGGACAACCTGCCGGCGATGCCGGCGCTGGCGCGCGTGGCGGACGAGAAGGGCTGGTTGTCGCAGCCCGAGAGCCTGTTCAAGACCCAGATCGGGCGCAACTACGAGCTGTTCGGCTGCGCCCAGCGGCAGAAGCGGGAGCAGCTGTACGACCGCATCGAGCTCTGGAGCCGCTACGTCGAGCTGGCCGAGGCCGACCCGGTGCTGCGCCGCTTCCACAAGCCGCGGATGCACGGGATGCGGCACCTGGCCGAGACCGGCGAATTCCCGGCGCCCAACTTCGACTCCTGCCCGGCGGCCAAGAAGGAATGGGCCTTCGCCGCCGACGGCAACATCTACGGCTGCACCGCCACCGTCGGCAATCCGCGCTACCGGCTGGGCCGCTACGCCCCGACCATCGAGCGCGACGAGAAGGCCATCGAGGCCTGGGCAGGCCGCAGCGTCCACACCATCGACCAGTGCAAGAGCTGCGCGGTGGCGGCGGTGTGCGGCGGCGGCTGCGGCGCCATCGCCGCCCACAACAACAACGGCGACCCGCGCACCCCCGACTGCCGGCCGGTGCGCGAGATCATCGGGCTGGGAGCCCGCTTCTACGGGCTGGATCGGGATTGAGGGAGACCGGCAGCTGAAGCTCGAAGAGGTCGGACGCTTGTCCGACCTCTTCTCGTTGGAGCGCAGCCCGAGGCGCCAGGCGCTGTTTCTCAGGTCGAGCTCTTGCTGCGCGGCGAGAACAGCGAGGAGCCGAGCCAGGCTCCGAAGGCCGCCGCGATGAGTGGGTTGCCGGTCAGCGGGCAGGTGCCGGTGCGGCAGCCCAGGGTGAGCGCGTAGGTCGCCCCGGCGGCGGCCCCGATTGCGAGGCCGAGGCCGAGGCGGACCTTGCCGCTCGCCCACAGGCGCTTCACTTCTTCTCCCGGAGGTACTTCTGCGCCGAGAGCGCGGCGATGGTTCCGTCGGCCACGGCGGTGGTGATCTGGCGAAACTTCTTCGAGCGCAGGTCGCCGGCCACGAACAGCCCCGGCACCGCAGTGCCCATGCCCTCGTCGGTCTCGACGTAGCCCCACTGGTTGAGCGGCAGCAGGTCCTTCACCAGCTCGGTCTGCGGCACCATGCCGATGAAGACAAAGACGCCGTCAGTGGGCATCTCGGTCTTCTGGTGCGTCTTGACGTTCTCGATCGTCAGCCGCTGGAGCGTCTTCTCGCCGTGGAAGCCGCGGGGCTCGGAGTCCCAGATCACCTTGATCTTGGGGTTATCGAGCGCCTCCTGGACGGTGGCCGCCTCGGCCTGGAAGTGATCGAACTGGTGAATAACGGTGACGCTGCGGGCGAACTGAGTGAGGAACAGCGATTCCTCCACCGCCGAGTTGCCGCCGCCGACGACGTGGATGTCCTTGCCCTCGAAGTAGGCGCCGTCGCAGGTGGCGCAGTAGGAGATGCCGCGCCCCTTGAATTTGCTCTCGCCCTCGACCCCGAGGTTGCGGGGGCGCGCGCCGGTGGCGACGATCACCGCCGAGGCCTCGACCTTGTCCTCGTCGTCGAGCACGAAGCGCTTGGGGACCGACCCGAGATCCGCCTCGGTGATCTCCACCGCGCGGCGGATCTTGGCGCCGAAGCGCTCGGCCTGCTTGGCGAACAGCGCCGCCAGCTCGGTCCCCTTCACGTCCTCGGGGAAGCCGGGATAGTTGGAGACCTTGTGAGTGGTCTTCACCTGGCCGCCGGGAACGCTGGAGTCGAGCAGCAGGGTCTTCAGGCGGGCCCGGGCGGCATAGATCGCGGCGGTCAGGCCGGCCGGCCCCGCCCCGACGACCACGAGATCGTAGTGTTCCTGGGACATGGCATCTCTCCTCACGCCAACAGGGCTTCGACTGCCGACTTGATCGCCGAGCGCTGGATGTCGCCGGTGAGCCGCTCGCCGACCTCCTTGCCGCCCTTGAAGAACAGCAGCGTCGGGCTGCTGGTCACCGACAGCCTGGTCGCCAGCTCGCGGTTGCCCTGGCGGAAGATCTTCAGGAAGCGGACCTGGCCGCCGAACTTGTCGGCCATCGCCTCGAACTTGGGCGCCAGCGCCTCGCAGGGCGGGCACTCGGTGGAGAAGAAGTCGAGGATCACCGGAGCGTCGGCGCCCAGCACCTCCGCCTCGAACTGCCCGGACTCGATGACTTTGACGTTGGGGTTGTCGCTCACGGTCTGCTCCTTCTCAAGGTTCCTCGGGATAGGGATTCCACGGTTCGCCGCGCCTCGTCGGGCTGGGGCGATTCAGGATTCGGGCGTGGAGGGGGTGCCGAAGCGGCCCGCCAAAGGGCCGCTCCGGCGTGTACTTCGTCAGTCGTGGCAGCCCGACACCAGCCTGGATGCCTTGGCACAGCACTGCGCCGTCGACTCCGGCGTGGCGCAGCAAGCCTTCTTCTTGGTCAGCAGCTTCACGGTCTCACCTCCTTCTCTGTTGCGATCGTTCAAGCCGGCTTTCGGGTTCCCTTCAAAGTCAGGCTGCGCACCATCACGCCGCCCTTCTCGTAGGGATCGCTTCTCTTGAGGATCTCGATCTGCTCGAAGCCGCCGGCGCGCACCGCCGCCAGGTACTCCGGCTCGGGAATGGCGCCGCCGTAGCAGGCAGCCCAGGCCGAAGGGTCGTTGCGCACCGACTCCGGCAGCTCCTTGTCGGCGATGACGTCCGAGACCACGAACCGCCCGCCCGGCCGCAGGATGCGGTGGATCTCGCGGTAGACCGCGGGCTTGTCCGGGGCGTGGTTGATGGTGCAGTTCGAGGTCACCACGTCGGCCATGGCGTCGGGCAGCTCCAACTGCTCGAGTTGGCAGCGCACGAAGCGGACGTTGTCGAGGAAGGGCGGCACGCTCTTGCGGGCGGTGGCCAGCATCGCCTCGGTCATGTCCACGCCGACGGCCTGGCCCTTGGCCCCCACCAGGCCCGCCGCCTTGAGGACGTCGCGCCCCTGGCCGCAGCCCAAATCGACGAAGACCTCGCCCAGGGTCGGGGTTGCCAGATCCAGGGCGTTGCCGCAGGAGAGCGAGCAGCACGAGGTCGCCAGGGAGGCGTACCGCTCCTGGATGGCGCCGTTGAGTTCCTTGAGCTCGACCTTCTGCACGTGCGCCTCCTCGCCTGCTGCTCCGCCTGCTTGCACCAATAGAGCCAAGCCACCGCGAAAGGGATTCGCAGCATCTTCCCGCGGCGCCGGTCGATTGTCCTGGCCGGAAAGATGAACCGCCGGGCGTTATCGGGGGCTCTAACTCCTCGAAAGGACTGCAGGCCCTTGCCCGCCTGCCAGAAGCTCATGCCCGCCGACGTCGCCACCGTCTTTGCCGCCGGACTGCTGACCTTCCTCTCGCCATGCATCCTGCCGCTGGTGCCCGTCTACCTCGGGCTGCTCGGCGGAGCCGCGCTGACCCCCGAGGCCGGGCCTCGGCCGCTGCGGCTGATCTCCTCGGCGCTGGCGTTCTCGGCCGGCTTGGCGCTGGTGTTCGTGGGCATGGGCATGGCCGCAACCGTCGCCGGCCGCGCCCTGATCGCCCACCGCACGCTGCTGTTGCAGCTGGGCGGATTGGCGGTCTTTCTCTTCGGGCTCAAGTTCCTGGGCGTGCTGCAGCTGCCTTGGCTGGAGAACGACTACCGGCCGCTACTGGCCAAGGCTGGTGGGGGCGGAGTGCTGCGCGGGCTCTTGCTGGGCGCGGCCTTCGGACTCGGCTGGTCGCCCTGCGTCGGGCCGATCCTCGGCTCGGTGCTCACCTACGCGGCGAGCGCGGCGGCGACCCCTTGGCGCGGCGGGATCCTGCTCGCCGCCTATGCGGCCGGCCTGGCCGTGCCGCTGGTGGCCATCGCCGCGGTAGCGCCGCTCGCGCTTCCCTGGCTCAAGCGGCTGCAGAAGCATATGCGCGCCATGCAGCTGACCACCGGCGCGCTGCTGGCGGCGGTCGGGCTGCTGCTGATCACCGACACCTTGGGGCTTCTCCAGCCCTCGGTGGGCGCGCCCTCGCTTCCGCCGTCGGCACCCGTAGTGGCTGCCGAGGAGAGCTGCAGCTCCTCGGCGCAGCCGGGCAGCTGCGGGCTGCCGATCGCTGTCGCTGACAACGCTCCCGGGCCGGCACTCGAGCTGTCGCAGGGCGCCGAGTTGCTGGAGTTCGTCTCCTCGCGTTGCCCGGTCTGCCTGCGGATGGCGCCGGTGGTCGCCGCCGCCGAGAGCGACTGCGCCGGCAAGAGCGTGAGGGTGCGCAAGATTCGCGTCGACACCGCCGAAGGCCTGGCACTGGCCCGGCGCTCCGGAGTCATCGGCGTGCCCACCTTCCTGTTCATGGATGCCGCCGGAAAGGAGATCGCCCGACTCGTGGGCGAGCAGCCGCTGGCGGTGATGCGCCAGGCGCTCCAGGTGCTCTCTGGAGAGCAGTGTTCCAGCTTCCGCGCCTTCCCCTCGACCGATCAGGCGTCGCACTGACGTTCAAGCCGGTGAGCCGCTTCACCGCTCGGTGTCGTACCAGAGCTCGTCTTCCATCCGCTCCGAGCCCTTGCTGCGCCGCCACAGGCCGATCACCCGCAGGGCGTTGCGGAAGAGGTACCAGTCGCCAAAGCGGTCGAACTTGCGGCAGGAGGTGACGATCGAGGCGCGCCAGAGGATCTTGGCCTTCCTGCCGGTCGCACGGGCCAGCCGCCGCAGCCGCAGGGCGAAGTCGACGTCCTCGAAGCTGCGCCTGGACTCGTCGAAGCCGCCCAGCTCGCCGAAGACCTCGCGGCGAACCCAGAAGGCGCCGCCCGAGATCCTCAGCACCAAGAGCGCCGGCAAGATCGACAGGAAGGTCAGCACCAGGCCCAACGACCACCGCTCGAACCAGATCGCCACCGAGCCGCCGATCACCTTGGGATCGCGCAGGGCAAGGTCCACCTTCGACAGCAGGTTCGCCGACATGCGGCTGTCGGCGTCGATGGTCACCAGCACCTCGCCGCTGGCCGCGCGGGCGCCGTGGTTGCGGATGGCTGAGAGGCAGCGAGCGTCGCTGGCGGTGACCACCCCGCCCTTCTCCCGGGCGATCCGCTCGGTGCCGTCGGTGCAGCGGTTGAGGACGACCACCACCTCGGCCTCGACCTGCGCCTGCCGGGCGGACTCGCGCACGGAGTCGATGCAGGCGCCCAGCCAGTGCTCCTCGTTTCGGGCTGGGATGACGACGCTGTACTTCAAGGGGCGGGCCTCCTGAGGCGGGGCTCAGAATAGCGCCGATCTGTCAGCGCATTCCGCCGCACCGTCGGGCGCCAGCTCGGCCGCCAGCGTTGCTTGCGGCCGGCTAGATCGAGAAGCCGCGCCAGCCCAGTGCGCTACCCGCTACCACTCCAGCGAACGAGTGCTCGGGCGGTCTGGTTTGCCATCGCTCGCAGCCGGGCAGCCGCGGGCGAGCAGCTTCTCGAACACCGGCCCGAGGTCGTCCTGCTGCGGAGCGGCGAAGTCCTCGGTGCCGACGGCGCGCACCGCGGCGAGAAAGCGCCGCCACTCGCCGCCGCAGGCCTCGAGCAGCCTGGCGAAGTGAGGGCCGCCGGAGTCGTAGGTTCGATAGCCGGCGAGCACGGCGTTGTTCAGGCGCCGGGAGAGTCCGAGGTCTTTCTGTGCCTCGCCGAGGATGCGCTCCTTGCCGGCGAGCTTCTCCGGGGCCGTTCTGCCCGAGCGGAAGAGCGCGTCGAGCTCGAGGAAGGTGCGATGGAGGCGCGCGATCCGCCCCTCATAGCGCGACTGCGACTGCTGCCAGGCCTCGAGCAGCGCCGGGCGGGACGAGGCCTGCTCGCGCAGCAGCTCGAGGGTGAGGCGATCGGCGACGAAGCTCGCCAGGCTCTCGTCGAAGGCCGACTGGTTCGGCAGGTAGACGGCGGCGTGGACGCTCTCGTGGAGGATGACGTTGGCCAGCTCGCCTAGCGCCTCGTCTCCCTCGGGGATCATGGTCGAGAGCACCGGATCGCTGAACCAGCCCAGGGTCGAGTAGGCGCTGGCCGGGCGGACGTCGACGTCCTCGCCCTGGCGCCGCAGTTGCTCGGCGACCGACTCGGCCTCGCTCCGCTGGAAGAAGCCCAGGTAGGGAACGCTGCCCACCAGCGGGAAGAGCCAGCGCCGCGCCTCGAGCGACAGCGGCGGGCAGGCCTGGACGACCCACACCGCCGCCTCGCGACGCAGGTCGGCGTAAGAGGTGTAGTTGCGGGTCGCCGGCAGGCCGCGCCGCTCGCCGAAGGCCTTGATGTGCTCGACCTCCTGCAGCAGCCAGCGCACGCGGGGCGAGAGCTGCTCGCCGGACAAGGCATGGGGAATCGAGCGCGCCGAGTGGAGGATGGCGTATTGCCCCGCGGCGGCCTGGGCGAGATAGCCCGTGGAAAGGCAGCCGCACCCCACCAGCGCCGACAGCATGAGAAGCAGCGTTCGCATTGCGATCGGATCTACCACGAGGCCGCGCTCCGGCTGTCGGCGCCAAGCGGCGTGGCAATTCGTCACGCCCCGATGCAATCCGGCCTCGGGCGCAAAGCAATTTCCCAGTGATTTCGGCTTGGACCCGGCATTGCAGAGTGCTCGCGCATGGAACACGCGGCGGTTCGGCCGCGAAGGAGGACGCCATGACGCGCAGCAGCTTCGTCTCCACCGCAGCTCTCTCGGCGCTGGCCACAGCGGCGCTGGTGCTCGTCGTCTTTGGAGCGCGGCCGACCAATGCCGGGTCGCGGACCAGGAAATCCGCCGCCATCTCCAACGAGGTGCGCTTCGAGGGGACGCTGGCCAAGGCCGGCGATGGCTGGCGAATCGACTACCTGGGGCGCAACGGAGGCAAGAAGGAGCAGCAGTGCCAGCTCATCGCGCGGGTGATGCAGCAGGACATCGAGGTGATGGCCCGCGTGGCGCCGGTGCCGCGCGAGCTGGGGACCACGACCTTCGCGGCGGTCGTCCCGGCTGGCGGCGAGGCGAAGGGAGAGGTCGCCTTGCCGGACAAAGTATCGGCGCTGCTGAAGGCGTCCGGGAGAAAGTCGAAGAGTGCCGAGGGCTCGAAGCGCTCCTTCGTCACCTTTGAAGCGAAGTGCCAGCCGACCACCGACCAGGTGATCTGAGGAGTGCCAATGCGCTCGGATCGCGTGGCGATTGCGGTGGGGATAGCGGTCGGACTCGCTGGCGGCGCAGTGGCTGTAGCCTGCCTGCCGTCGAGCTCGGCGAGCTCACAGCCGGACGTGCCGCGTGTGGACGGCCGGCTGTTGGACGAAGCGGAGGGCACGCTCGACTTGCTTGCGTTCCACTACGTCGCCGAAGCGGCGCCCATCACCGACGAGATCTACCGGGCCTTCTTCTCTTCGCTGCCGCCCAAGACACGGCTCCTGGCGCTGGTGCCTCCGCCGCACGACGGTCTCGACTCGGCGGCCGGACTGGAGACGCTTCTGTCGGCATTGCCCGATGGCGGGCGGCTGCTCGAGCGCACCTCGATTGCCCTGGCTTCGGACTCCATCTCGCCGTGGTCGAAGGATCGCGCCCTGGTCGCCTCGAGTCGGACGGGATCGCTGCTGCTCGCGCCTTCCGAGCCCACGGGAAGCTGGAGCCGGCGCCGCGCCGACTGGAACGCGCCGATGGATCTCGCCGCCGCCTTCTCCTCCGTGCTGAGCGCCAGCTCGCTGCCGCTCGATTTCGACGCCGGCGACTTCGCGGTCACCGGCGAAAGGCTGCTGGTGGACGCGAACCTCCTCGAGAAGAACCGGGGCAGGGGAATCGACCGCGCGGCAGAGCTGGCGGCGACCCTCGAGCGGATGTTCGGGATGCCGGTGGTGGTGCTGGGGGAAAAGCCCGGCGACGTGCCCCGGCATCACCTGTCGATGTACCTGACCCCGCTCACCGATGGCGTGATCCTGCTCGGCGATCCACGCGAGGGACGGCGGATCGTGGGGGCGGGCTACCGGCCCGGAGAGACGAGCCCTGAGACCGGCGAGCCGCTGGATGCCGATTTCTCCGAGGCGATGTTGGCTCGATACGACCGCTCCGAGCGCGAGCTGGCCCGGGCCGGCTTCAAGGTGGTGCGCATCCCCACCGTGCCCTTCGACGACAAGACCTACTTCGCCTACACCAACGGCGTCTTCGAGACCCGCGCAGGCAAGCGCATGGCCTGGGTGCCGACCTTCGGGGTTCCCGCGCTCGACCAGGCGGCCCTCGGCGTCTATCGCGCGCAGGGCTGGGAGGTGCGTCCCATTCCCAGCCGCGCGGCGTTTCGCTACCACGGCACCATTGGCTGCCTCGTCAATCCGCTGGTGCGCGGGCGCTGATGCGGTAGCGTCCGGGGCGTGTTCGAGATTCGAGAGATCGAGAAGCTGCTCCACGAGGCCTACATCGCCGCCGAGGGGACCCGGCTGCGCGACGAGGATCGGCGCAAGGCGATCGAGGTGGCGGCGTTGCTCGACGAGCTGGCGCGGACGCGCAAGGGCGGGCACCTGGTGGATGCCGCCGCTGGCAAGGCTTACCTCGGGATCCTCGCGGCCAAGCTGATGGGCTTTGGGCCGGTGACCGTCCTCGAGCGCGAGGCCGATCGGGTGCGCGCCTGCGAGCAGGCGGCGCGCCGGTTGGGCGTCGAGGAGAAGGTTCGCATCGTGCAGACCGACCTGGCGGATTTCGACGCCTGGCCGGAGCGCATCGACGTGCTGGTGGCGCTGCACGCCTGCGGGCCGGCGTCGGACCTGGTGATCGACGCCGCGGTGCGGCGGCAGGCGCGCTGGCTGCTCTTGGTTCCCTGCTGCTACGGCGCCGCGATTCCCTTCGCCGCGAAGGCGGGAGAGCTGGCGGCGCGAACGGGGATTTCGCATCACCCCGAGCTGCGCAACCGGCTCAGCGCCTCGCTGATCGACGCCGAGCGGACGCTGCGGCTGGAGGCGAGCGGCTGGCAGACCACGGTGGCGCCGCTGGTGCCGCCCACGGTGACGCCGCACAACCTGCTCTGGAGGGCGAGGCGGAGCCTGGAGCCGAGGCGGATGGCCGAGGCGAGCGAAGCCCTGGCGAGGCTGCGCGCCGGCTTGGTGGATGGCTGACAGGGCACGATTTCAGTCAGAGGGCGATCTATGGTGTTGGGGCGTTCGTGCCGGTCGACCTGACGAGCCCGGCGCGGCGCCAAGGGAGAGGTTCGATGCGTCTTGCCCGACTGACCAAGGTCCTGCTGGTGAGCTTGTGCTTGCCGATGGCCGCGTGCCTCCACGGCGAGACGGTGGAGGGCGGGCCTGGCGCGGCCGCCATGGAGCCGCATAGCTGCACCGAGTTCCTTCGACCAGTGGGCGGCGCCCTCTACGTGGATTATCTCGGAACGATCATCGACTTCCGCTCCACGAGTTTCTTCCCCTCGGTGGTTGGCGGAACCGTGAAGTACGTTTTCGTCGGAGACAATGGCTATTTCCTGGAGATCGGTTTGTCGGGAACGAGCCAGCCTGAGACGTGCCCGGTTACCGCAGCGCTGGGCCCCGATTCACGGGGATACATGTGGTTAGAGGACAACCACGGCGTCAAACTTGCCGTCAGCGAGTTCGGCGGCGGAGCCAGCGGCGGGGAGCTGGTTTTCGAGAGCTTGAGCACCAATGAGCTGGCGCTCGAGGTCTCCCTTACCTGCAACAACTGCTTCCTCGGCTCGGTAGACCGAAGCAATCCCAACCTCTCGGCAAAGGTGAGCGGGAGCGTGCACGGGAAGCGGTAGCTCGAGGCTATGCCTGTCCCAGCAGCCGCCGCAGGTAGCGGTCGCGGTTGAGGAGGAAGTCGCGGGTCAGGGCGTAATGCTCGGTCTGCTCGTAGGTCACCGGCTGGATGCCGTCCTCGGTGAGCAGGTGGATGGTCGCCCCGGGATAGGCCAGCAGGATCGGCGAGTGGGTGGCGACGATGAACTGGCAGCGCTGGTTGACCAGGGCGTGCATCGCGGCCAGCAGGCTGAGCTGGCGCTGGGGCGAGAGCGCGGCCTCGGGCTCGTCGAGGATGTAGAGGCCGTCGGGGCCGAAGCGCTCGTTGACCAGCGTCAGGAAGGCCTCCCCGTGGGACTTCTCGTGGAGGGGCTGGCCGCCGTAGGCCGAGAGGATCTGCGGGTCCTTCTCGAGCTCGCTGGCGACGTTGAAGAAGCTCTCGGCGCGCAGGAAGAAGCCGGTGCGCGGCCGCTTGACCCCGCGGATTAGGCGCAGGTGCTCGTGGAGGTTGGACTCCGAGGCCCGGGTTGAGAAGCGAAGGTTCTGGCTGCCGCCCTCGGCGTTGAAGCGCGCCAGGATGGCGATCGCCTCCACCAGCGTCGACTTGCCGCTGCCGTTCTCGCCGACCAGGAAGCTCACCTGCGGGCTGAAGGCCAGTGTGTCGAGGTTCTTGATCGCCGGGATCGAGAACGGGTAGCGCGAGAAGTCGGGCACCGATTCGCGCTTGAGGGCGATCTCGCGGATGTAGCTGGAGAAGACGTCCAGCGGGCCGGTGGAGGGCGGGGAACCCCTGCGTTTCATTGGGGCAATCTAGCGGACTGGAGACTGATGCGCGCCTGAACTCGACTCGGTCTTCGCGGTCGGGGAACCGTAGCGCGTGGGGACCTGGTACTGATCTTCCTATGGCCGCTCCTTCAATCGAGTTCGACTGGGATATCCGGCAGGCAGCCTTCGCGGCTGTTGCGGCGCGCGTGCGCCAATACGGCCCTGTCCTTTCCTGGAATGTGATTGCCGCCCCATTCAACTGCGCCGGCACCGATCTACTTCTTGCCAATCGGGCGCGGGGCATCTTCCGCCCCAAGGAGATGCGGGGCGGCGTGCTTTCCATCAAGACCACCGTGCCCCGCAGCGGCCGCCGAGCGCGCTACGAGGACAAGAACCTCGAGTCCGACGGGGCTTTCGTCTACCGGTTCCAGGGAGAGGACCTGTCTGGTTTCGACAACGAGCTCTTGCGCGTGGCGTGGCAGGTCCAGATGCCGCTGATCTACTTCTATGGTCTCTCGCCCAGTCTCTACCGCCCCATCTGGCCGGTCTTCGTCACCGAGTTCGACGGTGCGGGATTGCAGTGTTCGGTATCCGTGTCGCCCACGAGCGACCTGCACATGCCTGGCACCGTCGCGGCCGACCGAGCCGGTGTCGCCATCGAGCGCAGGTACGCCACAGTCGAGACAAAGCGGCGCCTGCACCAGGACGCCTTTCGGCTTCATGTCCTCGATGCCTATGACGACCGCTGCGCCGTGTGCCAGCTTCCCCGCCGCGAGCTGCTGGATGCCGCGCACATCGTGCCAGACGCCGACGTGCAGGGCGTCGCCGAGATCCCCAACGGACTGGCCCTCTGCAAGCTCCACCACGGCGCGTTCGACGCCAACCTTCTCGGCATCCGCCCCGACGGGTCCATCGACATCGCCCAGGCACTTCTGGACGAGCACGACGGCCCCACCCTCGAGTTCGCCCTCAAGGGCTTCCGCGACAAGTCCATCCACCCGCCGCGCCTCAAGGCACAGCAGCCGAAGCGAGAGTATCTCGAGGCGCGGTACGAAGCGTTCCTGAAGGCAGGATGATCGATTGCTCGGCGATCACCGGGCGTCTGCCCACTCACCGGCAGCACAAGATGCCCCTTGCCCCGGCGGCCAAGCCGCAGGTCATCGCCCGCCCGACCGCGGGAGCTGGCTTGGCGCGGCAAGCGCAGTGGAGGTCGCGCAGCAGGCGCTCGCCAATGGCAACCTGACGGCAACGGAGAGGGGGGCTAGACAAACAAAAAGGCCCGGAAGTCCGAAGACTTCCGAGCCTCATGCTGTGTCGGGGAGACAGGATTTGAACCTGCGACCCCTTGGACCCGAACCAAGTGCTCTACCAGGCTGAGCCACTCCCCGAGACAACTTTTCGATCCGGTCGCCCGGCGCGAAAGGCGCACTCTTCTAGCCTTCGGCCCGAGGAGTGTCAACAAGTACGAGAGGGAAAATCCTGTTGCCGCGCGAGGCGCTGGCGCCCGCCGGGCTAGTTCACCTGCCGCCGCGCCTGTCGTGCGGTCACCAGGGCATACGCTCCGCCGACCACCGACAGCCCGACCAGCCCGCCGCCCGCCATCCGCAGCGGCGTCGAGCCCTTCCAGAGCAGGCACGCCCCCAGGCAGAGCATCGGCGCCGCCCGCCAGGTCAGCGACCGCGCCGCCCGCCTCAGCCGCAGCACCTCCTCGCTGCGCGCCCGCGCCTCCTTCGCCGCCTCGAACAGCTCCCGCCCCGTCCCGCACTTCGCACAGCGCCCCTCGGCGAACGGCACCTCCGCTCCGCAAGCCGCGCACTCGACCACCCGCTCCCTCCCGCAGCCGCACCTCCCCTGGTGGTGGGCGTTCTGCGCCCCGCAGGCGAAGCACACCCAGCTGGTCAGCCCGGCGAAGTCGAACGCCCCGCAGCTCGAGCAGACCTCGCCCTCCAGCCTCATCCCGCAGTCGGGGCAGCGCCCGGTCATGGCCCCAGGATAACCCCGCCACCCCCCGCCCTGCCTCGCACGCCCGCCCCCCTCCCGGATGGCCCGGCCTCCCCGCGCCCGCTCCTTGCCGCTCGCACCCCAAGCCGGGTAGCGTCCCGGCTCCGATGCCCTCCCGCCTGGGAACCGCCCCCGCCGATTGCCGCTCTTCATCAGCGCTTCCTATACTGCTGGGCGCTTCTCCAACCCCTCGCCGCGTTGACGGACGGGCCCGCGCACTCCTCTCCGCCAGCCGGAGCAGCTCCCGATGACTCGCCGGTTCGCTGCCGCCCTCGCCCTGCTCGCGGCCCTGGCCCCCCGCGCCTCCGCCCAGCCGCCCGCCCCCGCCGCCCTCAAGACCGCGTTCGAGGAGATCATCGATCGCACCGTCCTCAAGGACTCCCGGGTCGGGCTGCAGGTGCTCGACCTCGACTCGGGCAAGCTGGTCTACGCCAGGAACCCCGACGACCTGCTCAACCCGGCCTCCAACGTCAAGCTCTTCACCACCGCCGCCGCCCTGGTCCGGCTGGGCCCCGAGTTCCGCTTCGACACCGAGCTGCTCACCGACCGCACCGATCCCAAGTCCGACAAGGCCCGCCGCACCCCCAAGCCCGGCGAGCTGCCCGGCAACCTCTACGTCCGCGGCAAGGGCGATCCCTCGCTGACCACCGAGCGGCTGTGGTCGCTGGTCAACGAGCTCTACCTGGCCGGAATCCGGGTGGTCGAAGGCGACCTGGTCCTCGACGACGGCTACTTCGACGAGGAGAGCTTCGGCCCCGGCTTCGACCAGGAGCACAGCGACAAGACCTACCTCGCCCCCGCCGGCGCGCTGTCCCTCAACTCCAACGCCTTCGGGATCTACGTGCTGCCCGGCGACAAGGTCGGGGCCCCGGCGCGCATCGAGCTCGACCCGGCCAGCGACTACTTCGTGGTCGAGAACCGCGCCACCACCGGCAGGGAGAAGAGCCTGCGCCGGCTGTCGGTCAGCTCCCAGCCCCAGGGCGACAAGCAGAAGATCGTGGTCAGCGGCCGCATCCCGCTCGGCCACCCCAGCAGCTCCTTCTGGAAGCGGGTCGACAACCCCACCTCCTACTTCGGCCGCACCCTGGCCCAGCTGATGGGCGAGCGCGGGATGCGGGTCCGGGGCAAGCTGCGGCGCGGAGCCGCCCCCAAGGACGCGCTGGCGGTGCTGGTCCACCAGAGCGAAACCCTCGACCTGGTGCTCAAGCGGGTCAACAAGAACTCCTCCAACTTCATGGCCGAGCAGCTGGTCAAGACGCTGGGGGCGCAGATGACCGGCGGGCAGGGGAGCTGGCCGAGCGGAGTGGCGGCGATCGAGGAGTTCCTCAGCTCCGAGGTGGGGATCCCCCGCGGCACCTTCGTGATGAAGAACGGCTCCGGGCTCAACGACACCAACCGCTTCTCCGCCGCCCAGGTCTGCAAGCTTCTGCGCCACATGTGGCAGCGCTTCCCGCTGGCCCCCGAGTACCTGAGCTCGCTGGGGATCGCCGGCAAGGACGGCACCCTCCACTTCCGCATGGAGGGGACCGAGGCGGTGGGCCGGCTGCGGGCCAAGACCGGGACCCTGGAGAACGTCAGCTCGCTGTCCGGCTACGTGCAGGCGGTGGGCGGGGAGCGCTTCGCCTTCGCCATCCTGGTCAACGACTTCCCGGGGCGGGTGGCCCCGGTGGTCGGCGGGCTCGACGCCCTGGGGGCGGCGCTGGCCGCGCTGGGATCCCCGGGCGGCCCGGCGGCGGGGGTGGCCCAGGCGCTGGCCGCCGCCCCGCGCTCCTCGCCGCTGGACGAGCTGGCGGCGCGGGTGGCCACCTACGAGACGCTGGCCCTGGCCAAGGACAAGCGCAACGTCACCTTCCTGAGGACCGCGCTGCGCGCCGAGCGCGACCCGGCCATCAAGTCGGTGATCGCCGACGCCATCTTCCGCAGCGACCCGGACGACTCGGCGGGGGAGCGGGCGCTGGTGGAGGCCTTCGACCCCGGTCCCAACGCCCTGGGGCGGCTGCGCGAGGTGGCGGGCAAGTCCAAGGGGCCGACCCCGGGGCTGGCGGCGCTGATCCGGATCGCCGGCGAGGGCAACGCCGAGGCGCTGGCCAAGCTGGTGGAGGTGGCGGCGCTGGCGGGCGCCGACGAGGCGCTGCGCGACGAGCTGCTGGACCCGATGGCCGAGGTGGCCCGCAATGCCCCCGACGAGCTGATCGCCGCCCTGCGCGCAGCCCGCGAGGCGAGCCGGGCGGCGGCGCTGGACCTGATCGCCAAGAGCCTGACCAAGGCCGCCGAAGCCGACCATCCGTTCCCGGCAGCGGTGCGCCGGGCGCAGGAGGCGGCGGATCCGCAGCTGGCCGGCTTCGCCAAGTCCCTGGACGAGGCGCTGTCGGTGCGCATCGCCGCCGAGAAGGCGCCCAAGGTCGATCCGGCGGCGCCGGCCCCGGCCACCTCTCCGGAGGCGGCTCCCAAGAAGGACCCCGCCGCCAAGCCGGCCGAGCTGCGCTCCGGGGGCTGAGCCTCGCTCGGGGCCGATCTGCTACCCTTCGCCGGCATCGCGAAGGGGGCATCCCATGGCACAGCGCAGCTACGACCTGGTCCTCTACGGCGCCACCGGGTTCACCGGCCGCCAGGCGGCGGTCTATCTGGCCGAGCACGCGCCCGAGGGGCTGCGCTGGGCCATCGCCGGGCGCAGTCGGGAGAAGCTCGCGGCGCTGGCCAAGGAAGTCTCGGCCCCGGCGATCGAGGTCGCCGACAGCGCCGATCCCGTGAGCGTGGAGGCGCTGGTGAGCCAGGCGCGGGTGGTGGCCAGCACCGCCGGCCCCTTCGCCCTCTACAGCGAGCCGGTGGTAGCGGCCTGCGTGCGCCATTGCGCCGACTACGTGGATCTCACCGGCGAGGCGCCCTGGATCCGCTCGCTCATCGACCGCTTTCACGACCAGGCGGCGGCACAGGGAACCCGCATCATCCCGTGCTGCGGAGTGGATTCGGTTCCCAGCGACCTGGGGACCCAGGCGGCGGTGCGCTGGCTCCGGGAGCAGCTCGGCCAGCCGACGCGAACGGTGAGCGCCTCGTTCGTCTTCCACAGCTCCGGCCTCAACGGCGGCACCCTGGCCACCGCGCTCGAGATGGCTGAGGCCGGGCAGGAGAATTCCCGGCAGGACGTGCTGCTGCTCAATCCGCCGGGGCGCACCAGTCCCGAGGAGCGGGCGCGCAGCGCCGAGGTCGAGCAGGTGCGCTACGACCCGCTGCGCGGGGCGTGGCTGGGGCCGTTCATCATGGCGCCGATCAACTCCCGGGTGGTCCGGCGCAGCAACGGGCTGTTCGCGCTGGCCGGCGAGGCCTACGGCCCGGAGTTCAGCTACCAGGAGACCGCCGAATCGCGGAGCGGATGGGCGGCGAGGAAGGCGGCGCTGGATCTCAAGATCGGCGGCAAGGTGCTGGAGTCAAAGGTGGGGCGGGCGCTGGTGCGGCGCTTTGGCCCCAAGCCCGGGGAGGGACCCTCCGAGGAGACGATGCGGCGCGGCTCGGTGCGGGCGCGCTTCGTGGCCGAGGCCCAGGACGGCCGCCAGGCGCTGGCGACGCTGAGCGCCCCGGGCGACGCGGCCAACCGGGTCACGGTGCCCTGCCTGTGCGAGGCGGCGCTGGCGCTGATCGAAGATCGGGACAAGCTGCCGGGAGGCCAGGGGCGGGGAGGGATCCTGACGCCGGCCTTCGGGCTGGGCGAGGTCCTCTTCGAGCGGCTGCGCCGCGCCGGCTTCCAGTGGGAGATCGGCCCGGTGGAGGCCCGGGGCTGAACTTCGCGGAACCGGACTCCTCTCGCGCGGAACACGATTTCACCTTGCCCGGCCCTCGGCGTGCGGTTCGCCACGGCACGAGGATTGAAGTCCGCCCTGGCTGGCCTTCGAGGGAGCCCGCGTGAAGGCACGGGGCGGCGATGCTCAAGAGACTTCTCCCGTTGGCGGCGCTGTTGGCGTGGGGGTGTGGCAAGGGGGCGACGGGCGGGTTCTTTGGAGATTCCACCAGCTCGGCTCCGGACGCGGGGCTGCCGCAGCCCAAGCCGCGCCCGCTTCCAGGCGAATGGCCGGCGGTGCAGTCGTCGGTCCCGCAGGTGGATCTGGAGATTGCCCCCGGGGATCAGGCGCGGCTCGACGCCAATCCGCTGGCCGACGTGATGGTGCCGGTGACGGTGACCTGGGACGGGGCCAGCGCCGCCGGCACGGTGCGCTATCGCGGCGCCTCGACCCGCACCCTGCCGCAGCACGGGTACAAGGTCGACCTGGGCATCGGCCGCCTCGACCACCGCAACAAGTTCGAGCTGATCGCCGAGTACCTCGACTCGGGAAAGCTGTCGGAGAAATTTGCCGCCGATCTCCTCGTCGCCCTCGGCCTGCCGGTCCCGGACACGCAGTACGTGCAGTTGAGCGTCAACGGAAAGCCGAACGGGCTCTACCTGGACATGATGCACGTCGGGCGCGACTACCTGAGCTCGGCGGCGATGGAGATGGACGCCAGCATCTACCGCTGCGGCGGGCGCAACTGCGAGATGAAGATCGCCCCGGCCGGATCGTACCAGCAGGATTGGTCGGTCAACGGCGCGCTCAGCAACGCCAGCTTCAGCGACATGCTGGCCCTGGAGCAGCTCATCAATCGCAGCGACGACGCCGACTTCGAGCGCGGCATCGGGCAGGCCATCGACCTCGACGCCTACCTGGGAAACCTGGCGGCCGACGCCCTGATCTCCAACAACCTGATCGAGGACGCGCGCGCCTTCTGGATCCACGAGCTGCACCGCGACCGCTGGAGCTACGTCCCCTGGGACCTGAACAACGCGCTGCTGCTCTTCTACCGGAGCTGGTCAGTCACCGACCCGCCGATCGTCGAGCGCGACCTGATGGCCTTCTCGGTCTGGGACCCCTACGTCCAGAAGATCTGGCTGACCCGCAACAGCGACCCCAGCTACCAGCCGACCTTCAGCGTCCTCAACACCCGGATCTGGAGCCGCCCGGCGCTGCGCACTCGGGTGCTGGACAAGATCGACGCCGCCCTCGCCGGCCCGTTCTCCCAGGCCAAGGCCCTGAAGCACTCCCAGGAGCTGTGGGACCTGGTCGGGCCGCTGCTGGCCCAGGACCCGTACGTCGACGCACCCCACGCCAAGGCCTCGCTCGCCTTCCTGCAGGCCTACATCCGAGGACGGCGCGCCTTCCTGGCGGCCCGCGTGCCCGCCCTGCGCCGCCGCGGGAGCGGCCCGCTGGCCATCAACGAGATCGGCGTCGGAGCCTCGGGCTACGTCGAGCTCTACAACCGGGGCTCGGCCCCGCTGCCGCTCGACGGGCTGGCGATCACCGACGATCTGCGCAAGCCCAAGCGCCAGATCCTCTCCGGAGGCCTGACCATTCCGCCGCAGGGATTCCTGGTGCTCGAGGCCGACGGAAATACGGCCGCCGGGCCGACCCACCTGGCCTTCACCCTGGACAGCGCCGGGGGCGAATTGGCGGTCTTCAACGGCACCGACGTCTACGGCCCGCTGGACGCCGTCTACTTCGGCCACCGCTCTTCCGCCTACGGGCGCTTCCCCGACGGCTCGAGCACCTTCAAGTCGATGAGCCCGTCGCCCGGCGCCAGCAATCACTAGCTCGCCGCGCCGGCGCGGTACCATGAGGCATGCGTCTCCATCTGCTCCCGCTGGCGCTCGGCGTGCTGCTGGGCTGTGACTCCGGAAAGACCAAGTCCTACCAGGACCCGGAGCCGATCCCGCCGCGCTGCGGCGACGGGATTCGCAATGGCTCCGAGCTCTGCGAGGGCTCGGATCTGGGCGGCGCCAGCTGCAAGAACCAGGGCTACGCCGGCGGCGTCTTGCGCTGCGGACCGGACTGCACCTTCGACACCACCGATTGCTCCCGCACCTGCGGTAACGGCGTTCTCGATCCAACCGAGGAGTGCGAGGGCGCCGACTTCAACGGCCAGAGCTGCGAGCTGTGGGGCGTGTTCACCTGCAGCCCCCTGTGCAAGGTCGGCCGGCAGAGCTGCCTGGACAATCCCTTCGAGCAGGCGCAGCGCATCTCGCTGTCCAATCCGGCGCGGGCCTTCTTCGGGGCCCACAAGGACGGGGCGCTCGCCACCACCGATCTCTACGTCTTTCGCCCGGCGGACCACCGCTTCGAGATCTTCAATTTCACCGCCGGACAGGGCTACGATCCGCTGAAGGGCCGGGTGGTGGCGCTCGATCCCGACCTGACCGCCGTCGCCCCGGCGGTGGCCGACTTCAACGGCGACGGGACCGCGGATCTGGCAGTCGGCTACGCCACCACTCATCAGCTCGCGCTGCGGCTGTCGGCGAGCGGCTCCTTCGCCGCCGCGCAGCGCTTCGACGTGGGCTGCGAGCCGCTGCAGCTGTGGCCCGCCGACCTCGACGGCGATGGCGACCTCGACCTGCTGGTGGGCTGCAAGCTCGACGGTGCGCGCTTCGATCGGCTGGCCATCCTGCGCAACGACGGAGCCAGCTTCGCCCCGGTGGCGCCCTTCGCGATCCCCGAGGCCGCGTCGTTCCTGCAGGTGGTACCCGGCGCCGCTTCGTCGGCGCCTGCGCTGTTCCTCCAACTGCCTTCGACCGGCTCGGTCGCGATTCTGGAATCCGGCGCGCCGATGGCCTTCGCCGACAGCGGCAGGCGGCTCGCGACGGGTCAGGTCCCGGGCGAGTTCGTGGCGGTGGATCTCGAAGGCAGGGGCAGCCTGGATCTGGTGATCGCCGAGGGGACGGCGGTGGCGCAGCTGCGCGCCGGGGCCTCGGGGGTCTACCAGCGCACCGAGGTCGCCTCGGGCCTCACCGCGCCCCGGCTGCTGCGCGCGGCCGACCTGGATCTCGACGGTTTGCCGGATCTCGCCCTCGTGAACGGCGCCGACCTGATGGTCCTGAAGAACGTCGGCGGGCTGCTCGGCGGAAAGCAGCAGGTCTTGCCGCTGGCCCTGTCCGCGGAGAGCCTCGAGCCCGGCGACGAGGATCGCGACGGCGACCTCGACCTCGCTGCCGCCGGGGCTGACTCCGGCAAGGGCGCCGTGCTGCTCTTCCGCAACCGAGTGAAGTAGGCCCGCTCCGACCCTTCAAATGCCGCTGCCCGCCCCGTTTCCGGAGCGGGCAGCATGAGAAGCGCGCCGAGCCGGTGCTACTTGGCGCCGGTGCGGGTCACCAGGTACTTGGCCAGCTCCCAGCCGATGCGCTGGCCGTCCTTGCGCAGCCGGCGCTCGTCGGTGGCCCAGGTCACGTCGCCCGGGGTGCGGTTCTGCAGCTCGATCTCGTCGAGCACGGTGCCGTCGGCGCCGGTCACCTGGAAGGTCACCCGCAGGATGCTCGGGTTCTGCGAGAACACCGCGTAGTAGCCGGGATCGATGTAGGTGGCGATCGGCTTGACGATCAGCGTCGCGTTCTGCGCCGAGGCCTGCGGGGCCACGGTCAGCCCTTTGCCCATCTCGTTGAGCGCCTTGGTGAACTCCTCGTCGATGCCCTTCTTGGCGTCGTCCCACTGCTTCTTGCCGGCGTCGTCCTTCTTGGCCAGGAAGTCGGTCTCGGGCTTGCCGTTGACCTGCACGGTGCCGAAGTCCATCGCCGCCAGCGCGACCGAGGTCTTGCCCGCCAACTGGTCGGCGGGGGCCTGCTTGATGATCTTCATCGAGGGGCCGCAGGCGGCGAGCATCGAAACTGCCGCGCAGGCCAGAAGCACGCGATTCATGGTGTCTCCTTGTGAACGGTGTCGGCTGAAGTGCCGCGCCATTTGGCCCCGAGTTGGGCGCGGGTGCAATCGGATTCGCGCCCAGTCTCAGCGGAGCGAGGCGGGGTCGACAGCGGTCCCGGTGGGGGAGATGCGCTCCAGGTCGAAGCCGCTCACCAGGTCGCGGGCGACGATCTCGCTCTCCTGTGTCAGCCCGCACGAACGCGCCAGCGCGGCCACCACCCGCTCCGGCCGCGCTCCCTGGGCCCGCAGCGCCGACAGGGTCAGATCGCCGTTGCGCTTGCACAGCCGGTGGCCCTGCGCGTCGAGCAGTAGCGGGACGTGGGCATAGCGCGGCGCCGCCAGCCCCAGCGCCTCGAGCAGCCGCAGCTGGCGCGGGGTCGACAGGAGCAGATCGTCGCCGCGCAGCACGTGGGTCACGCCCATCAGCGCGTCGTCCACCGCCACCGCCAGCTGATAGGCGTGCAGGCCATCGGCGCGGCGCACCACGAAGTCGCCCATCGCCTGCGCCAGCTCGACCTCGACCTTGCCCTTGAGCCCGTCCTCGAAGGCCACCGTCCCCGGCTCGACCAGGAAGCGCAGCGCGCTTTGCCGCCTGCCCGCCCGGCGGGCGGCGAGGGCGTCGGCGCTGAGTGCGCGGCAGGTGCCCGGGTAGCGGGGGCCGTCGTCCTGCGGGCCGTGCGGGGCGCTGGCCGCGGCGGCGACCTCGGCCCGGCTGCAGAAGCACTCGTAGACCAGCCCCTTGGCCCGCAGCCTCGCCAGGGCGTCCTCGTAGAGGTCGCTGCGCTCGCTCTGGAGATAGGAGCCGAAGGAACCGCCGACGTCGGGGCCCTCGTCCCAGTCGAGCCCCAGCCAGCGCAGCTCGGAGAGGATCGCCTCGGTGGCCCCGCGGACGGTGCGCGGCCGGTCGAGGTCCTCGATGCGCAGGATGAAGGTGCCCTTGAGCGCGCGGATCTGCAGCCAGGCCAGCAGCGCGGTGCGGGCGTTGCCCAGGTGCAGCGAGCCGGTGGGGCTGGGGGCGTAGCGGCCGCGAATCGCCATCACTTGTCGCGGGGGCGCAGCGCCCGTCCGCCGCCGGCCTTGGTCGGATCGACCGGACGGCGCGGTCCCTTGCGCTCAGGCTCGATCGCCGGGCGGTCCCGGTCGCTGCCGGCCTGCGTGTAGCCGACTTCGCTCTGCTCGGCAGCCTCGGCCGGAGGCAGCTCGGTGCAGATCTTCGTTCCCAACTTTTCGCTGGCCCCCAGCTCCTCGGTGCGTCCGGCGATCTCCCCGGCGATTTTGAAGATCTCCATGCCCGCCGAGATCAGCTCCGAGTCGAAGGACTTCTGCGGCAACCGGATCAGCGTCTTCTTCGAGGGCGAGTAGAGGAAGCTCTCCAGTAGCAAATCCTGGCCGCGGGCCATCATCGCCCCGAAGGCCAGCAGGTCAGTCTGGGCCTCGGCGGCCACGGCGGCGGCGGCGTTGACCACCGCGTCGTCGAGCTTGTTGGTGGCCAGCGCGGCGATGAGCTTGCTCACCGGACCATTGGCGGTCAGGGCGGCGCTCACCTTCTGCCGCTGCCCGCCCACCACCGTCAGCACTCCGCCGGCGGGCTCGGCGCTGGGCATCAGCACCCGCCACAGGTGCTTGCCGGCGGGGATGTCCTTGATCGTCAGCGGGGTGCGGCCCATCTCCTGGCCGTCGAAGACCACCCCCACGCCCGGAGGCGCGGAGACGAGCTGCACCGAGCCGCGGTCGCCGCCGAGCACCTTCTCGCGGATCTTCTTCACCGTGGCGGCGAACAGCGGGCTGGTCGCCTCGCCCGGGAAGGAGCGGGTCGGGGTCAGCGAGATGGCGCTCCACAGCTCCTTGGCGCCATTGGCGTCGTCGCCGGTCAGGTAGAGCACCGTCCCCAGGGCGAGGTGGGCGTCGGAGAGCTCGCTGACGTCGGAGAGCAGCGGGGCGGCGGCGTCGTAGGCGGCGATGGCCTTGCGGTAGGCGGCGGCCGCGGCGCCGAAGCGGCGGCGCTTCTCCAGGCCCTGCCCCTCGGTGACCGAGTCGCGGGCGGCCTGCAGCGACTTCTGCGCCGCGGCGTTCTGCTCCAGCGCCAGCTCGGCCACCGCCAGCGGCCCGGCGTTCTTGAGCTCGGAGGCCAGCAGCTCAGCGCCTTTGGCTCCGGCCTTGACCGGCACCTCGCCCGACAGCGGCGCGAAGGGCACCACCGCCACCTTCACCTCGGCGCTGCCGGCCGCGGGGACCAGCAAGGCGGCGAGGGCCAGGCTCCTGATGTACGACCGCTGCATGAATCGAAACCTCCGGAAAGTCGGCAGTGTATGCGAAGCCGGCCCGCCGTCCCAAGGGGGCGCTCACGGCGGGCCGAAGGGTGAAAGGCGGAGCCGCCGGGCGATCTCCGGGTCGGCCCGGGCCGCCGCCAGGTCAGCGCTCTGCGCCAGCTCGTCCAGGTCCTCGAACCCGGCGTCGAGCGCCCGCCTGATCCAGTGAACTGCTTGCTCGCGATCGCCGGCGCGGGCGTAGCTCCGACCGGCGCGGAAGGCGTCGGCGCCCTGCCCGGAAAGCTGGAAGGCGGCCTCGAACAGGCCCGCTGCGCTCGGGTAGCTCCCCCTGGCGAAGGCCACCTCGCCCAGCGCCACCTCGCGTGCGCCCGGCTTGGACCAGGCGTGGCGGTGCGCCAGCAGCTCCGCTCGCTCGAGATCCTTCTGGTGCAGCAGCAGCCGCAGGGTCAGCGACGCGGCCGTCTCGCTGGGTTCCTCCTCGAGCGCGCGCTGCGCGTGCGGCAGCGCCGCCGACTGCTCGCCCACGGATTCGAGCACCATGGCCCAGGTCAGCGACCGCGCTGCCTGCGGCGGCTCGGTTCCCTCGAGCATCTGGCGCGCCACCTGGTGCTCGCCATGGGAGAGCGCGCACCAGGCGAGCAGGTCGCGCGCCCGGTTGCGCAGGTTCGGATCCGGGCTCTGGAGGAGCACCGCCGTCCCCAGCTGGCGGGCGTCGCTGCCTTCGCCCTGGGTCAGTCTCTCCCAGCCTCGCGCGAGCGCCTGATCGAAGGTCAGCGCTTCCTCACCCGAGACTGTTCGGGCGAGCCCGGCCTGAAGGCTGCGGAAGGCGAAGAGCGCGAACAGGATCGCCACGTAGAGCTGCTGGTGGCTGGCCGCAAGCGCGCAGAGCCCCGCGCCGAACAACCCGCCGGCGATGAGCCCGGCGCGCTGCCGCTGGGGCCCGAGCAGGCCGAGCAGAACGTGCCCACCGTCGAGCGGCATCACCGGGACCAGGTTCAGCAGCCCCCAGCCGAAGTTGATGAAGAGCAGCTGGCGGATCACCTGCAAGGCATACGGCGAATCAGGAAGAAGCTGGCCGATCAAATAGACGAGCCCGCCCAAACCGAACCCGGCGAATGGGCCGGCCAGCGCCATGGCCAGGCCCGGCCAGCGCCCCAGCGCACGGCTGGGAAAGGTGACCCCACCAAAGGCATAGAGGCGGATGGCGGCTCGGGCGCCGGCACGGTGGATGACCAAGGCGTGCCCGGCTTCGTGGATCAGCACCGAGACGAAGACCGAGGCGATCCAGGAGATGACCGCTGCCGCCGAGCCGCGCAGCCCGCTGAGCAGCGCCGCCATCAGCCAGAAGGTCGGCTCGACGGCGACCGGAAACGGGCCGAGCTTGAAGCGGATCTCGAAGGGGCGGCGCTCCATGGCCTCTCTGCGCAAACTTGGAGGGAACACCGGCCCGCAGTCGGAATCGCCCGGCGCCGCCCGGGCTCGGTCGTCAGCGCTTCTTGCCGCGCACCTGGGCAGGGGCTTGTTGAGGAGCCGCCAATGCGCGGACCCGCAGCTCGCGCCGCTCCTGGTCCTCCTTGCACTCGATGCATTGGCTGGTCACCGGCCGCGCCTTGAGGCGCTTGTCGTCGATGGGGGTGCCACAGTCCTCGCACAGCCCGAAGGTCCCCTCGTCGATGCGGCGCAGGGCCTCCTGGATCTTGAAGACCAGCTTCAGATCCCGGTCGCGCAGCCGCAGGTCGAAGTTGCGGTCCGACTCCAGCGCGGCGCGGTCGTTGGGGTCGGGGAACGACTCCGGGCTCTCCTCCATCTGCTCCCGGGTGCCGCTGGCGTTATGGGAGAGGGAGGCGAGCTGTTGCTCCAGCAGCGAGCGAAACCGCTTCATCTTGAGCTGGTTCATCCGGGCTCCCGGACCGGGCGTGGGACTCGCTTCTGGTCGCGCCCGACGACGCCACGGATCGTAGCAAAGCGTACGAACGAGCCTCAACCCGCCTGCTCGGCATTCCCAGTGGCAGGCGCGAAGGCCTCTGCTTTTCTCGCGGCGCGTTGGGCGGGGCTCACGCTGGCAAGGGCATTCGCCTCGGGAGCAGGGCCTCCGTTGGGCAGTCCACATCTTTGCCCACTGGGCAGAGGCCCACTATTCTCCTCGGCCATGCGCCCTCTCCGCGTCGCCCTGCTGGCCACTCTCCTCGGGCCCCTCCTGGCTGCCGCCCCCTGCCTGGCACAGGCACAGCAGCCCACCCTGCGCGACCTGACTTCGGTGCGCGCCGAGGGGATGGGCGGGGCCAGCCGCGGCTTCGCCAGCAGCGACGAGGCGCTGCTGGTCAACCCCGCCGCCATCGCCGGCACGGTGCGCTTCAACTTCGACGCCAGCGCCCTCTACCAGCCGACCCCCAATTTCCGCGTCTTCTCGGCCTCGGCGGTGGACAGCAAGATCAACGCCGACGAGGGCTTCCCCTTGAGCGGCGGCGCCGGCTACTACAACTACAACTCGGGCGCCGGCGACACCGCCCGCAGCGGCCACCTGGCGATCATCGGCCTGGCGCTGCCGCTGGTGCCAGAGCAGCTCTTCATCGGAGTGGCTCCCAAGTACCTGCGGCTGACCACCGCCGATGGCAGCACCAACGACTTCAACTTCGACGCGGCGGTGATGCTGAAGGTGGCGTCGCTGGTCGGCATCTCGGCGGTGGGCTACAACCTGATCGACCTCGGCAGCCTGGAGCTGCGCCGCGCCTGGGGCTTCGGGGTGGCGGTGGGCTCCGACCTCACCTTCCACGTCGACGTCGACGCCCGCCTGGACACCAACGCCGCCGGGCAGATCGTCCCCTCGTTCGCCGCCGGCGCCGAGTACCTGATCCAGAGCGTGGTGGTGCCACGGCTCGGCTTCTCCGAGGATCGCTTCCGCGGGACGCGCGAGCTGACGGCGGGGGTCTCGGTGCTGGTCACCGGGCTGGCCATCGAGGCCTCCTACGCGCACGACCTCGTCGGCGGGGGAAACCGCTTCGGGCTGGCGCTGCGCCTGCTGGACTGGATGCTGTAGAGGGACCGCCGGCTCCTCCCGGCGCGCCTCGCTCGGCCGCTTTCTTAGAAGGTCCGCCAGACCGGGCTAGAATGCGGGCCAATGGCGGCGAGCGAGAGGCTCAAGAAGGCCATCGAGTCCATGGTCCGGGTCAGAGCGGCCGAGTCGGTCGACGCCGAGGGCCTGCGCGTCGTCTGGCACCAGGGGGCCCAGGGTGCCGATTTGCTGTCCCACGCCACGCGGGAAGGGAAGCTGGTCCGCCAGGAGCTCTCGCTGATGGAGCACTGCTTCCTCTGGACCGAGGAGAGCTTCCGCACCGGCATGGTCAAGGGCGGGTCGGGCTCGTCGGCGGGGCTGGCCTCGGACGAGATCGAGCTCGACCGCGAGGTCGACGCGGCGCGGGTGAGGCTGGCGCACGAGGCGCTGGCCGACTACGCCGGCGAGGACAAGTACCTCAGGCACATCAAGCAGAAGATCGACTACTTCGCCGCCGGCTTCGCCGAGCGCGAGCAGATCATGGTGACTGCCCGGGGCCTGGCCGCCAGAAAGGCGACGGCCGAGCAGCTGCCCAAGGCCCGGCGGAGCCCGCGCGTGCTCTGGCTGGCCCTGGGAGGGCTCGGGCTGGGCGCCCTGATCGCCAGCGCGCTGCTGCTGCGCTAGTCCCACAGCTCGGCGCCGATCCTCCGGCTCTGCAGCTCCTCCCCGCCGAAGTTGAGCACCAGTCCGAACGGCCGGCGGGCCACCCGCAGCGTCGCCGACATCCGCAGCACCTCGGCCTCGGGGATGCGCACGTTCGACACCACCGACACTCCGACCTGGGGCAGCAGCAGATCGAAGTGGACCCGCCCCAGGCTGGCGCCGCGGAAGCGCAGGTCGAACCAGCAGTCGCGCTCGTAGGCGATCTCCCGCGCCGCCAGCTCGATGGCCAGCGCCCGCGAGTAGAAGAGCGGCTCCAGCCCCGGCCCGATCGCCCGGTGGACCAAGAGCGCCGCGTCCTGCACCTCGGAGCACTCGAACTGCGAGGCATCGCCGCTCAGCTCGGCCAGCTGCAGCACCCGCGTCGGAAGCAGAGAGTCCATGGCAGCCTCCTTTGAACGAAAAGCGAGCAGGCGCCCGAGCCCATTCCCGGACGCCCGCCCGCCGTCATGCCAATCAGCCTGTCAGTTCGCGGCGGCCACCGCCGGCTTGGCCGGGGCCTCGGCGGCGGCGTGGCGCGGCTTGGCCGCCAGCGTGGTGGTCCCGGTCACCGTCAGGTAGTCCTTGATCCGCCGGTAGATCCCCTGGCCGACGCCCTTGACCTTGACGATCTCCGGGGCCGCCTTGAACTGCTGCTTCTCGCGGTAGGCCACGATCAGCTTGGCGGTGCGGGTGCCGACCCCCGGCAGCAGCTCCAGCTCCTTGACCGAGGCGGTGTTGATGTTGATCACCCCGGTCACCTCGCGCGGGGTGAAGTTCGGCTTCTTCTGCTCCGCCAGCGCCGCGCCCGACACAGCCATCACCACCACCGCCGCCATCACCTTCACGAACCCCCTCACCATCGCACTGCTCCTCTCTGCGAATGAGCTCTGCCAGCCCTTCGCGTCATGGCCGCTCGGAATTGAGCGGCATCCCCTCCACCTCGCGCAGGTGCAGCTTCCCGCTGAGCGGGAGAGCGTCGAGGTAGACATTGAAAGATCCGTCGCGGTTGAGGAAGGCCACGCCCACCCGGCGCCAGGTCGAGCGCTCCTCGCTCTCGACGATGGTGAAGACTGCCCAGCGCCGGGAGGCGGTGGCGCGCGCTGCCACGGCGGTGCGCGGCTCGGATGTCGACGTGGATTGGCCGTTCACCGCCGCCCCCTTCCCCAGGTCCGCGACTGCGGACGGGCGGAGGCTAGAGCAACCGGCGTGCCGGGCGGCTCTACGAGGGAGAGCGGCGGAGAGACGGCGCGGCGCGTCTCGCGATGGGACAGGGGCTGTGCCGCGGTGGAACGCCGGCGCCGGCGGAGGCCGCCGGCGCTCGGGCTAGTCCGGCTCCAGCTCGTCGCCGAAGCGGTTCTGCATCTCGGCGCGCACGAAGCGCTCGATCTCCTCAGCGGTGGAGAGCTTGAGCGCCTGCTCCAGAAGCTTGCGACCGTCCTCGCTGGTCGAGCTGCGGATGATCTTCTTCACCACCGGGATCTGGCTGGCCACCATCGACAGCTCGTCCATCCCCATCCCCAGCAGGATCAGCGAGTACATCGGGTCGCTGGCCATCTCGCCGCACATCGAGACGGTGATCTTGTTGGCGTGGGCCGACTCGACGATGAAGCGGATGGCCCTGAGGATGGCGATGTGCAGCGGCCGGTAGAGGTAGGCCACGTCGCGGTTGGCCCGGTCGATGGCCAGCGTGTACTGGATGAGGTCGTTGGTCCCGATCGAGAAGAAGTCGCACTCGGCGGCCAGCCGGTCGGCGGCGAAGGCGGCGGCCGGGGTCTCGACCATGATCCCGACCTTGATCTTGGGGGCGAAGGGCTGGCCGGCCTGGCTCAGCTCCTCCTTGGCCCGCTCCAGCACCGCCTTGGCCTCGCGCAGCTCGCTCAGGCCGCTGATCATCGGAAACATGATCCGCAAGTTGCCGTGGACGCTGGCCCGCAGCATCCCGCGCAGCTGGGTCAGGAACATCTCCCGGTTCTTCAGGCAGTAGCGCACCGCCCGCAGCCCCAGCGCCGGGTTGGGCTCCTTGTCGCCGCGCTTCTTGCCCGCGGCCCTGGGGACCTTGTCCGCGCCCAGGTCGAAGGTGCGCAGGGTCACCGGGCGGCCGCCCATGTCCTCGAGCACCGTCTTGTAGGCCTGGTAGTGCTCCTCCTCGGTGGGGACGCTGTCGCGCTCCAGGTAGAGGAACTCGGTGCGGTAGAGCCCGATCCCCTCGGCGCCGTGCCCCAGCAGCGAGGGCACCTGCTCGCCGAACTCGAGGTTGCCCAGCAGCGTCATCCGCACCTGGTCCGCCGACACCGTCGGCAGGTCGCGGATGCGCGCCATCGCCTGCTCGCTCTCCTGGTGGCGGCGCAGCGCCTCCTGGAAGAGCATCACCTGCTCGTCGGTGGGGTTGATCACCACCGAGCCCTGGTGGCCGTCGAGGGCGATCAGGTCGCCGCGCTTGATGACCTCGCTGGCCCGCCCGGCGCCCACCACCCCCGGGATCTCCCGCGCCCGGGCGACGATCGACACGTGGCTGGTCTGCCCGCCGACGTCGGTGACGAAGCCGGCGGCCTGCCCCTTGCGCATCAGCAGGGTGGCGTCGGCCGGGGACAGGTCATGGGCCACCAGGATGCAGCCGGCCGGGATCTGGTCGCCCTCGGGGTCGATATCGACCACCTGGCCCATCAGGTTGCGCACTACCCGGTCGCCGACGAAGTCGATGTCCGCCCGCCGCTCGCGGAAGTAGTCGTCCTCCATGCCGTCGAAGGCCCCGCGCAGCTTCTTGACCACCCGCCGCACTGCCCACTCGGCATTGATCATCTCGTCGGCGATCAGCCGCCTGGCCTCCTCGGCGAAGAGCGGGTCCTTCAGCATCATGCGGTGGGCTTCGATGATCAGCGCGTGCTCGCCGGCGTCGGCCACCCGCGCCTTGACGTCGTGCAGCTGGTGGTCGGACAGCTCGAGGGCGGTCTTGAGCCGCATCTGCTCGCGCTGGGCCTCCTTGGCGTCGGGCAGGCGCAGCTTGGGGTAGAGGACCTTGGCCCGCTCCAGGGTATAGGCCCGCCCCACCGCCACCCCGGGCGAAGCGCCGATGCCGCTCAGGGTGATCGGGCCCGACTTGGCCGGCCGTGGAAGCTCGGTGCTCATCGCCCCTCGCCGAACCCCGCCTCGAACAGCTCGCGGAGCGCCTTGAGCGCCGGCTCGCAGTCCTCGCCCTCGATCCTCACCTGGACCTCCGAGCCCTGGGTCGCCGCCAGCATCAGCACGCCCATGATGCTCTTGCCGTTGACCTCCTGGCCGTCCTTCACCAGGAAAACGTCGCTCTTGAAGCGGTTGGACAGCTTCACCAGCTGCGCCGCGGCGCGAGCGTGCAGCCCCAACGCGTTGACGATCATGAAGTTGCCGCGGGCGCTCAGTGCCACTGCCGTCTCCTTGCCTTCAAGCCCGAGGTCTTTGCGCTCGGGCGCTGCTCCGTCCAGCCTACAGAAAAGCTCCTGCCACCGCCGCCAACCCCGCCGCCGCCGCTGCCCAGGCATAGGGGGAAAGCCCTCGGCCCAGCAAGACCCATCCGACCACGCCCAGCCCAAGGACCGCCAGCATCGGCAACAGCTGGAGATGCCCCGGTCCTGCCGCGCCGGCCACCGCCACCGCTGCCCCGGCCGCCGCCGCTGCTGCCGGCCGCAGCTTGCCGGTGAGCCCGGTCAGGTTCGTCGCCGCCAGGGCTCCCACCACCTCGTCGCCCAGCCGCCAGCCCTGGGAGAAGAAGTGCGCCCGGAGCCCGAGGTGGACGGCATTGTAGCCCACCAGGAACACGGCGACGCCCCAATAGCCGGCCAGCAGCGCCACCAGCGCCCCGACCGCCCCCGCCGCCGGCCGCAGCGACATCCAGAAGAAGCCGTCCCCCAGCGCCGCCAGCGGCCCCATCAGCGAGGCCTTGAAGGCGACCACCTTCTCGGCCTCCTCCTCGCCGCGGGCGATGCGCTGCTCGTGGAACAGCGAGCCTCCCAGGATGGCCGCCGTCATGTAGGGATGGCAGTTGAAGAAGGCGAGATGGCGATCGGCGGCCGCCCTCAGCGCCTGCGGATCGGGGTAGAGCACCTTCAGGGCGGGCTCGAGCGCCCAGGCGATTCCCAGGCTCTGCATGCGCCGGGGGTTCCAGCACGCCTGCAGCCAGAGCGAGCGGACAAAGACGCGCCTGCGCACCCGGGCGGTCAGCTCCGGGGCCGGCGTGTCCTGCGACCTGTCGTGCGCTGCGCTCATGCTCCCGCAACACCTCGGCAATCCGTCACTTCGAGGCCAGCACCTGGGCCAGCTGGATCCCGGCGACCAGGGCCGCGGCCCCGCCCGCCCACAGCTCCGCCCGCTCCACCCGGATCGACCGGACCGCGCTGGCGCCGGCGGCGGCCAAGAATCCCAGCCAGGCGAAGCCCAGCGCCCGGGGAACGACTTCTCCCGAGAGTGAAACCATCGCCCGCCGCAGCAACAGCCCCAGCGTCGCGCCGCCGGCGAACGCCAGCGCCCCGGCCAGCGCCGGCAGCCACAGCCCGCGCAGCGCGAAGCCCAGCTGCCGGGTGAGGTCGCGTTCGGCCGCGGAGGCCAAGAGCAGGCGTTCGTTGTAGCGCTCGCCGAGCCGATCGCTGAGCTGCCCCAGCTTGCCGAACAGCAGCGCGACCCCGGCGGCGATCGCCAGGGCGCCCGAAGCTCCCGGCCCGGGGAAGGCGGGGACGAGAAACGCCAGGCACGAAACGCCGGCGGCCGAGGCCAGGAACTCCTGGTCGGGCACGTTGGCCCCGAGGTTGGCGGTCCCCAGGAAGAACAGCTCGAGGGCGGCGCCGAGGAGGAGCGCCTCGGAGGGAACGCCGAGCGCCAGGCCGAGCAGGCCGCAGGCCACCAGCGGGCGAGCGAGCATGGCCTGCAGGAACGCCTTGCGCTCGAGGGCGAGCAGGGCGGCCAGGGCCGCGGCGAGGGCGAGGCGGGCGGGGCTCATCGAGGCTTCGGGGATCACGGCTGCCCTGGTCCCAGGCAGGCTCGGGAGGCGATCTCCTCGAGGCCCAGGGGCTTGTCCTTGGGCACCGCCCGCAGGTCGATCTTCATCCCGGCGGCGGCCAGCGAGCGCAGGCTGTCGAGCTCCGCGTCGGAGAGGAAGACCGAGTTGGTGATCCGCCGCCGGTCGGGGCCGAAGTGGACGTTGCCCAGGTTCAGCTGGTCGCACTGCAGCCCCCGGCCGCGGGCGGCGGCGGCGCCGGAAACCTCGCGCACCAGCAGCAGCACCCGCTCGCTGCGCCGCTCCTCGGGGGCCAGATCGGCGCTGGAGAGGGGCTCGACCGCGATTGTGATCTGGGGCGGCAGGCACAGGCCCATCGCCGCGCGGGTGAGGGGATTGGAGGCGGCCTCGTCGTCAGCGACGACCACCCGCGTCGCGCTCAGGTAGGGCAGCCAGGTTTCGGTGACCTGCCCGTGGATGAGCCGGTTGTCGACGCGCACGCAGCAGATCATCGCCGCCCCTCGGGATGACCTGCGGCGGCCTCGCCGCGGGCGCCACCGAGCAGCGAGGAGGCGAAGACGATGTTGCGCTGGCCGTAGCTGGTGAGAAAGCGGGCCAGCTCCTGCAGGCTGGTGCCTTCGCGGGCGGTCGCCAGCTTGAGGACCATGGGGAGGTTGAGGCCGCAGACGACCTCGACGCGCTCCTTGTCGAGGAAGCTCAAGGAGAGGTTGCTGGCGCTGCCGCCGAACATGTCGGCGAGCAGGAGCACGCCCTCGCCGGAGTCGACGGCGGAGATGGCGGCCGCCACCTTGTGGCGGAACTGCTCCATGGAGTCGGAGGCGTCGATTCCCACCGCGCGCGCCTGGTCGATGGAGCCGGCGATGTGCTCGGCCGTGGCCAGCATCTCTGCGCCCAGCCCGCCGTGCGTCACCAGGACCACTCCGACCATAGCGTCCTCCGGGCCCCCAAAGGCTCGTGGGTGTTATAGCCCGCGCGGCAGGGGACGGCCATCGTCGGGCGCGGGCTGGGGCGAGCGGGCGGATCGCCGTAGGGCGTGGGGGCGAAGGAATGAACCGTGACCGATCGGCAGCGGCCGGCGCGATGTCCGAAGGCACCCGCCGCGGCCCGATCAGCAAGGACTCAAGCCGTCGGCGAGCGAGAGGTGGAGGCAGCGGGATGCAGGCCTGAAGATCAGAGCGCTGGCAGTGGCGGAGCGCCTACTCCTTGTCCGAATCGCGGTCCCACACCTGGACCTTGTGCAGCTTGCCCATGCGCTGGGCGAGGGCGTGGGCGACGGCGACCGACCGGTGCTTGCCGCCGGTGCAGCCGATGGCCACGGTGACGTAGGCCTTTCCCTCCTTGGAGAACTGCGGCAGGAGGAACTCGCACAGGTCGGCGATCTTGTTGAGGAACTGCTGGGTCTCGTCGCGCTCGAGGACGTACTTGGCGACCTTGGGGTCGCGGCCGGTGAACGGCTTGAGCTCGGGGACGAA
This sequence comes from Myxococcales bacterium, assembly GCA_037442205.1. Lineage (GTDB taxonomy): Bacteria > Myxococcota > Myxococcia > Myxococcales > UBA5297 > JBBIQS01. The sequence continues at coordinate 87,381 of JBBIQS010000013.1, forward strand.
GAACGGATTGGGCAGGAAGCGGGCGTCGAAGACCAGGTCGGCCTGGGCCGGCAGCCCGTAGCGGTAGCCGAAGGAGAGCACCGACAGCGACGGCCCGTCCTGCGGGGTGGGAGCGAAGCGGGCCTGGATAAGGCTCTTGAGCTCGTGGACGGTGAGGTTGGTGGTGTCGACGACCTGGTCGGCCATCTTGCGCAGGTCGGCCAGCCGCTCGCGCTCGAGCTTGATGCCCTCGGGGACGGTGCCGTCGGGGGCCAGCGGGTGGCGGCGGCGGGTCTCGGAGAAGCGGCGGATCAGGGCGTCGTCGCCGCAGTCGAGGAAGACCACCTCCACCCGGTTGCCGGCGCGGCGGGTCTCGTCGATGAACCGCGGGGCCTCGGCCAGGAAGCGCTGCTCGCGGGCGTCGGTGACGATGGCCAGGTTGCGGATCTCGGCCCCGGCGGCCGCCGCCAGCTCGGTCATCTTGGGCAGTAGGATCACCGGCAGGTTGTCGATGCAGAAGTAGCCCAGGTCCTCGAGCGCGCGGGTGGCGGTGGACTTGCCGGCCCCGGACAGCCCGGTGACCACCAGGATGCGCGGCTTGACGGCGCGGGAGGCGTCTGCGGTCGGTTCGCTCAAGGGCTTACTCCGGCTCCTCGCGCGCCGCCTGGGCGGCGGTGTTCTCGGCGATGGCCTTGCTCAGCTGCTCCTGGAAGGCCCGCGCCGAGTGATGTCCCTGCAGCTTGAGCAGGTGGTTGCGGGCGGCGACCTCGATGATGGTGGTCATGTTGCGGCCCGGGCGGACCGGGACCACCAACAGCGGCACCGGCACGTCCAGCACCGAGAAGGTGCGGTCCTCGACGCCCAGCCGGTCGTACTCCTCCTCCGGGTGCCACTCCACCAGCTCCACCACCAGCTCGATCTTCTTGGTGTCGCGCACCGCCGCCACGCCGAAGAGATCCTTGATGTTGATGATCCCCAGCCCGCGGATCTCCATGTGGTGCTTGATGATCGGCGAGCCGGTGCCGTAGGCGGTGTCCTGCTTGCGGAAGACCTCGACGATGTCGTCGGCCACCAGCCGGTGGCCGTGCATGATCAGGTCGAGGGCGCACTCGCTCTTGCCGATGCCGCTCTTGCCCAGGATCAGGATCCCGACCCCGAACACGTCCACCAGCACGCCGTGCAGGCTGGTGCGGGGCATCAGCCCGGCCTCCAGCATCTGCTGCACCCGGGTGATGAACACCCCCGACAAGAGCGGGGTCTTCATCAGCGGCACCTGCGCCGCGTCCGCCTCCTCGAACAGCAGGCTGGGGATCTCGAGGTTCTTGGTGACGACCAGGCAGCTGACCTTCTGCTTGAACAGCTCGGAGACCACCTCGCGCTGGCGCGCCAGCGGCAGGGTGGCCAGGTAGCTCATCTCGGTGTTGCCGAAAACCTGGACCCGCTCCGGGTGCAGGTGCTCGCGGAAGCCGGCCAGCGCCAGGCCCGGCTTCTGGATGCGGGTGGAGCTGATCGGCCGGGCGAGACCTTCCTTGCCCGCCACCAGGCTCAGGCGCAGGTCGTAAGCCTTGTCAGCCAACAGCTCGGCGGGAGAGATGGTCTTCATCAGGTGCTACAACCGCGAGCCGACCCCCGAGCCTCCCAGCTGCGTCAGGCCTTGGCGTCCTCGCTGGAGATGAGGTTGAAGATGGTCGAGGCGTCGCCGGCCTCGATGATGGACTTGCGAAAGACGGGGTTCTTGAACAGCCGGCTGATGCGCGCCAGGGCCTTCAAGTGGACCCCGGCGGAGTTCTCGGGAGCCAGCAGGGCGAAGAAGAGGTGGGTCGGCTTGCCGTCGATGGCGTCGAAGTCGACGCCCTCCTTGGACACGCCGAAGGCGGCCACCAGCCCGGGCAGCCCGGAGAGCTTGCCGTGGGGAATGGCCACCCCTTCGCCGATGCCGGTGGAGGAGAGCCGCTCGCGGTCGAGGAGGACCTCGGTCAGCCGCTCGGCGGGAATGCCGGGCACGCGCCTGGACAGGGCGCGACAGAGCTCGGCCATGACGCTGGCCTTGTCCTTGGCGATGAGCGAGCCGACGACCGACTCAGGCTGCAGGAACTCGATGATCTTCATTCCGCCGCTCGACTTACACCGGTAACACACACCGGTCAAGGTGAGGTCTCGAGCCGCGCGCCGGGGGAGCAGGCCCCAAAGCGGCAGCGCGGGCGCCACAGTCGGCCGCCCGCGCTGCACTCAATCGCTGCGCTGCTTTTCGGTCAGGCCTTGCGGCGCCGGCGCAGGCCGAGCAGGGCCAGCGCCGCCAGCGGAATGGGCGCTCCCAGGCCGACCGAGCAGCCGGAGCTGCCGGTGGGGGCCGAGCTGCCGTCGCTGATCTTGAGGATCAGGGTCGAGGCGGCGGTCTTGGAGGCCGGGTAGACCTTGTCGTCGAAGACCAGGGTGCCCGACAGCTGCAGCTCGTAGGTGCCGTCGGCGTCGGCGGTGAAGGTGGGGACCTCGCTGTTGGGATAGATGTACTGCCAGCTGCGGGAGGCGCTCACCGCGCCGAGGGGGCTGGTGATGGCGGCCGAGCTTCCCTGGGGGCGGCTCTTGACCGTCCAGCTGTACTGGATGCCCACGCCGTTGCGGTTGGCGAACAGCGGCAGGCGGACCGCTTCGCCCTTCCTCGCCGAGAGCTGCGGGCCGGAGCTGAGCTGGAAGGGCTTGCGCGGGTCGAGGCAGTTGTCGGGGTTGGCGGGGTCGGTGACGAAGCAGAACAGCGGATCGCAGGCGTCGCCCTTGCCGTCGCGGTCGCTGTCGGCCTGGTCGGGGTTGGGGACCAGCGGGCAGTTGTCCTTGGTGTTGTCGATGCCGTCGCCGTCGCTGTCGTTGCAGCAGGCGTCGCCGGCGCCGTGGCACGAGTCCTTGCTGACGTCGTAGCTGCTCCCGGCCAGCTCCTTGCGGGTGTTCTTCTGATCGGCGTTGGGGACCGAGGGGCAGTTGTCCTGGGCGTCGTTGACGCCATCGCCGTCGCTGTCCTGAGTGCAGACCGCGCCAGCGGGGATCTCGGACTGCACCGGGTTGGGGACCGCCGGGCAGGTGTCCTGGCCGTTGAGGACGCCGTCGCCGTCGATGTCATCGCAGCATGCGTCGCCGGCCGACTTGCCGTCGATCACGCACTCCGCCGGGTTGCTGTAGCCCTTCTCGGCGCGGGTGTTCTTCTGATCCTTGTTGGGCACCGTCGGGCAGTTGTCGTCGGCGTTGGCCACTCCGTCGTTGTCCATGTCCGAGTCGCAGGCGTCGCCCATCCCGTCGCCGTCGGTGTCCTTCTGGTCGTGGTTGGCGACGTGGGGGCAGTTGTCGCAGGCGTCGCCGATGCCGTCGCCGTCGCTGTCCAGCTGGTCGCGGTTGGCGGCGAAGGGGCAGTTGTCGGTGACGTCGCTGACTCCGTCGCCGTCGGCGTCGTCGGCGTAGGCCAGGGTGGTGCCGTCGTCAGTGTAGGCCACCCACACCGAGCCGCCGCAGCCGCAGCCGCAGCCGCCGCCTTCCTCGTGCGGCTTGCCGCAGCTCGAGTCCAGGCACTCCGGGTTGGTAGGGCTGCCCTGGGCCAGGGCCGGGCCTGCGGTCAGGCAGAAGAGCGCGGCGACGACCAGGTGGCGAAGAGTGGCGCGCATCGGTTTCTCCTCGTGAGGGCTCGATTCGTCCCATAGTGCCAGCCGCCGGCAAAAACGGCTCATCTTCGACCGCCGCACCCGCGATCCGTCCGCGCTGCCGATCAAAGGATCCAGTGATTACGGCCGGTTGGCGTGCAGCGCGGTGCGTCAAGCCCGGACCGGCAGCGACCGGAAGGCGCGGAGGCTGAGCCCTTTTTCGCGCTGGAGGACACGAGATTTCGTCTGCGCAGGCATTGGCATAAGGTAGACGGCCGGCGTTCTCCCGCTGCGGCCGACCTGGAGGCTCCTGATGAAGTCGATGAAGGTTGTCGCGATGGCCCTGGCGCTGCTGCCGGCGGCGTGCTCGAGCCCGGGCGGACAGAGCGGCCAGGACGCGGGCGCGGATCAGAAGAGCGACGCCGGCGCGCAGCCGGGCGGGCCGACCTTCGACATCTCGGTGCTCGACGCCGCCGCGCCGGGGCGCCTCTACCTGGCGATGGCCGCCAAGGGAGCCAAGATCGGCGTCGCCTACTACGTGGACGTCGGCAACCAGAGCTTCGAGCTTCGCTACGTCGAGAAGGGCGGCACCCCGCAGGTGGTGGAGACGGTGAAGAAGGTCTACGGCGTCTCGCTGGTATTCGACGCCAGCGGCAACCCGGTGATCGGCTATTTGGGCGGCACGCCGCAGGTGCAGTACGGCTGGACGCAGAGCGACCTGACCATCGCCACCAACAGCGGCGGCGGCTGGCAGAAGTCGAACGCCGCGACCATGAGCGGCGACGCGGTCAGCGGACAGACCTTCAACGACACTGGCGACGTGGTCGGGCTGTTCCCGGCGCTGGCGGTGCGCGCCAACGGCGACATCTTCGCCGCCTACCGCGACGTCCACTACGGCCAGTTCCCCACCGACTGGAAGAAGTCCGATCTGGAGATGGTCGAGGGGCGCCCGGGCGCCTGGGCCAGCCGGGCGGTGATCGCCCTCGGCGGGCCCTTTGAGGGAGCTGGCGGGCTCAACAGCACGGTGATCGGGGTCGACGACGAGCCGGCAGTCGCCTGGTCGTCCTTCCCGGCCAACGCTGGCGCCGGCAGCCCGGTGGACGTCTACTTCGCCCGCCGCCACGCCGCCGCCTGGAACCCGAAGATGATCCACACCTCGGGAGGGACCAACTCCGGCCCCTCGCTGGCCTACGACGCCCGGGTCGGCTTCGCGGTGGCCTTCCAGGACGAGGGGCAGGGGGTGACCTACTACCAGGAGTCGGCTGACGGCGACACCTGGCAGGCCGCCGACCCGATCTTCACCGCCGCCACTGGCGGCTGGTATCCCTCGCTGGCATTCACTCCCGACGGCGACCCGGCGATCGCTTCCTACGACTGCTCGGTCGAGTCGGGGGCCGCCGCGCCGTGCCCGGCCTCCGACGACGCCCTGGTGCTCGCCATCCGCAGCGGCGGGATGTGGCCGACGCAGCCGATCACCGTCGACCCCGATGGCGCCTACTGGCCCAAGCTGACCTATCTGAACGGCAAGGCGGTCATTGCCTACCGAGATCCGGCGACCACCAAGATCAAGCTGGCGGTGGAGAAGTGATGATGCTCCGCGCCATCTGCGCCAGCGGCCTGCTCCTGCTGGCGAGCTGCGGCTCGCAGAGCCTCGAAGGCTCCCTCGGCGAATCGCTCGACCTCTCGTTCAACCAGGTGGAGATCCGCCGCAACGCCCAGGCGCTGCAGATCAGCTACCTGCGCTCCGACGGCAAAGAGGTGGTGGCGCGGATGACCGTGGTCACCGAGGGGCTGGATCTCAAGTCGAAGGTCTCGCTGGCCGGGCGCTACGCCGCGGGCCATCCGCGCACCGTGGTCACCCGGGCCGTCGACGGCGAGCCGCTGGTGGTGCTGCCGGCGGTCGAGAACGGGACCCTGGAGCTGAGCGAGGATCCGGCGCCGGACAAGGTGATCACCGGGAACTTCTCGCTGGCCTTCGCCACCAGCGGCGGCGACACCGGCGGTGGGCGCACGCTCCTGGGCACTTTCCAGGGCAAGGTACTGGCGGCGCAGTAGCGCCCCGATCATTCCGCCAGCCGGCGCGACGCCTGGACGTCGAGGGTGAGCTCCACCTCGTCGCCCACGACCGCGACCCCTTCGGCGAGGCCGCTGAAGGTCAGGCCGAAGTCGCGTCGGTTGATGGTCGTGCGGGCCTGGTAGCCCGCGCGCAGCTGCTTCCCGTCCCCGAAATCGACCGCCAGCGGCCCCGACAGCTCGCCGGTGAAGGTCACGGCGCGCGTCACGTCGCGGATGGTGAGATCGGCCTCGGCCACGAATCGGTTCCCCTCCCACTTGATGGCGCGGGTGGCGAGCTTCATCTCGGGAAAACGCTTGGCGGCGAAGAAGTCGTCGCCGCGCAGGTGCGCGTCGCGCTTGGCATTTCCGGTGTCGACGCTGCCGGTCTTGGCGGTGGCCTGCACCGAGGTCAGCAGGCCAGTCTTGCTGTCGGCGCGGATCGCGGCGTCGAACTGCCGGACCTCGCCTCTGACCTTGCTCAGCCCCAGGTGCCTCACCGAGAAGGCGAGGGTGGTGTGGTTCGGATCCAGGTGCCACTCCGCCGGCTCGGCGCGGCCGGCGAGGGGAGCCAGGAAGAGCAGGGCGGCGACTGCGAAGGCGGCATTTCTCACGGCGAACCTCCTTGGTGCTGGTGGTGATGGTCTGAGACGGCGAGCCCCAGGCGCAGAGCGCGGTCGAGCGCCCGTTCGACGGCGGCGGTCTCGACCCCTGCGGCCTGCGCGGCCGCGGCCGGGTCGAGCCCGTCGTAGAGCACCTTGAAGGCGAACAGCAGCTCGGGGTCGGCGCGCGCGAAGGCGTATTCCTCGCTCGCCGGATGCCGAAAGACGAACACGACCTCGGGCGCCTCGTTCAGGGGCGGCGCCGGCGCGCTCTCGAGCTCGCCCGCCTCCCAGGCTCGCCACTCATCGAGGAAGCGCGCCACGGGAAAGCGCGTCTGCAGGATCTCGAGCGTCGGGTTGAGCGTCGTGCGCGCGGTCGGGGCCGCTTCGCCGCTGCGGCTGACGTAGACCGAGAACTCGAGCCACTCCAGCTCGGCGAGCTCGGCGTGGAAAGCCTCGATGCCGGGCTCGCCGCGCGCTCGGAGCTGCTCGAGGTATCCGGGGAGCGCGCGCACGCAGGCGTTGAGCTCGAAGTCGCTCGGCGGCTGCTCGGCGAAGTAGCCGTCGCAGATCCGCTGCCAGAGCGCCGGGCCCAGCACGGAGCGGAGCGAGGCGTAGTTCTTGGCCAGCACCTCGTCCAGGTGCGCCCGCGCCGAGCTCTGGTAGATGAGCGCACGCGAGGCGGGGACCTGGAACAGCTCCGCGAGCTGTTCGGCGGCGAGCTCTCCGCGGAGCAGCCGGTGCACCGGCGCCATGGTGTCAGCGAGCGCGCTCATGCGGCCTCCTGCGCGGCGGCTCGGCCCAGCGCCCGCGTCCCGACTCCGCGCACTCGATCGCTCTCCTCGAGCAGCCCCGCCAGCGGCGGCAGGTCGTGATCCCACTCCAGCAGCGACCAGGTCGGGCCCAGCTTGTTCAGGGTGTAGGCGTAGAGGTCGAGCACCTTCGGGTCGACCCGGGCGCCGTGGGTGTCGATCAGGAATTCGCCCGAGGCGTCGTGTCCGGCGATGTGGAGCTGCCGAACGCGCTCCAGCGGCATGGCGTCGATGAAGGCATGGGGGTCGTAGCCGTGGTTGATCGCGTTCACGTAGACGTTGTTGACGTCGAGCAGCAGGCCGCAGTCGGCGCGCTCGATCACCGCGCGGATGAACTCGGCCTCGGTCATCTGCGCCCCGGGCATCCGCAGGTAGTAGGTCGGGTTCTCCAGCAGCAGCGGGCGGTCCATCCGCTGCTGGACCTCACTGGCGCGGCCGGCGGCGTGGCGCACTGCCTCCTCGGTGAACGGCAGCGGAAGCAGCTCGTGGTACTCGACCCCGAAGGCCGACGAGTAGGCGAGATGGTCGGAGAACCAGGGAGGCTCGAGCCAGTCGAGCAGCGCCTTCAGCGAGGCCAGGTACCGCCCGTCGAGCGCATCAGGCCCTCCCACCGACAGCGCGACCCCGTGCGGGATGATCGGAAATCGCCCGCGCAGCTCCTCGAGCACGCGCCGCGGCCGGCCGCCGAAGCGCATGAAGTTCTCGGAGACGATCTCCAGGAAATCGATTCCGTCCCCGAGCTGATCGAGCTGATCGAAGTGGACGCGGCGCAGCCCGATTCCGAAGCGCGGTTTCTCGATGTGGGACATGGATCTTCCTCGGCTGGACCGGGGCGCGCCCGGCGGCGACAGAGAGCCGCCGGGCGCCCTGGGGGCATTCCTCAGCTGCAGCTGCCGTTGCCGCAGCTCTTCTCGGCGCCCTTCTTGGCGTCCTTGCTGGCGCCGCAGGTCTTCTCGCCTCCCTTGGCGTCCATTTTCTTTCCGCACTGCTTCTCCCCGCCCTTGCCGGCGGTCTTCACCTTGGACTTGGGGTCCTCCTGCTTCTCCGGCTCGGCGGCCAGGGCCGTTCCCAGCGAGCCGAAGGACAGCGACAGCGCCAGACCACCGGCGGACAGCGTGCGAGTCAGCGACATGGCTCTCTCCACTTTCAGCCCGCGAAGACCGTTCGGCTCCGCGAGCACATCGGGTTCTCGGGGTAGTCTGGCGAGCGCGAAGAGCGTTACACCGAGGCCGGCGCCGCTCCGCTCGGCGGGGCAGAGCATCGAATAGAGCGCTCCCGGCCGAATCGAGGCCGGGCCACCTCCAAGGAGCCCCAACTCGATGCCCCCTCCGCCTCGCGATCTCGAGCTGCTCGACCGGATCCTGGCTGGCGAGGAGGAGGCGTTCGCCTCTCTGGTCGAGCGCCATCAGGCGATGCTGGTGCGGTTGGCGATGGTGTTCGTGCGCGACCGCGCAGTGGCCGAGGAAGTGGTCCAGGAGGTGTGGATGGCCGCGCTCGAAGGGCTTTCGCGCTTCGAGCGCCGCGCCTCCGTGAAGTCCTGGCTGGTGAGCATCGCCGCCAACCTCGCCAAGACCCGCGGCCAGCGCGAGCGAAGGTCCACGCCGTTCTCGGCGCTGGCGCCGCCCGGCGACGAGAACGCGCTGGCGGTGGACCCCGCCCGCTTCGCCGCCAACGGTGGCTGGGCCTCGCCGCCCGAGCGCTGGGACGAGGAGACTCCCGAGCGGTTGTCGCTGCGGCGCGAATCGCGGGAGTGGATAGAAATGGCGATCGGCCAGCTCCCTGAGCAGCAGAGGGCGGTCATGACCATGCGCGACATCGACGGGCTCGGGTCCGACGAGGTGTGTAACGTTTTGGGAATCAGCGAGACCAACCAGAGGGTGCTGCTCCACCGCGCCCGCTCCAAGGTGAGGGCGGCGCTGGAGCAGTACCTGGCGGGAGAAGTGAACCGATGCTGACCTGCCAACAGCTGACCGAGCTGGTCACCGACTATCTGGAGGGGCGCCTGACGCTGGGCCAGAAGCTCAGCTTCCAGATGCACCTGGGAATGTGCCGGCACTGCCGGAGCTACCTGAAGCAGATGCGCCTGACGCTGCGCACGGTCGGAAAGATCGATGTCGAGAAGGAAGTCCCCGCCGAGGTGCGCGAGGACCTGCTGAAGAGATTTCGCGACTGGAAGAATCGGGGCGGCTCGGGCCCGGCTCCCTAGTGGTAGGCGCTGATCAGAGGCGCGCGGAGGCGATCATGGACAAGAAGATGCTTCTCCTCAGCGCGCTCGTTGCCCTCTCGGCCTGCGAGCGAATCACCCCGCTCAATCGCCCGTTCCCCAAGGTCGTCGCCACCACTCTCGACGGCCGCGAGATCCGCCCCGAATCCCTGACCGGCAAGCCGTGGGTGATCAACCTGTGGGTCCCGGGCTGCAGCATCTGCAAGGGAGAGTTCCCGGCGCTGGAGGCGGCGCGCAAGGTCTGGGAGCCCAAGGGCGTGGGGTTCCTGGCCATCTCGCTCGAGCCCGACGTCCAGACCGTGAGCGAGGCGGCGCTGCGCCTGGGGCTCGAGATGACGGTCGCCACCACTCACGACGCGCTTCTGGACGCCACCGGGGCGCGCGGCGTCCCGGCCACGCTCTTCGTGACTGCTCAGGGCAGGCTCATCGGCGCCGCGACCGGGGCGCGCGATCAGGCCTTCTTCGAGCGTCAGGCCAAGCGGCTCTGGGAGGATGCTCGGAAGAGCAGCAACTGAGCGCTACTGCGGCTTCGGATCGGCGATCTCGATCTTCATCAGGTAGGACGCCGTCGAGTCGCTGATCACTTCGATCAGGTGATCCCCGGCCCGCTGCAGGGTCTGGGTGCGCCGGTAGGTTCCGGTGGCGTCGGCCTCGCGGAAGAACTCCTTGCCGGTCGCCGCCAGCGAGGCCACCGAGCCGCAGCCCGGCTCGTTGAGCTCGATGCGCGTCTCGTCCCCGGTGGCCAGCTGCGTCCTGAGGAAGAGAGCCACCGTCACCCCGGCGGCGCCGGTGGTCCGCACCACCACCCGCTGCCGGCCGGGGAAGGTCCCTTCCAAGTACTGCGTATTGCCCATCACGCAGCCGGCCGAGGTGGCGCACACCGGCCACATCGAGTCGCAGGCCTCGTACAGCCGCCCGTTCTTGAACTGCGACTCGGGATCGAGGCAGCCGAGGAAGAGCAGGCTCGAGAAGGTCAGGGCGAAGAGGGGGCGCATGGGTCGCAGTCGGGAAAGCGCCGGTCCCTCGACTGTGCTTCGCTCCGCTCGCGGCGAACGGAGCCGTCAGTCGGCCGGCTTCGATGTCTCGTCACTTGGCCACTGCGGTGCCGTGCAGCGGCACCACCAGCGTCGGCGAGTTCTCGGCGTTGGAGGTGATGGTCAGGGTCGCCTCGTGCTTGCCGGCGGCCTTGGGGGCGTAGGTGACCTGGGCGAAGGCCCGCTCGCGGCTGGCCACCGACTTGGGCAACGTCCCCACTCCGCCGGCGTCGGCGTCGGGGTTGATGGCCACGGTGAACAGCCCGGCGTTGGCCCCGCTCAGCGACATGGCGGTGATCGACAGGGCATCGGTGCCGCCGTTGCGCAGCTGCAGGGTCTCGGTCTGGACCGTGTTCACCCACACTGCGTCGGCGCCGGTGGTGAAGTCGCCGCCGAAGGCGATCTCGGTGCGGTCTGGCTCGATCTGCGGCTTCTGCGGCAGCTTGGGATCGCCCAGGCAGCCGGCGACCAGCAGCGACAAGGCCATCCAGGTCTTCTTCATCGCGTCCTCCAAAGAGTGCGGGCGCCGGTTACGGCCCCGACAGCGCCTTCTCGATGTTCTTGCACGGCGTGGGACAGGTGAAGGTGTTGCCCTTGCTGTCGGTGGCGGTCACCGGATAGCCGGACAGGTCCAGCCGCACGGTGTACGGGTCGTCGGCGTAGCTGGTCCGGTTCACCGCCTGCACCGACAGGTAGATCCTCCCGGCGGCGGCGTACTTGCCGTCCAGGCACAGGCAGTGGACGCCCGCGGCGGTGAAGGTCCCGCTGGCCTGATCGAAGGTCACCGGGAACTCCCAGCCCGGCGAGCCGCCGTCGAAGACCTGCGTCCCGGAGTACCACTCCTGCGTGCCGTGGTTGATGTACTGCATCAGGCCCGCCAGGTGCGGAGTGGCGCAGGTGGCGTCGTCGCAGAAGTAGAGCCCCACGCCCAGGTCGTACGAGCGCTCGCCCGACTTCTGAGCCGGCGCGGGAGGGATGGTCCAGCTCAGGCCCATCGACATGTCGTCTGCCGGCGGGGCCACTCCGCCGTCGGGAGCCGGAGGCGGCGGCAGCGGGGTGAAGCGCAGGTCGTAGTAGTCGACGTCGCTCAGGTCGTAGTCCATGCCCGAGCGCGGCAGCGGCGGCAGGCCGTTGTCGGCGATCCCGGCGTCCGACTGCGCCCCGTGCCCGTGGCCGAGGTAGGCGGTCTGGTTGACGGGGACGCTGATCGACGGGGCGTTGCCGAGGGTGTGCGGGGCGTTGGCCTCGTCGGGCGTGTCGGCCAGCAGCTCGAGGTTGAGCAGGTAGTCGCGGTCCTCGGCCCCGGCGGCGCCCAGGTAGGAGACGCGCACGTAGAACGGGCCGCTCTCGCCCGGCGGCAGCTGCACCACGCCCTCGAAGTTGGCGTACCCGGTGACGTGGGTGTCCTCGGCGCGCCGCGACCAGAGGCACTCGGAGCGGGTGCAGAAGTCGGTGACCGGGATCTTGTTGCCGTTGGGGCAGGTGGCGCGGCAGTCGGCGGCGGTGCTCTTGGTGGTGATCACCGTCACGTCGTGGGGCTGGCCGGGCTTGACGTCGTAGCGCGGCGTGCCGCCGCCGGAGCTGACCTTGTAGTGCAGCCGCACCGGACGGGTCCCGGCGGCCTGGATGGCGTAGTAGTCCAGGTCGCCGACGTAGCTCAGCTTTCCGGTCAGCAGCTTGCCCTGCCCGCCGGCGCTCAGGTTGACCGGGGTGGCGGTGCCCGGCATGTCGTTGCCGCCGGTGCCCTCGTTGCCGTCGCCGTCCAGCAGCAGCTCGAGGTGGACCCCGTAGGTGAAGCTCACGTCGCCGGGGGGAATGGGATCGGTGGTGCTGGCCCGGTAGGCGCGCACCGTCAGCTCGTAGGTGCCGGCGGTGACCAGCCGGGCGGTCATCAGCGCCTGCTCGCCGAAGGGAGTGGCCGAGTGCTCGGCGCTGACCGGGCCGTTGGGGCCGGTGAGGGCGTAGTCGAGCAGGATGTCGCCCTGGGGGCGCGCGACCGACAGCAGCCGCATGAACAGCACCGTCCGCCCGGCGCAGGGCGTGACCTGGAAGCTGTACTTGTCCACGTCGCCGGGGACCGAGAGCGCCCCCTGGACGTCGATGCTGCCGCAGGCCGGCAGCGCGACCTGGGTCGGGACCTCGTCGTTGGGCTCGTTGACGTCGGGGTCGGTGTCGACGGTGGCCTTGAGGTTGTAGGGATGGATCTTGTCCTGGGCCGGCTCTTCGCCGCCGGCGGTGTCGTGCTGGATCAGCACCAGGTACTTGCCGGCCAAAAGCGCCCCGCCCAGCCGCACCGCCAGGTGAGCCGTCTCGGGCTTGCCGCCGCGCGAGCGCGGATCGACGGCGGTGGCCAGCGAGCTCACCCCGTCCTCCTTGAACAGGCTGACCCGCAGCACCACCGGGGTCGAGGGGGCGTCGTACCAGGCGCTGACGTTGAGGATCGGCCGCGCCGGCAGCTCGGGCACGGTCAGCAGGTACCAGTCGCTGTCGCCGACCGGGGAGATGTAGCCCTGCCTGGTCTCTCCCAGGGACAGCGCGCACTCGGCATTGGCCTTGGCATAGGCGGCGCTGTCGCAGCGGTCGGTGACGTCCACCGGCGTCCCGGCGTCGGAGCCCTGCGGGTCCTTGGAGCAGCCGGCGGCGACGAACAGGGCGAGCAGAAGGAGCGGTCTCATCACGGGGCCTCGAAGTCGCTGGCGGCCACCGGCAGCACGCCGTCGGCGGGCTGCTTGATGCCGTCGAGCGGATACCGGGCGGTCAGCCGCACCACGCGGTAGACGGGCCGGCCGTCGGGGTCGTCGCTGCCGACCTGGGCGGCGGTCAGCAGCAGGTGGTTGACCCCCGGTCCCTCGCCGGTGTCCAGGGTGTTGACCAAGAGGACGTTGTCCACTTGGAAGGAGTAGCAGGTGCGCCCCAGGGCATCGGCGGCGAGGCGGGCGGTGATCTTGGGCCGGTAGGCGAAGTCGCTGTAGTTCTCGGGCTCGGCCGACTTGGGATCGAGGTGCATCGCCAGCTCGCGGGCATTGGTGATGCCATCGCGGTCCGGGTCCTCCTCGGCGTCGGGGGTGGCGAGGTTGGTACCGCCCAGCCACTCCACCAGGTCCGGCAGCCCGTCGCCGTCGCTGTCGAAGCGGCTGTTGGAGCCGCCCAGCACCTGCTCGTCGCAGTCGAGCAGGCCGTCGTGGTCCAGGTCCTTTCCCTTGAGCTCGTCCGGGCAGCCGCGGTCGGCGCCGCCGTCGCGGGACACCTGCGGGTGCAGCGGGTCGCCGAAGTAGACCTCCAGCCCGTCGGAGAAGCCGTCGCCGTCGCTGTCGCGCTTCAGCGGGTCGGTGCCGATCTTGAGCTCCTGTGCATCGGTGAGGCCGTCGCCGTCGCTGTCCACCTCCAGCTCGCCGGAGCGCGGCCGGGCGTTGATGTTGAAGGCCAGCAGCTGCTTGAGCTGGAAGGCGCGCTTGAAGCCGCCGATCTTGAAGGAGAGGAAGTTGATCGGTTCGCCGTTGCGGAAGTCGCGGAACTCGCCGCCGCCCAGGTCGGCCATGTTCTGCAGCCGCCAGGCGTCCTGCTGCACCAGGTAGGCCTGGCAGGTGTCGAGGTGCAGCTGGCCGGCGTCGTCCTGCAGGCAGGAGGTGGGGATGGGCTGCTCGGGGTTGAAGACGTGGACGGTGTTCAGCCGCACGCCGCCGGTCTCCAGCGAGTGGCCGCGGATGGCGATGCAGCGGTCGGGGATCTGGGCGTCCTCGTCGCTGTAGGGGTGCCCGTCGGAGAGGAAGATGATCTCGTAGCGGGTCTGGTCGGCGGCGGTGCCGGTGCCGGCGTTTTGGGCCATGGTCAGCGTGATGTCCTCGCTGATGGTGGCGTTGATCTCGTTGAGCGGGCTGACGAAGGTGGTGGTGTCGCGGTTGGCCCCGCCCGCCCCGCCGGCGCTGGCGTAGCGCTGGATGTTGCCCACCAGCTGGTCGAAGACCTGGTCGTTCATGTCGGTCAGCCGGTCGAAGCCGCGGGTGCCGCCATGGGTGAGCCAGGCCACGTCGCCGGCGAAGAGCATCACCCCGACGTAGATCGACGGGTCGTTGGAGGGCATCGACTTGAGCAGGTTCACCAGCGCGGTGGCCCGGGTGCCCAGCGGGTCGTTGAGCGCCATCGACAGGCTGGTGTCCATGGCGAAGAGCAGCTTGAGCGGGCGCTCCACCGCGCCGGTGGGCTCGGTGCAGAACTGGCCCACCACCCGCACCGCCCGGTCGACTTGCCCCTTCTTCCCCATGTTCGGGTCGTAGAGGTAGACGTCGGTGCAGGAGAGCGCCAGGCCGACCAGGGCCAGCGCCGCCGCGGCGGTGAGCGGGAGCCGAAGCTTCACGGGTGCGTCCCTCGGCACAGGCTGTTCAGATTGCCGGTCGCCAGGTCCTGCGGCCGGTGGTTGAAGTCGTTGGGATCGAGCACCAGCTCCGGTCCCAGCGGCACCCGCACCGACGGCGGGGCGAACTGCGCCCAGGCGCAGGCCTGGTACCAGACCCCGTAGTCGCGGGTGAGGTTGCTCTCCGGGGCCTCGCCGAAGGTCAGCTTGACCAGGTTGTAGCCCTTCTGCCCGCCGACCCGCTCCGGGGTCAGCAGCCGGATGTTGGAGACCCGGAAGTCGTAGCAGAGGGTGCCGTTGGTCTGCACGATGGGGTCCGACAGGTCGTAGAGGTAGCGGTCGCGCAGGTGCACCACCCGGTCGTCGAGCAGCGGGTTGGTGTGCTGGAAGACCTCGAGGATGTCCGGGACGCCGTCCAGGTCGTGGTCCATCAGCTTGCTGTTCGGCACCGTCGGGTCGAGCCCCAGCTTGACCTCCAGGCCGTCGGGGATGCCGTCGGCGTCGGTGTCGAACAGCCGCTGGTTGGTGCCCAGGTAGGCCTCGGCGGCCTCGGAGAGCCCGTCGCCGTCCACGTCCTGGCAGCTGTAGCGCGCCGGGACTCCGTTGATCGCCTTGCAGCCGCGCGGATCGGGGACCAGCGGGTCGAAGCCCTCGGCCTTGTGGGCCACCTCGAAGCTGTCGGAGAAGCCGTCGCCGTCGCTGTCGGCCTCCAGTTGCTGGGTGCCCAGGGCCTTGGTGCCGTCGAGCGAGTCCGGCAGCCCGTCGCCGTCGCTGTCCACCTCCGGGCCGTCGACGGTCGGGAAGGCGTTGACGTTCTCGGCGAACAGCTCCTTCTTGGCGAAGCGGGCCCGGAGCGAGCCGTAGTCCAGGGTGGCCAGCTGGATCGACTCCGGGGTGGTGAACTCCTGGTAGGTGCCGCCGCCGATCTCGGCCATGCGGGTCAACAGCTGGGAGGCCACCGCGTGGGCCTCGGTGGCGCTCAGGCCGTTGTACAGGTCCTTGGCGCACAGGCCGCCGGTCATGGCGTTGCAGGCCTCGACCGCGGCGATGTTGTAGATCAGCACCGTGTGCAGCCGGATGTCGCCGATGTTGTACTTGTCCTTGAGCGCCGCCAACCGCTGGACCGCCCCCAGGATCTGGTAGTTCTGGTTGCGGTCGGTGCCCACGGTGTAGCCGTTGAGCTGCACATCGGGGTTGCCGGCGTTGCAGAAGCCGGGCGGGCTGTCGCGCCAGATTCCCCACGGATTCTGCGGGGTCGCGTACTGGTCGTCGGGGAGGTTGTCGACCGCCGAGCAGCGGGGGTAGGGGACGCCGTCGGTCATCAGCACCACCACGTAGCGGGTGCGCGGGCGGTTGGCGATGTTGTTCAGCGGGTTGAGGATGTCCTGCTCGATGCGGGTGTAGGCCTGGGCCAGCGCCCCCTGGTAGTCGGTGCCCTTGCCCAGGTCCTGCTGCAGGTTGTTGATGGTGGCGCTGTCCAGCTGGGCGGGAGCGATGAAGCCCTGGTCCACCGCCGGAATGGTCGGGTTGAGGCGCGACTCAAATCCGTCGAGAGCGACGTAAATATCCTTGCGGCTGTCGAAGCGGCGCACCAGCAGGTCCAGCGCCTTGACCCGGCCCGGGCGCGGGTCGTTGGGATCGGCGGGCGGCGGGGCCAGCTCGCACAGCGAGCCTGGCGGCCCCACTCCCGGCGGATCGGAGACGCACATCGACCCCGACTTATCGACCAGGAAGTCCACCTTCACCGGGAAGACGCTGTCGCTGGGAACCCGGGTGCAGACCCGGCCGCGCACCGTCAGCCGGTCGTCGAGGGTGCTCTCCGGGACCGCCTGCGGCTGCAGCAGCGCGTCGGTGCAGCCGGCAAGCAGCAGCAACAAGGGGACGACACGGCGCGTCATGCGGGCGGCCCGCATCATTATATGGGTCCCGTTCCGGCGCCGGGTGAGGCTGCGCCGGCAAGAGGTGCCCAGGCAGGGCGAAAACGGCTCACCGGGCCCGCGGATGCCGACGCGGCGCGTTACCAATCCGGTCACGGGCGGATCTCCAGGCTGTCGTCGGGGACGGCGATGATGGCCTCGGAGGGGTCGCGGCGGGCGGGCGGAGTGAAGGTCACCAGCTGGCTCGAGTAGCGGGATATGTTGCCCACCCCGTCGCCTCCGGGGATGGCGAAGGTGGCGTAGAGCGAGATCTGGTTGGCGCCCGCCGGATGGTCGGAAGTCTCCAGTGTCTGGATCAGGCCGATGTTGGAGAAGCGGACCTTCCAGCGGCGGCGGCCGGGGCAGGGGTCGTCGGCGTCCGAGGAGCCGGTGGGAGGGATCGGCTGCTCGCTCACCTCGTAGGCGTAGGAGCGCGAGGCGGCGAAGGCCAGGTCGTCGCTGAGCGGGTCGGTGTGCTGGCGCACCTCGAGCAGGTTGGGCAGGCCGTCGCCGTCGCTGTCGCGGTTCTGCTCGTGCTGCAGCGGGTTGGTGCCGGCGAAGGCCTCGACCAGGTCGGGCAGGCCGTCGCCGTCGGTGTCGCCCATGCAGTCGTCGGTGCCCAGCAGCTTCTCCTCGCACTCGGTCAGCCCGTCGCGGTCGCGGTCTTGCCAGGCGCTGCAGCCCTGCAGCACGTCGATCGTCAGCGGGTCCAGGCCGGCGCGGACCTCGACCCCGTCCATCAGCCCGTCGCCGTCGGTGTCGGGGTTGCGCGGGTCGGTGCCCAGGGCCTGCTCCTCCTCGTCGGTCAGGCCGTCGGCGTCGCTGTCGGCGAACAGCTGGCCGAGGCGGGCCTTGGCCGAGCGGTTGGTGGCGAGGGCGCTGACCAGCTCGAAGGGGCGCTCCAGGCCGGCCAGGTCGAGCGAGCCCAGCACGCTGGCCAGGTTGTTGGGGCTGGTGACGCGGGGCGCGGAGCTGGCGGCGGCGGCGATGGCGGCGATCTGCGCCTGGGCGGTGGCGTCGGGCGAGCCGCCGGTGACGTAGATCGGCAGCACGTTCACCGGGCCGGCGCCGCGCAGCTTCATCAGGCCGCGGAGGCGGTGGGTCTGCAGCTCGGCCAGGCACTGGGCGCAGTCGGCGGCGCCGAGGCAGGGGTTGTCGCGGGACAGCGCGCAGCTGGCCTGGGGCGCCTGCTGGAAGGTGACCAGCACCACGGTATAGCTGCCGCGGGCCCGGGACCCGGCGCACTGGTCGGCCATCTCGCCCGACAGCAGCGACTGCGACAGCTCCAGCGCGTTGGCCAGCGACAGCGGCCCGCCCTGCTGGAAGGTCAGGTAGCGCTGCAGCGCGGCGTCCATCCCCTGGGCGTCGCCGAACCCGCCGTCCACCAGGTCGAAGGCGTAGCCGTTGTAGGCCACCAGCGCGTAGCCCATCCCCGCCGGGGCGAAGCGGGCCAGCAGCTGGCGCAGGCCGTCGGCGACCTGGGCGCGCAGGTCGGCCCCGACGCCGTCGCCGCCCTGGATCGCGAACACCAGCCGGGTGGGGAAGTTCTTGCCGCTGGGAGTCGGGGCGCAGAAGGTGGCCTCGAACGAGGCTCGGTCCGCCAGGCTGTAGCCGGCGCCCTGCGTCGAATAGATCGAGACGTCGGTGCAGGAGAGCAGCGCGGCCACGGCGAGGAGCGGTAGCGGGGAGCGGCGCATGGCCATCCCTTATACACCCGTCCGTTCAATGGGCGGACATGCCCAGGGTTTGACAGATAGGACTGTTCCGGAAAAACTGGCTGCCTTCTTGCGGCGACTCGGATCTCGCGGAGGTGCTATGCGCAGCCGGCAGGCCATCACGGCGATGGGGATAGCGGCGCTGACGCTGGCCTCGACGGTGGCCCTGGCGGCGGCGCCGGCCAAGCGCCGTCCCGGCCCGGCGACCCGCGCGGCGCCGGCGGGGATGGTGGAGAAGGGCCCCGCTCGACCCGAGACCCGCGTGGCCCCCCCGCCGACGCAGGAGGCGGTGGCCCCGCGCGGCCCGACCCGCCTCGACTTCGACGACCGGCTGATCCAGGGGCAGACCAACAAGTCTGGCGCCGTCTACCTGTTCGACCGAAAGGAACTTTCTGTGCGGAGCATGGTCCAGCAGCGGAGCAGCTTCCGCGACCAGATCCAGAAAGACGTCCTCTCGGAGTAACCGTGGCCGACTCCTCGGTACTGCAGATCGTCATCTTCCGCGACGGCACCTTGGTCGGGACGGAAGTGTTCATGCCCGGCGCCTATACGCTGGGCAGCGACGCCGGCTGCGAGCTGGTGCTGGCCGATGCCGCGGTGGCCTCGGCGCAGGCGGTGCTGGCGTTCAAGGAAGGTCGCGTCGGGCTGGAGAACGTCGGCCCCTCCGGCGCGGTGCAGGTCAACGGCCAGGCCATCGGCCGGGTCGAGGTCCGCAGCATCGACGATGTGGCCATCGGGCCGTTCCTGCTCAAGTTCAAGGTGGTCGGCCAGAAGAAGCCCGTCGCCGCTCGCCCGGCAGCTGCCCCGGCGCCCGCTCCGGCGCCTGCTCCGGTCGCCGCCCCTCCGCCGGCGGGCCCGGC
>JBBIQS010000014.1:0-103242 GCA_037442205.1 Myxococcales bacterium
CTTCTTGTCGATTCCCGCGGCGCGCACGTAGTTGCGCAGCAGCTTCCAGACGCCCTGCCGAGTCAGGCCGGTGCCGCGAGGCCCGACGAACAGGGCGCGGCTGGCGCGGCCCTTGAGGATCGCCGGCCGGCCGCCCTCGAGCCAGCCCTTGAGCTGCTCGACGGCGAAGTCGCCCAGCGGGACGACGCGCTCCTTGTTCCCCTTGCCGCGGGCGATCAGGTAACCGTCGCGCAGGTTGACGTCCTCGGTGGACAGGCCGCACAGCTCGCTGACGCGCAGCCCGCTGGCGTAGAGGACCTCGAGCATGGCGCGGTCGCGCTGGCCGGCCGGGGTCTTGGGGCTGGGCGTCGAAAGCAGCCGCTCCACCTCCTCCAGCGTGAGGAACAGCGGCAGGCTGCGGCGGACGCGGGGCGCCTCGACGTCCTCGGTCGGATCGGATTTGGCGTGACGCTCGCGCAACAGGAAGCGGTGGAAGCCGCGCACCGCCGCCAGGTGGCGCGCCTGGGAGCGGTGGGACATGCCCTTGGCGTGGAGGGCGTTGAGGTGGGCGCCGACGTCGCCCGAGCCGATGGAGTCGGGCTCGGCCAGCCGCCGTTTCCCGAGGAAATCCAGGTAGTCGCGCAGGTCGCGCGAATAGGCCTCGAGGGTGTTCCCCGAGAGCCCGCGCTCGGTGCGGAGGAAGTCCAGGAACAGGTCGACCAGCGGCTCAAGCGCCATGGCGCCAGGGTAACCGAGCCCGAGGCGAAAGCCAGTTCACGACCGCGGATTTGCCGGGTTTTGGGAAAGGCCGGCGGCGGGCAAATCGCCGAGCTTGACGCGCGGCGGCAAAACGCCGGAAGCCCCGCCAGCAGGGACGTGGTCGGGGCTCGGGGTTCGACAGAGCGGCCTACTCGCCGCGCTTCTCGGCCTCTTCGGCCAGGTGGCGCACGCGGCGCTTGAGGGCCGAGAGCCGCTTGGCGATCTCCTTGTAGTCGCTGCGGCTGGCTAGCCCCAGGGCGCGCATCACGTTCTCCTGCGCCTGTTCGAGGGCCTCGCGCCCCTTCTGCACCTTGCCCACCGCCTGGGCCACCTTGGCGGCGCGGGTCTCGTCGGCCAACACCTTCTCCACCGCGCGCCCCAGCGCGCCGGTCACCTTCGACTTCAAGCTCTCGCCTGCCATCGCTGCTCCCTCGTGGTCAGCCAAAGGTCGTGGGCACCTTCGCCAAGACCCGCCAGAAAATGTCCTTGTACTGGGCCCGCTCGATGATCTTCTGCAGGTCGCCGCGGAACTGGACCTTGCGCTTGAGGATGGCCTCGATCGGGTCGAACTCCTTGCGGATCAGGCTCTTCCAGGTCGCCAGGTCGGCGCGGGCGTCGTAGTCGGCCTCGAGCTCGTCGGCCTCGTCCAGGTCCTCGAGCGCCCGCAGGCCGACGATCCGGCCTTCCTCAGCCCTGGCGAAGACGCCGAAGGCCTCGGGGCCGGTGATGCAGGCGGTCAGGCTGGCGCTGAAACCCTTCCCGGCGCGGGCGCTGTCGGGGTCGGCGTGGATCGCGGCGACAATGGCCTCGCACCACTCCATGGACGGGAAGACGGGCATCGAAGCTCTCGGATGAAGATCAGCCGCCCAGCAGCCGCTTGAAGGAGCTGAGGAAGCCGCCGCGCCGCTCGTCCTCGGCGGACTGCCCGCCCTGCTGCTGCAAGGCGGCGCGCCGCTCGGCGTCCTCGGCCAGTGCCTTCTTGAGCGAGGCCGGAGTGTCCCGGGTCGCCAGGGCGATCTCCTTGGTGCCCTCGGGCAGCTCGACCTCGACCTTGAGCAGGCACTCCTCGTCGAGCTTGAAGTCGACCTTGCGGCCGGCGGCGGCGGCTGGGACCCGCAGGCTCCCCAGGTACTCGTTGTCGACGATCAATTCGCTCTCGCCCTGGAAGATGTCCATCTCGATGAACTCGGCGCCCGGCTCCTTGGGCGCCGGCAGGCGGAAGCTCTTGGTCAGCGGGATGGTGGCGTTCTTGTCGATGATGCGCCGGAAGCGCCCGTTGTTGAGCGCCATGCCGATCGGCATCGACAGCACGTCGACCAGGGTCACCGCGTCGATCTGCCCGAGCGAATCGGCCAGCAGCGCCGCACCCAGGGCCACGCACTCGTCGGGGTGGACGCCCTTGCGCGGAGCCTTGCCGAAGTGCTCCTGGATCTTCTGCTGCACCAGCGGCATCCGGCTCTGGCCGCCGACCAGGATCACCTCGCCGATGTCGTGCGGCGACAGCGACTTCTCGCGCAGCACCCGGTCGCAGATCTCGAAGGTGCGCGAGACCAGGTCGAAGGTCAGCTCGTTGAGCTTCTCGCGCGACAGCGGCACCCGGACGTCGATCGGCTTGCCCTTCTTGCTCTCGTCGATGCAGGGCAGCTCGATGACCACGTTGGGGATGAGCGACAGGTCGATCTTGGCCGCCTCGGCCGCGCCCTTGATGCGCTGCATCTTCTCCGGGCTCTGGGAGACGTCGATCTTGTGCTCGCGGGCGATCTCCGAGAGGACGTAGTCGATGACGCGGTTGTCGAAGTCGACGCCGCCGAGGAAGGTGTCGCCGCCGGTGGCCACCACCTCGAAGACGTTGCCCGACAGCTGCAGCACGCTGACGTCGAAGGTGCCGCCGCCCAGGTCGTAGACCAGGATCTTCTGGTCCAGGCCTCGGTTGAAGCCGTAGGCCAGCGCCGCCGCGGTGGGCTCATTGACGATGCGCCGGACGTTGAAGCCGGCCAGGGTGCCGGCCTGCTTCACCGCCTGGCGCTGGTTGTCGTTGTAGTAGGCCGGGACGCTGATCACCGCGTCGGTGACCGGGCCGCCGAGGAAGTGCTCGGCGATGGTCTTGATGTGCGCCAGCACGAAGCTGGAGATCTGCGGCAGCGAGTAGACCTTGTCGCCCAGCTGGACGGCGGCGTCGCCGTCGGCGCCGGGGACGATGTCGTAGCTGTAGTAGTTGCGCAGCTCCTGGACGACCTTGGACTCGTACTTGCGCCCGATGAGCCGCTTGGCCCCGTAGATGGTGTTCTTGGGGTTGGTGACCATCTGATCCTTGGCCACCCCGCCCACCAGCATGCTGCCCTTGGACGACAGCGCCACCACCGACGGGAGGATCAGGTTACCTCGATCGGTGGGCACGACCTTGGGAATGCGGTTGCGCACATGCGCAACGCAGGTGTTGGTGGTCCCGAGATCGATCCCGATGATTCGCGACTTTTCGGCCATTAACGCGGGGCAGTCCGGTGGCGGTTCGTCGCGGTTTTAACACGGTTTTCTGGACGTGGAAAGAATCGAGCGGCCCCGCCCCGCCCTGGCGTCGGTGAACGCGGTCACGCCGTGCGCAGCATCGTCACCAGCCACTCGTGCAGCGGCGACATGGTCCTGAAGGTCTCGAAGCAGTGATCGACCAGCGCGGGCGAGGAGAGCTGGCGAGGCAGCGGGCGCTCGATCTCCGCCCAGAGCCCCTCGTGCAGCAGGAGCGCGGCGTTGGGGTGGTCGCTGTGGGCCGCCGGAACTCGCTTGAGCCGCGAGCCGCCAATCGAGAAAGGACCTGCCCGCTTGAGCTTGGCGAGGGCTTTCGCCAACGCCGGGCCCGCGTTCTCGTCCACCACCGCCGCCCGGTAGGCGTCGCGGGCCTGGGGCGTGAACATGTACAGCCCGGCGCACAGCGTCAGAGTCGGCGGCTCGAGGTGGAAGTAGTAGCCCGAGCACTCCATCCGCTCGCCCCACCCTTCCCAGAACAGGATCCCGAGGTGCGTCTTGTAGGGGTCGCCCTTCACGCGCCGCAGGTCGCGGATGATGCGGAAGATCGACCCGTTGACGCGCGGGTCGGCGTGGATCATCGGCGACAGCTCGTGCAGCCGCTTGCCCATCGCCACCACGAACGAGCGGGCAGGCTCGAGCAGCTGCCGCTCGTAGGTCTCGCGGTGCTCCTCGAACCAGCCGCGGTCGTTGTTGCGCTTGAGCTGCTTGAGGAACTGCACCCCCTCGCGCGGAAAGCCCTCGAAGTCGGGAACGGCGGGATGCGCTTCGCTCTTCGGTTTCGCGGACATCGCTGGCCTCGCTCGAAGGTCAGTGCAGGTGGCTGGGCCCCTCCCCCTCGTCGTCCTCGTCGTCGCGCCCGGCCGCGGGCAACGCCTTGACCTGCGGCGCGGGCGGCAGCGCCGGTTCGAGCGCCGCCACCTCAATCTGGATCCGGTCGAAGGGAGCGTCCTCCCCCGGCGGCAGCTCCTCGATGAAGCGCGACACCCTGAGCAGGGTCCGCTCGTTGTCGCGCTGGGCGGCGGTCATCGGGAAGGTCAGGTTCAGCTCGTCGCGCGCCCGGGTGACCGCCACGTAGAACAGCCGCCGCTCCTCCTCTTCCTCGTTCGGCTGCCGCAGCGACAGCGCCAGCGGGAAGCGCCCGTCCGCCAGCCAGGCCACGAAGACCGCCCGCCACTCCAGCCCCTTGGCCTGGTGCACAGAGGAGAGGGTCACGTACTCGTCCGGCTCCGCCCCCTCGACCACCTCCTCGCTCTGGAACTCGGCCAGCAACGTCACCTCGGCCAGGAACTCATGCAGCCCCTGAAAGGTCGCCGCCAGCTCGGCGAGCTGGCGAATGTCGTCGGCGCGCACCTCGCCATTCAGGTACTGGTCGCGCAGGTAGTCCTCGTACCCGCCGGCCAGGACCTTGAGGATCATCTCCCCGGGCGAGTTCTGCAGCTTGTGGTCGGCCAGCGACAGGAGCGTGTCGGCGGCGCGCTCGTAGCCGGGCCAGGCGCGCTTGGGCAGCTCGTTCTTCACCTCCGGCCGCTCCAGCGCCTGCAGCGGGCTGGTCCGCTCGCCCCAGCGCAGCAGCGCCGCCCAGACGTCGTCGGCCACCCCGCTGCCGATCGCCGGGTAGAGCTTGAACACCCGCTTGAGCGAGAGCTCGTCCATGGGGTTGTGGACGAACTTCAAGTAGGCGAGCACGTCCTTGATGTGCGCCTGCTCGAGGAAGCGCACGCCGCTGCGGACGATGAACGGGATGCCGCGGCGCGACAGCTCGAGCTGGATCTCCATCGAGTGGTGGTGGGCCCGGTAGAGCACCGCCTGCTCCTTGAGCGGCACACCTTCGTCGCGCAGCTCGAGGATGCGCTGGGCGATGAACTCGGCCTGCTGGAACACGTCGCGCAGCGGCACCAGCGCCGGCTTGGGGCCCATCGGCCGGGTCGAGGAGAGCTCCTTGGGGAACTGGCGGCGGTTGTTGGCGATCGAGGCGTTGGCCAGCCCAAGGATCTCCGGGGTCGAGCGGTAGTTGCGGGTCAGCCGCAGCACGCCGCAGCCCGGGTAGCGCGCCGGGAACTCGATGATGTTGGTGAAGTCGGCGCCGCGGAAGCTGTAGATCGACTGGGCGTCGTCGCCGACCACGGTCAGGTTCTTGTGGAAGGCGGCCATCAGGTCGACGATGTCGCCCTGCAGGCGGTTGGTGTCCTGGTACTCGTCGACCAGGATCGCCTTGAAGCGCTGCTGCAGGCGGGCGCGCACCTCGGGCCGCTCGGCGAGCAACAGCTTCCAGCCGAGCAGCAGGTCGTCGAAGTCCATCAGCTGCATCTCTTGCTTGCGCTCGGCGTAGCGGGTGGCGACCGCGGTGATCTTGTCCAACTGCCCGAGGAACTGCGGCCGCCGGTCGGCCAGGAGCTCCTCCAGACCCTTCTCGGTGTTGATGGACGAGGAGACCAGGTCCACCAGCACCTCGGCCTTGGGGAAGCGGCGCGGCCCCACCGAGAGGTTGAGATCGCTGATGCAGGCGCTCATCAGCTCGCGGGAGTCCTCGCGGTCGAGCAGGGTGAACTTGTCGCCGTAGCCCAGGGCCCCGGCGTGCTCGCGCAGGATCGAGTGGGCCACGTGATGGAAGGTCCCGCCCTGGATGCGCCGCACGTCGACCAGCGAGCCGCACAGCTCGGCGACCCGCTTGAGCATCTCGCGCGCCGCCTTGTTGGTGAAGGTCAGCAGCAGCAGCGACTCGGGAGGAGTGCCGGTCTCGATCAGCCGCGCCACCCGGTAGGTGAGGGTGCGGGTCTTGCCGCTGCCGGCGCCGGCGATCACCAGGGTCGGGCCGGCCGGGGCCTCGACCACCGCCAGCTGCTCCTCGTTCAAGTGCGAGGCGTAGTCGATGCGCAGCGCCGGGGCGGCGGTGTTCGACTTGAGGGTGTAGCTGCGGATGGCCACTGGCTTTTCTCGGCAAAGCTCGGAGCCGGGACTGTACCGCTCAAATGTTCAGGTCGCAACAGCGGCCGGCATCCGACCCTTCGTCGGAGAGGCCGGCCGGCGAGCCTTGACGCGCGCCTACAGGGCGATGGCTAGCCTTTCGGCGAGAGCGTTGGGAGAGGCCGGCCTCCTGAATGCCGGCAGACCGCGGGAGGGGATCGTGGGCATCATCTCTTGGATCGTCATCGGGCTCATCGCCGGGCTGCTGGCCCGCGCGATCTACCCCGGCCAGCAGCGGATGGGGTTCATCGCCACCACGCTGCTGGGGATCGTCGGCTCGGTGATCGGTGGGCTCATCGGCACAGTGCTCTGGCACCGCAACGCGGGCGAGTTCTCGCCCGGAGGAATTGTCCTGTCGGTGATTGGGGCACTGATCGCGCTCTTCGTCGTCCAGCGCTTCCAGAGGCCGGCAAAAGCACGACCCTAGGCAGCCCGGTTCCAGCAGTGGGCCAGCGCGGGTCGAGGGGCCGGGGCCTCTGCTAGAGTCCCCGGGATGGCCCTGGTCCCGCTCAAGTGCAGCCAGTGTGGCGCCAACCTGCCGGCGCCCGACTGCGCCGGCACCTGTCGCTGCGAGTTCTGTGGACGGCTGCACCTGCTCGAGGACCCGGTGCCCGAGCCGCGCTCCGGTGCACCGGCTCGAGCCACGGGCAGGGCCCCGCTGGCAGGTATCTCCATCATTCTGGCTCTTGCCGTGGCGGTCCCGGGCGCGGTGACCTGGCTCTCGAAGCGACCGGCGAAGAGAGCCGCGCCTGGCCCCGGGCCCTCTTCGGCCGCAGCCGGCATTGCCGCCGCCTCCGCCAGTCCCCAGCGGATGATCTTCGACAGGGTGGGCGGGCCGCCACTGGCCTTGTCCGTCGACGATCGGGAGCTGGTGATCGGGCGTGTGCGCCTCTACCCCGCCGACGAGCTCTTCCTGGTCGCGGTCCATCCGGCGACCATGAAGGAGGCCTGGCGCATCGGGCCCCTGGGAACCTACTCCGAGGGCTATCGGAACACCTTCTTCGTCGCGGCCGGCGCGCGGCTGGCGGTGACCGACTTCCGCTCGCGCCTGTACCTGCACGAGCTCTCCTCCGGAAAGCTGCTCAAGACGATCGAGCTCACCGATCGGGCGAAGCAGATGTGCCGCTCAGGACCGGCGAGCGTCTCGCTGCAGCAAGTGGACGACCGCTCCTTCTCCATCGATCTCGACAGCGCGTCCCTCTCGCCGCTGGCCGGCCAGCAGGTGCAGTGCCGCTCGACGTTTTTCCCGCCCCGGGAAGGCAGCGACGCCGCCAGCCTGGGGCGCTTCCCGGGGCTGTCGGGGTTCCGCCCGCTCGCGGTGCGGCTGGGCGAGGAGCTGGGAGTGGCCGGCGGCGTCAGGAGCCCGGGCACCGCGCTCCCCCGAGTCGCCGGCTTCGAGGCGAAGATCCGGAAGGTGACCTGGACGGCCGACCTCGCGCTGGCTGACCCCGCCAGCGTCCGCCCCGACTCGAACGCGTTCGACGCCTTGGCCGGCGACCGCTACTTCGCCACCTACGGGGTGGGCAGCAAGGCATGGCACCTGGCCGCTCTCGACGCCCGCAACGGCGCCCGGCTCTGGGACGTGGCGCTGCGCCCGGTGTTCGCGGTCGATCAGCTCTACGGCCTGGTCGCCACCTCGTCCTTCGTCTACGTGAGCCGCACTTCCTCGCTCGAGGTCTTCGACGCGGCCACCGGCCGGCAGGTCGGCACCCTCGGAGACGACGGCTACGAGAAGTAGGTCAGCGGGTTCTTCTGCCTCAGGCCGGCTCGCCGTCCTTCTTGTCGAGCAGCGCATCGGCCTGCGCCTCGAGCCCGGGGAAGGTCCGCTCGACCCGCACCGCTACCGCGGCCCCTTGCAGCTCGCGCTGCTGCCAGGCCCCGGAGTAGCGGATCGATCGCTCCGATTCGAGGTACTCGAGCAACACCAGATCGAGCGCGTCCACGGCGAGATCGCGGGCGCGCTCGAGCGACTTCACCTTCCCGCCCAGCTCCACCCTGCTCTCCAGCTCGAGCCGCGCCCCGGTCCGGCCGCCCTCGAGCACGAAGCGGGCCTGGACCTCCTGGCCGCCCGTCTCCCCGGAGACGCGGACCCGCTCGCCCGGCTCGAGCATCCCCTGCAGCCGCTCCTCGAGCAGCTCCTCGAGATCGGCGCACTCGCCCTCGGACCAGCCCGCCATCATCGCCCCTCCCCGGCCAGGGCCGCCACCGCCGCCGCGCGAACCTGCTCGTCAGGATCCCTGCGCGACCGGATCTCCAGCGCCGGCCGCACCCGCGGGTCCTTGCGCGCCGCCAGCTCGGCCACCGCCTTGAGCCTGTCCGCCCTGCCCTCGGCCAGCCGCGCGGCGAGATCGCCGTCGTCGTCGCAGCCCTTGAAGGAGCGGTCGCCGGCGCGAGCAGCGGCCTCGGCATCGGCGAGGCGCGCCGAGGCCAGCCTCTCTGCCTGCTCCGCCTTGAGCTCGAAGGCCGCCAGGTCCTCGGGAAAGTCGCTGGCCGCCTGGGCCGGGATCGCCGAGATCAGCTCCACCGACAGCCGGGCGACGTCCTTGGCCCCGCACAGCGTGCGCGCCAGCAGCAGCGGGCTCAGGCTCTCCTCGCTGGAGCGCTGCTCGACCAGCTGCTCGACCCTCGAAGCCAGGTCGCGGGCCGCCACCGCGGTCGAGAAGCCCTCGCCGCGCCGGGCGCGGATCTGGGCCAGCCGGGCCAGGGTGAACAGGTCGCTGGAGTCGCCGCGCTGGGCCTTGGCGTAATCGTCGGCCGCCGCCCGCAGCTCGCCCAGCAGCTCCTCGAGCATCGAGACCTTGAGCTGCAGCACCGGGCCCTGGGCCAACTTGCGCAGGCTCTCCAGGCGCGTGCGCACCTCCAGTTCCTTGGCATCCTCGGGCAGAAGGTCGAAGGTGCGCCGCAGCGCCTCGAAGGCCCGCGCCCGCACCCTCGCGAAGCGCGAGACGGCCGAGGCCTCCAGCAGCGCGTCGATCGCCGACAGCGCCCCCACCCTCCCCAGCTCCTCGGCGGCCAGCCAGCGGTCGCGCGGATCGGCCGCGTCCAGCACCCGCAGCATCTCGTCCACCGGCCGGGCGTAGCGCGTCGGGTCGAGCCGGACAGCGACCGCCAGAAGCTTGCCGTCGGAGGGCAGCGCCTTGGCGCTCGCCCGGGCCTCTTCGGCGAGCGGGCCGGTGCGGCTCTTGGCGAAGCTCTCCAGCTCCTTGGCGCTCAAGCTCGCCGCCGCCCACTGCAGCTGCGAGCGGTCGATCCGCGCCAGCGCCTCCTGGCGATCCTTCTGGTCGCCGATCAGCTCGGCCCGCTCCCTCGCCCGCTGGAACTCGCCCAGCTCGGCCAGCACCAGCGCCTCGCGGACGGTGAGCTGCGAGCGCGCCTGGTCGCGGTAGCGGCCGACGCTGCTCTTCTCCAGGTAGCTCAAGAGCGCCCGCGTCCCGCCCTTCTGCGCCTCGGCGTACATCAGGTCGTCGGCCGCCTTCTCCGCCTCGGGCCGCCGGGGGCTGTCCGGGTGCAGGGCGAGGAACTCGAGCATCGCCTTGGAGGTGCCGGCCTCCTTGGCGGCGCGGAAGTCGGCCTCGCACAGCGCCGAGCGCGCCTGGGCGGCGTGGGCTCCCGCGGGATGATCCCTGAGGAATTCGTTCCAGGCGGCGCTGCTGTCGGCGCCGCGAGCGGCCTCGAAGCGCAGCCCCTCCAGCAGCACCTGAGCGTCGCTGGCGCGCGGGGACTCGCCGAACGAGTCGAGGAAGCGCTTGTAAGCGAGGATGGTGTTCTGGCGCCGTGCCGCCTGGAATTCGAGCTCGGCCAGGCGGGCGCGGGCCTGAACGGCCGCGGGCTCGGCGGAGTGCTGGCGCAGGTAGTCGCGGTAGGCCTCGACGCTGTCGGCCTGGCGGACCTTGTCGAAGGAGGAGGTGGCGCAGGCGCAGAGCGCGGCGGCGAGGATGGCAAGGCGCGGCGAGGTCATGGCGCGCCGAAAGCTAACACGTCTGGTCGCGCCCCCGCAGTGCGCCGAGGCCGGTCGGCATCCGGGCGGCCCCGGCGGGGCGGGATACTTGATCGCCTCCAGGGCGAGCCTACGATCGAACCTGATCATGCCTTCTCTCCTGCGAACCGGCCTGGTAGCCCTCGCCCTCGCCGGCGCGGCCTGCGCCGCTCCCGAGCGGCTGGCCTACCACCGGTATCCCGGGGTCCACGTCCCCGCGGCGCCGCTCACCCCCGAGGCCCGCCCTGGGAGCGTGCCGCTCGAGATGAGCACCGGCCAGGCGCCGCTGCCGACCCAGGTCACCGGGCTCGAGCTGGCGCGGACGGCCCAGTCTTTCGTCGGAAAGCAGCACCTGGTCTGGGGCGGCAAGCGCTTCCCGGACGACTGCACCGGGCTGGCGCGAGCGGTCTACGCCGCCCACGGAATCGACCTGATGGCCGACAGCGGCAAGCCCGGCGACAACGGGGTCACCGCCATCTGGCGCTTCACCAGCCGCCACGGCCGGCTGCTCGACCGCGATCCCGCGCCCGGCGACCTGGTCTTCTTCCGCGAGACCTACGACCGCAACCGCGACGGCCGCATGAACGACGGGCTGACGCACATCGGCGTGGTGGAAGGCACCGATCCCGACGGAACGGTGATCGTCATCCACCGGGTCGCCCCGGGAGTGGTGCGCTACCACATGAACCTGGCGCATCCACATCAGGTTCGCGAGAGCGGTACCGGGCGGATCATCAACGACTACCTGCGCGAGTCGGGGCAGCTGCGCACCGCCGCCGAGCTGTTCGCCGGGTACGGGCGGCTGGCGCGGTAGCTCACCGCCCCGACGGAGGCAGCGCCCTCATCTTCTTCGGGGGCCGGCCGGCATCGAGCTTCTTTCCCTCGGCCACCGCCTTGGCCGCCTGCCCGGTGCGCTCGTAGAAGCGAACCAGCCGCCGCCGAAAGAGGCCGCCGCTGTCCTGGTCCGCCAGCGCACGCAGGAGGCTCTCCGCCCCCGCCAGATCGCCGCAGCGCTCCAGGGCCTCGGCGAGGTTGGCCCGCGCTGTCCGCTCCTCGGGGCGCGCCTCGGAGACGGCCTGGAAGTGAGGCCTGGCCTCCTGCCAGCGATCGGCCTGGGCGAGTGCCGCCGCCAGCTTCTCCCGGGCCTCGATCATCTCAGGCCGCAGCTCGACCGCCTTGGCGAATGCCTCGATGGCCGCTGCCCCATCGCCCTTGAGCTCACACTGCTGCCCGGTGAGCAACCAGGTCCGAGGATTGTCCGGCGCCAGTTGACGAGCGGTCGCCAGCTCTCCTTCGAGCTCGGGCGCCTGCCCTCCCAGCTTGAGCAGCACATCCGCGTAGTCGATGTGCGCCAGCCCCCAGCCCGGGGTCGCCTGGACGCAATCCGCCAGCACCTTGGCCGCTCCCTCGAGATCTCCAGCGGCGACCGCTGCCCGCGCCCGCTGGAGGTCACCCATCGGGTCGGGGGACGAGGCAAGGAGAACCAGGGCGAGGGCGGTGGTCAGCATGGCGCGTTCCTCTAGCAGATGGCACCGGCGGCAGCCAAGGTCCGGAACCTAAGCGGCCATCCGGCAAGCCGGAAGGATTCCCGGTTGACTGCCAGCCCGTCGGCCGGAAGGATGCGCCCCCTCATGACGCCCATCGCCCAGAAGACCCTCGACGACCTGCAGTGGAACCAGGTTCTCGCCGCCCTCGGCCAGCGCGCCAAGACCGACCTGGGCAAGGCCAGGTGCCTGGCCCGCCCCTTCTTCGACCACCAGGAGGAGATCGAGCGCGAACTCAAGCGCACCGAGGAGCAGCGGCGGCTGGCGATCGAGGAGCGGCTGTCGCTGCCTTCCTGGGGCATCCGCGACGTGCGCGCCCAGCTCGAGCGCGCTGAGAAGGGCGGCGCCCTCGACAGCTCGCAGCTCTTGGCCTGCGCGGCGGTGATCCAGGGGATGCTGCGCCTGCGCGACTTCGTCGAGTCCCGCGCCAGCAAGATGCCGCTCTCCTGGGCCATCGCCGAGCCGATCCCCGAGTTGGGAAAGCTGGCCGGGCGCATCGAAAAGTCGTTCGAGCCCAGCGGCGAGCTGTCCGACCGCGCCAGCCCCGAGCTCGCCGTGCTGCGCGAGAAGGTGCGCGGCATCCACCGCGGCATCAAGGGCAAGCTCGACGCGATGCTGCACGACGAGGGCTTCACCCGCCTGCTGCGGGAGAACTACTTCACCATCCGCAACGAGCGCTACGTGGTGCCGGTGGTGGTGGCCTTCCGCTCCCAGGTCCCGGGCATCGTCCACAACGCCAGCCAGAGCGGCCAGACGTTGTTCGTCGAGCCCGAGGCCCTGATCTCGATGGGCAACGAGCTGACCATCGCCCAGTCGATGGTCCTCGAGGAGGAGCGCCGGATTCTCCTAGAGCTGTCCGGGCTTCTCGGGCAGCAGGCGCCGGTGATCGCCGAGGCTCTGGAGCGCTGTGCCGAGCTCGACGCGGTCGAGGCCGCCGCCCGGCTGGCGCTCGACCTCGACGCGAACCCGGCGACCATCGTCCCGGCCGCGGCGCCCTTCAAGCTGCTGGCGATGCGCCATCCGCTGCTGGCGCTGCAACAGAAGAAGAAGGTCATTCCCAACGACGTGGCCTTCGCCGCCCAGGAGCAAGTGCTGGTGGTCTCCGGCCCCAACGCCGGCGGCAAGACGGTGACCCTGACCGGAGTCGGGCTTTGCGGGCTGTTGCTGCGGGCGGGGCTCTTCATCCCCGCCGAGCAGGGCTCGTCGCTGCCACTCTTCACCTCGGTGGAGTCGGCGGTCGGCGACGACCAGGATCTCTCCAAGGACCTGTCGACCTTCAGCGCCCACCTAGTGCGGCTGCGCGACATCCTCGAGACCGCCGGCGAAGGGACGCTGGTGCTGATCGACGAGATCGCCGCCGACACCGATCCGCGCGAGGGCGCGGCCATCGCCCTGGCCGTGCTGGAGGAGCTGGCCGAGCAAGGCGCGCGGACCATCGTCACCACCCACCTCGACGAGCTCAAGGCGATCGCGGTGACCGATCCGCGCTACGTCAACGCGCGCGTCGGGTTCGATCCCGAGAAGCTGGCGCCCACCTACCACCTCCAGTACGGCTTCTCCGGCTCCTCATCGGCGATCGAAATTGCCCGGCGCATGGGGCTCGACCCCGAGCTGTGCCATCGGGCCGAGGAGAACCTCAAGACCCACGCCGGACCGCTGGGCAAGGCGCTGGCCGCGCTCGAGCAGCAGCGCATCGCCACCGAGCTGATGCGCCGCGAACTCGAAGAGGAGCACCGGGCCCTCGAGGAAGAGCGCTCGCGGCTGTCGGCGGATCGCGAGAGGGTCCGCGAGCGCGAGCGGGCCATCGAGAAGGAGGCGCGCCAGGAGCTGGTGGCCGAGGTGGAGCGAGTCCGGGTGGAGGTGGCCAAGACCTTGGCCGAGCTGCAGGCCAAGCCGACCATCCGCGCTGCGGTCGAGGCCCAGGCCAAGCTGGCGCAGGCCGCCGAGTCGGAGCAGGCCAAGCTGGCGCGGGAGCAGGCCGCAGCCTCGGTGAAGAAGGAGGAGAAGCTGCCGGAGAGCACGCCGCTCGAGGCCGGGATGCGGGTCAAGGTCCCGGGCCTGGGCGAGGCAATGGTGCTGGAGATCCACGGCCAGGAGGCGTTGATCGCCGCCGGGGCGCTCAAGCAGCGGCGCAAGGTCGCCGAGCTGGTGCCGCTCAAGGGCGCGCCAAAGGCCGCCGGCTTCCCCTCCGGCGCGAAGAAGAAGGAGGAGAAGCTCAAGCGGGCCCAGCAGGCGGGAGCCGGGGAGATCGACTACGGCAACTACCAGGTGGACGTGCGCGGCATGCGCGCCGAGGACGCCATCAAGGCGGTGGAGACCTTCCTCGATCGCTGCTTCGGCGAGGGGACCCCGGGCGCGCTGATCGTCCACGGATTGGGGACCGGGGCCTTGCGCGCCACCATCCGCGACTACGTCCGCGACTCCCCCTACGTTCGCACCTACCGCTCCGGGCAGCCGCACGAGGGCGGCGAGGGCGTCACCGTCGTCGAGCTGCGCTCGTAGGGGATTCCCTCTCGGGCGGACGACTAAAGCGGGACCTGCCTTCGCGCGCTCAGGGGCGTAACTGTTTGGGGATGCGGCGAATGCTCGCCAAGCACAACGAGGTCATCGACTACATCGGCCTGCGAGGCGCCTTCCCGGCGCTGCGCGGGCCCGATCAGGAGCCGGCGATCCTCAGGCCGGGAGATGACGAGTCGGGCACCCGGCGCGTCGCCTGGCCGGAGTTCTTTCAGGCGATCGAGCGCCGGCATCTCGTCCTGGTGTGCGGCGACTCGCCGAGTCTCGACTTCCACTTCCTGCCCAAGCGCGCGGCGATGAAGGAGCTGGGCGTCAAGCGCCGGCAGCTCGCCCGCCACTCGCTCGAGGAACACGGGCTGCCGGCGCTGCTGCATCACGCACCGGCGTAGCCCTCGCTACCTCCGCCGCCGGTGTGCCTTCTTCCCCCCACCCTTGCGCGCCTCGCCCTTGCGCGCTTCGGGCTTGCGCGCCTGGCCCTTCCCGCGTTGCTCGTTCCCCGCCGGCCCTTCGCTTCGCGAGCGCCCCCGCGGTGCCCTCTCCGGACGCGCCCCCGGCTCCTGCGCCGGCCGCACGTGCTTCTCGCCCTTGATCGCCAGCAGCTCGAAGTCGATCTGCCGGCGCGCCATGTTGACGCTGGCCACCTTGACCCGCACCTGGTCGCCCAGTCCGAAGGAGAGCCCGCTGTCGAAGACCAGCCGGTGGCGCTCGGCGTCGAGGTTCGCGCCGGACCCGATGTTCTCCGCCTTCACCAGCCCCTCGACGTAGACCCCGGTCAACTCGACGAACACCCCGAACTCGGCCACCGCCGAGACCGTCCCGTCGTACTCCTCGCCGACCTTGTCCTTCATGAACAGGGCCTCGAAGAAATCGTCGACCTCGCGCTCGGCGACCATCGCCGCCCGCTCGCGCTCGCTGGAGCGCGCCGAGACCGCGTCCAGCCGCTCCTCCAGCTGCCCGCGCTCGCCGTCGCTCAGCGAGCGCGCCCCCTGCTTCCAGTGCTCCTTGAGCAGCCGGTGCACGATCAGGTCCGGGTAGCGGCGGATCGGCGAGGTGAAGTGCAGGTAGAACGGCGCCGCCAGGCCGAAGTGCCCGATGTTCTCGGCCGAGTAGATGGCCTGCATCATCGAGCGCAGCAGCAGCGTGTTGAGGGTCTTCTGCTCCGGGCTGCCGGCGAGCTTCTTGAGCAGCTCGTTGAGCGAGCGGCCGCTGATCTCCTCGCCGGCCTGCAGCGCGAAGCCGTGGGCCCGCGCCAGCGCCAGGAAGTTCTCCAGCTTCTCCTCGTCCGGCTCGCCGTGCACCCGGTAGACGGTGGGCAGCCCGCGGGTCGAGAAGTGGCGCGCCACCGCCTCGTTGGCCGCCAGCATGAACTCCTCGACGATGCGGTGGGCGATGTTCCGCTCCCGCTTCTCCAGCCGCAGCGGCCGCTTCTGCTCGTCGAGGACGACCTTCACCTCCGGCAGGTCGAAGTCGATCGAGCCGCGCTCCAGGCGGGTGGCGTTCAGCCGCAGCGCCAGCTCTTCCATCAGCTGGAAGCGCTCCTTGAACCGCTCGCGCTCCGGCAGGTGCTTGCCGCCCAGCACCGCCGCCACCTCGGTGTAGGTGCAGCGCGCCGCCGAGCGCATCACGCCTTCGTAGATGTCGGCCTCGACGCACCTGGCCCCGCCGCCGGCCTTCTCGAAGACCATGTCGGCCACGGTGCACAGCCGATCCTCGTCCGGCTTGAGCGAGCACAGGCCGTTCGACAGCCGCTCGGGGAGCATGGGCAGCACCATGCTCGGGAAGTAGACCGAGGTCGCCCGCCGCAGCGCCTCGTGATCAAGCGGATGGTCGGGCCGGACGTAGTGGGCCACGTCGGCGATCGCCACCACCAGCCGGTAGCGGTCCCCGACCCGCTCGGCGTAGACCGCGTCGTCGAAGTCGCGGGCGTCCTCGCCGTCGATGGTCACCAGCGGCAGGTCGCGCAGGTCGCGGCGGCGGATGATCTCCTGGTGGGCCAGCGTCCCGGGAAGCTCGGCCGCCTCGTCCTGCACGTCGGCGGGGAAGGCGTCGGAGAATCCCTGCCCGTACGCCGACTCGAGGACCTCGGTCGCCGGATCGCCGGGCGGCCCGACCTTCTCCAGCACCTCGCCCTCGGCCGGGGCCGAGGCGCTCGGCCCGCGGGTGATGGCCACCTTCACCATGTCCCCGTCCTGAACGAGCCGCGAGGGGCGCACCACGATCGCCTCGCCCAGCGCCCGATCCACCGGGGCCACCAGGCATTGCCGGCCGCGGCTCAGGTAGGTCCCGATGGCCCGGGTGCGCCGACGCTCGACGACCTCGATCAGCTTGCCGCTGGTCCGCCCGCGCTCCCCGGCCAGGATCTGGATCTTCACCAGGTCGCCGTCGAGCGCCTTCCGGGCCTCCTCGCGCGGCAGGTAGAAGTCGCCCTTGGGGCCGGTCAGCGGCTGGACGAAGCCGAAGCCGTCCTCGTGCCGGTGCAGCGTCCCGATGACCAGCTTGCCCTTGCGCCCGGCCTTGGAGCCGATGAGCGCCGGGGCCTTGGTCTTGGGCTCCTCCCTCGGCGCCGGAGCGCGCTCGGGCAGCCTCTCCGGCGCCGGCTGCTCGCTCTCGGCGGCGGCCTCGAAGGTCCGCCCGGCGATCACGAAGCGCTTGCCCTCCTTGACCAGCCGCCCCTTCTTCACCTGCTCGCGCAGGGCGCGCTTGAGCTCGGTGCGCATCCCCGGATTCAGCTCCAGCCGGGCCTGGATCTCGCCCAGCCCCAGCGGCTTGGCGGACTGCTCGAGAACGGAGAGCAGTGCCGCTCGGTCGACGGTCGTCTTGTTTGGCATGGCAGTGCGTTACCCCCGACTCTTGCCCCGGTCAATCGAACTCTTTGCTTGCCAAGCGCCCGGTTTGGGGCCATGGCGCGGCGCCTTCGCACCCCTTTTTCGCTCCCATTGCCGGGCGGACCCGGCTGGTGGCGCCTAGAATTGGCTGGCGAATCCGGCGGCCGCCCGGCTGTCTTTTTCCAGTGATTTCGGCCTCTTGAACAGCAGCCCTGCGCCAGGGAGGCCGGCGAGAATCCGAGTGCCCAGACTCCAGTTCCGCGAGGAAGGAAGCCTGTTCCCGGAGACCGCCAAGGCGGGGGCCGGGGCGAAACCAGCCGCTTCGCGCCGGCATCCTACGGGCGGAAATAGGGGCGGGCTGAAGCGAGCGCTCGGCCGCCTTGACATCGGAATGTCGCTCGCAATGATAGCGCCGCGCAGCCGGTTGACCGATGGGCGCGCGACGCGGGGACAACCAGGGTCCCATCCAAAGGCGACCACCGTGAGCACCAAGATGCCCGACAACAAGAAGTCCTCCGCTCGCCCCCACGCCGGCCCCTCGCGGCTGCTCGAGACCTTCGCCGAGGCCAACCTCCCCACCGGGCGCGGCGAGTTCCGCACCGTGATCTTCCGCGAGAAAAAGACCGGCCTGGAGCACGTGGCGCTGGTGATGGGCGAGGTCGCCGGCAAGGAAGGGGTGCCGGTGCGCATCCACTCCGAGTGCCTGACCAGCGAGGTCTTCGGCAGCCTCAAGTGCGACTGCAAGGCCCAGCTCGACCACGCCCTGGAATTCGTCAGCCAGCAGGGCACCGGGGTGGTGCTCTACCTGCGCCAGGAGGGCCGGGGCATCGGCCTGGGCAACAAGATCCGCGCCTACGCCCTGCAGGCCCAGGGGCACGACACCTACGAGGCCAACCGGCTGCTGGGCTTCGCCGACGACCTTCGCCACTACGACGTGGCCGCCGAGATGCTGCGGCTGCTGGCCATCAAGTCGGTGGACCTGATCACCAACAACCCGCTCAAGATCGCCGCCCTGGTCAACGAGCAGATCCCGGTGCGGCGGCGCATCGCCTCGGTGGCCCCGGTCCACCCCCACAACCACGGCTACCTGAAGGTCAAGGTCGAGCGCTCCGGCCACATGATCGAACTGCCGGAAGTGGACGCTGACGCCGGCAAGAAGGCCGTCTAGAAGCGGGATTTTGTTGGAGACTGGGCGCCTCGATGTAGACTCGGGGGGCACGGTCCCGGCCACAGTCAATCCCGGGGACGCCGCCATCGAGCGAATGGGTCCACTCGCGGTCAGGTTTTGGGGTGTCCGGGGCAGCGTTCCTGCTCCGGGGCCGGCCACTGCCAAGTACGGCGGAAACACCTCCTGCGTCGAGGTCGAGGCCGGCGCCGAGCGGATCGTCTTCGACATGGGCACCGGCTTCCGCTGCCTGGGCAACGCCCTGGCCGGCAAGCCGGTCAACGCCACGATCTTCCTCTCCCACTACCACTGGGATCACATCCAGGGCCTGCCCTTCTTCGGCCCGGCCTTCGACCCGCGCTCCAGGCTGACGGTCTACGGAGCCAACCGCCAGGGACAGGGCGTGGGCGAGATCCTGCACGGCCAGATGCTGGCCCCCTACTTCCCGGTGGGCATGGACGCGCTCCGGGCCAAGCTCGACTACCGCGCCATCGCCTCCGGCGAGCAGGTGTCGGTCGGCGAGGTGCGGGTCAGCGCCCGCGAGCTGTCGCACCCCAACGGCGTGCTCGGCTATCGCGTCGAGCTCGGGGGCAAGTCGATCGTCTACGCCACCGACACCGAGCACGGCCCGGAGTCCGACGCCGCCCTGTGCGAGCTGGCCGAGGGCGCCGACTGCCTGATCTACGACACCATGTACACCACCGCCGAGTACCAGGCCGGCGTCCCCTCGAAGAAGGGCTGGGGCCATTCGACCTGGGAGGCCGGGGTGGCCATCGTCCGCCAGGTGGGCGTGCGCAAGCTGGTGCTCTTCCACCACGAGCCCCGCCGCTCCGACGAGGAGCTGGAGGCGATGCTCGCCGACGCCCGGCGCACCTGGCCGGACACCGTCGCCGCCCGCGAGGGCGAGACGCTGGTGTTCTAGGACCCGGCTGGCCGATAGCCGCCCCTCGCCTCCGTTGGTCTCGAACGCAGGCGCCGAGCGCCGCTCCCGTTGGTCCCGAGCGCAGGCGCGGAGCGCCGGAGTCGAGGGAGCGTGTGTCAGCGCCGGCCCTCGACTCCGCTCGGGCTGACCCGGGGGCAGGATCGGATCTGCCAGCGCGTCAGCTATCCATGGGACGCCGACGAGGGCTCGCGCGCCAGCCGCACCGCCCGGCGCATCGCCTCTTTCAGTCCCGCGAACGGCACCCGGGCGATGGCCTGCTCCACCGGCACCCAGGCGTGATCGACGTGCTCGCGCGGGTCGAGCGTGATCGGCGCCTCGCCCGAGACCAGGGTCCAGAAGGCCGTCTCCTGGTAGACGCGCGGCGGCCGATCGGCGCGCGGCTCGCCGAAGAGGAAGCTGTGGACGTAGTTGAGCGGCTTGACCTCGGCCACGAAGCCCGACTCCTCCAGCAATTCGCGCTGGGCGCAGGAGAGCGGCTCTTCGCGGGTCTCGATGGTCCCGGTCACCGGCTGCCAGAATCCGCCGCGGTGCGGGTGGCGCAGCAGCAGCAGCGCCTCGAAGCCGCCGGCGCGCTGGCGAAGCACCGTCACCGAGATGGTGCGGTGGTCGAAGCGCCCTGCCGAGCGGCGGGCGTCGAAGATGCGCGAGAAATTCTCGCCCATCGCGCGGCGCACCTCGGCCAGCGGCACCGAGCGCCCCAGCTCACGGGCGATCGAGGTGACCCCGGCCTCGCCGATGCCGCAGGGCACGATGAACCGGAAGTGCGCCATGTCCGGCTCGACGTTGAGGGCGAAGCCGTGGGTGGTGACCCAGCGGCTGATGTGGACTCCGATCGCCCCGATCTTCCTGGCGTCCTTGCCCTTCTCTCCCAGCCAGGCCCCGTTCCAGCCCTCGATGCGCCCGGCCGTCAGCCCGAAGTCGCCGACGGTGGCGATCATCGCCTCCTCGAGGTCGCGCACGTAGCGGCGCACGTCGCAGCGGTCCGGTGAGAGGTCGATGATCGGGTAGCCGACCAGCTGCCCCGGGCCGTGGTAGGTGACGTCGCCGCCGCGGTCGGTGGGGAAGATCACCACCCCGGCCCGCTCCAGCTTCTCCCGCGGGGCGACCACGTGGTCCATGTCGGCCGCCCGGCCCAGGGTGATCACCGGCGGGTGCTCGAGCAGGAGCAGGCTGTCGGAGACCGACTTGTTCTTGCGCGCCAGGGCAAAGGCCTTCTGCAAGGCCAGCCCGTCCTCGTACTCGACCAGGCCGAGGTCGTGGATCACCAGGTTGCGCGCGCTCGGAAGCATTTGCTTGTGCAATAGCACGGCTGGGGCCGTTCTTCGATCCGCCGTTTAGCCGCGCCGCAGCTGGAAGGTCCTGTGGATGCGCGGGTTGCGCTCGAAATCAGGAGGGATCGTCCGGGCGCTCAGATCCTCGACGACCAATCCCTCGAGCGCTTCCTTGTCGAGCTTGAACTTGCGGGCGTTGGTGGAGAAGACCAGCACTCCATCCGGCTCGAGCAGCTCCGACACGCCCTTGAGCAGCTCGGGGTGGTCGCGTTGCACGTCCCAGGTGCCGCGCATCGACTTGGAGTTCGAGAAGGTGGGCGGGTCGAGGAAGATGACCCCGTAGCGGGCGCGCTCCTGGCGCACGAACTCCAGCACGTCGGCCCGCACCAGCTCGTGCTTGTTGCCGCCGCGGATCCCGTTGAGCTCCAGGTTGCGCTGGGCCCAGTCGAGGTAGGTGTTGGACAGGTCGACGGTGCAGGTGGTGGCGGCCCCGGCCTTGGCGGCGTAGACGGTGGCAGTCCCGGTGTAGGCGAAGAGATTGAGGAAGCTTCGCCCCTTGGCGAGCTCGCCGACCATCCGGCGCGTGATCCGGTGGTCGAGGAAGAGGCCGGTGTCGAGGTAGTCGGTGAAGTTGACCAGGAAGCGGTGGCCGGCCTCGTGGACCGGGCGGAAGTCGGCCTTGGCCTCGAGCTTCTCGTACTGCTCCCCTGCCCGCCGCTTGCGGCGCACCTTGAGGAAGACGTCGGTGGGCTTGACCCCGAGCACCTCGGGGATGGCGGTGAGCGTCTCGCGCAGCCGCTTCTGGGCCTGGGCCTCGTCCACCGTCGCTGGGCGCTCGTACTCCTGAACGTGGACCCACTTGCCCTCGTAGAGGTCCACCGCCACCGCGTACTCGGGCATGTCGGCGTCGTAGACGCGCCAGCAGGTGACGCCCTCGCGCTTGGCCCACTTCGACAGGTGCTTGAGGTCCTTCTCCAGCCGGTTGGCGAAGGCTTGGGCGCCGGGCGAGAGGACCCGCGGACCGCCGGCGGACTTGGCCTCGATCGGGATCTCCAGCAGCCGGCACTCGATGGCGCCGTTGAAGAGCACGTGCCGCCGGGTGGCGCGCAGCCCGATCTCCTTGGAGAGCTCGAGGTTGCCGGTCAGCACGTAGCCGGTCCAATGCGGGAAGCGCTGCTTGAGGCTGTCGCCGATGCGCCGGTACAGCGGCGCCAGCAACTCGACCTCACCCAGCCGCTCGCCGTAGGGAGGATTGGCGACCAGGATGCCCGGCTTGTCGCCGACCGGGTCGGCCTCTCCCAGCTCGCGCTTCTCGAAGTGGACCACGCCCTGGAGCCCGGCACGCTCGGCGTTGCCCAGCGCGATGCGGACCGCCCTGGGATCGAGGTCGTAGCCGACGATCGGCGGCAGCTTCACCTTGCCGCGGCCGTCGCGCTGGCGGGCCTCGGCCAGCAGCGGCCCCCACAGCTCGGGCCGGTGCCCCTTCCAGCGGAGGAATCCGTAGTGCCTGCGGGCGAGCCCGGGGGCCACGTCCAAGGCGATCAGCGCCGCCTCGATCGGCAGCGAGCCCGAGCCGCACATCGGATCGAGCAGCGGCTGGCCCTCCTTGGCGCGGCGCGGCCACTGGGCGAGCAGGAGCACCGCGTCGGCCAGGTTCTCCTTGAGCGGCGCCTCGGTGCCGGTCTGCCGCCAGCCGCGCCGGTGCAGGCTCTCGCCCGACAGGTCGATGCTGACGCTCGCCTGATCCCGGTTGACGTAGACGTTGACGCGCACGTCCGGCTCTTGCCGCTCGACCGACGGCCGCTGCCCGGTCCG
This sequence comes from Myxococcales bacterium, assembly GCA_037442205.1. Classification (GTDB taxonomy): domain Bacteria; phylum Myxococcota; class Myxococcia; order Myxococcales; family UBA5297; genus JBBIQS01. The sequence continues at coordinate 22,282 of JBBIQS010000014.1, forward strand.
CTCGCGGAACTGATCGACGATGGCGTCCTTGGCCTTGAGCGCCCCGAAGTGCGTGTGCGAGATGGCCGATTCGGTCGAGGAGAAGTCGACGGCCAGCGTGCCCGAAGGCTCGAGGTGCCGGCTCCAGTCGATGGACTTGATGCCTTTGTAGAGGGCGTCGGCGTCGGGCGCGGAGAAGGTGGCCAGCGGCAGCAGCACGCGGCTGGCGGTGCGCGACCAGAGGCAGGCGCGGTAGGCCTGCGATAGGTCGCCCTCGAAGCTGACGCCCGCGCGCGCGACCTGCACGTTGGCGGCTCCCATGGCCGTCAGCTCGTCGGCGAGCAGCGGCTCCATTCCCTTGGGGGCGGTGGCGAAGAATGCGCGGGGTTCGTTCATGAGGGCGCGGGGTTTACCAGTTTTGCCGGCTGGCGTCAGGTCGAGCCTCGGCTAGAGCTTGCGCACCTGGGCGCGCAGGCGCGCCAGCTCGTCCTCCGACAGGCGCGACGCGCCGAAGCGCGCCGCCAGATAGCGCTCGGCCACCTCGGAGGCGATGCGCGAGGCGTCGGGGCCCAGCCGCCGGCCGGCTTCTTCCGCCAGCTCGCGGGCAGTCTGCGACGGCCGCCGAGGAATCCCTCGCCTCTTGAGACGGCGCTGCAGCGCGCGGAACAGCCTGTCGGCTTCCTGAGCGCGGCGGGGCGGCTGCCTCTGCGCCTTGAGCGGCCGCCGCAGCAGGTAACGGATCAGCCAGACGGCCCCAAGGATGATCGCCAGGGCGCCGACCCGACGCAGCATCGCCCCGGTCTGTATCCCGCCCTTTCCTTCGAAGCGTTCCAGCCCGCGCGTCAGCGCGCCCATCGCGCTCCGAGCTGCCCGCATCTGGTCCCAGATGCTGTAGTCGACGACCCAGACTCGCCAGCGCGCGCTCACCTTCTCCCAGGCCTGCGCGGCCCAGCTCGCGAGCGCGCTCGGCCGCGCGGCGCGCCCTTCGGCTGGCGTGGCATCGAATGGAACAAATCCGAACCCCGGGAAATAGACCTCGGTCCAGGAGTGGGCGTCGCCGCCGCGGATCGAGTAGCGGCCGTCCTCGTCGCGGACGCCGCCGAAGAAGCCGGTGGCGTTCCGGGCCGGCACTCCGGCGGCCCGCAACAGCACCGTCAGTGCGGTGGAGAAGTACTCGCAGTGGCCCTTCTTCCGCTCGAAGAGGAAGTGGGCCAGCGGGTCGGCGACGGTTCCCGGAAGCTCGGTCGAATACTCGTAGCCGGACCGAAGCGCCTGCTCGATCGCCCGGACCTTGGCCAGCGGGTCCGATGGCCCCGCCCCCAGCCGCTGGGCCAGCTCCCGCACCCTCGGATCGAGGTCGGTGGGCAGCTGGAGATAGTGCTGGCGAACCGGCTCCGGGTAGTCCATCCCGGCCCCGGCCAGCCGCGCCAGCTCGAACGGCCGGAAGCGGAAGGCGTACTGGTAAGACTGCTCCGGATCCGGCTGCACGAGGCGGTTGTCGAAGGCATCGGCGACCATCACCAGCGCCGGGGCGCTGGCCCGCGGCGGCAGACGGCTCGGCGGATCGATCTGGACCAGTTCGCCGGCGGTGAAGATCGCGGTGGTCCCGGCCTCGGGCAGGACCTCGACCTCGGCCCACGAGTCCTCTGGCCGAGCCTCCCGCAGGACCGCGTTGCGCCGCGCCGATCCCGCCGGGGCGGTGGACCGCCAACCGCGGCCGTCGAAGAAGTCGAACGCCTTGCCGCGCCACAGCAGGTCGAGCGTTGGCGCCGCCGGTCCCCGGCGAAATCGGACCTTGAGCATCGTGCGCGCGTCGCCCTTGAGCGCGCCGTGGCCCTCCAGGCGCAGCTCGCCGGAGAAGCCGGTCTGCGCGCCCCGGGTCCTTTGGCGGGTGTAGACGCCGAAGGTAGCCCGGGGGAAGAGGAAGAACGAGACCGCCGCACCCAGCAGCGCCACCGCCGAGAGCGCCGCCAGCCCTCCCATCAGCCGGGGCGAGGCGAGCCGATCCGCCAGGTGCTCCGGCGACTTCGCCTCTTCGGCGGCCCGCGACAGGTGCGACAGCGCCAGCGCCGCGGTCACCGAGAAGGCGAACCCGGCGAAGCACAGGCCGTAGGCCAGGTCCGCCGACAGCGCCGCCCCGCCGGCCAGCATCAGCAGCGCCGAGAGGTAGAGCAGGCCGTCGTCGGCCGCCGACTGCCGCGACAGCAGCCGGTTGGCCGCCAGCGCTGCTGAGAAGAGCGAGGCCGCCACCACCAGGTCCAGCAGCCCGGCGAACCACAGCCCGGCCAGCCCCGCCAGCGCCAGCGCGGTCAGGGCGGTCCACAACACGTTGCGCCCGCCGCCGATCCGCTCGCCGAAGATCAGCGTGCTCGCCCACACCACCGCGAACGCTCCAATGGCCGGCAGCGGGATGTCGCCGCCGCTGGTGGTCGAGGCAAAGGCGAAGCCCACGGCAGAATGGGAGGCCAGCCGGCGAGCGAGGGCGAGCTTCATGCGCCTCCCTCCACCGCTCCGACGGCCAGGACGCCTTCGCGGCGAACCACCGGCGCCGGGCCCGAAGCGGGAGCCGCCTCCAGGCTGGCCAGCGTCCGCAGCAGCTTCCTCAATGCCACCGGGCCTGCCGCCGGCTCCAGCCGCGACCCGCTCACGGTCAGGCCGACCTCCAGCCCCCGCTGGCTCAAGGCGCGGGCGGTGGCCGCGGCCTGCCGCACCGGTGCCTCGAGCCGCTCTCCGCCCGGCCCGCGGTTGTCGAGCCGCAGCACCAGGCGCCGACGCTGCTCCCGCTCGCGCTCGACAGCCAGCAATCTCCCCGCGGCGGCGCTCTTACGCCAGTGGACCAGCCGCCGGTCGTCCCCGGCCTGCAGCTCCCGGAACCCGAGGAACTCGGCTCCGTGTCCCGGCTTGCCCTCCGGCCGCTCTCCGTCTCGATAGCCGCCGCGGGCCCGCTTCTCCAGTGGTCGCTCCCGCGTCGGCAGCACGAACAGCTCGCCGGGAACGCTCAGGTCGCGAAATTTCTCGAACAGCCCGAAGGGAAACCGGGTGGAGACCACCACCAGGTCCAGCCCGTAGCGCCCTCGGCGCGCTGCCGTCGCCTGCACCGACGCGCTCGCTCGCTTGCCTGGCCCAACCTCCAGCAGCGAGGCGAGCACTGGGCCGAACGGCGCGCCCTTCTCGGCGATCTGGATGGTGAGGGTGGGCCAGAACCGCTTGCGGTTGCGCACCTCGTAGCTGAGCAGGAAGGGATCGCCGGCGCACGGGTCCGCCAGCGGCAGCCGCACGACCTCCAGCTGCTGCAGGCAGATCTCGGAGAGGATCCCCGAGACCACGATCGCCGTCAGCTGCAGCCCGAGCACCAGAAACAGCAGATTGTTCCCGGTGTTGAGGGCGGCGACGCCCACCCCGAGGGTGAAGAAGAAGTAGTACCAGCCCTCGCGCGTGAAGCGCAGGCGCCGCGGCAGCCTGAGGCGATCCTGCAGGTGGCCGGGGGCGGCGCTGGAGCTGAGGTCGGCGGAGGAGGTGTCGGAGGCCATCGGCTCAGTCCGGGACCGCGACCCTCTCCAGGATCTCGGACAGCACCCGCTCGGCCTCGGCCCGGCTGGTCTCGCCGGCCTCGTGCCCGGCCGGCGCCACCCGGTGCGCCAGCGCCGGCACCGCCACCTTCTTCACGTCGTCGGCCAGCAGGAAGCTGCGCCCGTCCATCAGCGCGACGGCCTTGGCTGCCGCCAGCAGGGCGAGCGAGCCGCGGGTGGAGACCCCGGACCCCAGCAGCGGGCTGTCGCGGGTGGCCTCCACCAGCGCCACCACGTAGTCGGCCACCGCCGGGTCCACCCGCACCGCCGCTGCCTGCTCCTGCAGCGCGGTCAGCTCGGCGGCGCTGGCCACCGGCTGCAGCGCCGCCAGCGGGTCGTGGGCGCCGCGGGAGAGCAGGATCTGCCGCTCCACCTCCGGCGAGGGATGGCCCAGCGAGATCCGCAGCAGGAACCGGTCGAGCTGCGAGTCTGGCAGCGGGTAGGTCCCGGACTGCTCGCGCGGGTTCTGGGTGGCCAGCACCAGGAACGGGCGCGGCAAGGGATGGGTCTGGCCGTCCAGGCTCACCTGGGCGTCGGCCATCGCCTCCAGCAGCGCCGACTGGGTGCGCGGCGGCGCCCGGTTCAGCTCGTCGGCCAGCACCACCTGGGCGAAGATCGGCCCCTCGCGGAAGCTGAACGAGGCGGTGCGCGGGTCGAACACCTGGGCCCCCAGGATGTCGGCCGGCAGCAGGTCGCTGGTGAACTGCACCCGCGAGAACGACAGCTCCAGCGAGCGGGCCAGCGCCTGGGCGAGCGTCGTCTTGCCCACCCCGGGCACGTCCTCGATCAACAGGTGGCCGCGCGCCAGCACCGCGCACACCGCCAGCTCCACCGCCTCGCGCTTGCCGCGCAGGGCGCGCTCGACGTTGGCGACGATCTGCTCGAGCTTTTGCTTGGGGGATTCGCTGCGGCGCTCAGGATGGATCGGGCGGACTTCCGGAGAAGACATGGGGCGAGTCTACCAGACCCCGCTTCCGGGCCAGCGTCCCCCCAAAGACCGCAGAGCGCCCGCCGCTTCCCCCGGTCTTCCCCGTGGCTAGCTTGACCGCCAGAGGGACGGCGATGCTCTGGGCGATGGCGGTCATCTTCCTGGCGAGCTGGGGCCTGGGCGTGGCCAGCGGCGCGGTGCTGGGCGCCTGGGTCCACTGGCTGCTGGCGGCGGGGCTGATCGCGCTGACCTTCGCCGTCCTGCAGGCCACCCGGGTCCGCCCGATGGCCGCCCCCGCCCGGGCGCAGCCTCCTCGCTCGCAGCAGCCGTGAACTCCGTCTTCACCCGCGGGTAACCGCGGAGCAAGCGCAGCCGCAGGAGGGCCCATGCGAAGGACCGAATTTGGCTCCGGCGGGCCCTTGGGAGAGTCGCTGGCCCTGCCCGCCGACCGGCTGGGCTTCGTGCGCCGCCAATGCCCGGAGTGCCGCCGGCCGTTCAAGATCAAGGGCGCCCGGCTGGACAGCCTGTCGCTGCTGCGGCGCATCGCCGGGCAGGTGGCCCACCTCAACGCCCACGAGACCGTCCGGGCGGCCGGGTCCCGCCACTGCCCCTACTGCCGGTTCGCCGCCCCGGAGGAGAGCTTCCTCACCCCCGAGCAGCAGGCCTTCCTCGACCAGCGCGCCGAGGCCTTCTCGCTCGAGCTGCGCTACGAGATGCTGGCCCACGTCGAGCGGACGCTGGCCGACAACCCCAACCCCACCTTCCTGGCGGTGCGGCCGGAGCCCAGCAAGACCCAGCTGGCCGACGAGCCCAACGACATGCGCGTGCTGCCGCTGCTGTGCTGCCGGGAGGAGCTCAAGCTCCCCGAGAGCTGGCCGGGGCCGGTGTGCTGCTTCTTCTGCGGCGCGGTCCACGAGCTTCAGGCGCCCCTGGTCCACGAGCGCCTCTCCCGCCTGCTGCACTGACCGCCGCCGCCAGGCTCAGGCGGCGGCGCGGGCGCGGAAGAACTCGAAGGTCCTGGCCAGCCCCTCGCCGACCTGGACCTTGGGCTCCCAGCCCCACAGCTTCTTGGCCAGCGCCGGGCTGATCACGCTGCGGCGCTGCTCGCCCGGCTTGCCCGGGGCATGGACCGCCTCCCGCTTGGTCCCCGCCGCCTTGGCCAGCTGCTGGTAGAGGGCGTTGACGTCGGTCTCGCGTCCGGTGCCGATGTTGGCCGCCCCGACGTAGTCCGACTCCAGCGCCATGAGATTGGCCCTGGCCACGTCCCCGACGTAGACGAAGTCGCGGGTCTGGCCGCCGTCGCCATAGATGGTGCAGTCCTGCCCCTTGAGGATCCGGTCGCAGAAGATGGCCACCACCCCGGCCTCGCCGTGCGGGTTCTGCCGCGGGCCGTAGACGTTGGCGTAGCGCAGCGCGCACCACCGCAGTCCGTGCTGCAGCCCGTAGTAGTTGAGGTACAGCTCGCCGGCGGCCTTGGAGACGCCGTAGGGGGAGCAGGGGCGCTTGGGGTGGTCCTCGCCGGCCGGGAAGGCGTCCTGCTCGCCGTAGATCGCCCCGCCGGTGGAGGAGAAGACCACCCGCTTGGTGCCGGCCTTGACCGCCGCCTCGAGCAGGTTGAGGAAGCCGCGCAGGTTGACGTCGGCGTCGAACGAGGGGTCGGCCACCGAGCGGCGCACGTCCATCTGCGCCGCCAGGTGGGCCATGGCCTGCGGCTTCTCGTCGAGGATCAGCTGGGCCGCCTCCTTGGAGCGGATGTCGAGCTTGACCAGCTTGACCCGCTTGTCCAGGTTCTCCGGCTTGCCGCTCGACAGGTCGTCGAGGGCGATGACCTGGTGTCCCTGGGAGAGGAAAGCGTCGCACACGTGCGAGCCGATGAAGCCCGCTCCACCGGTGACCACGATCTTCATTGGGGTTGACTCCTGCGAAGGGCCTTGCCTGGCGCCGCCTTGGCCGGGCGACGGGAGAATGATCTGCACCGGGGCGGCGGGCCACAACCGCCCCGCCTTCCGCCGCTCACTTCACCTTGGTCTTGAAGTAGGCGATGGTCCGCTCCAGCCCCTGCTCCAGGGCGACCTGCGGCTGCCAGCCGAGCAGCTGCTTGGCGCGGGTGATGTCCGGGCGGCGCTGCTTGGGATCGTCCTTGGGCAGCGGCTCGAAGACGATCTTGCCCTTGCTGCCGGTGACCCGCTTCACCAGCTCGGCGAACTCGATCATGGTGAACTCGGAGGGGTTGCCGATGTTGACCGGCTCGCCGACGTCGCTCTCGGCCAGCAGCAGGATGCCGCGCACCAGGTCGTCGACGTAGCAGAACGAGCGGGTCTGCTTGCCGTCGCCGAAGACGGTGAAGTCCTCGCCGCGCAGCGCCTGGCCGACGAAGGCCGGCACCACCCGCCCGTCGTCCAGCCGCATCCGCGGGCCGTAGGTGTTGAAGATGCGCACCAGGCCGGTGTTGACCCCGCAGGTGCGGCGATAGGCCATGACGATGGCCTCGCCGTAGCGCTTGGCCTCGTCGTAGACCGCCCGCGGGCCGATCGAGCTGACGTTGCCCCAGTAGTCCTCGCGCTGCGGATGGACCAGCGGATCGCCGTAGATCTCCGAGGTCGAGGCCTGCAGGAAGCGGGCGCGCTTCTCCTGGGCCAGCCGCAGGGCGTTCTCGGTGCCGTGGGAGCCGACGCGCAGGGTTTCCAGCGGCAGCTTGGCGTAGTCGATCGGCGAGGCCGGGGAGGCGAAGTTCAGGACGTAGTCCACCGGGCCGGCGACGGTGAAGGTCTGGATGATGTCCTGCAGGATGAACTCGAAGCCGGCCCGGCCCTTGAGGTGGGCGATGTTGTCGGGGTTGCCGGTGATGAGGTTGTCCACCGCCACCACCTGGTGGCCGCGGGTAAGGAGGGTTTCGCACAGGTGCGAGCCAAGGAATCCGGCTCCGCCGGTCACCACCCAACGCTTGCTAGTCATTGACAGTCCTCGATGGAGATTCCGCTACTTGCGCTCGTCGAAGGTCATCTGCCCGGGCAGGTTCTTCTTGTGCCGCTCCAGCACCAGGTCGATCCCCTCGCGGATGAACGAGGCCACCGGGATGCGGGTCTTCTGGCTGAGCAGCTTGAGCAGCTCGTTCTGCTCGGCGGTGATGTAGACGGTCGTCGAGATTTTGTTGCGCGCCATCGGCGGTCCTTTCTCAACGGCGCGGGACCCTATATGACCATATGTGACAAGTCAAACCGCTCTGGCGCGGCTGCGGGTCTGCCGCAGCTCGGCAAGGCGGCCAAGCCACTGGCCATTTCGGCGGTTGGGGGCGGGGGGCCATGGCTGCGCGAAGGTTGATTGGGGCCGCGGCTGGCCGTATCAATAGTGGACTGCCGGACCACCGCACCTTCAGGAAGAGGCCATGACCGCAACCCGCGCTGCCCTGTTCGCCGCCCTGGCGCTGTCCGCCTGCTGGGGCTCTGCCCCCGCCAAGCCGGATCCGGCGACGCCCGAGAAGGCCGCCGTCGAGGATGGCGAGGCCATCAAGCAGGAGAAGCGGGGCGACGAGATCGTGCGCGAGTACGACCTGAACCGCGACAAGAAGCCCGACGTCTGGAAGTACTTCCGCAAGGTCAAGGACGAGAACGGCAAGGAGGTCGAGCGGCTGGTGCGCAAGGAGCTCGACATCAACGGCGACGGCAAGATCGACATCTGGCGCTACTACGACGACAAGGAGCAGTTGGAGAAGGAGGCCTACGACCTCGACTTCGACGGCCGGGTGGACCAGGTCAACTACTTCGAGCGCGGGCAGATCGTGAAGAAGGAGAAGGACCTCGACTACAACAAGAAGCCCGACCTGTGGATCTATTACGAGAAGGGCCACATCGTCCGCAAAGAGCGGGACACCAACGGCGACGGCAAGGTCGACTATTGGGAGTACTGGGAGAACGACGCCATCGACCGCATCGGCGAGGACCTGGACGGCGACGGCACTGTCGATCGCTGGACCAAGCGCCAGGCCGCTGAGTAGCCGAGCTTCCTGGGGATTTCCGGGCGCCGCGCACTCCGCGCCGGCGCCCTCCTCATTTTCAGCGCTGCTGCCGCGGCGTGCCCCACAGCAACAGCAGGTCGATCTCCGCGGCTTCGAAGGGCTCGGCGTGTGCCAGCTCGTCGCCGGCGTGGGTGGCCAGCAAGGTCCACCGCCCCTGCACCAGGCGCTGCACCTCGAAGGTCCGAGCGAGCGGATTGATGAGCCAGGCGTGCTGGACGCCGACCGCGGCGTAGATGGGGAGCTTGCCCGCGCGATCGACCCTCTCCGTGGATGGCGAGAGCACCTCGCAAATCCAGTCCGGCGGCAGCGAGAAGTAGGCGCTCTCCGGCATCTCGGGCATGCGCTCCACCCGCCAGCCGGCGAGATCCGGGACCAAGACGTCGTCCCCGAGGTGCAGCTCGGGCTCGTCGAAGATTCACCAGCCGCCGAGGTCCCCGCCTCCGAAGCGATAGCGGGTACCGACTTTCTCACCCACGACCGAGCTGGCCTGAGCATGGCGCGGCGCAGGCCGCGGGCTGACGATCAGCTCGCCGCCGATGATCTCGCCCACCTTCCACTCGGGCAGGTCCAGGATCCGCTGGTAAGGGACCGGAGTTTTCGGCTTCATCACCAGAAGGCTAGCACTCGAGGCTGACGGCAACCGTCCCCGACCTGGTGCCCGCCTCTCCAGCTTGCAACCGCGCCCCTCGCCGGCCGCTCGGGACGAAGGAAGCTGGTAGAGTGCCGCGCCCGATGCTCGATCTCCTGCGCCGCCGCGCCTTCGCTCTGGCCTTCTCCGCCAGCCTCCTGGCCACCGTGCTCCCGCTGTGGGTGGCGCGACACCTGCCAGCGGTCGACCTGCCGCAGCACCTGTTCCTGATCCACGTGCTGCGCAACCTGGGCGACTCCTCCCTCCCCTACTCCGACATCTATGTCGCCCGCCCCGGGCTGACCTACCTCACCTTCTACTACTCGGTGCGCGCGCTGGCCGGTCTCGTCGGCGAGGAGATCGCGCTCAAGCTCTGGCTCACCGCGGTCCTCGCCGGAATCCCGCTGTCGCTCTGGGCCCTGCTGCGGGCGCTGGGGCGCAACCGCTGGCTGGCGCTGCTGGCCTGCCCGCTGGTCTTCACCGACAACTTCTACTGGGGCCTGGTCAGCTTCCAGTCCGCCCTGCCCTTCACCTTCCTGTCGATGGCGGCCTTTGCCCGCGCCCTCGAGGCCCCCGCCGGATCGCGCTCGCAGAAGCTGGCGCTCTTCGGCTCGGGGCTGAGCCTGCTGCTGCTCCAGCTCACTCATGCCGCCGGGATGATCCTTCCGGCGCTGGCGCTGCCGCTGATCCTGGCGACGACTCCCACCGACTGGCGCCGCCGCCTGGCCGCGGTCGGCTCGCTCGTCCCGGGAGTGGCGCTCTTCTTCGCCTGGCTCCTCTCGGGCGTCACCAAGAACCGAGCCTTCGGCGCCCCGGGCGAGCCCTGGAAGGCCTCGGCGACGCTCTTCCACAAGGAGAACTTCGTTTTCGCGCCCCTCGAGGGAAAGCTCTCCCACCTCCTGGACCTGCTCTCCAGCGGCTTCTGGGAGTGGGCCGACCGCCCCGCGATTCTGGCGGCGCTCGCGACCGCGCTCCTGGCGGCCGGGCTCTGGGCCGCGCTCCGCCCTCCGGCGATGCAGCCCCTCGTCCCGCGGCTGCGCCCGCTGCTGCTCTTCGCCCTGGCCCTGGCGTTCTACCTGTTCCTGCCCCAGGACGTGCAGGGCTACATGTACGGGATTTATCCGCGCTACGCCCAGGTGGCGGCGCTGCTGGCGATCCCTGCGTTGCGCCTGCCCGAAGGCTCGCCTTCCCGCCTCTTCGGCGCAGTGGCGACCGCGGTCGCGCTCTACGCGGGCATCAACCTCTGCCTCCTCTTCTCGCGCTTCGATCAGGAGGCCCAGCAGTTCGAGCGGGTCGCGGAGAAGATCCCCTCGCGCGCGCGGGTCATGCACCTGGTGCTCGACCGCAACAGCCGGGTCGCCTCGCACGCGGTCTACCTCCACTACGCCGCCCTGGCGGCGCTGCGCAGGGACGGAGTCCCCAGCTTTTCCCTGGCCACCGACCCCTCGTTTCCGGTCGGATACCGCGAGGGCGCCCAGCCCCCGGCCTCGCCGTGGGAGTGGCGCCCGGAGCAGTTCCGCTGGACGGGCATGGCCGACTGGTACGACGTCTACCTGGTGCGCGGCCCGCCTCCCGAGGCGCTGTTCCGCGAGCACACCCGCGAGCTCGAGCCCATGGCCGAGGCCGGCGGCTGGATGTTGCTCCGCCGAAAGACCCAGGAGCCGGCGGAAAAGGGATCGCGGCCCGCCCCGCAATAGCGCCCCCGACGCTCCCGCCCTCTGTGTCGCGGAGCTTTACACAGCGCGCCGACGCCCAAATAATCGCGCCCGCCCGTCTCCGGAGGAGGACCCCCATGGCCAAGCCTGCCCTGAACACCAAGAAGGTGCTGGAGAGACTGCGCTCCAACGAGGCGGTCAGCGGGCTGGCCGGCGATCTTGGGCTGCGCGACGCCGAGGTTCAGCTGGCGCGCGAGCTGGTCCGCAAGCTGGGCGAGCACCAGGCCGCCGCCGCCGGAAGACTGCCTGACCAGCTGGCCTACGCGGTGGTCGAGGCCGCCGTCCAGATCGAGCACGCCGACTTCCTCAAGGCCCTGGCCGAATCCGGCTCCAAGGCCGCCGCCGGCGCCGCCATGCGCGGCCTGGCCATCCTGCGCTCGCGCGGCATCGTGATCGACGTCGAGCAGCCGGGCGAGGCGGTGTTCAAGCCCGACGCCGGAAAACCGGAGGAATTGCCCTGCTTCCTGAGCGTCCCCGACGGCCGGGGCGAGCGGCTGCTGTTCCTCCCCCGGGTCCATCGCGGCGGACTGCAGGTGTTGAGCGTCATCTTCTCCGACCAGGTCGGCGTCATCCACGTCGAGGCGGACGAGGTCAGCCGCAAGTCCTACCGGCGGCTGCGCGACGACCTGGTCAAGCGCGCCGGCGCCCGGTCGATCACCTTGATCGAGGTCAGCGCCGCCCGCGCCCTGGGGTGCCTCGCCGCCGCCCGCGAGCTCTCCCCGCGGCTGGCCATCCAGATCTCGGCGGTGCTGGCCACCCTCTCCGGCGATCCCAAGGACGCCGCCAGCCCGCTCAAGGCCCAGCCCCCTCTCCCCGAGCCGCAGGAGAGTCAGCGGTTGGCCGAGTCGGCCCAGCTGCACCGCGAGCCGGAGGCCCGAGTCTGGATGCCCGAGGAGGAGGCGCTGCGCGCGCTCTCCCTCAAGCTGGAAGAGGTGAGCCAGAGCAGCCTTTACATCGACGAAAAGCAGCGCGAGGATCAGGCGGCGCGCGAGCTCGAGACGGCGGTGACCGCCCACTTCACCCCGCCCCGGTGCGCGCTCTGGTCGGAGCGGCTGTTCGAGCTGGCCGAGGCGCTGCAGGTCACCGGCAGGCCCGAGGCCAGCGAGCGCGCCGCCGCCACCGCCCGGGCGCTGGGCCGCGGCGCCGCCTCCGCCTCCATCCCCTTCTGCCGCGAGCTGTTCGAGAAGCTGATTGAGAAGGCCCCGCCGTCGGCGACCCCTTCCCCAGCCACCACCGACGGCGGGCTGATCGTGCCCGGCGCCCCGCAGGAGTAGCGGCCGTCCTCCTCGACCAGGCGAAAGCCGGCCTCGGGGATCCCTGAGCCGGCCAGATCCGCCGCGACCGCCTGAGGCGAGGCCTGGCTAGAAGCCGAAGCCGCCGTCCACGTCGATGGTGCGCCCGTTGAAGTAGTCGCACTCGAGGATGAACTTCACCGCCAGCCAGATGTCCTCGGGCTGGCCGATGCGGCCGACCGGGATCGCCGCCACCGCGGCATCGCGCGCCTTCTGGTTCATCCCCTGGGTCATCGGGGTCTCGACCATGCCCGGGGCCACCGCGCCGACGCGGATGCCGAAGGGGGCGAACTCGCGCGACCAGGTCACGGTGTTGGCCGCCATCGCCGCCTTGGCGGCGACGTAGTTCGACTGGCCGCGGTTGCCGTGCCGCGCGATGGAGGAGAGGTTGACGATCACGCCAGGCTTGGTGTCGGTCTCGACCATCTTGGCCACCACCTCGCGGACCATGAAGGTGGCGCCGGTGAGGTTGACGCCGAGCACCGCGTTCCAGTTGGCGGTGCTGAGCTTTTGCACCTGCCCGGTGGCCTTGTCCTTCTTGACCAGCAGGCCGTCGCGGAGGATGCCGGCGTTGTTCACCAGTCCGTTCAGCCCGCCCATCGACTGGTGGGCGAAGCCGACGAACTCGGACACCGACTGCTCGCTCGAGACGTCGAGCACCTTGCGGTGGATACCCGCCGGCAGGGCGGCCAGTGCGGCTTCGTTCACGTCGCCGGCGGCCACCTGGGCCCCGGCCTCGTGCAGGCGCCTGGCGAAGTGCGCGCCCATTCCCTGGGCGGCACCGGTGACCGCGATCTTCAGCTTGCTCAGTTCCATGTCATCCTCCTCAGCCAGGCGTTAATGTCGGGATACCAGGCGGCGGAAGCCTTCGAGCCGACCACGGCGCCGGGGCGCCGCCGGGAACGGATTCTACCTCGCGCTTCTCCCCGGGCGGACACTCCACGGCGGTGGTCTCGAGGTCGGCAGCTAGGGAGCGGGGATGAAGCTGGCGGGATCCCGGGAGCGTGATGCGAACCTTGGGCGTTTGCGGCCGCGATCGAGCACACCGCCCCGACGCGCACCTTCCCGGGCGCGCCGAGCCGGCGCCAGCCGCCGGCATTTCTGGGAATGAAGGGAGAGCGGCGTCTTGCGCCGCTGCGGCCGCCGCTAGCGAGCGGCGGTGCGGAACCGAGAGGCCAGATCCGTCGCCAGCGCGGCGCCGTCGGCGCTGGCCAGGCCGCTGCGGAGGCGGATCACGTAGCCGGTGTCGCCGGCGAGGGCCTCGTGCTGCAGCAGCAGGCAGTGGTTGTCGCCACCGGCGACGATGCTCAGCCCGGGGACGGCACCGCCGCTCTCGCCTTCCAGGCTCAGGGCCCCGCTGGCCGCCGCTGCATCCATCGGCCGGTTGAAGCAGACCGCAGGGACCGTCGCCGGATCGATTCCCACCGCGCCGTCATGCGGAGCGAAGTTCACGACCGCCAGCGGGACCGTCACCTGGAGCTGAGGCTGGCCACACCCGAAGAGCACCGCCAACCCTGCGCAAGCAAAGAGAGTTTTCATAGCGAGCGGATGATACCAGAGGGTTCAGGAGCGGGCGACACGTCCCGGGGAGGAGTGCGCCGGGCCGTGGGGCGCGGAATGGGCCGGCGCCACCGCGACGACCGCTCCCAGGGGATCCTTGTCGATGGTCAGGCCTTTCATGTCGCCGCCGGCCTGCTGGAAGGCCTTGGCCAGGGCCCGCGAGTCGCCCAGCAGCACGATCCGCTCGCCCTTGAAGTGGGGAGCTCCCTCGGCCAGGAAGGCCTTGGCCCGCGCCACCTCGTCCATCCCCTCGACCTGCGGCAGCTCGACCGCGAACGACCTGGTCCCGGCCAAGGACAGCGCCTGGCAGGCCTTGCGGCACAGCGCCTCGAAGCCCGACTTGCCGAAGCCGCCGCGCCTGCCGGCGCCGTAGCAGAAGAGCCGCTCGCCGGCGGCCAGCCGGCCGGGCACCGGGAACAGCAGCGCGTCGCCCTGCGCTCCCACGAAGCGCCCCTCGAGCAGGATGCGCGACAGGCTGCCACACAGGCGCCAGTCCACATGCCCTGCCGCCGACCGAAGCGGCCGCTCGTCCTCGAACACGAACAGACAGGTCGCCTCCACGCCTTCAAGCGAGTCGAGGGAGGCCAGGGTCGCTTCGGCGAAGCTGATTCTCATCTGCCCGCTCCCCGGATCGGCTGCGGCGACACCTTGTCCAGGATACCGTTGATGAAGGCGCTCGATTCCTCGCTGCCGAACTTCTTCGCCAGCTCGATCGCCTCGTTGAGCACCACCTTGCGCGGCGTCTCCGGCAGGTGCAGCAGCTCGAACACCGCCAGCCGCAGCACGTTCCGGTCGACCTTGGCCATGCGGTCGATGCGCCAGTTGTGGCTGTGGCGCTCGATGGTCTGGTCGATCTCCTCGCGGTGCTCGGCCACTCCGCGAACCAGCTGCTCGGCGAAGGCGAGGGCCGCCGATTCGGCAGAGCCCTCCTCGGCCTTGAAGGCGGTCGAGAGCGCGTCCATCGGCTCAGAGCCGGCGAGGTCCACCTGGTAGAGCGCCTGCAGAGCGAGCTCGCGGGCGCGGGTGCGCAGGCCGGAGCCCTTTGCTTCCTTGGTCGTCGACACGGGCACTAGCCTTTCTTGCCGCTGGCCGGCAGCTCGCGGATGACGTTGGCGGTCTCGATGGCCGCCACCGCGGCGTCGGCGCCCTTGTTGCCAGCCTTGGTTCCAGCGCGCTCGATCGCCTGTTCGACGCTGTCGCAGGTGAGCACCCCGAAGCTGACCGCGCACGGGGCCTCCATGGCCAGCGAGGCGATGCCCTTGCTGACCTCGGCGGCGATGTAGTCGAAGTGCGGGGTGCCGCCGCGGATCACCGCCCCCAGCGCCACCAGCGCGTGGTAGCGGCCGCTCATCGCCACTCGCCGGGCCACCTGCGGCAGCTCGAAGGTCCCCGGCACCCGGAAGACGTCCACGTCCGATTCAGCGACCCCGTGCCGCTTGAGGGCGTCGAGCGCCCCGCTCAGCAGCTCCTCGGTGATGAAGCTGTTGAAGCGGCTGACCACCAGGGCGAACTTGAGCCCCTCGGCGACCAGGTTGCCTTCGTAGTACTTGGCCATCTCTCCTCAACTCCGTTTCAGCGCCCGCAGCGGCCCGCGGGCGAGCAGGTGCCCCTGGGCGCGCTTGCGGCGCAGATAGGCCCGGTTCTCGGGCGTGGATGGGACCTCGATCGGCAAGCGCCCGACCACGGTCAGCCCGTAGCCCTGCACCCCGACGATCTTCTTCGGATTGTTGGTGAGCAGCTGCAGCTGCTCGACTCCCAGATCGCGCAGGATCTGCGCCCCTACTCCGAACTCGCGCAGCCGCACCTCGGGGCCGGACTCGTCGGCCACTGAGTGCGTGCAGGACAGCCGGGTCAGGCCGCCCTTCTGCAGGTAGACCAGCACCCCGCGGCCGGCGCGGGCGATGAGCTTGAGGCTGTCGCGCAGCTGCGGTCCGCAGTCGCAGCCGGCGTAGCCCAGGGTGTCGCCCATCAGGCAGGCGGAGTGCATCCGCACAGGCACCGGGTCCTTGCCGCGCACCTCGCCGCACACCAGCGCCACGTGCTCGCGCCGGTCGGTCAGGCAGCGGTAGCGAATGGCCTTGAACTCTCCCAGCGAGTCGATGGGCAGCACCGCCTCCTCGACCCGCTCCACCAGGTGCTCGCGCTCCAGCCGGTAGCGGATCAGGTCGGCCACCGACAGCAGCACCAGGCCGTGCTTGCGGGCGAAGCGCACCAGGTCCGGGCGGCGGGCCATGGTGCCGTCGGGGTTCATGATCTCGCAGATCACGCCGGCCGGGGTCAGCCCCGCCAGCCGCGCCAGGTCCACCGAGCCCTCGGTCTGGCCGGTGCGCACCAGCACTCCGCCCTCGCGGGCCACCAGCGGGAAGACGTGCCCGGGGCGGACCAGGTCCTCGGCCTTGGCGTTGTTGGCCACCGCCACCTTGACGGTGGTGGCGCGGTCCTTGGCGCTGATCCCGGTGGAGACCCCGCGGGCGGCCTCGATCGAGACGGTGAAGGCGGTCTTGAACTGGCTGCCGTTGTCCTGGACCATCAGCGGCAGCTGCAGACGCCGGGCCCGCTCCTCGGTCATGGTCAGGCAGATCAGGCCGCGGGCGTGGGTGGCCATGAAGTTGATGGCCTGCGGGGTGACCTTCGAGGCGGCGAGCACCAGGTCGCCCTCGTTCTCGCGGTCCTCGTCGTCGGTGAGGATGACCATCTGGCCGGCGCGGATGGCGGCGATGGCCTTCTGCACCAGCGCGACGCTGTGGCGGGTCTCCTCGGCGGGTTGCGGGCGTGGCATTGCTTTCAAAGAGCCTCTCTCAGACGAAACCGGCGCGCTGGAGCAGGTCCAGGTCGACGCCCTTGGTAGCGCTCGGCGCCGCCCGCCCGACCAGCCGCGCCACGTACTTGCCGATGACGTCGGCCTCGAGGTTGACCTGGCCGCCCACCGCCTTGCCGGCCAGGGTGGTGCGAGCCTGGGTCTCGGGGATGAGCTGAACCGAGAAGCTGCGCGAATCCAGGTGATTGACGGTCAGGCTGGTGCCATCGACGGCCACCGAGCCCTTCTCGATGAAGAACGGGGCCAGCTCCGCCGGCAGCTCGAATTCCATGACCAGTGAGCCGCCCTCGGGCCGCTTGGCCAGGACGCGGGCGGTGGCATCGACGTGGCCCAGGACCAGGTGCCCGCCGAGCCGATCCGCCAGCCGCAGGGCGCGCTCCAGGTTCACCCGCGTCCCCACCGCCCAGGTGCCGAGCGTGGTGCGGCGCAGCGTCTCGGGCGAGGCCTCGACCTCGAAGCGCCCCGCGGAGCGGGCGACGGCGGTCAGGCAGACGCCGTCCAGGGCGATCGACTCGCCCAGCTGCAGCGCGTCATCGGCGAGCGAGCAAGCGACCGACAGGCGGGTCATGGCGCCGCGTGTCAAAGAGGCGATGGTGCCGATTTCTTGAACCAAGCCGGTGAACATTCGAGGGTGCGCAGTATAGCGGCTGACAGGGTCGCCTAGCCAGCAGAGCCGAGGGTCGCGCGAGCGAAATTCCGAGGAGCTCGGCCGGGGTTCAGGTGGCCGGGGCCGACCTCCCGTCCACATTGGGAGTCTGGTAGGCTGCGAGGCCTCCATGGACGATAAACCCGCCAGCCGGGCGAGCCCTGCCGCGCCACCTCCCGCCGCGGACCCCTCGGCGCTGACCCAGACCCAGAAGCTGGCCGAGCTGGGGATGATGACCGCGGCGGTGCTGCACGAGCTCAAGCAGCCCCTCTCCGGGATCAAGGGCCAGGCCCAGCTGTTGCGCGAGCGCGGCTCGCCGGTGCTGGAGAAGGCCGACGTGATCCTGGCCCAGGTCGACCGGATCGAGCGGCTGGTGGCCGCCCATCGGCGGTTCCTGCACGTCGGCGGCGGCACCCGCTCGCCCCAGGATCTGCGGACGATCGCCCAGCAGGCCGCCCAACTGGTCGAGCCCCGCTCGCGGCAGGCCGGAGTGCCGGTCGCCCTCAAGCTGCCGGAACAGCCTCTCGAGGTGCCGGTCGTCGAGGAGCAGATACTCCAGATCCTCGTGAACCTGCTGTGCAACGCCATCGACGCCAGCGCCCAGGCCCCGCGCAAGTCGGTGGAGCTGACCGTGCACGCCGATTCGGGGTCGGCCGAGGTCCTGGTCTGCGATTGGGGCGACGGCCTGAGCCCGATGGCCGCCGCGAGGCTGTTCACGCCCTTCTTCACCACCAAGGGTGCCGAGTCGGGCACCGGGCTCGGGCTGTACATCAGCCGCAGCCTGGCCGAGGCCAACGGCGCGTCGCTGGAGAACGTCCCCGCGGGCGCGGTCCAGAGCGCGGCCCGCACCGTCTTCCGCCTGCGCTTCGGCGCGCCGGCCCCCGTTCGTGCCAACGTGCAGCGCCAGTCGGTGTTGGTCGTCGACGACGAGGAGGTGGTCTGCCAGCTGCTGACCAGCCTGCTCGAGCCCGAGGGCGTCGAGGTGGTGGTCGCGCTCAACGGCGAACAGGCGATCAAGACGCTCGACCAGTGGCGGTTCGACCTGGTGATCAGCGACAAGAACCTGCCCGGCGCCACCGGCCTGGAGATCGCGCGCGCGGTGAAGGACCGCCACCCCGGATGCCCGGTGATCCTGATGACCGGCTATCCCTCGCTGGAGACGGCGCAGGAAGGCCTGGCGCTGGGGGTGATGGACTACATCGAGAAGCCCTTCGACGACATCGGCGAGGTCCGCAAGCGGGTGCGCGAGGCGCTCAAGACGCGCCCCGGGGTGGTGATCGAGCTCCCGTCGCCCCAGCCGGCGGCCTCGCCGGCGCGACGCGTGCTGGTGGTCGAGGACCGCGAGGCCGACTCGGTCAAGATCGCCGAGGCGGTGACGCTGGCCGGCGGAGTGGCGGTGCTGGCCTCGACGGTGCGCGAGGCGCTGATGCACCTGGCCAACGGCGGCGCCGCGGGAGTCATCCTCTCGCTCGACCTGCGCGATCCCGGGCTGTCGCCCGACAACATCCGGGCGCTGCGCGCCGGCACCGGGGCGCTGGTCACCCTGTGCGATCGGCCGTCGCTGGAGCAGACCGTCTCCGCGATCCGCATGGGCGCAGCGGCCTGCCTGCCTCGGGCGCTCGCCTCCCCTCAGGCGCTGGCCCGCGAGCTGTCGCGGACCATGGCTCTGCCGCCCAAGCCGGCGGGCTGATCTCGAAACAGCTAGGCGCCGCGGGCACTCGCCGGCCTCTTCTCTCGCAGCCGCGCGGTCAGCAGCACGTCCTCGCCCACCTGCTCCAGGCTCGAGTGCGCCAGGTCGATCGCCTCGGCCATCTTCGCGCGCACGCTGCCCAGCTTGGCCCAGCTGAGCCCGTCTCCCAGCACCTTGGGAGCGATAAAGAGCAACAGCTCGTCCACCAGCCCGGCCTCCAGGAACTGGCCGAACAGCTCGGCCCCGCCCTCGACCAGCAGGTGCACCACCTCGCGCCGCCCCAGCTCCTCCAAAACCGCCCGAAGATCGACCTTGCCAGCGCGCCCCGGGATCTGCACCACCTCGGCCCCACGCGAACGGAGCAGCCCGGTCTTCGCCTCGTCGCGGCTGCAGGTCAGCACCAGCACTTTGGCGCCGGGGGCGAAGATGCGCGCCTTGGCTGGAAGGTCGAGCGTCGAGGAGACCACCACCCGCATCGGCTGGCGCCTGGACAGCTTCCCCTTCGGGCGCGCGCTCAGCTGCGGATCGTCGGCCCGCACCGTCCCCGCCCCCACCAGCACCGCGTCGACGTGGTCGCGCAACTGGTGGACCCGCTCGCGGGCCTTGTCGCCGGTCACCCACTTCGAGTCGCCGGTGGCGGTGGCGATCTTGCCGTCGGCGGTGGCGGCCACCTTCACCGTCACGAATGGCCGCTTCTCGGTGATGTGGGTGAAGAACGGGCGGTTGAGCTCGATGCAGTCGCGCTCCAGCACTCCGGAGAGCACCTCGACCCCGGCCCCGGTCAGCCGCTTGATGCCCCGGCCGCGGACGATGGGGTTCATGTCCGAGCACCCGACCACCACCCGCCGCACTCCCGCCTTGAGGATGGCCTCGGTGCACGGCGGCGTCCGGCCGAAGTGGTTGCACGGCTCGAGGGTCGAGTAGAGGTCGGCGCCGCGGGCCTTCGCTCCGGCGCGGCGCAGGGCCACGATCTCGGCGTGCGGCCCGCCGGCGCGCTGGTGGTGCCCCAGGGCGATGACCTTGCCGCCCTTGACCAGCGCCGCGCCGACCACCGGGTTCGGGCTGGTGCGCCCCAGGCCCTTGCGCGCCTCCCTCAGCGCCAGGCGCATGAACGACTCGGCGTCGGTGATCGCGATCTGCTCGGCCGGCTTCTCCCCGCGCCCGCGGGCCATCCGTCTTCCCTGCTTCACGATCCTCATCCGTTTGCCCGGCCCGGCTTCTTGCGGGGCAGGCGTTCAGGGTCGGCCGCCCGCTCGGCCAACAGGTCCTTGAGCTCGTCCATGAACTCCTTGACGTCGCGGAAGCTGCGGTAGACCGAGGCGAAGCGCACGTAGGCCACGTCGTCGATGCTCTGCAGCGCGCGCATCACGTGCTCGCCGATGACCGCCGAGTTGATCTCCTTCTCGCCGGCCTCCTGCAGCTTCTGCTCGATCTCCAGGACCACCTGCTCCAGCTGCTCGGCGCTCACCGGCCGCTTCTGCACCGCCTTCTTGAGCCCGGCCAGGATCTTCTCCCGGTCGAAGGCCTCGCGGCGGCCGTCCTTCTTGACCACCAGCGGCAGCATCTCCTCCACCCGCTCGTAGGTGGTGAAGCGGCGGCCGCAGTCCAGGCACTCGCGGCGCCGGCGGATCACCGCTCCCTCGTGCGACAGGCGCGAGTCGATGACCTTGTTCTCGGTCTTCTTGCAGAACGGGCAGCGCATGGGGCGGCGATGTTACCAATATCGGACCTTGTCCGCCTCGAAACTCGCTCGAGGCGCTCCCCCCAGCCCCCTCGCCCAGTGGGCGGGACGTGCCCAGGTTTGCGGCGGAGGGGTGTGCCATGGACCGAGCCGGCAGCAGCACGCTTCCCCGCACTGCGGGCTTGGCAATGGAGGCGGCGCCGCGGGTGCGAGCGCTGGTGGTGGCGCCGCTGCTGCTGCGGCTGTCGCTGGCGGCGATCTTCTTCGCCCACGGCGCCCAGAAGCTGTTCGGGCTCTTCGGCGGCGGGGGCCTGGCGGGCACCGCCACCGGCTTCCAGGCCCTCGGTCTCAGGCCGGCTTTCTTCCTGGCGGTGGTGGCGGCGCTGGTCGAGTTCTTCGGCGCGCTGCTGCTGTTCCTCGGTCTGCTGACCCGGCCGGTCGCCTTGGCGCTGGCCTTCGAGATGCTGTTCGCGCTGTTCGCGGTCCACGCCGCCAACGGCTTCTTCCTCAACTGGTCGTGCGCCGCCGGCCGGGGCCACGGCTTCGAGTACAACCTGGTGCTGATCGGCTCGCTGCTCGCGCTGGCGGTGCTCGGGCCGGGCCGGGCCTCGGTGGACGGCTCGCGGTCGGTGCGCCACAAGCTGGGGATGATCCCCGGCCGCCCGCCGCCGCACTCCTGAGCCCGGCCCCGGGAACGGCGCGACCGCCGTCTCTCGACGGCGGTCGCGGCGCTTCAGCGCTGGAGGATCTCGCTAGGCGGTCAGCCCGGGATAGAGCGGGAACTGCTGGCAGAGCTCCTTGACCTGCCCCTTGACCTTGCCGGCCACCTTCTCGTCCTCGGGGTGGTCGAGCACCTCGACGATCAGCTTGGCGATGGCGGCCATCTCCTTGACTCCCATGCCGCGGGTGGTGATTGCCGGGGTGCCGATGCGCACGCCCGAGGCCACCGTCGGCTTCTCCGGGTCGAAGGGGATCATGTTCTTGTTGACGGTGATGTGGGCCCGGCCCAGGGCGTCCTCGGCGGCCTTGCCGTTGACCTTCTTCGGCCGCAGGTCGACCAGCATCAGGTGGTTGTCGGTGCCGCCCGAGCACAGCCGCAGGCCGCCCTGCTTGAGACCCTCGGCCAGGGCCTGGGCGTTCTTGACGATGTTCTGCTGGTAGGTCTTGAACTCCGGCTGCATCGCCTCCTGCAGCGCCACCGCCTTGGCGGCGATCACGTGCTCCAGCGGGCCGCCCTGGATGCCGGGGAAGATCTGGCTGTTGAGCGCCTTGCCGAAGGGCTCCTTGCTCAGGATCATGCCGCCGCGCGGGCCGCGCAGGGTCTTGTGAGTGGTGGTGGTGACGATCTCCGCCACCGGCACCGGCGAGGGGTGCAGCCCGGCGGCCACAAGCCCGGCGATGTGGGCCATGTCCACCACCATTGCCGCGCCCACCCCGTCGGCGATCTCGCGGAAGCGGCCGAAGTCGATGGTGCGCGGATAGGCCGAGGCCCCGACCACGATCACCTTGGGCTTGTGCTCCTTGGCCAGCGAGGCCACCTGGTCGTAGTCGATGGTCTCGGTGTCGCGGCGCAGGCCGTAGTGGACCACCTTGTAGAGCTTGCCCGAGAAGTTGAACGAGGCGCCGTGGGTGAGGTGGCCGCCGGAGTTCAGGTCGAGCGAGAGCATGGTGTCGCCCGGCTTCATCACCGCCATGTAGGCGCCCATGTTGGCCTGGCTGCCCGAGTGCGGCTGGACGTTGGCGAAGTCGGCGCCGAAGAGCTTCTTGGCCCGGTCGATGGCCAGCTGCTCGGCCACGTCGACGAACTGGCAGCCGCCGTAGTAGCGCTTGCCGGGATAGCCTTCGGCGTACTTGTTGGTCAGCGGCGAGCCGAGCGCGCGCAGCACCGCCGGGGAGACGAAGTTCTCGCTGGCGATCAGCTCCAGGCCCTCCTCCTGGCGTTGGATCTCGTCGCCGATGGCCTGGAAGATCTCGGGGTCGGTCTCGCGCAAGCTCTTGCGGTTCATGGTGTTCTCCCGTGGGGTTGGGGGGCGAAAACTAGCCGCATCGATGCGGCCAGGCAAGCGCCGCCGGGCGGCGCTCAGTCTCGGTACAGGCCCAGGATCCAGATCGCCTGGCCGCGCTCCTTGGCCTCCGACTCCTTGACCGCGTGCGTGGCGCGCAGCGCGCAGCCGTACTCCCGAGACTGAGGATCGATCCGCTGCTCGGCGGCGAGCTTGGCGGGCACGTGGATGGAGCCGAGGCGCTTGGCGCCGCGCGGGGCCTCGGGCACGACATGGATGCTGCACGGCTCGCCGGGCTTGGCTGGGAAATGGTCGGGCTCGCTCAGGTCGCGGGCGGTGTGGGCGAACTCGGGGCGCTCGCCGAGTGCGATGCAGCCGGTCAGGCAGATGGCGACGAGCAGCGCTCTCACGGCGACCACCCTTCCCTGCTACTTGCAGCCTTCGGCCTCGGCGTCGGCGATCTTCTGGACGCGCTTGGCGTGCCGCCCGCCCTCGAACGGCGTGGCGACGAAGGCCTCGGCGATCGCCCGCGCCAGCCCCGGGCCCACCACCCGCTCGCCCATGCACAGCACGTTGGCGTCGTTGTGCGCCCGGCTCGCCCGCGCCGTGAACTCCGAGGCGCAGACCGCCGCGCGCACGCCGCGGTACTTGTTGGCGACGATCGACATCCCGATGCCGGTGCCGCACAGCAGCACGCCCAGGTCCACCTGCTTGCCCTGCACCGCTCGGGCGACCTTGGTGGCGAAGTCCGGGTAATCGACCGAGCTGTTGTCGTGGGTGCCGAAGTCTTCCAGCTGGTGGCCCAGCCTGGTCAGGCTCTCGGAGATTTCCTTCTTGAGGGCCAGCCCGGCGTGGTCGGAGGCGATGGCGATCTTCATGGAGTCAGCTTCCTTGAAGTCGCGCCGGTGTCAGCCGCGCAGCTTCTTGAGTACCAGCACCGCGTTGGTCCCGCCGAAGCCGAAGGAGTTCGACACCACCACGTCCACCGCCGCCTGGCGGGCGGCGTTGGGGACGTAGTCCAGGTCGCACTCGGGATCGGGGTTCTCGTAGTTGATGGTCGGCGGGATCACGCCGCGGGAGATGGTCAGCGCGCTGGCGATCGCCTCCACCGCTCCGGCGGCGCCCAGCAGGTGACCGAGCATCGACTTGACCGAGCTGACCGCCAGCTTCTTGGCGTGGTCGCCGAAGGCCGCCTTGAGCGCCTGCGTCTCGGCGGCATCGTTGAACGGCGTCGAGGTGCCGTGGGCGTTGATGTAGGTCACGTCCGACGGATTGAGGCGCGCGTCCCTGAGGGCCAGCCGGATGCAGCGGGCGGCACCCTCGCCTCCGGGAGAGGGGGCGGTGATGTGGTGCGCGTCGGAGTTGGCGCCGTAGCCGGCCAGCTCGCAGACGATGTTGGCGCCGCGGGCCTTGGCCTGCTCCAGTTCCTCGAGCACCAGCGCTCCGGCGCCCTCGCCCATGATGAAGCCCGAGCGCGTGCGATCGAAGGGACGGCTGGCGCGGGTGGGCTCGGCGTTGAAGTCGGAGCACATCGCCCGCATGGCGTTGAAGCCGCCGATCCCGAGCGGCGTCACCCCGGCCTCGGTGCCGCCGGCCACCGCCGCGTCGGCCTCGCCGCGCTGGATGGCCCGGAAGGCCTCGCCGATCGAGTGGGCGCCGGTGGCGCAGGCCGAGATCGGGGCGAAATTGGCCCCCTTGAGCCCGAACTTGATCGACACCGACCCCGCCGCCAGGTTGCCGATCATCGAGGGGACGAAGAACGGGCTGATGCGCGAAGGGCCCTTCTCGAGCAGCCGCTTGTGCGACTCCTCCATGGCCCCGATTCCGCCGATGCCGGTGCCCAGGTAGCAGGCGATGCGCTCGGCGTTCGCCTCGGTGACCTGCAAGCCCGAGTCTTTCAGGGCCATCGCCGAGGCCGCCACCGCGTACTGGATGAACGGATCCTGGCGGCGCACTTCCTTGCGCTCGCCCCAGTCCTCGGCGTTGAAGTCCTTGAGCTCGCCGGCGATCTGGGTGTCGAAGCCGGCGGGATCGAAGCGGGTGATGCGGGCGATGCCGCTCCTGCCCTCGATCAGCCCCTGCCAGGTCTTCTCGACGCCGGTGCCCAGCGGAGTGACCAGGCCCAGTCCGGTAATGACGACTCGGCGCATTTTCTCGAGGCGACCGACCTACTTGCGGTGGGTGTTGATGTAGTCCACCGCATCCTTGACCGACTTGATGTTCTCGGCCTGCTCGTCGGGGATCTCGACGTCGAACTCTTCTTCCATCGCCATCACCAGCTCAACCAGGTCGAGGCTGTCGGCGCCCAGGTCGTCCACGAAGGCGCTGTCCGGCTTGATCTCGTCCTCGCCAACCCCCAGCTGCTCGGCGATGATCGACTTCATCTTGGCTTCGACGTTCGTCGCAGTCATTCCTGCAAGACCTCCAAAACCTCGACCTTGGTCTGCCCTCTCCAGTCCCGTTCACCGAGCCAGATCGGCCGAGGGGGCGGCCGCCGCAGGGCTCCGCCACGTTCGTGGGCGCCTCTTATAGAACACTCCGCGGCGGGTGTACACAGCGACCGCTTGCGCAGCGCGCCATGTCTGCGCCAGGCGGCGGGGCCTCAGGTCAGCAGCCCGCCGTTCACCCGAAGCACCTCGCCGGTGATGTAGCTGGACTGCTCGCTGGCCAGGAAGGCGACCGCGCGGGCGACCTCCTCCGGCCGCCCCAGCCGCCCCAGCGGAACCTGGCCGACGATCTGATCGCGCCACTCCGCCGGCAGGTGGCCGACCATCTCGGTGTCGATGAACCCGGGGCTGACCGCGTTGACCCGCACCCCGCGGCTGGCCAGCTCGCGCGCCAGCGCCTTGGTGAAGCCGAGCAGCCCGGACTTGGAGGCGGCGTAGGCCACCTGCCCGGAGTTGCCCATCTCTCCGACGATCGAGGCGAGGTTGACGATGCTGCCGCCGCGCTGCTTGAGCATCGGCCGGCAGACCGCCCGCGCCAGGCGCAGCGCGCCGGAGAGGTTGACCGACAGCACCCGCTCCCAGTCCTCGTCCTTGAGGCGCATCAAGAGTCCGTCGTGGACGATGCCGGCGTTGTTGACCAGCACGTCGACACGCCCCAGCTCCTGCGCCAGCTCGTCCACCGCGCGCTGGCAGGCCTCGGAGTCGGCGACGTCGAACTGGCGGCTGACCCCGGCGGAGCCCTCCCTGGCGATCAGCTCCAGCGTCTCGCGGGCGGCGGCCTCGTTGCCCTGGTAGGTGATGGCCACCTTGGCGCCGCGCCGGGCCAGCTCCAGCGCGCAGGCCCGCCCGATGCCGCGCGAGCCGCCGCTGACGATGGCCGCCTTGCCCTCGAGATCACGCATTGGCGCTCCCCAGCAGCCGGCCGAGGACCTCGGGCTCGTCGGAGGTCAGCACCTCGAGCTCCTTGTCGATCTGCTTGACCAGGCCGCTCAGCACCTTGCCCGGGCCGACCTCCACCAGCCGGCTGACGCCCAGGGCGCGCATCGCCTGCACGCTCTCGACCCAGCGCACCGGGGCGGTGATCTGCTCGACCAGCAGCGAGATCACGCGCTCGGCGCTCTGGTTGGCTTTGGCCTCGACGTTGGTCACCACCGGGATCGCCAGCGGCGACACCGCCACCTTGGCGAGCACCTGGCGCATCTGCTCGGCCACCGGGGCCATCAGCGAGCAATGGAAGGGAGCGCTCACCGGCAAGGGGAGCACCCGGGCGCGCGGCGCGGCGGCCTTCAGCATCTCGGCCGCCCGCTGGACCGCCTGGGCGTGCCCGGCGATCACCGTCTGCTCGGGGCTGTTGTAGTTGGCCGGAGCCACCACCTGCCCCTGGGCGGCCTCGCGACAGGCGGCCTGGATCTGCTCCGGCGCCAGCCGCACCACCGCCGCCATCGCCCCCACGCCCTCGGGGACGGCCTGCTGCATGTAGGTCCCGCGGGCGCGCACCGCCCGGACCGCGTCGGCGAAGTCCAGGGCCCCGGCGGCGACCAGCGCGGTGTACTCGCCCAGCGAGTGGCCGGCGACCAACTCCGGGACGTGGCCCGCCGCCCTGAGCACCTCCAGCATCGCCACCGAGGCGGTGAGGATGGCCGGCTGGGTGTTGGCGGTCAGCCGCAGGGTCTCTTCCGGCCCTTCGAAGATCAGCCGGGAGAGCTTCTCGCCCAGCGCCTCGTCGGCGCGTTCGAACACAGCCCGCGCCGCGGGATGCTTCTCGAAGAGCGCCCGGCCCATGCCCACGTACTGCGAGCCCTGCCCGGGAAAGACGAACGCCAGCTTGCCCATGCCTGCCCCTGTCGTTGCCCCGCCGGCGGCCCGCGCCGGACGGGCGAAAGCTCGATCGGGGCACTCACGATACACCCGTCCCCTGCCGAACAATCGGCGACGACAAATTCAACTCGGCGGGGCTATGGAGCCGGAGCGAGAAGAGCGCCCTGGTGAGGGCGCTCCTCCCGCCTTTGCGCGCGGCGCCGGCCGAGCGGGCCGCGCGAGAGGCTGCTTACTCCGCGACGGCCAGCGCGGCGCGCTTCTTATACGTCCCGCAGTTCTGGCAGACGGTGTGCGACAGCAGCGGCTCGCGGCACTTCGGGCAGCTGACGACGTTGGCCACAACCATCTTGCTGTTGGCGGCACGCCGGCGGTTGCGGCGCATGCTGGAAGTTCGCTTCTTGGGAACGCCCACGGTGAGTCTCCTTCTGCTTTGGCGGCGGCAAAGTCGTCGAGCGCGGCCTGAATGTCAAGCCGCCATCGTTTCGCCGCCGGTGTTTCAGGTGATTTTGATGTCCTTCAAAGCCGCCCACCGCGGATCCGGGGGCTTGCGCTCGCAGCTGCACTCGCCCTCGTTCAGATCCTTGCCGCACACGGTGCACAGCCCCTTGCAGCCTTCCCTGCACACCAGATCCATCGGCAGGTCGAGCAGCAGCTGCTCGCTGAAGATCTTGCCGAGGTCGATGGTGCGGCCGTCGAAGGGCTCTTCCTCGACGGCCATGGTGTCGAAGGAGCCGCCGGCGCCCTCTTCGTCCTTCTTGTGCGCCTCGTCCTCGGCGCCCTCTTCCTCCTGGATTGCCGGGACCTGGCGAACCAGGCTGAGCTGGAAGTCGACCGGGACTTGGGACTGCGCCGCGCCCAGGCAGCGCTTGCAGCTGCCGCCGATCTGGATCGCCGAATGCGCGGTCAACAGCAGCTTCCCCGACACCTTCTCCAGCCGCGCCTCGAGCTTGCTCGGGGCCAGCGGCCGAAAGCCGGTGCCGGCGCCGTCGAGGACCCCTTTCAGGAACCCGGCGGTGAGCTCGCGTTCGACCTCGAGCCCCTTGGCTCCAATTTCTTCAATTAAAACAATCATTTAGCGGCGACCGCCCGGCCAAAAAAGCAGGCCATTATAGGCAAGGTCCCTCCTCTGTCAAGCACCCAAGCTCCTTGGGGAAAATGGCGATCGAGGACTCTCATCTTGTAACAGCCGGGGGCCCGGCGGCGGAAGCGGCCTGGCGAGCCAACCCGCCGTTGCCGCTCCGGTTTTTGCGCCCAAGTCGGGGGATGCTATCGTCGCGCCCGTGATCCGCCGCCCCCGCCCTTCGACCCGCGCCCTCTGCCTGGCGCTCGTGCTCGTGCAGCTTCTGCCTGCGCTCGCCTGGGCGGCTGAGTCCACAACGGTCGAGCAGGCGCGGATGCTGGTCGAGTCGGGAGAATTCGAGCGCGCCGTGCTGGCCATCGAGCGGGCGCTCATGGACCCCAATCTCACCGGGCCGGTCGCGAGCCAGCTCTACGAGTTGCAGGCCAACGCCTGGCTCTACCTGGGAAAGGAAGACAAGGCGCGGCTGTCGCTGGAACAGCTGCTTCGGCTGTCGCCCGATTACCAACTGGCCAAGGGGACCAGTCCGAAGCTGCGCTCGACCTTCGAGGGGCTGCGCGCCGCGCCCCGGCCGGTGGAGAAGGTGGGCGTCGAATCCTTCGGGGTCTTCGGCGGGGCCGAGGTGGGGCGTCCGGTGGAGCTGCGCGCCGAGCTCAAGAACCTGCCGCAGGGCGCCCAGCCCAAGGTCTACTGGCGCAAGCGCGGCGCCGGCAAGTACGGCAGCTCGGGAATGACCACCGAGGACCGCAGCCGCTTCGCCGCCCAGATCCCGGCCTTCGAGCTGCCGGCGGGCGAGAACGGCGTCCTCGAGTACTACCTGGAGGTCGCCGACCTCGCCGGGCGGCGGCTGGCCTCCTCGGGCAGCGCCGAGCGCCCGCTGGCGCTCGAGATCGCCGGCCCCGCCGGGACGAGCGGCCCGGCCCTCGAGGACGGCGACCCCTGGTACACCAAGTGGTGGGTGTGGGCCATCGCCGGCGGGCTGGCGGCGGGCGCCGGGGCCGCGGTGGCCTATCCGCTGATCAAGGGACAGCGCGCCGAGGTCCCGATCACCGTGACGGTGCAGCAATGAGACGACTGAGCCTGCTGCTGCTGCTCGGCTGCGCCTGCGGCCCCTCTCCCGAGGGCGCCGGCCTCGAGGCCGGGCTGATCATCCAGGGCCTGAGCATCGACGAGATCGGCTACGTGCAGATCGCGGTGCTCAGCGGCGGCAGCCGCTTCTACTGCCCCGACCTGGTCAAGAGCTGCCTCAACCAGCAGGTGAAGACCTCCGACCTGGTCCAGCTGCGCGGCAGCGACGGCCAGGACCACCCGGCGCTGCGCTTCGCCGCCGACGCCGGCACCCTCGGCAGCGGCCAGACGCTCACGGTGAGCATGCCCCCGGGAACCGACTACCTGGTGGTGGCGGAGATCCTCTCCAAGGACGGCACCCTGCTGAAGGCCAGCGGTTGCGAGCCTCTGCCGCAGGCCAGCGCCGGCAAGAACCAGGGCCTGGCCATCCACGCCGCGCTGGTCCCCTCCGCCGTCAGCTGCAACCCGCAGATCAACTAGTCGCCTGCTCCTCGAGCTTGTCGAGCAGTCCCTCGATGGCCTCGCGGTCGGCGTCGGAGAGGTCGAGGAACTTCACGCCCATGGCGAAGTCGCGGGCGGAGACGATCTCCCCCTTGCAGCTGATCTCGCTGGCGGTGCCGGGCAGCGTGAAGCGCAGCACCACCACCTTGCCCAACGGCTCGGGGATGGTCTTCTCGAAGAAAACCCCGCCCACCGAGAGGTTGGCCGCGCGGTGGAAGTAGAGCTCGTCGTCGGCTTCCGCCTCGATCCACAGCTCCACTGGCACGCGCCGATCTCTGCGCCGCTCGCTCATGCGCACCTTCTCCCACATCGGCCGGCGACACTGCAAGCCTCTGTTGGGGAGGGGGCGTTTCAGTCGCTGGCGGGCTCGGGGGCGGGCGGCTGGGCGGGGGCGGAGGGCTGCTGCTTGCGGCGCTGGTCCTCGGCGTCGTAGGCGCGGACGATCTCCTGCACCAGCGGGTGGCGCACCACGTCCACCTCGGTGAAGTAGCAGAACTTCACCCCGTCGATGCCGTGGAGGATCCGCCGGGCCTCGACCAGCCCGCTCACCCGGCCGCTGGGGAGGTCGATCTGCGTCACGTCCCCGGTGATCACCGCCTTGGAGCCGAAGCCGAGCCGGGTGAGGAACATCTTCATCTGCTCGGCGGTGGTGTTCTGGGCCTCGTCCAGGATCACGAAGCTGTCGTTGAGGGTGCGCCCGCGCATGAAGGCCAGCGGCGCGACCTCGATCGTCCCGCGCTCGATCAGGTCGGTGACCTTCTCCGACTCCATCATGTCGTGGAGGGCGTCGTAGAGCGGCCGCAGGTAGGGATTGACCTTCTCGGCGATGTCCCCGGGCAGGAAGCCCAGCTTCTCGCCGGCCTCGACCGCCGGCCGCGCCAGGATCACCCGCTTGACCCGCCGCTCGATGAGCGCCGAGGCCGCCATGGCCATCGCCAGGTAGGTCTTGCCGGTCCCCGCCGGCCCGATGCCGAACACCACGTCGAAGGAGCGGATCGACTCCACGTAGCGCTTCTGCGCCAGCCCCTTGGGCGCCACCGCGCGCTTGCGGCTGGAGATGAAGACGGTGTCGAGGAAGATCTCCTCGAGCTGGGCCTCGCCGTTGGCCAGCACCTTGATCGCCTGATCGATGTCCTCGGGGTAGAGCCGATATCCGGTCTGCAGCAGCCCGTAGAGCTGGCGCAGCAGCCGGTCGGCGAAGGCCACCGCGCTCGGCTCCCCGGCCACCAGCAAGTGCGCGCCGCGCTGGCCGACCGACACGCCCAGCCGCCGCTCGATCAGCTTCAAGTTCTCGTTGTGCCCACCGCAGAGAGACCGAACCAAGTCGTTGTCGTCGAACTCGACGCGCGCGGGTTGCTCCATGTGCTGCGTGCTCCTTTGGCCCCGGCGACGGGGCCCCTCCCGCCAGCCGGGACACTCTTCGAAGTCACCTCAGCGGGGGCAGCAGCACGTAGGTGGCCGGTCCGGTCTTGCGGTAATAGTACTCCTCGCCCCATGGATAACGCAGGTCCCCCTCGGAAAGAATCCCTGCGCCGGCCAGCTCCGAGAGCGAGCCGGGGCAGCTGCCCTTCTCCAGCGTGAAGACCGCGATCGCGCTGTCCAGCCGCGACAGCTGGGAGCGCGAGGCCAGCCGGCGGGGGGCGGCCTCGGAGTAGCGGCTGCCGGAGCTTGCGCCCTGGGCGCTGTGCTCCAGGCGCACGGCCAGCAGGCCTACGACTCCGACCAGGAGCACGGTGGCGGCCAGCTTCGAGGTGGCGGCGACCAGCCGCTCGCCCCAGCGCGCCCCACCCTGCTGGCCGGCCGCGACGGCCTTGCCCTCGCTCGACTTGACGAACCCCAGGTTGAGCAGGTTGAGCAGCGCCTTGCAGGCCTCGAACTCGCCCAGCCGCGAGCGATCGATGATCGCCTGCACGTCGCGGCCCTTCTCCACCAGCCCGTAGACCAGCCGCTCGTTGTCGCCGACGTTCTTGAAGTCGCCCTTCTCGCCGCCGGGCTCCTTGGGCCCGCCCTCGCCAAAGGCGTCGTCCAGGGCCGAGTCGACGTCGTCGTCCTGGGCGCCGGCGGCGGGCAGCGGCTTGAGCTGCTCGAAGGTCACCGTGGCGCTGGGGATCTTCTTGCGGATCACCGGCCACTCGTCGACCCGCCGGAAGCCCTCCATCAGCACGCTCTCGGAGCGCAGCGGGGTGATGGCGTCGGGGTCGTACTCCACCTCGGCGGCCTCGAACTCGTAGTCGCCGGTCTTCCAGAAGAACAGCCGGTAGAGGGTCTCGGTGGTCTGCAGCTCGGCCATCTTGCGCAGCGCCTCGCGCGAGATCGCCTCACTGGCCACCAGGATGTCCCCCAGCCGCTTGAGGGTGCGCTTCTGCTCCTCCAGCGCCTCCTCCAACTGGTGCTCGGTGATCAGCCCGGCGCGCACCAGCATGTCGCCCAGCAGTTCCTTCTTCCTGCGGGTCGAGCTCTCGGCCCGGACCACCGCTCCGTCCTTGAAGCCGACCTGGACCTGATCCTCGCGGTCGATCAGGTGCAGCACCCCGGTCTTCCCCTGCTGGCCGATGAGCTGGAAGATGTCGGCGATGCCGAAGTCCTTGATGGTCCCCTTGAGCGCCATGCGCAGACTCTCCTAGGAGGCGGACCGGCCAGGGGCCTTGGGCTCTTCTTCCTTGGCCTTGGCTGGATGGTCGAAGGCCCGGTGTATTCCCCAGGCGTGCAGCAGCAGACCCAGCGCCAGGGGAGGCAGCAGCCGCAGCAGCGGCGGCACCTCGCCCAGCGGCGCGCGAACCAGCCCGCCGGCCACCACTGCCTGGGACAGCAGTTGGAAGACCGCGATCAGCAGCAGCGCCCCGAAGATCGTGCTGCCGCCGAGCACCTGCCCGGCCCCGCTCAGCATGAACGCCGCCCCCTTGAGGCCCAGCTTCCTGCGGCGGGCGAAGCGCTCGATGCTCAGCTCCTTGTCGGCCCGGGCCGCCGGATCGACCGCCGCGCGCTGGTTGAAGAGGAAGACGCACTGGCCGCACAGGGTGCCGACCGCGGCGTCGTCGCAGCGGCGGCAGACCGACCGGCCGCACTTGGAGCAGCTTCCGGCGGGCGCTAGCGAGCCGCCGACGACCGCCAGCAACCCCAGCAGCCCCACCGCGAGCAGCCCCACCGGCAGCACCAGTCCCTCGGGCACCGCGCCGAACAAGATCACCGACAGCCGGCCCTCGATCGCCCCGGCCGAGATTTCAGCCGCCGCCAGGTCCTCGACCACCTCCACCGGCAGCGTCGCCCCGACCAGCAGCCGGTTGGCGTGCATGTCTGGTTCGGCGCCGGAGGTGGCGATCAGCTCGGGGTCGAGCTCGATGGCCCGGCGCATCGCGTCCTGGGACCTGGCCAGCTCCGAGCTGGCCTCTTCCTTGGTCACCAGCTGCGCCTTGCGGCTGGCCAGGCGAGACAGCAGCAGGTGGGGCTCTGCGCGGGTGGGCTCGCGCTCGGAGGCTCGCTGGAAGGTCTCGCGCGCGCCGTCGAGGTCGCCGGCCAGCACCAGCGCGTCGCCCAGCTCGAGCATCGCCTCGTAGGAGGGCCGGGCCTCGGCGGCCCGGCGCAGCAGCGCCACCGCCGGCTCGACGTCGCCGCGCCGGCGCGCCTGCTGGCCCAGCACGAAGAGCACCGGGTAGCTGGGCAACGGTTCGTCTGCCAGGCGCTTGAGCTCTGCCTCCTGGCGCGGCCCCTCGAGGCCGCCGCGGGAGGCCAGGTAGATCACCTCGGCCTTGCTCCCCGGCAGCGCGCTGCGCACGGCGAGCAGTCCCCCGACCGTCGGCAAGACCACCAGGAGGGCCAGCGTCGCCGCGGAGAGGACGCGCTCGGTCCAGCTCATGTAGAGCCAGGCGGCGAGCGCCACGGCGAAGTAGCTCCAGAAGAGCCCCAGCCCCAGCGCCGGGGGGAGCATCACCGCGACCAGCGCCAGCAGGGCCGACTGGATCCGCCCGGTCCCGGCCGGGAAGAGGTCGTTGAAGTCGTGCAGGAAGCGGCGCAGGTGGCGCAGCAGGATCAGCGCCAGCAGCGCGGTGCCGGCCGCCACCAGCGATGCCAGCGCGCTGGCGCCCGCGTCGGCCAGGACGCTGGCCCGGAAGCGCGGTTCGCGCAGCGTGGCCCGGACGGCATCGATCGCCGAGGCGAAGTAGCGCGGGAAGTTGGTGAGGTCCGAGGCGAAGGCCGCGCGCGCCAGCGACCAGTGGGCATAGGGCAGGTCGGGCGCCAGCTGGGTGGCGATCAGGGCCCGGCGCACCGCCTCGGCCGGCTCCGAGGCCAGCAGCATCTGCGACTCGTGGGCCATGGCCCCGGCCAGCGCGAACAGGTTGTCGAAGCCCAGCTCGGCGCGCAGGGCCAGCAGCCGAGACTCCTGATCCTGGACCGCCTTGAAGTTCCTGAGGTCCAGCGCCTTCTGCCGCTCGCGCCAGGCCTGCATCAGCTGCTGGGCGCCGTCCTGGGGCGGCATGAGGATGGCCTTGGCCTCGCGCCGCTCGACCTCCTTGGAGTTGGAGGGAGGAGCGGCGGCGCTGGAGCCGGGCGCGGCGACGGCGCCGGCATCGGCAGCCATCCCGGCATCGGGGGCGGCCTTGGCGTCGGCGGCCACCGGTGCCGGCCGATGGGGGCGGCCGGGGACGAAGGCCTCCTCCTTGCTCGCCTCGTCGAGGGTCTGGTCGTCCTCTTCGGCCGCGGGCTGCTCGGCGGCTGGATGCTTCTTGGGCCGGGGGCGGTCGTCCTCGGGCGAGGGGATGTCGATGTCGAGAGGATGCGGGGCGCTGATCTGGGCCGAGGCAGCGGCCCCCGTCAGCAGGGTCAGGCCGAGCAGCGCGCGCGAGAGAAGGCGGAGGGTCATTCGGTGGGCATCAGGGCCCGGTCGGCCGAGGGTGTGGGAGCCAGGAAGCGGGGCGATTCTAGCCTGGGAAAAAAAGGCGCGGCAACCTAAGAGATCCTCGGCCGGGCGAGCGCCGGGCCGCAAGCCGCGCTAGGAATCGGAGCCGGCCCCGGTGAGGTTTGCCCGCGGAGCGACTATGGTGCGCGCGGGCGCCCCGCCCTTGCCAAGGAGCAGAGAAGACATGAGCCGAGCCGCCGAGCAGCTGGAGCGCATCATCGCCATCATGGCCCGGCTGCGCTCTCCCACCGGCTGTCCCTGGGACCGCGAGCAGGACATCCGCTCGCTGCGCCCCTATCTGGTCGAGGAGACGTACGAGGTCCTGGAGCAGATGGACGTGGTGGCCCGCGGCGGCAGCCTCAAGCCGCTGTGCGAGGAGCTGGGCGACCTGCTGTTCCAGATCGTCTTCCACGCTCAGATCGCCAGCGAGCAGAAGGCCTTCGACATGGCGGACGTAATCCAGGCCATCGCCGACAAGATCGAATTCCGCCACCCGCACGTCTTCGCCGGGGCCAGCGCCGACGACCCGGTCGAGCTGGCCAGCCGGTGGGTCAAGCTCAAGGCCGAAGAGCGCAAGAAGAAGACCGGCAGCGCCGGCAGCGTGCTCGAGGGAGTGCCCAGGGACGCCCCGGCGCTGATGCGCGCCGAGCGGCTGACCGAGAAGGCCAGCCGGGTGGGCTTCGACTGGAAGAAGGTCCAGGACGTGCGGGCCAAGGTCGACGAGGAGCTGGCCGAGCTGGACGAGGCCATCGAAAGCGGCAGCCGCGACCGGATCGAGAGCGAGCTGGGCGACGTGCTCTTCGCCCTGGCCAACCTGGGCCGCTGGCTCAAGAGCCCGCCCGAGGACGCCCTGCGCGGCACCATCGACCGGTTCATCGACCGCTTCCACTTCATCGAGGAGTCGCTGCGCCAGCAGGGGCGCGATCCCCACCAGGCCACCCTCGAGGAAATGGACGCCCTCTGGGACCAGGCCAAACGCCGGACCTCCCCTGCCAAGGCTGAGTAGCTTCCACCCCGCAGCGAAGTTCGACCCACGACGATCTTGTCCACAGATTGTGTGGAGAACTTGTGGCGAACGCTGTGGGCAGCCGGCCCCGCCCCTCGCTCGGGGAGGCCGGCGGTCGTTTTGCTGAAATCCGCAGCAAATCGCAACCGCCCGATTCTGCGACGCTTTTTGGACTGCTGCGAGGAGTTCACCCGCGGACAGAGCGCCGGGAGGGCGCCGCGGCGCCCGGCGGCGAGTTTTCCCCTTTCGGCGGCCCTTGCGCCGCCCGCGCGGCCGGGGTCATTGGACCCCCAAGGTTGACTGGCTGACTCATTCGCCTATCTGAGGGCGCCGAGTGTCGACCTGCCAACGGTGCCAGAATCGGCGGTCGAACGACCCGTTCAAATCCTCGTTCTAGGCTTCACGATTTTGAAGGCCGGATCGGTCTCGGCGCGGCGATGGCGGCGCGGCCGCGGTCGTCGATGGCGGGCTGGCGCCCAGAGCCTCCGCCGCTCGGCGATGCAGCTTGACAGCCCGCCCGACAAGCTGCTACGAAGCGCGCCCCTATCGCGCTGTATTCAGCGAGAAGTTACGAAGCTTTTGGAGGTTTGAAGTGGCCAACATCAAGTCCGCCGAGAAGCGCCATCGCCAGAGCCTGAAGCGCAAGGCTCGCAACCTGCACTGGCGCTCCAGCGTCAAGACCGCCCTCAAGAAGGCGCGCGCTGCCGTCTCCGCCAAGGACCCCAACGCCAAGAAGCTGGTGGTCGACGCCGAGAAGATGCTGAAGAAGGCGGCGTCCAAGGGCGTCATCCACGCCCGCAACGCCTCGCGGCACGTGGCCCGCATGGCCAAGGCGCTGGCCCCGGCTGCCAAGTAGTCCCTCCGCGGGCTCTGCCCTCTGATTGACGGGCCGAGCTCGCGGCGAGCTGCGCCAAGGGGCGGATTCCTCCGCCCCTAATATCCGCTGGAAAGGCTCTCGTAGGCTTGCCGCATCAGATCTGCGGCGAGGCGGCGAAGGGCTGTCCGGCGGTTGCCCTCTGCCTCCAGAATCGTGCTCCCGGGCAGGAAGTCCTCCTGGCCGGAGACGGCGATCTCCTTGAGCGTCTGGCCGGCGCGGACCAACCGCACCTTGGCGGTGGCCAGCAAGCGGTAGCTGGCCACCTGGCCGCCCCCGGTGAGCCCAGGCGGCGTGACGAACAGCGCCTGGCCTCCGGCCAGCGAGACCAACTCTCCCTCCAGCCTGGCATCGCTGGCCGCCTCCCCTTCCCGGCCGGCCCGCGACAGCTCCCCGCGCATCGCCGCGGTGAAGAGCGCCTCCGCCCCCGCCTCCGGGGTGCGGTTCTGGAACATCGGCACGTAGGCGGTGCGCACTCCCCCCGGCAGCTCGCCGCCCCGGGCCGTGAAGCGATAGCCGCAGGCGCTGGCGAGCACCGCCGCCGCCAGCAGGCCGAGCTTCCACAACCTTCCCAGCCTCGGGCTCCGGGCCGAGGACCGCTCACCGGACGCCGACCCGGTCGCACCGAGCGGAGCGCCAGCGGAGTCGAGGGGCCCCCGACTCCGGGCCCGCCGCGCACGCCCTACGCTCGGGCTGACCGGTTCTCGCGGCGCGAAGTGAGCCATCAGCCGGCGACCACGAAGTTGACCAGCCGCTTGGGGACGAAGACCACCCTCTTGATCGCCTTGCCCGCCAGGTGTGGGGCCACCGCGCCGTCCTTCTCGGCCATCGCCTTGACCTCGGCCTCGCCGGCCTCGACCGCGCACTGGATCTGCCCGCGCAGCTTGCCGTTGACCTGCACCGCGTAGGTCACCGAATCCTCGGCGGCCAGCACGGGATCGAAGGCCGGCCAGCTGCGGGCCTGCAGGCTCTGCGTCGCGCCGTAATCGGCGGCGATCTCCTCGCACAGGTGCGGGGCGAACGGCGAGAGCATGAAGGCGATCAGCCGCACCGCCTCGGCCATGGCCGCCTTCTCCGCCTTGTCGGCCGAGGGAGCCATCGGGGTGAGGAAGTTCACCAGCTCCATCACCCGGGCGATGGCGGTATTGAAGCCCAGCCGCTCCAGGTCCTCGGTGACGCGCATGAGCGCCTTGTGCGAGGCCTTGCGGATGGCCAGGGCGTTGCCGGTCTCGCCGCCGGCGGGCACGCCCTCGCTGGCGCAGTCGCGCTGGGCGTAGGCCAGCCGCCAGACGCGGCCCAGGAAGCGGCTGCAGCCCTCGACCTGCTCGTCGGACCAGTCGATGTCCTTCTCAGGCGGGCCGGCGAACATCACGAAGGTGCGGGCGGCGTCGGCGCCGAAGCGGGCCACGATGTCGCTGGGCGAGACCACGTTGCCCCAGCGCTTGGACATCTTGCGGCCGTCGGGGCCGTTGACGATGCCCTGGGTCACCAGCTTCTTCACCGGCTCGTCCACGCTCACCAGCCCCAGCTGCTTCATCACCAGGGTCCAGAAGCGGAAGTAGAGCAGGTGCATCACCGCGTGCTCGGGGCCGCCGACGTAGACGTCCACCGGCAGCATCCGCTTGGCCTCCGCCGGATCGACCGGGAGCTTGGCGTCCTTGGGCGACAGGAAGCGGGCGAAGTACCAGCTGGAGTCGACGAAGGTGTCCATCGTCTCCGCCTCGCGGCGCGCCGGGCCGCCGCACTTCGGGCAGGTGGTGTTGATGAACTCCGGCACCTTGGCCAGCGGCGGCTCGCCGCGGCCGGTGAGCACCTTGGCCACGTCGATCCGCGGCAGAGTCACCGGCAACTGCTCGAGGGGGACCGAGATCCCTTCGTGGTTGGGGTCGCACTTCTCGCAGTAGACGATAGGGATCGGCGTGCCCCAGTAGCGCTGGCGGGAGAAGCCCCAGTCGCGCTGGCGGAAGGTCACCGCCGAGCCGCCCAGCCCCTTCTGCTTGAGCGCGGCGCACACCTTGCGGCGCCCCTCCTCGCTGGAAAGGCCAGTGAAATCGCCGGAGTCGAACATCACCCCGTCCTCGGTCGAGGCGGCGGCCAGGCCCTGGGAGGCGAGCTTGTCGCCCTCCTTGGGCTGGATCACGACCTTGATCGGCAGGCCGTACTTCTTGGCGAACTCGAAGTCGCGCTGGTCGTGGGCGGGCACGCTCATCACCGCCCCGGTGCCGTAGTCGCTGACCACGAAGTTGGCCGCCCACACCGGCACCTTCTGCCCGGTGAACGGGTGGATGGCGTAGGCCCCGGTGAAGACGCCCTCCTTCTCCGGCTCCTCGTCCTTCTTCTGCGCGGCGGCCTTCTTCTCCTGGTCGGCGGCGAAGGCCTTGACCTGCTCGGCGGTCTTGGCGTTGACCAGCTTGGACATCAGCGAATGGTCGGGCGCCACCACCACGTAGCTGACGCCGAAGAGGGTGTCGGCGCGGGTGGTGAACACGGTCAGGGCAGCGTCGGCGCCGTCGATCTTGAAGACGATCTCCGCGCCCTCGGACTTGCCGATCCAGTTGCGCTGCATCGAGGTGATGCGCTCCGGCCACTCGGTGAGCTGGTCGATCTGCTGCAGGAGCTGCTCGGAGTAGGCGGTGATCTTGAACGCCCATTCCGGCATCCGCTTGACCACCACCTGGTCGCCGCTGCGCTCGCAGGCGCCGTCCTTGACCTGCTCGTTGGCGATCACCGTGGCGCAGCCCGGGCACCAGTTGACCCGGCTCATCCGCCGGTAGACCAGCCCCAGCTCGCGCATCTTCAGGAAGAACCACTGGTTCCAGCGGTAGTACTCGGGATCCGAGGTGTTGATCTCGCGCTCCCAGTCGTAGCTGTAGCCGACCGAGAGCATCTCGGCCTTGAACTGGGCGACGTTCTCGCGGGTGCGGTCGGCGGGGTGGCGCTGATCCTTGATGGCGGCGTTCTCCGCCGGCAGCCCCAGCGCGTCCCAGCCCATCGGGTGCAGCACGTCGTAGCCCTTGGTACGGAAGTAGCGCGCCAGCACGTCGCCGATCAGGTAGTTGCGCACGTGCCCCATGTGCATCTTGCCCGAGGGGTACGGGAACATCTCCAGCACGTAGCGCTTCTCGCCATTCCCCTTGAGCTTGAACAGGCCCTCTTGCTGCCAGCGCTGCTGCCACTTGGGCTCGATGGCTTTGGGGTCGTAGCGTTCCTGCACGGTCGATCTCCTTGGCGGGCGCTCTTTCGGCTGCGCGCTCGCCCGGTAGCGGATGAAAAGAAGCCAACACTTATAGGGCTTTGCCCCTCGGGACGGCAACGGCGAAGCGCCGGGCCGGGCCGAAAAAACACGACTCGCTGCGGGGGGCGCCGAGGGCGCGGCTGATCGGCGGGAAACAGCTCGAGCGGTTGGCCTCGCCCACAGCCGGCGGGAGAGCGAATGCGCGGCCGGCGGAGGCCGCGCCGAGGCCTCAGCGACCGGTCAGCGCCAGCGGCGAGCCACCTGCTCGAGCCGTGTCGAGACCGACAGGCACAGCTGCAGCAGCCCCTGCTGCGTCACCCCCAGTCTGCTCGGCGCCTCGGGGCTGGACTGCGGCTGGTCCCCCTTCTCCGGCGCGCAGACCTGCGCCACCTGGTGCGCCAGGTGGACGACTTCGCAGAGCGTGTCGTCGGGTGGCGGCTGGAGATGGAACTGCACCGCCCGGGCGATCGAGGGAGCCAGGCCCCAGCCGCGCACGATCACCGCCCCGAGGTCGGCGTGGTGATCGAAGAGCATCGCCACCTCCGACTCCAGCTTCGCCAGCGCCTGTGGGGTTTCGGCCTGCTGCAGCAGCGCGCCCATCTGCTGCGAGAAGAAGCGCAGCAGCGCCAGCTTGCCCACGTCGTGCAGCAGCGCCGCGGTCGCCGCCTCGCGGGGCACCTCGAGGGCAGTGAAGCGGTGCAGCCCCTCGACCGCCAGCGCCGCCGCCACCGAGTGGCGCCACAGCTGGCGCTCCTGCGCTTCCATCTCCGAGGCGTCGGGCTGGTTCTGCGAGCGCTGGGTCACCCGGGTAGCCATCGCCACCAGCTCGTCCATCCCCAGCGCCGCCACCGCGTCGGCTACGGTGCGCACCGAGCTGCGCTCGGCGTCGGAGGCGGCGTTTGCCGCCCGCAGCAGCTGCGCGGTCAGCGCCTGGTCGAATGAGACCGCCTCCAGCAGATCGCCCAGCGCCAGATCCTTCTGAGCCAACAGCGCGCTCAACCTCGAGGCGGTTACCGGAAACGGCGCCAGCCGATGCGCCTGATTGAAGATCTGCGTCAGCTCAATCACGCGTTCCTCCATTCGCTCTCGGCTTTGCCCCTCTATCCCGTTCTCGCTCTCCGCTCCTGGTGCTGCCCCCAGTGAAATTCTCAGGAAAGACGAGCAAATCCGGTGCCGCGCCGCCCCCGAGGGGGTCCGACTGCTTCCCGTGGGTCGCTTCGACCCCTGGGCCGGCCACAGCGGGCTCGGGAGCGCCAGAGAGTGGGGATCGCAGGCCCGCATGGCAAGGCACCCGTGGCCCTCGACGAATCGGGTTCATCCAGTGTTCCCGGACACTTGGCCGACCCTCTCCCGGCCTAGGGAGCGCGCCCATCCCGGGCCGTGGAGCCCGCTCCCGCAGGCGGACCCCCCTGACGGGACCGGGGTCGCGGCGGCCTCCGGGGTTAAATTCCACCCGGCCGCGGAGTGCTAG
Source organism: Myxococcales bacterium (assembly GCA_037442205.1). GTDB lineage: Bacteria > Myxococcota > Myxococcia > Myxococcales > UBA5297 > JBBIQS01. Next base: position 63,198 of record JBBIQS010000014.1, read on the forward strand.
TCGCCGAGGTGTTGAGTGGCGTAGGTCTGGAAGCTGGCCTCGGCGCCCTGCCAGCAGTCGGCGGGCGAGCCCTGCTTGCGGCAGAGGTGGCCGAGGAACTCGACCGGCTCGGGGACCTCGTCCCAGACCTCGGGGAGGAAGGTGGAGCGGCGGCCGCGGAAGTCGAGGATCAGCCCCGGCTTGAGCCTGGCCAGCGTCGCCGGGAGCGCGGCGCGGTCGGGGGCGGCCAGCGGCCGGGGAGCGTCGAGCACCGAGAGGGTCAGCGCGATGGCCGGCAGCTCCTCGGCAGCGACCGGCGAGAAGCGGGAGTCGTCGACGGCGGCGTGGGAGGCGTTGCGGGCCACGTCCAGGGCCAAGGGTTGGTGGGCCTCGAGCGAGCCGATGCAGCCGCGCAGCTTGCCGTCCTTGTGCAGGGTGACGAAGGCCCCGCGCTCGACGGCGAGGCGAGGAAAGCGCGCCACCAGCTCCGGCTCCGGCTCGAGCGCGCGGTCCTGGCGCACCCGCGCCTCGAGCGAGCGACGAGCCAGAGCGAGCAGAGCCTGGCTCTCGTCTTTCGAAAGCTGGAAGCGATCCTCGTAGACCAGCGCGCCGTAGCCGACGACCTTGGAGCGCTCGCCGCCGGTGTCGCCGGAGTTGGCATACCGCAGCAGCCGCGGGGTCTGGCCCAGGCGTGCCGCCAGCTCGGTCATGATCAGCAGCACCTGGGTGCCGTCGGTCTGGCAGCGGCCGACCTGCTCCATGTCCATCGATTCCAGCGCCTCGAGGCAGGCCCGGTCGAGGCCGGTGGCTTCGGCGTAGGGATGGCCGTGGGAGAGGTCGACGCTGACCACGAAGCGGGTCGAGGGCCCGGCCAGCCTGGCCAGCTCGTCGACGGCAGCGGAGATCTGCGAGCGGTCGACGCGGCCGACGATCAGCGGGACGATCTCGAAGGGCCTGCCGTTGATCTGCTGCAGGAAGGGCAGCTCGATCTCGATCATGTGGAGCGCGTGGGCCGCTGGCGCCTCGATGAACAGAGGCTTCTTGAAGAGCTCCTGCGTCGCCTTGGCCACCGGCACCTCCATTCCCGGCAGCTGGTAATGGGTGGCGCGGTCGGGGCTCAAGCCGGTGAAGTCGACCTCGCTCTCGTGGTTGGCGGCCAGGACCACCACCCGATCGAAGCCCGGCGCGAGCTGCTGGAAGGCCTCGGCGGCGATCGCCCCGCTGTACTCGAGCCCGGCGTGCGGAACCAGCACCAGCTGGACCTTCTCCTCGACCACCCGGCGCGCACCCCGCAGCAGGTGCTGCACCACCGCCCGCAGCTCGAAGGCGTCGCCCGGATAGAAGCGCCCCGCGGCTGCCGACGGGCGCACCTTCTTCTCTGCCGCCGGCTTGTGGCAGGCGAGCAGTGCGGCCAACAACGCGAATGGCGCGAGGGCGCTTCGGCTCATGCCCAGGGCTCCCATCTGGTCGAGGGGCGAACTGGGTCATTCAACTCCGATCGCGGTGAATTCGCGAACGACTTCGTCGCCTCCGCCAATCCGGGGGCCCCGCCCTTCCTCCCCGCCTGGCCGGTGGTTACCTGACCGTGCGCTCTGGCAAGGAGGCGCCCTCCAGTGGATTCGACTCCGACCCCGCGACTGGCATCTCTCGGGCTTTCGCTGCCCGAGCACTACGCCGACCAGGCCTCGCTCACCGCCGCCTTCCGCCGCCACTGGCACGGCCGGCACTTCAACCTGGAGCGGCTGGAGCAGCTGCACCGCGCCACCCAGGTCGAGGGGCGCCACCTGGCGGTCCCGCCCGAGCGCTACCCCGAGCTCGACACCTTCGCCAAGCGCAACGACGTCTGGATCGAGGTGGCCGCCGACCAGGGCGAGCGGGCGCTGCGCCGCGCCCTGGACCAGGCCGGCCTCGAACCCAAGGAAATCGACCACCTCTTCTTCGCCACCATCAGCGGGCTGTCGGTCCCCAGCCTCGACGCCACCCTGGCCAACCGTCTGGGGATGCGCCCCGACCTGAAGCGCACCCCGCTGTTCGGCCTGGGCTGCGTCGCCGGCGCCGCGGCGCTGGCCCGGGCCACCGACTACCTGCGCGCCTATCCCGACGAGGTGGCGGCGGTGCTGTCGGTCGAGCTCTGCTCGCTGACCCTGCAGCACGACGACCTGTCCATGGCCAACCTGGTCGCCACCGGCCTGTTCGGCGACGGGGCGGCAGCGGCGGTGCTGGTCGGGGCCAACCGCAGCGGGCGCGGCCCGCGGGTGCTGGCCACCGACGCGGTCCAGTACCCGGACACCGAGTGGGTGATGGGCTGGAAGATCGGCGACGGCGGCTTCCAAGTGGTCCTCTCCGCCGAGGTGCCGAACATCGCCCGCGAGCACCTGCGCCAGGACGTCGACCGCTTCCTCTCCAAGAACCGCTTGAATCTCAAGGACATCCGCCACTTCATCTTCCACCCCGGCGGCCCCAAGGTGCTGGAGGCGATCGAGGAGGCGCTGGAGGTGACGCGCGACGCCCTCGCGCCAAGCTGGGAGGTGCTGCGCGCCAAGGGGAACCTCTCCTCGGCGACGGTGCTCTTCGTGCTCGAGCAGACGATGCGCTCCCGCGAGCCGCGCCCGGGCGAGCTGGGGATCCTGGGGGCGATGGGCCCGGGCTTCTGCTCCCAGCTGGTGCTGCTGCAATGGTGAGCCCGCCGGTCTCGTCCATGGTGCTGCTGGGGCTCATCGCCTGCGAGCGGATGGCAGAGCTGGCAGTCTCCGCGCGCCACGCGCGGGTGCTGCGCTCGCTGGGGGCGGTCGAGGTCGGCCGGCGCCACTTCCCGTGGATGGTGGCGCTGCACGCCAGCTTCCTGCCGGCCTGCCTGGCCGAGATCGTGTTCCTGCAGCGCATCCCGCCGCCGCTGGTCTCGGCCCTCGCCTTGGCTGGGGTGGCGCTAGCCATCGGGCTGCGGTGGTGGGCGGTGTCCAGCCTGGGAATCCGCTGGACGGTGGGGATCCTGGTGCTGCCCGACACCCTGCCGCTGCGCCGCGGCCCGTACCGGTTCCTGCGCCATCCCAACTACCTGGCGGTGGCGCTGGAGATGCTGTCGGTGCCGCTGGCCGTTGGCGCCTGGTTCTGCGCCGCCGCCTACACCCTGGCCGACGCCGCGATGCTGGCGGTGCGCATCCGCGCCGAGGAGCGAGCGCTGGGCCAGCCCTGGCAGCGCGAGTTCGCCGGCGTCCCCCGCCTGCTGCCGAGGTTGAGCCGATGACAGCTCGCGACGCCGAAATCCTCAACGAGATCAGGCGGGTGTGGGCCGAGGAGCTGCACCAGTCCGGCCCGCTGGAGCTGGATGCCGACCTGATCACCGATCTGCAGCTCGACTCGCTCTCCCTGCTGACCCTGGTGGTCAGCCTGGAGGATCGCTTTCAGCTCGCCCTGCGCGAGCAGGACGCGCCGGGGATCCAGACCGTGGGGGATCTGGTGGCGCTGGTGGCCCGGCGGCTGGCGGAAGGACGGACGGCATGACGCACTCCCAGGCGATCCCTCCCAAGGTCGACACGCTGCCAGCGCTGCTGGCCGCGGCCGCGCGCTCGCGCGACGGCATCACCTTCGTCGACGCCCGCGAGAACGACCAGACGCTGCCGTTTCTGGAGATCGAGCGGCGGGCGGAAAAGGTGGCGCGCGGGCTGATCGAGCTGGGGATCCGCCCAGGCGATCGGGTGGCGATGGTGCTGCCGACCTCGCCCGGCTTCCTCGACGCCTTCTTCGGCACCCTGCTGGCGGGGGCGGTGGCGGTGCCGCTCTACCCGCCGCTGCGGCTGGGCCGGATGGATGAGTACCACGCCCGCACCGCCCGAATGCTTTCGCTGGTCGATGCGCGGCTGCTGATCGCCGACGCGCGGATGAAGCGGCTGCTGGGTCAGGCGGTGGAGCGCGCCAAGCCGGCGCTGGGGTGCCTGGACATCGAGGAACTCCGCGCGGATTCGCCGCTGGTCGAACGGCCCTGGCGGCGGACGGAGCAGCCGGCGGTGATCCAGTTCTCCTCTGGGACCACCGTCGACCCCAAACCGGTGGTGCTCTCGCACCAGGCGATCCTCTCCAACCTCGCGGCCATCGAGAGCTTCTTCCCCGAGGGCGAGCTCTACCGGCACGCCGGCGTCTCGTGGCTGCCGCTGTACCACGACATGGGACTCATCGGCTGCCTGCTCTTGTCGGTCTACCACCCCGCCAAGCTGGCGCTGATCCCGCCGGAGCTGTTCTTGGGCCGACCGTCGATCTGGCTGCGCACGATCTCTCGGCAGCGGGCCACGCTGTCGGTGGCGCCCAACTTCGCCCTCGGGCTTTGCACCAAGCGCATCCGCGACGAGGAGATGCAGGGAGTGGATCTGTCGCGCTGGCGGACGGTGATGGCGGGGGCCGAGCCGATATCGCCGCAAGTGCTGCGCAACTTCGCCGCCCGCTTCCGGCCCTGGGGCTTCGACCCTCAGGCGCTGACCCCGGTCTACGGGCTGTCGGAGGCGACGCTGGCGGTGACCTTCTCGCGCCCGCGCGAGGGCCCCGCGACCCTCAAGGTGGACCGCAAGGCGCTGGCCGCCGAGGGCGAGGTCCGCGAGGGCACGGGCGAGCTGGTTTCGGTGGGCAAGCCGGTCCCCGGGGTCGAGGTGGAGATCCGCGGCCCGGACGGCCGGGCTCTTCCAGAGCGCCGCGTCGGGCGGATCTTCGTGCGCAGCCCAGGGCTGATGACCGAGTACTTCGGCAACCCCACCGCCACCGCCGCCGCGCTCGACGCCGGATGGCTGGACACCGGAGACCTGGGCTTCTTCGCCGGCGGAGAGCTGTGCGTGTGCGGGCGGGCCAAGGACGTGGTGATCCTGCGCGGGGCCAACCACTCGCCGCAGGAGTTCGAGGAGAGCCTGGAGGGGATCGAGGGGCTGCGGCCGGGGTGCGCGGTGGCCATCGGGCTGGTGCTCGAGGGCCAGGAGGGAGAGGAGCTGGCGCTGCTGGCCGAGGTCGGCGAGGGGGTGCGCCCCACCGAAGAGCTGCAGGAGAAAGTGCGGGCGGCGGTGCTGGCCCGCACCGGGATCCGGCCGTACTCGGTGCGGCTGCTGCCGCCGGGGACGCTGCCGCGCACCTCCAGCGGCAAGCTGCGGCGCATCGAGGCCAAGCGGCAGCTGGCGGCCGGAGAGATCGCCCCGCCGGCCAAGGTCACCCCGCTGCTGATGGCCGGGGAAATGATCAAGTCGGCGATCTCCTTCGCCAAGGTGAAGCTGGGCGGATGAAGGTCGAGGTGGCCATCGTCGGCGGGGGGCCGGCCGGGCTGGCGGTGGCGATCGAGGCGGCCGCCCGCGGCTTCGAGGTCGCGCTCTTCGAGCGGCAGGAGCGCGCGCCCGACAAGGCCTGTGGCGAAGGGATCCTGCCGGCGGGAGTCGCCTGCCTGCGCCGGCTGGGGGCGCTCAAGGCGATCCGCGAGCACCCGCGCGACCACGCGCTGATCTCCGGCCTGCGCTACGTCGAGGAGGACGGCCGCGGCGTGGAATCCCCCTGGCCCGGGCTGGCGCTGACTGTGCGGCGCACCCTGCTCGAGCGTACGCTCGCAGAGCGCGCCGAATCGGCGGGAGCCCGGCTGCACTTCGGCTGTGCCGCACGCCGCTTCCGAATCGAGGGCGAGGGCGTGCGCCTGGAAACCGACGCCGGAGAGGTCGAGGCCCGGCTGCTGGTGGCGGCGGACGGCCTGCACTCCCCCATCCGCCGCGCCGCGGGGCTCGAGGGGCGGCCGCTTGCGCGCCACCGGCTGGGGATGCGGCGGCATTTCGCGACCGCGCCCTGGAGCTCGCTGGTCGAGGTCTATTGGGGCGACGGCATGGAGGCCTACGTGACGCCGGTCGGCCCGGCGCGGGTCGGGGTGGCCGTGCTGTGGGACGCCGCCCGACAGCGGCGCCGGCCCTCGCTGGATCCGTTGTTCACGGGCTTCGGGTTGCTGCGCGAGCGCCTGGGCGAGGCGGCGCCCGAGACCGCCATTCGCGGGGCGGGGCCTTTTGGCGGTCTGGCGCGCTCGGCGGCGGGCCAGCGGCTGGCGCTGATCGGCGACGCCGCCGGGACGCTCGATCCGATCAGCGGCGAGGGCATTTCGCTGGCCCTGCAATGTGCCGCCGGGCTCGGCGAGCTGTTGGAGGGGCTGGTGAGGCGGCGCGATCCCGGGCCGGCGCTCGAGGAGTACGCGCGGCTGCACCGGCGAGCCTATCGACGGGCGGCGCTGCTGCCGGGACTTCTGTTGCAGCTGTCGGACAATCCGGCGCTGCGTCGGGCGGCCTTCGGGGCACTGCAGCGCGCCCCGGCGATCTTCCGGGCGATCGTGACCAGGGCGACCGCCCCGGTTGCCGGCCCCGGGCCGGATCTCCAAGCCATGGGCCCCGCGGCGACGAACCCCGAGAGCCGCGCACCCTGATGGATCTCGCTCGAGGTCAGAACGCCTGCCGCAGGCTGAGCGACAGCCCGCGGTCGAACTGCGACCGGCCGGCGAAGCCGAGAGCGTAGTAGACGTCGAGCTGGAAGGCGTCGGCGACCAGCGCGCACAGCCCGACGCCAAAGGAGTCGACGAAGCGGGCGTTGGCCAGCCCCTTGCCGCGGTCGAGGTCCTCGAACAGCCCGGCGTCGTGGAAGACCGCCAGCTTGTAGATGTCGCGCACCAGCGAGAAGCGCCCCTCGAGCCGCAGGCCGCCGGCGCGCGGGCTGTAGAAGCGGTCGGCGAAGACTCCGCGGACGTAGCTGCCGCCCACCGAGCTCTCCTCGACGAACGGCGCCTGGCCCCACAGGAAGCGGCCCGAGCTGGTCACCCACAGGTCGTGCCAGCCCAGCTCGAAGACCTTCTGGTAGTCCCAGTGCGTCACCCCGTAGCGCTCCCCACCCCAGCCCGGATAGTGCAGCGCCTCCAGGTGCAGCTCATGCCGGCGGTCGGCGCGGATCTGATCGGGATCGAAGACGAAATCGGCGCCGGCCTGGAACACCGGGTGCGTCGAACCGACGGGGTTGACCCCGGGCGGAACAGGCGCGGCACCGGCCGGGATCAGGTCGAAGACGTTGAGCCGCTCCATGCCCGCGCCCAGCCAGAGGTCCATGCCGGTCCTGGGCTCCCCGTGGACCGAGAACAGCCCGCGCATTCGCATCAGCCGATAGCTCTCCAGAGGAAGATCCGGCCGCTGGTGGCTCGAGTAGCGCACGCTGAGATCCAGGCCGGGCCGCAGAGTGAGCGCCAGCGCCGGGGCCCGCCAGTTCATCTCCCCCAACCCGCGAGTCAGGGCGAGATAGGGATCTCCTCCTGCCAGCGGGCTGCGCAGCTTGGTCCCCAGCTCCAGCCGGCCGATCCAGCGATCGGCGGCGAGCAGCAGCCCGCTGCCCTTGTAGTCGAGGTTGCCCAGCGCCCCGTCGGCGCCGTCGAGCCCGGCGCCGATGCCCAGCCCGCGCCGCCACTCGTCGCGGTGCAGCGTGATCTGCAGATCGTAGCGGCCGTGCGGCGGGATCAGCCGGTGGCCGAAGAACTGCCCCAGCTCGTCCAGCACCCACAGGTTGGCGAGCTGCGGCCCGACGTGCTCCACCTGCCCGCTCGACACCAGCTCCCAGTGATCGACCGAGAGGTTGAACTGCTCCTTGAGGTGCGCGATCTGCCGCTCGAGCTGCGGGCGGTTGAAGACCTTGTGCGGCAGGTCGAGCGCGATGCGCGCCTCGACCGTCTCCAGCCCCGCCTGCCCGCGCAGGATGATCTTCCCCAGCAAGCCCTCGTCGAGGAAGACGTGCAGTTCGTCGTTGCCGACCGCGACCTCGACCACCGCCAGTTCGTAGCCGATCTGGTGGAGGAATTCGGTGAGCTGGCCGCGGATGCTGGCGGCGGTGGCGGGGTCGGCCTTGGCGGTCTCCGGCAGCCGCAGGAACGCCAGGTAGACCTCGTCCTGCAGCACTCCGTTGCCGTGGAAGACCACCGGCGGCCGGCGGGCGGGCTCGGCCTCCGACGCCGCGGCGGCGGTCGGCGAAGAGGCGGCCAGGCAGGCGGCGAGGAGTGGCGCGAGCAGTGTCATCGAGGCGGAGCTTCGGATTCTAGCGGAGGCGCGCCGTCCCCGCCGCGCCGCGCCCTCCCGCCCTTCGCTCGAGCGGGCCGAAAACTTGAGGTGCTACAGGCCTGTGGCACCTTCGAACCATGACAAACAAGCGCTCGGACGCCCGCCTTCGCCGCACCCTCTGCCTCTCCCTCGGCGACAAGCTCCCCGCCCTGACGGCCGACGTGTCGCCGACGGGCTTCTGCGCCGAGCTCGGAGCGGTCTTCATCCCCGGCTCGCAGGTCCACGGCAGCATCGTCCTCGACGCCCGGCGCATCCCGTTCCAGGGCGAGGTGACCTGGGCCCGCCCCGGCGCACCCGCCCAAGGCGTGCGCAGCCGCATCGGCGTGCGCTTCACCCGCATCGCCGACGGCCTCGACGGCGTGCTGGCCGGCCCGGCCGCCAAGTAGCGCCAGGGGCAGCCGGCCAGTCCCCGAGTGTGAGAAGAGGCGCGAGCGCGTTGCGCTCTCGCCCGCGCGCCGTTAGTGCTAGCGGCTTCGCCTCACCTTCACCTCGAGGATTGCTCATGCGCACCCAGTGGATCTCCCGCCGCCGCGGCCTCTCCAACCTCACCCAGCTGCACTTCGCGCGTCAGGGCGTGGTCACCGAGGAGATGGAGCACGTGGCCCGCCGGGAGAGCCTGAGCCCCGAGCTGGTGCGCGCCGAGGTGGCCCGGGGGCGGATGATCATCCCGGCCAACGTCGCCCATCCCGAGCTGGAGCCGATGGCCATCGGCGTCGCCTCGCGCTGCAAGATCAACGCGAACATCGGCAACAGCGCGGTGACCAGCGACATTGGCGCCGAGTTGGAGAAGCTCGCGATCTGCCTCAAGCACGGCGCGGACACGGTGATGGACCTGTCCACCGGCGGCGACATCCCCGACATCCGCAATGCCATCCTGCGCCACAGCCCGCTGCCGGTGGGCACGGTGCCGATCTACGAGGCCATCGCTCGGGTCAAGGACGTCGCCGAGCTCACCCCCGAGCTGCTCCTGCAGGTGATCGAGGAGCAGGCGGCGCAGGGGGTGGACTACATGACCATCCACGCCGGCCTGCTGCGGGAGTTCTTGCCGCTGGCCGCCCACCGCACCACCGGCATCGTCAGCCGCGGCGGGGCGCTGATCGCCCAGTGGATGCTGGCCAACGACGCCCAGAACCCGTTCTTCACCCACTTCGACCGGATCTGCGAGATCTTCCAGCGCTACGACGTGGCCTTCAGCCTCGGGGACGGGCTGCGCCCGGGCTGCCTGGCCGACGCCTCCGACGCCGCCCAGTTCGCCGAACTGGAGGTGCTGGGCCAGCTGACCAAGCGCGCCTGGGAGAAGGACGTGCAGGTGATGGTCGAGGGCCCCGGCCACGTCCCGCTCGACCAGATCCCGATGAACATGCAGAAGGAGCGCGTGCTGTGCCACGAGGCGCCCTTCTACGTTTTGGGGCCGCTGGTGACCGACATCGCGCCCGGCTACGACCACATCACCAGCGCCATCGGGGCGGCGGTGGCGGCGCAGCACGGGGCGGCGATGCTCTGCTACGTCACCCCCAAGGAGCACCTGGGGCTGCCCGACCGCGAGGACGTGCGCCAGGGGATCATCGCCTACAAGATCGCCGCCCACGCCGCCGACGTGGCCCTCAAGCGCCCGGGGGCCCGCGACCGCGACGACGAGCTGTCCCGCGCCCGCTACGCCTTCGACTGGAACCGCCAGTTCGAGCTTTCGCTCGACCCGGACGCCGCCCGCTCGATGCACGACCAGACGCTGCCACAGGAGGCCTTCAAGTCGGCCGAGTTCTGCTCGATGTGCGGGCCCAAGTTCTGCTCGATGAAGATCCACTCCCACCTGCAGGAGCTGACCGACAAGGCCCGCGCCAAGCGCGAGGCGAACGGAGAGAAGCGGCCGGAGGCCTGAGCTTCCCTCGCCGCTCGGACCTCACCCGCAGCCGCAGGAGCCGCCGCAGCAAGCCGTCTCGCCGGGCTTGACCGCCTCGATCGTCGCCGAGGCCACGTAGTTCTCCGCGCCCGAGCCGGGAAGCCAGTTGCGGATGAACTCGCGGCTGCCTTCCTTGACCTCGATCCGCACCTGCTCGAAGCCGGCCTCGGCCAGCAGTTGCTTGAGCATCTCGACCTGGGCCGCTCCCGAGACGCAGCCGGTGAGCGCGGCGTCGGAGGCCAGCGACGCCGGCATCTCGGCGGTGGCCACCACATCGGAGATCGCCAGGCGCCCGCCCGGCTTCAGGACCCGGAAGGCATCGCGAAACACCGATAGCTTGTCGGGCGAGAGGTTGATCACGCAGTTGGAGAGGATGACGTCCACGGTGCCATCGGCGACCGGCAGGTGCTCGATCTCGCCCAGGCGGAACTCGACGTTGCCGGCGCCGCTGCGGCGGGCGTTCTCGCGAGCGCGGGCGATCATCTCGGCGGTCATGTCCACGCCGATGACCTTTCCCGACGAGCCGACCTTTCTGGCCGCCAGAAAGGCGTCGAAGCCGGCGCCGGCGCCGAGGTCGAGGACCGTCTCGCCCGGCTTGAGAGCGGCGATCGCCTGAGGATTCCCGCACCCCAGCCCGAGGTTGGCGCCCTCCGGCGCCTGGGCCAGCTCCTCGGCCGAATAGCCGATCTCCAGACTGGCATTCGGATTGGGGCCGCAGCACCCGCCTCCGGAACAGCAGCTTTCGGGGACAGCCTTGAGCGCCACCTTGCCGTACTGCTCCCGCACTGCGGCCCGAACCTGGTCGTGCTTGTCCGTGCTCATTATTCGCGACTCCTTGGCGATGCGCTCATGTTCGCCCTCGCGCCACTCATAAGCTTCCCACCAGCGACTTGAGCCGGCGCAAGGCTCTGGGGTCGAGGCAGTAACAGACGCGAGGGCCGTCGATCTCCCCGGTGATCAGGCCGGAGTCCTTGAGGACCTTGAGGTGCTGGGACACCGTCGATTGCGCGAGCGGCAGCTCGCTGACGATGTCGCCGCACACGCAGGCGGTTCGACGAGAGAGCAGCCGGAGGATCTGCACCCGGGCAGGATGCCCAACGGCCTTGGTGAGCGCCGCCAGCTCCTTGTCGGCCTGTGGCCCTTCGACCGGGCGGAGATCGGCCTGCCGGCTCTCCTCCGGAAAACAGACCTGTCGCGGGGACTTCTTGACCATGGCGCAGCTCTCGCGAACGCTTTATCGGCGTTCTACGATAACTTGCTCCTGGACTCAATCCTTCCGATGCGCCTGGCAGGTAGAGCAGCCCAGGCTGCTGCCGCGGCGAGAGCCGCTCGGGATTTTGGAGACTGGCGGCCGACCGTAGAACGACGATTGCCAGCTTTCGAGGAGCAGACGAGCTGGCGTGCTACTGCTGCTCGGCCCCGATGTCCGCGCCGCGCTCACTCGACCGGCCTGCCAGCAGCGGGGCCAGCGCGAATCGGAAGGCCACCGCCGCCAGGCTGCCGCCGATCAGCGGCGCGGCGACGTAGACCGACAGCCAGCCGCCCTGCGGCCCCGGGATGGCCACTTCGCCCCAGCCGGCGAGAAAGGCCACCAGCCGAGGTCCCAAGTCGCGCGCCGGGTTGAAGCCTGCCTGGCTGAGCGGCGCGAGGATTGAGATCAGGGTCGTCACCGTTCCGCCGATGAGGATCGGAGTCAGGCTGTCGCTCGGGCGTCCGCGGTTGCTCCCCTCGGTGAGGAGAAAGATCAGCGCCACCAGCAGGAACGTCCCGCCCCCTTCGGCCAGCATCGCCGTGGGGATCGAGACTTCGAACCAGGGCAGATCGAGGCCCGGGTTCGGGAAGTACTCGCCGAAGAGCATCGCGGTTCGCACCGAGCCCGCGGTCCCTCGCACCAGCCCGTGCGCGGCCTCGAAGGCGCCGATCGCACCGCCGAACAGCGCCAGCACCGCCCCGCCGGCGGCGACGCCTCCGACCAGTTGCGCGCCCCAGTACGGAACCAGCAGGCGCGAGTGCTCCCGCCCGGCGATCACCATGGCGAGCGTAACGGCGGGGTTCAGATGTGCTCCGGAGAGCTGGCGGGTGGCGTAGATCGCCAACGCCACCCCGACGCCCCAGATCGCCGCCACCTGGACCACCCCGACGAAGCTGCCGAACAGCACCGCGCACGCCACCGTGGAGGTGCCGATGAAGGTGAGCAGGAAGGTGCCGACCAGCTCGCCGGTCAGGGGGCGAACGAGCTCGGAAACGTCGCTGGATTGGGGTGCGATGGCCATGGGCGCGACCTCTGGGCAACCACAGAGAGCCACAGCCGGCCCCATGGATTCAAGAGCCGGTCAGTATCGGCCGCGCAGGTAGCGCCAGCGCGCTTCCACCCACTCGCGCACGTAGCGTTTCTCGCCCTCGTAGTCGGTGAAGTCGGTGCGGTCCATCCACAGCGAGAAGCTGCGGTATTCGCCGCCCCAGCGCCGCTCGTCGCGCAGGGCGCATTCGTCGATCTCCGGGAAGTAGCCGTCCAGGAGCTGGCGCGCGACCTCGAGCCGCCCCTGGCTTCTCAGCTGATCGTGCAGCCGCTGCCGGGTCTGGGCGGCGAGCGGCGGATCGGAGAGCAGCTGGCGGAACAGCCCGTTCTCGCCCGAGTAGTCGGAGGGCGAATCGGCAGCCTCGCGGCGGGTCTGCCAGTCCTGGCCCAGGCTGGAGCGGTAGTCCCAGGGGATGTACCGCCACTGGCCGCCGCTGGGCGGGTGGTAGAGGAAGTAGTTCTTGCGCGTCGAGTCGCTGGCGCGGATGGTCGTCACGAAGGCCCACCAGTCCTGGAACTCGCTCAGCCTGGCCATGGTCGGGAACTGGCTGGCGAAGGTGCTGGCACTGCTCTGGGTGACGAACCCCACCAGCGCCTCCAGGTCGTCGTAGGCCCCGGGGGCGCCGTCGGGAGGCAGCCCGGAGTCCTTCAGGTAGCCCTGGTGGAGCGAGCTCTTCGGCGCCCCGAAGCGGTCGACGGTGAGGAAGTTGGCGTCGTTGGTTTCCGGCTTGTAGAGGTTGCCGCCGCCCAGCCATCCGTTGACGGCCAGCGTCTTGGTGTCGACGTGGTCGGTGACGGTGTACAGGCCTCGATAGCTGCCGTTGACGAAGACCACCGCGCTGTAGGTCTTGATTTGGAAGTGCGTCGGGTCGAGCTGGTTGAAGTAGTCGTAGGCGAAGCGCTGCCGGACATACGAGTTGTCGGAGAAGGTGGTGACCAGCACGATCTTGTCGCGGACCATCCCACCGGCGAAGGCCGGCTCGAGGAAGGGATCGCTCTTTTCGAAGTGCAGGGTGTAGCTCTTCTTGGGAAAAGCCAGCGAAGCGCCGCCGTGAAGCTTGGCCTGGACGCTGTAGGTGTGGCCCCGGTAGAGCACCTTCGCCGGCGCATAGACGTTGCCCAGGCCCGACGGCACGGTCAGGAAGAAGACCGGCAGCCCGTACTCCTCGGTGTACTGCGAGGGATCGACGACGCGGTGGTTGTTGAGGTCGTCGAACTTGTCGGCGACGCCGATCTTGAGCTCGCTCTCCTCGCCGGATTGGGCGACCGCGACTTTCAGCAGGTAGACCGCGGCCTGCTTCAGATCCGGAGTCCAGGACAGCGTCGCCGACTGCGGGTCAAAGTTCGCCCCGCGAGGCAGCGGCGACACGGCAAAGGCGCTGCCCGGCAGGGCGAGCCCGGTCTGACAGGAGAGGTGGACGCTGAGTGGATCGCCCTCCTGGAGCCAGTAGGGCCCGCCTCCGGTCGGCTGGCAGCTCGGAGGCGCCTTGATCGAAACGGTGCTGAGGGGTTGCAGGCACGCGGCCGAAGCGCAGCTGTCTGAAGCGCCGTCGTCGGCAACCGATCCCGTCCGGCCGCAGCCAGCAGCGATCGTCATCGCCGCGCACGCCGCCACAAGCCCCCGCCATGCTCGCCCCATCGCCCTGCCCCCTCAGCGCAAACCGAGCGTCTCCGCGAGCGCTCGGGCAGGTGAGTTATCCACCCTCGGCCGGACGGCAATCGAGCGAGCGCTCTCTCGGTGCGCAGGACGAATGAGGGCAGCGTGCCGGGGACCTTAGCGGGAGTGGGCAGCCACGGTCGGGCACCCCGGGTCGGGCTGCCACCAGTCGCCGGCGGCCTTCGAGACCACCCGGCAGCCGCCGTTGCACAGCGAGAGGTAGCGGCAGCTGCGGCAAGGCTCGGGCGCGCGGCGGGCGAAGTCGCGGAATGACTGGAACCCACCTTCGAAGGCCGCCGCCACCTCGCGCGGCTCAAAGATGCTCGCCTCACGGGGGCCTCCGAACGAACAGCCGGTCAAGTCCCCCTCGGGCAGCACCGAGGCCAGCAGGTTCCCGCCCTGGCAACCGACCACTCCGAAGAAGCGCGCCGCGGCCCGCGACGGGCGATGGAAGAAGACCATCGGGGCGAACGAGCAGTCGAGCTTGAGCCGCATCCGATGGCGCACCGACAGCCAGCGCACCCGGGGATAGAGGGCCCGCGCCTGCTCGACGGACAGGTCGTTCTCGCGCCACTGCTCCAGGCCGCGGCCGCTGGGCTTGAAGCGCAGCAACTCCACCTCGTTGAGCCGAAGCCGGCGCGCCAGCGCCACGATCTCGCCCAGCGACTCGAAGTTGTGGCGGGTCACCACGCAATTGATGCCCACCTCGCGGCGAGTCGCCCTCAGCAGCTCGAGCGCCCGCACCGCCCGGTCGAAGCCGTCGTAGCCACGCGCCCGGCGGTAGTCCTCCCCCACCCCGTCGACGCTGACGTTGATCTGGCCGAAGACGCGGCAGCGGCGGGCGGTCTCCTCGTCCATCCCCAGCCCGGAGGTCGTCAGATTGGGGAGGATGCCCTTGCTGCGCGCGTAGTCGGCGACCTCGAACAGGTGCTCGAGATCGAGTGCTTCGCCGCCTCCCAGGGCCATGTGGAAGATGCCGTGCGCCGCCAGCTGATCGACCGCGGCCTTGGCCTGCTCCAAGCTCAGCGCCGGCCCGTGCGGCACCGCCGAGACGTAGCAGCCTTTGCAGCCCGCCGAGCAGCGCCGCGAGATGACGAGATGGACCTCGGTGGGCGCGCTCAGGCGGCCCGGATCGTCGCCCCTCCAGCGCGGCGAGTCGGAGAGCCCCAGCTTTCGCGCCAGGGTCCGGTTGAGCGAGACCAGCGCGCGCGGGCGCTCGAGCTCCAGCAGCGCCCCGAACCATTCGGCCCGGATCTTCACTCCTGGCCCTCGCCCTTGGGAGCGCCGACCTCCACCACCGCCGGTTTGCGGCCGCGCAGCCAGGCCGACATCAGGAACGAGAGCGCCAGCGAGCCGGTCCCTCCGAGCAGGAGGAAGGTGATGTCCACTCCCAGCGAGCTGGAGTTGGGGTTGACCCCGGGGCGAATGCCCAGGATCCGCGGACGCCCTTCGACCTTCGGTCGCTCGTTCGTCATTCGACCCCCACGATCATCGTGTGGACCAGGTTGTCCCACAGGCCCGCGGCCACCACCGCGCAGTACAGAAGCGCTGCGGCCTGAGCCAGCCCCAGCACCGACTCGAGGATTCGTCGCGGCAGCGTCCACCTTGCCCCGCTCAAGAGCGCGCCATTGGCCCACACCAGGAAGGCCCCGCCGAGAGCGAGGAGCTGGACCGCCTTCGCCTGCGCCGGCGGCTGCGCCAGCGCCGCCAGCAGCAGCATTCCGATCACCGGAGCGCCGACCAGAATCTCGGTCGGCGGCTTCCAGGGCGTGAGGCCCGCGCGCGCCGCCAGGGCCAACCTCGCCACGCCGAACAGCAGCAGCGCCAGAGCCAATCCCTCGAAGAGGAAGTACCGCTCCCGCTGCGGCCTGACCTGCAACAGTGCCAGCGAGCCGATCTGCTTCCACGGCTGCTGCGGGTTGTCGGCCAGCTTCTGGTAGCCGGCGAGGGCCGCGGTCCAGTGGCGCTCCTGCACGTCCAGGTCGGCCAGCTCCTTGGTCGCTCGTAGATCCCACTCGGTACCGGCGAAGTCGCGCAGCACGCGCTCCAGCTCGGGGCGACCGCGCTCCGCCTCGCCGTCCATTGCCCGAAGTCGGGCGATCCACAGCAGCCCGCGAGGCACCTCGGGCGAGGTCGGGTTTTCTTGGAGCCACTGCTCCATCTGGCGACAGGATTCAGTTCGCGGGCGCGCTCCCACTCCGCCGACGATGGCGTCGAAGGAGGGAATCGCGGCCAGGGCGACCGCCAGGAGCGCGCTAGCGAGGGACATAGCCTGAGGGAAGAGGTGCCGGCGTCGGCACCCGGCCCACCAACTTGTGGATGTACAACCCGAACAACAGCATCAGCAGCGCCGCGCACCAGGCGGCGGTAATCAGCATCCAGCGCTTGAGCGCGTCGCCGGAGAGGAAGCGCTTCCAGAGGATGCCGACCGGCGCCATCGCCGCCGCGCCCAGACCGCTCCAGAGCAGCCGCCCGTAGAAATCAGCAGCCAGCCCGTGTGGCTTGAGCGCCAGCTCGAAGCTGCGCTCCACCGGGTAATACCAGATCACTGGAACCGGCAGGACGGTGCAGACGAAGTAGCCGACGAGGAACCCGAAGCTCATCAGGTTCCAGCTCAACGCCCGCGACAGGCCAGAGTCGTTGGTCGTCTCCATTCACACTCCCCGAGCGTTGGTCACGATCAGCCCGGCTACCACCGACACGACCACGATGAGCCACACTGCCAGTGCCATCGACAGCACCACTCCTGGAAGCGGCCCGCGCGCATGGGCCCGCGAGCGCCCGGCCAACACCATTAGTCCCACCGCCAGCGGCAGTGCCAGCCCGAGCAGGTTCTCCTTGATGTCGAAGAGGTTGGACGCCCATGGCTCGTAGCGATCCAGGTAGAGGCCCCGGGTGCGGTAGCGGAAGGTGGGGTACAGCAGCAGCCCCACCGCGAAGCTGACCAGGTAGCTGAGGCCGGCGATCTTGGCCCACAGGCCGGAGCTGGGACGCGCTGGCCTGGCTTTGCGCCAGGCGCTCGTGAGCTCCCAGGCCAGGTGAGAGATCGATCCGATCAAGATGACCGACGCGATCGCGTGAATGACCAGCAGGGGCTTGCTCGCCCAATCGAGAAACAGCGGCTGCAAAGTGTCCGGCTCCTCCGCCGCGGGTTCGGCAGCTCGTTCGAACATCCGCCGGAGGCGCCGCCATCCCGTGGGCGGCCGCCAATCTTCTCGTCCTCCGACCGGCCGGGCATCCTAGCCCGACTCTTCCGCGGCTGAGCGATGAGATGCGCGAGGGAGGCGAAAAGGACCTCAGCGATTGGGACCCGCCGACCAGCTGTCCACCGGTGTCGCGGGGTTGGCGAGGTCGTAGACGCTCACCTTGAGGTTGCCGTTGGCCTGCTGGTCCACCATCGCGAAGCCGTTGAAGGTCCCGGTGCTAATCAGCGGCGCGCCGCCGATTCCCAGCACCAGGTCCCGGCCGCCATCCGAGGTGCCGTGCTTGTAGGTGTGGGTGTGGCCGGCCAGGAACAGCGAGAACTTGTGGGCCCGGACGATGCTCATGATGTCCGGGTTGGTGGCGATCGAGGTGTCGCCCTCGGGGTGGTGGCGGGCAACCAGGGTGTAGCGGGCCTTGGTGTCGGCTTCGGCGAGGGTCGTCTCGAGCCAGCTCTGCTGCGCCGAGTCCCAGCTGCTGTCGGCGATGATCACGAAGCGCGCCAGCCCCAGCGACGTGTTCACGTCGAAGGTGTAGTACGGCTTCACCGCCGGGATGCAGCTGCTCTGCCCGCAGAACACCGTGCTCGACGCCTCGTTGAAGGCCACGTAGTTGGCGTTGGTCGAGCCCAGGTAGCACGGCGGGTGTTGGCACTCGTGGTTGCCCTGAGTCATGAAGAAGGTGCCGGGGTACCGGGCCACCGCCGCCATGTAGTAGCCCATCTGCAGCCGGGCCTCGGCCAGGTCGCCGTTGCAGACGAACATGTGGTCGCCAAGGTCGAGGGCGAACTGGACGTTCTTCTGCTTGAACTGGTCGGCGATGGACTCGATCACCGAGTGGGGATAGTGGGCGCTGTCCTCGCAGGCCGGCGGGCGGGTGTCGCCGCTGAGCCCGAAGTGCAGCAGGTCCACCGAGCCGCCGGTGGGCCCGACCCCGGCGCCCTGGCAGGTGCTGCCGCGGCAGGCCTGGCCGGCGGCGCAGGCGTGGCCGCAGATGCCGCAGTTGGCCGAGTCGGTGGCGGTGTCCACGCAGGCGGTACCGCAGATCGTCGCTCCGGCGCTGCAGCTGGCGTGGCAGCGGCCGGCCTCGCACACTTGGCCAGCGGCGCAGGCATGCCCGCAGCTGCCGCAGTTGAGCTTGTCGGTCTGCAGGTTGGCGCAGCTGCCCGAACAGACGGCAAGGCCGACCGCACAGCTGGCGGTGCAGTGGCCCGACTGGCAGACCTCGTTGCTGGCGCAGGCGGTGCCGCAGCTGCCGCAGTGCGACCGGTTCTGCGAGAGGTTGAAGCAGCCGCCGCCGCAGATCGACTCGCCCTTCGGGCACTGGGCGCTGCACTTGCCGGCGGCACACACCTGGCCGGCGGCGCAGGGGGTGCCACAGCTGCCGCAGTTGTTGGCGTTGGTCGCCAGCTCGACGCAGTCGCCGCCGCAGGCCGACATCCCGGGCTGGCAGCGGCAGGACGAGTCGGCGCAGAAGGCGTTGCCGGCGCAGGCGTTGCCGCAGCTGCCGCAGTCCATGGCGTCCTGCGTCAGGTCGACACAGCCGTCGGCGCAGGAGGTTTCCCCGGCGCTGCAAGTGTTCTCCACCACCGCCTGGCTGCAGCCCCCGGCGATGATCAACAGCCCGGGAACGAGGACTAGGGAGCTACTGCGGATCCAGCCAAAAGGAGTCGAGCGCATGAAGCCGCCGCTCTAGCATCGGCCGCGCCAAGTCAAATGCGCCCTTGTTCCGCGCCCTTGACGCAGGCGGACGCATTTGACTGCAAGTCTCTGCAATCGACACTTAAAGGAAACAAGCGTCGCTCACATCTAGCGGGGCCGGGCCAGGATGTTGCGGTGCTCGTGCGGCGCCTTGAAACGCGGCCTGTCGAGCAACGGTTTGCGCTGTTCTTCCAGCCAGGCCAGCCACTCCTTCATCCCCTCCCCGGTGCGCGCCGAGAATGAGATCACCTTGGCCCCGGGCATCACCTTGGAGAGGTTCTCGCGGATCAGCTCGACGCGGACCTCGAGGTGCGGCACCAGATCGACCTTGGTCAGCAGCACCAGCTGGGCGTTGCGGAACATCACCGGGTACTTGAGCGGCTTGTCCTCGCCCTCGGTGACGCTGAGCGCCACCACGTTGGCCGCCTGGCCAAGGTCGTAGATCGCCGGGCAGACCAGGTTGCCGACGTTCTCGATGAAGAACACGTCCAGCTCGGCGGTGGGGAAGCCGTGGAGGGCGTGGTGCACCAGCTCGGCGTCGAGGTGGCAGCCCTGGCCGGTGGTGATGGCGGCAGCGGGGATGCCAGCGGCGCGCAGCCGCTGGGCGTCGTTGTCGGTCGCCAAATCGCCGCTCACCGCGCCGACCCGCACCTTGCCGTCCAGGGCCTTGGCGGTCGCCTCGAGGATCGCCGTCTTGCCCGAGCCCGGAGAGCCCATCAGGTTGAGCGCCAGCACTCCCTGGGTCTGGAAGTGCTCGCGGTTGTGGCGGGCCTGCTGATCATTGGTCGCCAGCAGCCGGTCGTGGACGTCGACCGGGACCAGCTTGGTGTCGCCGCAGCCGCAGGTGGAGCACATCTAGGGAACCTCCATGTCGATCGAATCGAGGAAGAGCTCGTCTCCCTCGGCCAGCTTGGCGGGCGCGCCGCAATCCGGGCAGACCAGCACCTCGCCCGAGGCGATCGCCCGGCCGCAGCCGCTGCAGGTCCAGCGCGCCGGGACCTTCTTCACCTCGAGCTCGGCGCCCTCGCAGAGCGTCCCTTGCCGGAACATCTGGTAGGCGGTGGAAAACAACTCCGGGTCGACGCCCGCCTGCTCGCCCAGGCGCACCTTGAGCTTGTGAATGCGAGTGGCCTGGTGCGCCCTCGCCTCCCTCTCAACGCGCTCCAGCAGCGCCTGGATGAGCGAGTACTCGTGCACGCTACTTCCCCTTGAAGACCGGCGGCCGCTTGCCCAGAAACGCCTCGAGTCCCTCAGCAAAGTCGGGCGTGTCGGCGATGCGCGCCAGCTGCTCCAGCTCCTCGTCGAGGTGGTAGTCGAGCCGGTCGAGGCCCGCCGACTGGTTGAGCAGCGCCTTGGTCACCGCGAAGGAGCGCGTCGGACCGTCGGCCACCTTCTTTGCCTGCGCCATCACCTCGGCGTCGAAGCGGTTGGTCGGGAAGACCGCGTTGACGAGCCCCAGCTCGAGCGCCTTTCTGGCGTCCAGCCGCGGGTTGAGCAGCGCCAGCTCCATCGCCTTGCGGAAGCCGAGCAGCCGGGTGACGAAGAAGGTCGAGCTCTCGGCGCCGGTGAGGGCGGTCTTGCCGTAGGCCCACTCGAAGCTGGCGCGCTCGCTGGCGAAGACCAGGTCGCAGCACATGGCCACCCCGAACCCGCCGGCCGCCGCCATCCCGTCCACCGCGGCGAGGAACGGCTTGGGCGCCCGCCTGATCTCGGAGATCGTCGAGTGGATGTACTCGAGGATCTGCTTGAAGACCTCGCCGTAGCCCTTGGGCACCTCGCGCGAGGCAGGCGAGAGGTAGCCCAGATCCTTGGGATCGCCTCCGGCGCGGATGTACTTGAGGTCGGCCCCGCTGCAGAAGACGCCGCCAACTCCCTTGAGCACCACCGCGCGCACGCTCTCGTCGCGGCACATCTGCAGGCCGGCCTTGCGGAAGTCCTGGGCCATCTCGACGTCGAGCGCGTTGAAGCGCTCGCGCCGGTCCATGGTGATGATGCCGACCGCCCCCACCTTCTCGGTGCGAATGAAGCTCACGTGGCCCCCTGCTGGCTGCAAATGGTTCAGCAAATCCGCGGCATCGGCTCGCCCTCGGGCTCGGCGACCAGCCGCCGGCCAAAGCCGGTGTCGAGGATCACCGAGCCGGGCCGCTCAGCCAGACAGGTGCCGACGATTTCCGCCTGCCTGCCCTGCGGATGCGCGCGCAGGGCCGAGAGCACCTTGTCGGCGACCTCGGCGCGAACGCCGATCACCGCCTTGCCCTCGTTGGCCACGTGCAGCGGATCGATCCCCAAGAGCTCGGAGACCGCCCTCACCTCGTGGCTGATCGGGACCTTCTGCTCCTCGAGCAGGATCCCCACCCCGCTCTTGCCGGCCATCTCATGGAGCGCGCTGGCGAGCCCGCCGCGGGTCGGGTCCTTCATGGCGCTGATGCCCGAGCCGGCGGCAGCCATCGCCGCCTTCACCATGCCGTTGATCGGCGCCACGTCCGAGCGCAAGTCGCCCTCGAGCTTGAGCGAATGGCGCGAGCTCAGGATGGCGAAGCCGTGGTCGCCCATGGTCCCGGTGACGATGATCTTGTCCCCCGGCTTGAGGCCGCGGTCGGTGACCACGTGCTCGGCGAGCGCCACTCCGGCGGTGTTGATGACCAGCCCGTCGATCTCGCCCTTGCCCATCACCTTGGTGTCGCCGGTGACGATCGGCGCGCTGGCCTCCTGGCAAGCCTTGGCCATCGAGTCGCGAACCCGCTCCAGCTCCTCGCGCGAGAAGCCCTCCTCGATGATCACCGCGCAGGTCAGGCCCAGGGGCTCGGTGGCGCCCATCATCGCCAGGTCGTTGACCGTGCCGCTGATCGAGAGCCTGCCGATGTCCCCGCCGGGGAAGAAGCGCGGGTGGACCACGTGCGAGTCGGTGGTGATCACCAGCCACTTGTCGCCGAAGCGGAGGGCGGCGCCGTCGTCCATCGCCGACAGGCCGATGCCGTCGACCTTCATCCCGCCGAAGCCCTCGAGGAAGACGCCCTCGATGAGCGCGCGCATCGCCCGGCCGCCGGCACCGTGCTTGAGCGCCACCTTGTCCCCGATCAGCCCCTTCACGCGCCCACCTCTCTCAGGTCCGGAACTCCGCCGTACTGGTGCCAGATCTTGCAGGTCCCCTCGCTCGACACCATGCACGCTCCGACCGGCGACTCGGGGGTGCACTCCTTGCCGAACAGCTCGCAGTCCTTGGGCGAGCGGATGCCGGCCATGATGTCGCCGCAGATGCAGCGCTGCGCCAGCTCCGGCGGGGCGAACTGCCACAGCCGGCTCAGATCGATCTTGAAGCGGCGACGGGCGTCGAACTGGGAGAACTCGTCGCGCAGCCTGAGGTTGCCGTTGGGGACGTGGGCGATGCCCCGCCAGCGCCCGCCGAGCGGCCGGAACACCTTCCACAGCTGCTCCTGGGCCTTGAGGTTGCCCTCGCGAGTGACGCAGCGCGGGTACATATTGATGACCTTGGGCGTGCGGTCGCGGACCAGCTCCACCAGCTCGACCAGCGCCGCCAGGATGTCGAGCGGCTCGAAGCCGGCCACCACCACCGGCAACTGGTGGCGCTTGACGAAGGGCTCGAAGACCGCGGTCCCGGTGATGGTGGCGGCGTGGCCGGCGGCCAGGAAGCCCTCGACCTTGGAGTCGGGCATCTCGGCGACGATCTCCATCACCGGCGGGATGTACTTGTGCGCCGAGAGCACCGAGAAGTTCTTGGGGACGCCCTGCAGCAGCACCGCGGCGGTGGCCACGGCGGTGGTCTCGAAGCCGGTGGCGAAGAAGACGATCTCCTCGTCGGTCTGGCGCGCCAGCTCCACCGCCTGGGCGATGGAGTAGACGACCTCGATCTTGCCGGTCTCGCCCTGCACGTCGGCCAGCGACTTGACCGTGCCCGGGACCTTGAGCATGTCGCCGTAGGTGGCCACCCGCACCCCGGACAGCGCCAGCGCCACCCCCTCGTCGACCTCGGGGACGTCGGTGATGCACACCGGGCAGCCTGGGCCCATGATCACGTGGAGCTCGCGGGGGAAGACCGCGCGCAGCCCGAATCGGGCGATGGCCTGCTCGTGGCTGCCGCAGACGTGCATCACCGAGACCGGGGCCCGCCCGATCTCCTTGACCGCCGAGTGCAGGGCCGCGGTGAGGGCCTTGGCCCGGACCGGGTCGCGGAACTTCATCTCCTGGAGCGCCGGGGCGCGCGGCAGGCCGGGGCTCATGGCGCCTCCTTCTTGCCGGTGGCGGCGATCTCGGCATGGACGTCGGCGGCCATCAGGTCGTCGGCGTCCTGGATCTTGAGCAGCTGATCGAAGAGGGCCAGCGTCTCGCCGATCTCCTCCTCGGGAATGCGGTGGATGGCGAAGCCGACGTGGTTGAGGATGTAGTCGCCCACCGCCACCGGCGCGTCGCAGATCTCCAAGCGCACCTCGCGCTTGACGCCGAAGAAGTCGACGGTGGCCACGGTCCCGTCGACCGACAGCACCTTGCCCGGCACCCCCAAGCACATTCGAACTGCCCCCTTCGCCGCCGACCCGAAGCTCGCCCCCGAGCTTCAAATGACCAAGCGGCCATCCGCGAGGCCGCGAGCCTAGCAGGCGGCCATGGACGCGCCAACGCGCTCAGACTCAACGGCGGTCAGAGCCCGGCAACAAGATGCGCGACCCTCAGTACTCGCATTTAAACCACCGGCGGCCCCCGCGAAATGTCCGAGCCGGGGCGATGTCGAGAACTAGACGGACGCGCGCGCGGCCTTGACGCGGCCGGCCCGTCGGTGTGCAAGTGGGAACCATGGACGTGACGCTGCGACCGCTGCGCCCCGACGAGTGCGAGGCCGCCGGAGCCCTGATCGGCACCAACGAGCTCTGGCGCCGCTACGCCTATTCACCCGAGCGCGCCGCCGCCGACCTGGCCAGGGCCATCGCCGCCGGCGACCTGGTGCTCGGCGCCTTCGCAGAGCATCTGCTCGGGCTGGCCTGGGTAATGCCGGCCGCGGGCTTCGGCCGCTCGCCCTACCTCAAGCTCCTGGCGGTCGCCCCCTCTGAGCACTCGCGCGGCGTCGGCGCCAGGCTGCTCGAAGCCACGCTCGAGCACTTCCGGGGCAAGGCGAGTTGGTACTTCCTGCTCGTCTCGGATTTCAACGAAGGGGCGCAGCGCTTCTACCAGCGCCATGGTTTCGCCCAGGTGGGCGGCCTTCCCGACTTCGTGCTTCCGGGAGTGAGCGAGCTCATCTACTGGCGCCGCATCTGACGGCCCGCCGCGCGCTCAGTGGCCCGCCTGCTGCTGGCGGACGTAGTTGGCCAGCTGGCGGTCCATGCCCTGGATGTGCCCCTCGAGCCACTCCGTCACCTCGTGAAAGAGCCGGGCGGCGACGGAGGGGCTCTCGCCCCAGCGCTCCCTGAGGTCGAGCACCTTGTCGATCAGGTAGGCGTGCTCCGAGACGTGCTCCTCGTACCCCGGGTACGAGTAGAAGCGCATCAGCATCTCCTCGGAGAGGAAATGGACCTCGGCGTAGTCGGCCAGCTGCTGCAGGAGGGAGTCGATCTCCCCTGTGCCGCCGCCGGAGAGCGCAGTGCCCAGCGCCGAAAGCATGGCGCCCAGAAGCTCGTGCTCGCGGTCGACCTCGGGGATGCCGAGCTTGGATGTCCCCTCGAGCTTTCGCACTGCCATCGACCGCCTCCGCGGTTCGGCCTCCCGCGACCCTCGCCCATCACCCCGGGAAGCCGCCGAACCGCGGGTTGAATAACACCTACAAGCGGACGATGCCCGATTTTGCGGGCTGTCGCCCTGCCGGCAGCGTCAAACACCTCAAACATTTGCGGGCAGTTGCCCCATCCGGACGAGCTGCGACGCGGCGCGCCATCCGCGGCCGGCGGGGGCTCGCTCGCCCGAGAAAAGGGAGCGGAGGGCGAGTGCCCGGTTGTGGGCAAGGTCGGCGGTCGAATATCCTGCCGACTCTGCCTCGCAGTTGTTAGTTCCCAAGCCCTTGACTACTCCCCTGCAGTCGTCGCGCTCGGCGCGCCCCTCTGCCTCCGCCCGGACTGCACCTCTGCCGCCGGCCGGGCAGCGCAAGGGCGATCGCCCTTCTTCTCTCTGTCGCTTCCTCGTGGAGGACCTCATGCGTCGTGCCGCCCTGCTGCTCTCTGGCGTGCTGCTGCTGCCCGCCCTCGCGCTCGCCGAGCCGCCTCCCGACGAGAGCTCGCCCCAGCCGCCGGCCACCGTCCCCTCGGCCACCCTGCCCACCGCCTCCACCGGCGCGCCCGACGAGAAGCTGCGGATCGGCGGCTACGCCAAGGTCGGCTTCCTCTACGAACAGGCCGATCCCAACGTCGACTACATCGGCCACTCCAACGGCTTCCGGATGGCCGCCGCCCGCCTCGAGCTGACCGCCCACCCCAGCAAGCGGGCCGAGGTTGGACTTTCGATCGAGGGCGCCTTCGACCACCCCAGCGACTCGCTCAACGTCGCCGGCGACAAGATCGTCAGCCTCAAGGACGCCTACCTCTCCTACGAGTTCTTCCCGTTCGCGGTGCTGACCGCCGGCCAGTTCAAGGCTCCCTACATGGCCGAGACGCTGGCTCCCGACGCCGACTTGACCTTCTTCACGCGCTCGGTGGTCGAGGCCGGCATGCTCCCGCCCGAGGGCTACGCCGTCGATGGCCTGGGGCTGGGCCGGCAGCTGGGCACGTCCCTGAGCTCGCGGCGCCTCGAGCTGGGCCCGGTGGGCGTGACCTACGCCCTGGGGATCTTCAACGGCAACGGCCCCAACCGCCTGCTCAACGACAACCGCAGCATGACCCCCGCCGGCCGGATGTCGGTGGACTTCGACCAGATGGTGGCGGTGGGCGTGGCGGCGACGAAGAACCCGCACACCGTCGGCAACCGGCCCGACCTGGGCGAACAGGTCGATACCGGCTACACCGCCGACCTCAGCGCCAATCTCTACGGCGCGCGGGCGCTGGTCTCCTACACGGTTCGCACCCGGCAGCACCTGGAGGTGGTCCCCCAGATCGATGACGAGAAGGCCAACGGGTTGGTGGCGCAGGCCTCTTGGCGCTGCCCCAAGACCGGGTTGGAGGTGGCCTACCGCTTCGCCCAGCTCGCGCCGACCAACTACGTCACCTACTACAAGGTGACCCAGCACACCGCCGGCCTGAACTGGAAGCCCAGCGATCAGCCGGTGCGGATCTTCGCGGCCTACACCCTCCGCCTCGAGTCGGCCGACAAGCCGCTGAACAACAACAGCTTCGACCTCGGCGCCCAGCTGACCTTCTAGCCGGTCCCCGGCTTTCGACCCGAGCTCACCAGGAGCGGTCATGAAGTCATCCAAGTTCCTGTTGCCAGCCGCCGCCGTGGGGATGGGGGCGCTGGCCGCCCTCTCCGGCCACCTGTCGGCCTGCAGCAGCGTTTCCTCCAAGGCGATGGCCTTCCAGGCCAAGAGCCGCGACCAGCTGATCGGCGGGCCGCGGGCGCTGGGAGACGTCGGCGACCTCGTGCTCGCCAACGGGAAGGTGCGGGCGGTGATCCAGGCCGCCGGCGCCTCGCGCGGCTTCGGGGTCTTCGGCGGCAGCCTGATCGACCTCGACCTGGAGCGTCCCCGCCCGGCGGCCGGCGGCCAGCCCCAGGGCGCCGACGGCATCTCCGAGATCTTCCCGGCCTTCTTCCTGCGCGGCCTGGAGCCGGATTCGGTCTCGATCAAGGCCGACGGCTCCGACGGCGGCCCGGCCATCGTCAGCGTCAAGGGCAAGGGCAGCGAGTTCATCACCGAGGTCAAGCTGATCAACGACCTCTTCGTGGGCGACAAGTTTCAGTACGAGATCGAGTACATCCTCGAGCCCTACGACCCCAACGACCCCGACTCAGAGTTCAAGAGCCGCTCGCTGCTGATGCGGGTCACCGCCACCAACGCCTCGGACAAGCCGCTGTCGCTGCCCACGCAGACCTTCCCGGTGGCCTTCGGGCTGGTGACGCTGTTCGGCGACGGGCAGAAGCTGTTCCTGCCGGGATCGGCCGGCTACGACCTGCGCTTCTCCCTCGAGGACAGCTACAAGACCGCGCCCCCGCTGCCCAACCTGCCGGGCGTCATCTCGCGGGCGCTGGCCTCCAGCGGCGACAAGGTCTCCTACGCCCTGGCCCCCGAGCCCTCGCCGCGCAACTGGGTCTACACCCACCGCGCGGCCTACCCCGGAGCCACCCGCGACAGCCTGATCATCCCCTTCGTCGCCGCCAGCTTCACCGGCGCCTTCTTCCACGATCCGCCCTCCGAGCTCGAAGCCGGCAAGGCCACCACCTACTCCTCGCGCCTCTTCGTGGGCACCGGCGACATTGCCTCGGCGCTCGACCTGGCCATGCAGGCCCACCACGACGAACTGGGGACCTTCCAGGCCACGGTCCGCGAAGAGGGGACCGGCGTGCCGCTGGAAGGGGTCACCGTCAGCATCCTCGACTCCAAGCACAACGTGATCACCAGCGCCCGCAGCCAGAAGAACGGCGAGGTCAAGGCGATGGTTCCCCCCGGCCGCTACACCGCCGCCTCGGTGGCCCCCAACCGCCCCTCGCGCCTGACCGATCCGGAGCAGCCGATCGAGATCGAGGCCTCGGTGACCAAGCACTACGAGCTGACGGTCGGCGCCAAGTCCTGGCTGTCGGTCGCCGTGGCCGACAAGAGCGGGCGCCCGCTGCCGGCCAAGGTGACGGTGATCGGCAAGTACGGCGCCGAGCACGCCAAGGAGCATCCCCGCCACTTCCTCTACGACCTCAAGATCAACGAGCCGCTGCTCTACAGCGACCGCGCCGACATCTGGGCGGAGAACTACTCCAACAGCCAGGAGTTCATCGAGCGGGTGCTGCTGAGCGACGCCAAGGGCCTGGCCGAGGGCGACCTGCGCCCGGGCACCTACAAGGTGGTGGCCTCCCGCGGCCCCGAGTACACCGTCGCCGAGCGCGAGGTGACTCTTTCGCCCGGCGGCTCGACCACCCTCGGGCTGGTGCTCGACCGGGTGGTGGACACCTCGACCTTCGTCGCCGGCGACTTCCACGTCCACACCTCGCACTCCATCGACAGCGGCATCAGCCTCGACGAGCGGGCGATGACCTATGCCGCCGAGGGCATCGAGTACCTGGCGGTCACCGACCACAACTTCGTGACCGAGCTGACGCCGGCCATCGCCCGCAACGTCCTGTCGGACTTCGTGCGCGCCTGCGTCGGGCTCGAGCTGACCACGCTCGAGCTGGGCCACTTCAACGGCTTCCCGCTCAACTACCAGCCTGGGGCCATCACCCGCGGCTCCTTCGATTGGTTCCGCCATCCGTCCGGCGAGCTGTTCGACCGGCTGCGGCAGATCGGAGCCCTGGGCCCGGAGCGCACGGTGGTGGAGGTCAACCACCCGCGCGACACGATCATGGGCTACTTCAACGCCTTCAAGCTCGACAAGGACGGCAAGCCCAACGAGCGCACCGACATCGCGCGGCCGCAGGGCCCTGAGTTCGCGCTGTCGTCCTGGAGCGAGAGCTTCGACGCGCTGGAGATCTTCAACGGCAAGCGGCTGGAGCTGATGCGCACCTACCGCGTCCCCAAGCAGCTGCCGCCCCCGCCGCTGCCCACCAACATCGCCCAGCTCAAGGCCGGCGAGGTGCTGACCGACAAGAACGGCTACCCGGCCTTCCCCGGCAACTTCGAGGACTGGCTCAACCTGCTCAAGCGCGGCAAGGTCATCACCGGCATGGGCAACTCCGACAGCCACCACGTGCTCGACGGGGAGGCCGGCTACGCCCGCAGCCTGGTGCAGATCGGCAAGAAGCCGGCGGTGGCCAGCCAGATCACCAACGACGAGGTCGCCGACGCGATCCACGCGCAGAAGGTGGTGATCACCAACGGCCCGGTGGCGGAGCTGACCGTCAATGGCTCCCCTATCGGCTCGCTGGTTTCGACGACCGACGGCGCGCTGACCATCGGGGTCAAGGTCCAGGCGGCGCCGTGGATGGACATCGCCGGGGTCAACCTGCTGGTCATGGACGGGGCCACCCTGCCCTGGGCGCCGCTCGACGACCCGCACGCGATGCGAGTCATTCCGGTGGAGCTCAAGTCCGGCGAGGTGGTGCGCGCCGAGACTACCGTCAAGCTCGCCCTCCAGAGCGACTCGCTGATCTTCCTCGAGGCCTACGGCAACAAGAGCATGTGGCCGGTGGTCCCGCCCAACGAGATCTCCGCGCTGATGATCAATGACGCGGTGAAGGTCATCGGCGGCTCCTTCGGAATGGGCGACGACGGCTACGGCAACCTTCGGCCCTCGCAGGTCCACCCGGTCACGCCCTACGCCCTCACCAACCCGGTCTGGGTCGACGCCGACGGCGACGGCCAGTGCATGGGCAAGGGCCGCAACCGCTCGGCGCTGGAACAGCAGCCGAGGATCCCGGTTCCTGCCCAGACCGGCTACCGGTACATCGACCTCTTCCGACTGCTGCGCCAGTTCGACCACTAGGCGCGGCGCTCGGGCGCGCCCCGCGCCCTCGGCGCGAGCCAGCGGAGGGACACCGACTCTTACTGAGGGTCACTGTTCCTTCGCTGTCGTATTCTGTACTCTAATTGCGCAATCACAGTCTCTCGCGCCTATCCGGCGGGGGACCTAGGGGGAAGCGTGTACGACCGCGAGGGGGTCGAGCGCTACGACCGCAGGATCCAGCGGGCGCTTTCGCAGCGCGAGGGGCCGCTGGTCGAGGTGCGCGACGGGTTCTTCCGGCGGGCGCGGGTGCTTCCCGAGAGCGACGAGCGCCCGTTCGATGAGCAGGTGGAGGTGGCGATCGCCGGGGCCGGTCCCTCGGGGCTGCTGATGGCCAGGCTGCTGTCGCAGCGCGGCCACAGGGTTGTGGTGCTGGAGCAGGAAGAGAGCCTTCCCAGCCACACCTGCCTGAACCTCTCGCGCGAAGAGTTCCAATCCCTGGTCGACACCCGCGCTCTGGACGAGGCGGCCTTTCGCACGCTGGTGCTGGGCGACTTCGACCGCGGAGTGTTCCGGCTTCACGATTCCGCCTCCGGACGACAGCAGGACTTCGACTGGAACCGCATCTACAACATCTCCCTGGACGAGCGGCGCCTGCTCGAATTGCTGGCGGGCGGCATCGAGGTGCGGCTGGGGCATGAGTCGAGGCTGGAGCGGGTGTCGGGCAGCGGCGCCTACGTCGAGTGGAGCCGGGCCGGCCGACGGGGCTGCCTCAAGGCCGAGCTCTTCATCGACGCCCGCGGTTGGACCTCGCCGCTGGCCCGGGCGGCCAACGGCCACCTCGACGCGCCCTTCGTCCTGGAGATCGTTTCCGCGCGCACCGACCGCGAATTGCCGCGAGAGCTCTCGGCGCCGGCGCGCCCGATCGGAATCCACGCCGCCACCTACGATGCCGAGGTGGAGACCTCCGCCGGCAAGGTCCAGCCGATCCTCGAGCGGTTCAGCGACGCCGCCCCCAACGTCAAGCCGGCGGAGCTGATCACCTCCTTCGTCGCAACGCCGCAGGTCGCCCCGCTGGCGCCGCTGGTGGACGACCTGCTGCCGCACTTCGCGCGGGTGGCCACCGGCTTCGCCGAGGCGCAGGTGGCGCGAAGCTACTTCGGCCACATCCCAGGCCACCGCCCGGCGCGGCTGTGGGAGCGCTTCCCGCTCCAGACCAGCGCCGGCGATCGCACGCTGTTGCTGGGCACCGCGGCCCGCCAGATGAGCACCCTGACCGGAGCGGCCTTCGGCCCCCAGGCCCGCAACGCCGGACGGATGGCCCGAGAGATTTCGGCGGCGCTCGCCGAGGGAGACCTCTCCTTCCGCCGGCTGAAGCGCATCGACATCGATCGGAAGGAGCGGCTCGCCCAGGACATCGAGGCGCTCTTTGCGCCGATCATGCTGCTCGACTCCTTCGAAAAGCCCGGCAGCGTCAACCAGGACTGGCTCGCCTTCATGCGCGCCTCCAACTCGATCGATCACGATCAGAAGAACGCCGCCTTCCGCGACCAACTCTCGCTCTCGACCCTGCACACGCTGCTCGGCCTCTGCCTGCGAGAGCCGCGGCTGGTGGCGATGCTGGCGCGCAACAACCACGGCCAGGTGGGGATGCTGGCCGGCGTGCTGCTGAGTGTCTACTTCGGGCTGCTGCGCCTGGAGCTGGCGGACCTTTTGCGCCTGCGATTCGGCGCGCTGCGCCGCCTGCTGGCCGCGCTGCTTCGGTTCCCCGCCTTCCTGGCTCGGGTCTTCGTGATCCATCGCACAGCCGCCGGGCGCCAGAGCGAGTTAAGGAGTCGATCATGTCCAACGCCGTAGCGATCGGCTTCTTGGGCTACTTCAAGGCACGACCCTGGCTGGTCGCCTGGCTGGGGATCTTTGCGGCGGCCATCGGGCTGCTGGGGCTGACCGGGAACATCCACCTGCAGGGCAGCGGGCGGCCGACTTGGCTCGAGTGGTCGGTGATCATCATCGCCGCCGCGGTCTGGCTCTTCGCCAAGCTGGTGCTCCACACCGACCTGTCGGAGGAGTACCTCTTCGGCACCCTCTTCGGCATCCAGTGGGAGTTCCTCACCGAGCCCTACTGGACCTACCTGCCGGACCGCTTCAACGTCCTGGCCTGGAAGGACATCCCGCTGATGGGCCTGGCAGGCTGGGGCACCAACTTCACCGTCGCCCTCTTCTTCTCCGAGTGGATCGGCAGGAAGGCCTTCAAGCTCTCGGCGAAGAAGATCATCTTCGATTGGCGCGTGCTGCTGTGCGATGCGCTCTCGATCCAGCTCATCGGCAGCGGCGCGGAATGGCTGTATGGCATCCATTTCCACGGCTGGGACTACAACCTGGGCTTCGGGATGGGCAAGTCGCCGCTGGGCCTGGGGTGGGAGGTCCACCTCGGCTACATGATCGTCTTCTTCTGGTACGGGACAACCATGCGCGTCTGGAAGCGCAAGCTGGAGGGTGCGTTGTGAACCCGTGGCGACGCCTGGCGCACCTCCTGAGCCTCGGGACCGATCCCGAGGACATGGAGCGCTTCCGCCGGACGCTCTTCATGGGCGTGCTGCTGCTGGGCGCGCTGCTGGCCATCGCCACCGCCGCCCTTCAGTCCGACCTCCTGCGCCCGGAAATGCGGCTCCCGGTGCAGCTCTACCTGCTGGCGTGGAGCGCCGCCCACGTCCCCATGTTCCGGGCGACGCGCCGCGCTGACCTGCGCCGGCTGTACCTGTTCCACCTCTTCGGCAGCCTGCTCACTCTGGGCGTCGTAATCGCCTCGGTGCAGATCGAGCCGATCGGAATTCTGGGGGTGCAGCTGGCCTACCATGCCGCCTGCCTGGTCGAGGCCATGCTGCTGCTGCCCTTCGCCGACTTCGCCAAGTTCGTCGGCGTCAGCAGCGCGTTCCACGGCATCGCCACCGTCTTGCGCTTGCCGCACAGGTCGCTGACCACCGACCTCGACCTCCTGGCGGGCACGCTCATCCCGCTGGCGGCCTTTGCCGGCCTGACCCTGATGGCCTCCCGCCTGCTGGAGCGGCTGCTGTTGCGCATGACCAGCTACCAGCAGGAGATCTCCCGGCAGAACGAGCACCTGGAAGCCGAGGTCTCCCGCCGGGCCGCCGCCATGGAGGCCCAGCAGCAGCAGATCCTGCAGATGCAGAAGATGGAGGCCCTGGGCACGCTCGCTGGCGGGGTGGCCCACGACTTCAACAACCTGCTCACCGCCATCCTCGGCTTCGCCAGCGAGATCCGCCTGCTGACCGACCAGGCCGATGAGGTGCACCAGGCGGCGCAGGTCATCGAGCGCGCCGGCCAGCGCGCAGCGGTAATGACCCGCCAGCTGCTGGGCATGGCGCGCATGGGCAAGCAGCAGAGCGTCGGGGTCGACCTCCACAAGCTGGTCAACGACGTCGCCCAGCTGCTGTCGCGCACCCTCGACAAGCGCATCGAGGTCGAGCTCGATCTGGCGGCCTCGCCGCCGGTGGTGCAGGGCGATCCCGGCCAGCTGCAGCAGGTGGTGCTGAACCTGGCGGTCAACGCCCGCGACGCCATGCCCGAGGGTGGCAGGCTGCTGCTGCGCACCGGCCTGCGCCCGCTGGGCCTCGAGGGAGTCCCCGCCGTCGCCGGGCTGGCCCCGGGGCGCTACCTCTCCCTGTCGGTCGAGGACTCCGGCACCGGCATCCCGGCCGACATCCGCGGCCGCATCTTCGAGCCCTTCTTCACCACCAAGGGCCCAGGCAAGGGGACCGGGCTGGGGTTGGCGGTGGTCTACGGGATCGTCAGGAACCACGGGGGCACCATCGAGCTCGACAGCGAGGTGGGGCGTGGGACCCGCTTCGAGATCCTGCTGCCGGCCGGGGCAAACCTCGCTGCCGAGCCGCAGGCCCCTTGCCCGGCGCTCGAGCGCGCCAAGGGGCGCATCCTGGTGGTGGATGACGAGGAGGTGGTCCGCGCCACCGCCCAGCAGCTGTTGCGCATTGCCGGCTATCAGGTGGAGGTGGCCGGCGACGGGCAGGAAGCGGTCGACTACTTCCGCCAGCACGGCGCCGAGCTCGACCTGGTGCTGCTGGACATCGACATGCCCCGGCTCGATGGCCTCAAGTGCCTGGAGCAGCTGCGCGCCCTGCGCCCGTCGATGAAGGCGCTGATGTCCACCGGCCAGGGGCTGAACGAGGCCGCCCGCAGCCTGGTGGAGGCGGGGACGGTGGGCTACCTGGAGAAGCCCTACACCCAGGCCCAGCTCGCCGAGGCGGTGCGCGAGGCCATGCGCTGAGCCGGGGCGCTGCCGGCACTTCCGGGCGCCCGACTTGGGCTCAGCCGGTCTTGCGGCCCCGCGCCGGTTGGCGGCCAGGCGCCTGGGCCCCCAGCAGCTTCTCGAGCAAGGCGCGCAATGTCGCCTGCTCGGCGGCCGAAAGAGGGCTGAGAACATCGCGCGAGGCGGCGCCCAGTTCCGGGTCCATCTTCGCCAGCCGCGACAGCCCCTGCTCGGTCACCTCGACCCGAACCTTGCGCCGGTCCTGCTGGTCACGGGCCCGGCGCACCAGCTGCTCGGCCTCCAACTGCGCCAGCAGCCGCGAGACGCCCGCAGGGTGCTGACCGGCGACGCTGGCCAGCTCGCGCTGGGTCAACGGCCCCAGCTTCTCCAGCTGGTTGAGCAGCGACCAGACGAGAATGGACTCGCCATGGCTCTCCAGCCGGCGGGCGCCCGCCGCCCACACCAGCCGCCGCGAGCGGGCGATGAGCGAGCCCAGGCCCAGGACCTGGCGGCGATCGGGGAGGCGGTGCGGGCGGTCGGACATCGTCGGCAAAGTGACACACCTGGGCAATCGTTGCAAACGCAACGGCTATCACTTATAGAAGCGAGCCGAATGCGATCCCTGCTCCTCGTCTGGTCGGTCGTGCTGTCGCTGTCCGGCGCCTCGTGCAGCGGCCCCGCGTCGGGCCCCGCCCCACGGACCCGCCCTCCCCCGCTGGTGGCCACCGCCAAGGTCGAGGCCCGCGACGTGCCGGTGACGGTCAGCGCCCCGGTCGACCTGCGGCCGCTGTTCGTCGCCGAGGTGGGCGCCAAGGCCCTGGGCTACCTGGGCTCGGTGCTAGTGGACCGCGGCGACAAGGTCAAGCGCGGCCAGCTGCTGGCCACGGTGCGCCCCAGCGATCTGCCGGACCAGATGGCGGCCGAGCGCGGAGCGCTGGCGCAGATCCAGGCCTCGCTGGCGCTGGCTCGCAGCAACTATGAGCGAGGCAAGGCGCTCAGCCCGGCGGGCCTGGTCTCACAGGCCGAATTGCAGCAGCAGGCGGCCGCGGTGGCCGCCGCCGAGGCCTCCGAGGCCGGCTCGCAGGCGCGCCTGGAGGCGCTGGCGACGCGCCTGGGCGAGACGCGGATCGAGTCTCCCCTCGACGGCGTGGTCGCCGCCCGCAAGCTCGACCCCGGGGCGTTGGTGGGAAACCCCACCTCGGGGGCCATCGTCACCGTGATGCAGATCGACCGCTTGCGGGTCTTCGTCTCGGTCAACGAGCGCGAGGTGGGCCGGGTCAAGGTCGGGCAAAAGGCGCTGGTCGAGCTGGACGCCTTCCCGGACCGGCCATTGGAGGGCGCGGTGGTGCGCCTGAGCCCGGCGTTCGATCCCACCACCCGCACCCTGGACGCCGAAGTGCAGCTGGACAACCCCGGCGGCGAGCTGCGGCCTGGGATGTACGGGCGGGGAGCGATCGTGCTCGAGGTGCACCCCAAGGCGGCGGTGGTGCCGGTGAGCGCGGTGGTCTTCTCCACCAACGGCTCCTACGCCTTCGTGGTGGACGGCGACAAGGCCCGGCGCCGGCCGGTGACCATCGGCGTGGATGGCGGCGAGTGGCTCGAGGTGACGCAGGGCCTCGTCCCCGGCGACGAGGTGATCACCGCTGGAACCGACGGCCTGGCCGACGGCGCCACAATCCGCGTCTTCCGCGCCGAAAAGCCTCAAGAGAGCCGCGAAGCGTCGATGCGCGTGCAGCCCAACCCCTGACGCGCCCTCCGGAGAACACGGCCGATGTGGCTGACCCGTCTCGCGCTGAAGAACCCAATCTTCATCCTCATGGCCACTCTGATGGTGATCGTCCTCGGGGCGGTCTCCTTGAGCCGGCTGGGGGTGGACCTGTTCCCCAACATCGACATCCCGGTGATCCGGGTGGCGACCTTCTACACAGGCGCCGGCCCCGAGGACATCGAGAAGTCGATCACCCAGCCCATCGAGCGGGCAGTGTCCGCCTCTCCCGGCGTGGACCGCGTCGAGAGCACCTCGAAGCAGGGCTTCTCGGTGGTCAGCGTCTGGTTCCAATACGGCGTGAACCTGGACAACGCCCAGTTCGACGTCTCGCAGCGGGTGGCGCAGATCCTCAACACCCTGCCCCCGGGAGTGCAGCAGCCGTTCGTCATGAAGTTCGACGTCACCAACATCCCGGTGGCCCAGGTGGCCGTGACCGGCAAGGGGCTCGACGAGCGGCAGCTCTACGACCTGGCCTACAACATCATCGAGCCGCAGCTCGAGCGCATCCCCGGGGTGGCCAGCGCCACCGTCGGTGGCGGCAAGATCCGCGAGATCGACGTGCTGGCCAACCGCGACGCCATGCGCGCCCGCGCGCTGGGCATCCTGGACGTGGTCAACGCGGTGCGCAGCTCCAACCTGCTGCTCCCCAGCGGCGACCTGAAAGCCGGTGACCGCGACTACAACGTCTTCGCCAACACGCAGGTGGAGAAGGTGCGCCAGCTGGAAGAGGTGGTGGTGCGCCCCGGCAGCGGCTCGCTCGGCCCCAGCTACACGCCCCCGGTGCGGGTCAGCGACGTGGCCGAGGTGGTGGACACCGCCGCCGAGCAGACCGAGATCGTGCGCATCAACGGCGAGCGCGGCGTCTTCTTCCGGGTGCTCAAGCAGCCCGGCTCGAACACCATCGGCGTGGTCGACGCAGTGAACAAGGCCATCCCCAACCTGCGCGGCGTGCCTCCCAACGTCACCGTCCAGATCTCCTTCGACCAGTCGCGCTACATCCGCGCCGCGGTCAACGCCCTGGCCCACGAGGCGGTGCAGGGAGGCCTGCTGGCGGCATTGGTGATCCTGATCTTCCTGGCCTCGCTCCGCGCCACCGGCATCGTGGCGGTGGCGATCCCGCTCTCGATCGTGGCCACCTTCATCCTGCTCTACTTCAGCGGACAGACCCTCAACGTCTTCACCCTGGGCGGGCTGGCGCTGGGCGTCGGGCGGCTGGTCGACGACTCGATCGTCGAGCTGGAGAACATCCATCGGCACCTGGAGACCGGTCAGAACCGCAGGCAGGCGGTGCTGCTGGCGGCCCAGGAAGTGGCGATGCCGATCTTCGTCTCCACCGTCACCACCATCATCGTCTTCTTCCCGGTGCTGTTCCTGGCCGGCGTGGCGCGCAACGTCTTCCTGCCGCTGGCGCTGACGATCTCCTTCGCGCTCTTCATGAGCTTCTTCGTCTCGCGCACGGTCACGCCGCTGCTGTGCCTGCGAATCTTGCCCTCGGGCCACGGGAACAAGCCCAACGGCGTGGCTGCATTCCTGGTGCGCTGGCTGGACGCACTGGACGGCTTCTACGCCAGAGTGCTGGGCGTGGTGCTGCGCCACCGGGCGATCACCGTCCTCTCGATCCTGGCGCTGTTCGTGGCCTCGCTCGGGCTGTTCAAGAAGATCGGCACCGAATTCTTCCCCGACAGCGACGAGTCGCAGTTCACAGCGGTCTACAAGGGTCCAGTGGGGACCAGGGCCGAAAAGACCGAGCAGGTCGGCGCGATATTCGAGGAGGCCACCCGCAAGACCCTGGGCGAGAACTTCAACGTGATGATCGCCGACTCGGGCCTGCCGATGGGGCGCACCGCGATGTTCTCGCCGAACAGCGGCCCGCACGCCGGCAACCTCCAGGTCAACCTGGTGCCCAAGGATAAGCGCCCGCTGAGCGACGTGGCATCGATGGAGGCGGTTCGCAAGTCGCTGCGCGACTCGCTGCCCGGTATCCAGACCTACTTCTCCTCCGGCGGCATCGTGAAGCGCATCCTCAACTTCGGCTCGGCGGCGCCGATCGACGTCGAGATCCTCGGCTACGACCTGGACGTCAGCAGCGCCTACGGCAAGCAGGTCCTGGCGGCGATGCGCCAGCTGACCGACGACGACGGCAAGCCGCTGCTCACCGACGTGCAGCTGTCGCGCGAGGAGGACTACCCCGAGCTCGACATCACCGTGGACCGGCAGAAAGCCGGGGTGCTGGGCCTCAACGAGCAGCAGATCGCCCAGTCGGTGCTGACCAGCCTCTCCGGCAGCAACTCCATCGCCCCGGTGCTGTTCACCGACCCCAAGACCGGCAACCTCTACAACATCAACGTCCGGCTGGCCGAGCCCTACCGCAGCCACGTCGGCGACCTGGCCGACGTCTTCCTGCGCAGCCCCGGCGGCGCCATGGTCGCCCTGGACAGCGTGGCCGCCATCAAGCGCGGCAGCGGCCCGGTGGCCATCACCCGCAAGTACATGCAGCGCATCGTCGACGTCACCGCCAACGTCGCCCCGGGCAAGGACCTGGGCAAGGCCAGCGAGGCGACGCAGAAGGTGCTGGAGAGCATCCCCGCTCCCGACGGCATCGTGGCCCAGCTCGGCGGCCAGAGCGCGGCCCAGAAGCAGGCCTTCTCCGGCCTGGGCCTGGCGGCGCTGATGGCGCTGGCGCTGGTGTACATGGTCCTGGCCAGCCAGTTCGGCAGCCTGCTCGACCCGCTGGTAATCATGTTCAGCGTTCCGCTGGGGATCTCCGGAGTGCTGGTGACGCTCTACCTGACCGGCACCACCCTCAGCGTCAACAGCGCCATGGGCATCATCATGATGGTGGGGATCGTGGTCTCCAACGGCGTGCTGCTGGTGGATTTCGCCAACCAGTTGCGCGCGCGCGGCAAGTCGGTGATCGAGGCCACCATCGAGGCCGGGCGAACCCGCCTGCGGCCGATCCTGATGACCACCATCGCCACCATCGTCGGCCTGTTCCCGATGGCCCTGGGGATCGGCGAGGGCAGCGAGACCAACCTGCCCCTGGCGCGGGCGGTCATCGGCGGGCTGACCGTCTCCACCTTCTTCACCCTGTTCCTGGTGCCGGCGCTCTACACCTTCCTGGAGCGCTTCTCCAGGCGCGAGCCGGACGAGGACGAGCAGCCCTCGGCCCCGGAGGCCGCTCATGTCTAGGCTGTTGCTGTTGGCCTGGGCGCTGGCCGTCCCCGGCGCGGCCTCTGCCGCCCAGGAGTCGCAGGAGCCCGCT
This sequence comes from Myxococcales bacterium, assembly GCA_037442205.1. Classification (GTDB taxonomy): domain Bacteria; phylum Myxococcota; class Myxococcia; order Myxococcales; family UBA5297; genus JBBIQS01. The sequence continues at coordinate 101,790 of JBBIQS010000014.1, forward strand.
CCCACCCGCTACGCCCTCTCCGAGGCGCTGGAGAAGGCGCTGGCCCGCAACCCGTCGACGCTGCTGGCGCAGCAGGACTTGCGCCGCGCCCAGGCCCTGCTCGAGCAGGCGCGCGGCCCGTCGCTTCCCCAGGTGACCGCCAACGCCACCGGACTGCTGCTCGACCACGACCGCCTCCAGGGCAACCAGGTGATCCAGAGCCAGAAGTCGATGAACGCCAACGTGGTGCTGGCGCTGCCGATCTCGGCGCGCAACTGGTACCAGTGGTCGCACGCCGCCGAGAACGTGGACGTCAGCCGGGCCTCGTCCGCCGACGTCCGGCGGGTGGTGGCCATCGGCACCGCGCGGGCCTGGCTGTCGGTGCTCTCGCAGCACCGAGTGGTCGAGGCCAACCAGCGCGCCCGGCGCACCGCGCAGCAGCACTACGACTACGCCCACGGGCGTCGGACCGGCGGGGTCGGAACGCGCCTGGACGAGGTCCGCGCCGAGCAGGAACTGGCCTCCACCGACGCCATCCTCGAGCAGTCGCAGGTGGCGCTGGTGCGGGTGCAGGAGGCCTTGGGAGTGCTCCTGGGCGACGACGGGCCGGCAGACATCTCCGGCGAGCCCACCCTGCCCGAGACGCCCAAGCTCGACGAGGGGCTGCAGGGCGCCAGGAGCGCCCGCACCGACGTCAAGCTCGCCCAGTCGCGCGCCGACGCCGCCGGTCATGTGGCCCGCGACAGCTGGGCGGACTATCTGCCGCTGCTCAGCGCCCAGTTCCAGCCCTTCTACCAGAACCCTCCCACCCTGACTCAGCCCGAGACCGGCTGGCAGGCGCTGCTGCTGCTGACCTTCCCGCTCTACGACGGCGGCGTGCGCTACGGCCTGGGCCACGAGCGCAATGCCCTCGCCTCCCAGGCCAGGATCAGCCTGGACGCGACCCTGCGCCAGGCGCAGTCCGACGTCCGCGTGGCGTTCGAGAGCGTGCTCCGCGCCGACCAGGCGCTGGACGCGGCGCGCCGCTCGGCGGCGCTGGCGCGCGAGACGCTCGACCTGTCGAATCAGGCCTACAAGGCCGGGGCCATCACCAACCTCGACGTCATCGACGCCGAGCGCCGGTCGCTCGACGCCGACACCGCCATGGCGGTGGCCGAGGACGCCGCCCGCCAGGCGCGGCTCGACCTGCTGGCCGCCAGCGGGCGCTTCCCCTGATCCGCTACTGCTGCTCCGACTTCTCCTTCTCCTTCGGCTGAGCCGACTCCGGCGCGGGCGGAGGCTTGACGGCCTTCGGTGCCGCCGAGGCCGGAGGCAGACTCACGTTTCCTGACGGCGGAGCCGCCGGCGGCGAGGAGGGCGCTGGAGCGGCCGCGGGAGGCGGGGCCGAGGGAGCAGGTGGCGGTGCCGCTGCTGCGGGAGGCGGCGAAGGCGGCGCCATCGGCGGCATCGACGGCGCCGTGGGCGGCGCGGAGGC
>JBBIQS010000015.1:0-102406 GCA_037442205.1 Myxococcales bacterium
AAGCGCTTGCTCGACGTTCATGGCCACCTCGAAAGTGGCCCCTGATCATCTACACCTGCGAATCCCGCACAAGAGGTCTCGAAAACTTCAGCAATCTCGATCGTTTGCGGCTAAGTGACCGGCATTGGGCCAAGCCGGCCAAGGCCGAGACGACCGCGTCGCCGGTCGTGGCGTCGGTGATTCCTCCTCCGCCGCCGCCCCCGCCGCCCGAGGTCGGGCCGGCCAGGCCGGGATTCTCGTTGAGCGTCAAGACGCCCGACGGCAGCCGCACCCTCCCCTTCGAGCGCGAGTCGGGAAGGCTGCCGATCTACGTGTCCAAGACCCAGACCATCTTCGCCAGCTACCAGATCGAGGGCGGCAACCTCTCCGTGGTGCTGGGAGCCGATCCCTGGCTGCGCTACAAGGCGCCGGACTGGCCGGGGGTGGTCTCGACCAAGCAGAGCCAGCCGCTGCCGCTCAAGCCGAGCGAGCCGCTGATCCTCGACCTGACCTTGAAGGATCTGAGCGAGCTGCGGGTGACGCTCAAGCTGCTGCGCGACTGAGCGCGACAGCGAGCGGGATGCGAAAATCGCCAGGAAGAAACGTCAGTTGGCGTGGAAGCGGACCAGCACGCAGGTGACGTTGTCGTTGCCGCCGGCGGCGTTGGCGGCGTCGATCAGCGCCTCGCAGGCCGTGGTGAGGTCGGAGTTGGCCGCGAGGATCTCGGCCATCTTCGGATCCGGGACCATGCCCGACAGGCCGTCAGAGCAGATCAGGAAGATGTCGTTCTCGCCGGGCTCGATGCGGCTGACGTCGACCTGCACCGTGTCCTTCATCCCCAGGGCGCGCACGATGACGTTCTTGTGCGGGAAGTTCTCGATCTCCTCGGGGGTGAGCTTCTTGGCCTTGATGTAGTCGTTGAGCAGCGAGTGGTCCTCGGTGACCTGGACCAGCTTCTTCTCGGCGCCCAGCCAGCGGTAGCCGCGGCTGTCGCCGACGTGCCCGACCAGCGCGGCGTTGTTGACGAAGTAGAGGCCGACGAAGGTGGTGCCCATCCCGCGGTACTTGGCCTCGGCCTGGCTGGACTCGTAGATGCGCGAGTTGGCCAGCTTGACCGCGGTCGCCAGCCGGTTCTCGTCGTAGGAGCGGGACTTGTCCATCTTGAAGGGCCAGGTGGCGTCCTGGTCCTTGGTCGTCAGCTTGAAGAAGTCCGCGACCTCGGTGACCGCGATCTTGCTGGCGATCTCGCCCGAGGAATGGCCGCCCATGCCGTCGGCGACGCAGAACACATTCTCCTCCGGCAAGAGCAGGAGATTGTCCTCGTTGTGGTTGCGCTTCATGCCGACGTGGGATTTGCCGGCCACTTCCAGACGCATCGAAGCCCCCGCGCGATCCTGCCTGGAGGGAGAGGTGGTCTGACGCTTCTACCAAGGCCCGAAAATGGGGTCAACCCGGGCAACTGGCCTCGCCCCTGTCGCCGCCGCCTCCTCCAGCAGTCGGGACGCGGTCGAGTGGTCGATTCCCCGCCCGCTCGGCTGGCGGGCGGGAACCCGGCGCAGCGTTCCGGGGCGAAGCGCCCGAAAACACCTGGCAATCAACGCGATCGACAAGTCATCCCCCTGCTCCCGAGGGCGCGAGCCCGAGGGAGAGGGGGACCGGAGAGGGTGAGGGCAGAAAGACGAGCAACAACGCCGACTTGGGCGCCAGGCGTCGCAGGCGACCCGGCTAGCGATTCCCGCCGTAGGAGCACTGGGCCACGTCGCCGGCCTTGAGCGCATAGCTGTCGGGGGCGCCAGCGGTGACGACGTTCTCGTAGAGAGACTCGGTGCCGCCGTAGTCGGAGCTGAACCCGATGCGATCGGCGGTGACCCAGGTCGGCGAGCGGTCGTTGCCGCCGGTGGCCGACAGCTGTCGGGCGCTGCTGGCGCCGAGCTGCAGGGTGACCACGTAGACGTTGAACTTGGCGCCGGTCTTGAGCTCGAAGGCGACCTTGAGTCCGTCGGGGCTGGCGGAGACGCGATCGCCGAGGGTGCCGTTCAGGCCCGACACCAGGCTGGAGCGCACCCCGCTCGACAGCTCGACCTGGGCGATCTCGGTGTGGTTGACGGCGTCGCTGCCGGTGAGAACCACCACTGAGCCGTCGGGAAGGAAGCTGGGCGAGGCATCCTTGCTGGAGCTGGGAACGGCGGCGTCGCCGGTGCCGTCGGGTTTGACGGTGCGGAGAGTCGAGGTCCCGCCCTCGCTGGCCACGTAGACGATCAGGCTGCCGTCGCGGTTGACCGCCGGCTGGACCAGGCGGCGGCCGGCGATGCCCGGGACCAGCTCGGCGTCGCCCAGGCCGCCGGTGGAGATCTTGCGCAGGCTGGCGATGCCGGTCAGCGCGTCGGTGTGGACGTAGGCCACCGTCTTGCCGTCGCCGGAGACCGCCGGATCGCTGTTGCCGCCGCTGCTGGTCAGCTTCTTGGCGGTGGCGTAGTCCGACTTGTCGATCACCGCGATGTCCCGGTCGCGCACGAAGACGTAGCCCTCGGTGAACTTGACGTTGGCGCCCAGGTCGCCGCCGCCGGAGTCGAACTGGCAGGCAAAGAGCGAGGCGAGCAGGAGCGCGCCGAAGATCCGAGTGGGCTTCATCTGGGGATTCTCCGAGAAAGTCCGGCCGTGTGGCGGCCACTGTAGGGCCGGCGAAAAAGAGGCGTCAACAATCCGCCCCGCAGCCTGGCGGCCATTGCCTGACGGACCTGGGACAGGGAAATTCGCGCCCGGAATCCGCCCGCGGAACGGCCGACTGGACCGCCTTCAGATGATGCGCTTCTTGGAGAAGCCGGCCTTCTGGGCGACGGCCAGCTGCACCGCGTGGCGGATGATGGTCCCGGCCACGTCGAGCTTGGTGGCGCCCTCGATCCCCTCGAAGCCGGGGCTGGAGTTGACCTCCATCACCTTGGGGCCGTCCTTGGACTCGAGCAGGTCGACGCCGGCGACCTCCAGGCCGATGGTCTTGGCCGCCGCCACCGCGGTCCGGGCGTAGTCCGCCGGCAGCTCGATCGGCGTGCCCTCTCCGCCGCGGTGGATGTTGGAGCGGAACTCGCCGGCCTTGGCCTGCCGCCGCATCCCGGCCACCACCTTCTCGCCGACCACGAAGGCCCGCACGTCGCGGCCCTCGGATTCCTGAATGAATTCCTGCAGCAGGATGTCCTGGCCCAGGTCCCAGAAGGTGTTGAGCAGGGTCTCCAGCTCGTCCAGGGTATGGGCGATCATCACCCCGATGCCCTGCGTCCCCTGCACCAGCTTGACGATGGCCGGCAGCCCGCCGACCAGCTCGACGAGCTTGGGGACGTTGGCCCGCTGGTGGGCCATCACGGTCTTGGGGATGTCGATGCCGAAGCGGGCCAGGATCTGCAGGCAGCGCAGCTTGTCGCGGCTGCGGGCGATGGGCACCGAGTTGTTGAGCACCGGCACGCCCATCATGTCGAACTGGTTGACCACCGCCAGGCCGTAGTTGGTGATCGAGGCCCCGATGCGCGGGATGACCACGTCCGGCTTGGGGAGCGTCTCGGTGCCGTAGAGGATGGTGGGGTGGTCGCGCTCGACGGCGAGGTTCAGCCGCAGGGTGTCGGCGACCACCGGCCTGTGCCCCTGCTCCTTGGCGGCCTGCACCAGCCGGCGGGTGGAGTAGAGCGACTTCTTGCGCGACAGAATCAGGATCACCTGCGGCGGCTGCTCGCGCTTGCGCGCCGGAACGCTTTTCTTGGGAGCGGGCATGGGCGCGCGGCACTGTAGCAACCGCCCGGGGCGGCCTCAACGAATCGGCCGGCCTCCCGCTGCCGAGCGTTCAGAGCCGCCGTCGTCCCTCGGGAATTCAGCGAACGCCAAAGCCAACGACGACGCAGGGAGAGCACGGCGCTATCGGGTTCGCGAGCCCTCAGCGCCAGCCGACCGCTCGTCTCATCCCGCCCGAAGCCGCATCCAGGCGGGGGCCAGAATCCCCACGCTCGCGACAAGGAGGATCAGCGACCCCGCTGCCAGCCGCCGGTAGCGCTGCAGCTCCCGCAGGCGAATGCGCAGCTCGCTCGCGAGAGCCCCCGCCTGCGCCTCCTCCCGCCCGGCGACGGGGACGAGGTTCACGCCGGTGAGGTTCTCGCACCTGCAGTAGGCACAGAGCACCACGAGGCGATCGCTCGGTGATTCCGGCAGCGGCGCGCCGCATTCACGGCACCTGCACGGCGCACCGGGGACGATCGACGGCACGGCGGCAAAACGCGAGGCGATGATTCGGACCGCTGCGCGCCCGCCGACGAACGCCCGCACGAGCCAGGACAATCCCCAGGTGAACGACGTCGCTCCCGCAAAGAGTGCGACCCCGTGGGTCCAGTCGAAGAGGCGGCGGGTCTGGAAGAACTCGTCGAAGACGATACTGGCGAGCGGCCATCCGGAGATCAGGGGCGGCAGCGCAAGCAGCACCAGCGCATTGGTGGCCGTCGCGCCGGGCTGGCGGAGCAGGCGGCGCAGGAGCCTCTCCGATTCGGCACGCGAAGCATCCAATGACTCGAGCGCGCGCAACTGCTCGTGGGCCGAAGCCGGGATGGCAACCTCCTGGCCGCAGTAGCGACAAAGGACGCGCGCGGCTTCGCTCGGCGCCGCGGGGCCGCCGCAGTTTCGGCAGTGGATGACGCCGTCGGGGTCACGCTCGTGTCGCGGAGCATGTTTCCCCGCCGCCTGGGCGTGAAGCTCGCGCAAGGTACCCGCGACGGCCTCGAGCGAACGCGTCTCCTCGGACTGGGTGCTCTGGGCGGCGATGCCATCCGCAATCCAGAGATTGGCGACGGCTTCGCCCCCGTCGTCGACTCCCGGCTGCACCCTGCCTTCCCCTGCATCATCCTCGCCCCATAGCTTCCGAACCCGATGCTTCGGACCGGCATGAATCGACCATCCGAGCGGACCGAGGAGCAGATCGCTCGCACGCAGGGTCCACCAGCGTCCGAGCGCGCCGAAGACCGCGAAGATCCAGAAGGCCCCGAGAATCCCGATCGGCACGGTCGTCCACTCCGGAAGCCTGGTGGCTAAAAAGAGCGGGCCGAACGCGAGGACTTGAAGCCCACCGATCGGCAGGCTGAAGGCTCGCAGCGCGGACGCCGGTGGAGAGCGGCATCCGGAAGGCTACCTGTTCGAGCGGCCCGGGGCGGGCGCGACGGGCGAGCCATGCGTCGCGCATCGGCAGGACTCCGACGACAAGGAGCAACGCGCCGAGGAGCACGAACGGTGGACACAGCCAAAGCCCGATACGACTGTCGTCGGGCCCCGACGAAGTCCAGAGCATCGCGACCTGTGGCGTCGGCCAGCGGTTCCAGTCGAGCCCGTCCCAGGCGAGCCCGACGATTCGACCGGGCGAGTTTGCGCCGAGCACGCCGATGCGCGGGAAATCGCGCCAATCGGAGCAAGGTTCGTGCGGCTCGCCTTCAAAGCTGGTGAGGACGCGGGGCCCGCCGTTCGCGTTGGTGAGAAACATGTAGCGAGCCGACCCGCTTCCGTCGCTTCGCGCAGGATAGCGGCAGTCGACGATGGCATCGGTGAGCGTGATCCAGCTGCCGCGCGAGGGCGCAGAGACCGCGGCTGCCTCCGCGACCGTCATCGGACGCGGCGATTCGGGAAAGGCGCGCAGGTCGAGGATGGAATCCACGAAGAGCGCTGCGAACCCGAGCGTCAATCCGAGGCCGCAGACGAGGGCCAGCAGGCTTCCGGCAGTGCTGCCCGATGAAGACGATCGTGGAGCGCCCTGCGCCATGGCCGAAGGCTATAGCACCTGTCGGAAGCGCCCAGGAAATTCGAGCGACAATGGGGACGCGAGCAGGGGCGGCGGGCGCGCGGCGCCAGCGAACAGCCATTCCGGCGAGCGCAGAACGCCCCGACTCGCGCCGCCGCCGCTGCGTCAGCGGTTGACCTCGAGGCCGAAGGCCCTGTCCATCAACAGCGCCAGCGAATATCGCGGGACACCGCGATCGCCGGCCGAGCCCGCGCCAAGAAGGCGGCCGTCATTCCTCGGGATTTCGGCCCGCTCGAGCCCGGCCCCGCGCCCGACGGGCGACCGCGCTATGATTCGCTCCTCGCCATGCCGGTCATCCCGCCCAAGCACCCCGACGAAATCCTCACCAGCCCCGGCCAGCTGCTGGGCGACAGCCCGGCCGCCGAAGTCAGTAACCACCGCACGCTGCTGGTGGAGACGACCACCACCCTCAGGGTGCGCCGCTGCCGGCTGGCGGTGACCAGCGGACCGTCGGCGGGCAAGGAGATCGTCAGCGAGAAGGAGCGGATCCGGGTCGGCACCCATAGCACCAACGACCTGGCGCTCGAGGACCGCACCGTCTCCCGCCATCACTGCGAGCTCTCCTACACCGACAAGGGCTACCTGCTCACCGACCTTGACTCGACCAACGGCACCCTGCTCGACGGCAAGCGCATCGTGCGCGCCTACCTGCAGCCGGGCTCGACGATCAAGGTCGGCCAGTCCTCGCTCACCTTCTCGCCGATCGACGAGGAGATCGTGGTCGAGCCGGACAGCGACGGCGTCTTCTGCGGCATGGTCGGCCGGTCGATGGAGATGCGGCAGATCTTCGGCTTGATCAAGAAGATCGCCCCCATGGACGTGTCGGTGATCATCCAGGGCGAGACCGGCACCGGCAAGGAGATGGCGGCCAAGGCGATTCACGAGTGCTCGGCGCGGCGCAAGGGGCCGTTCGAGGTGCTCGACTGCGGGGCCATCCCGCCGGACCTGGTGGAGTCGGAGCTGTTCGGGCACGAGAAAGGGGCCTTCACCGGAGCGATCTCCTCGCGCCCGGGAATCTTCGAGCGCGCCCACGGAGGGACGATCTTCCTCGACGAGATCGGCGAGCTGCGGGTGGACCTGCAGCCCAAGCTGCTGCGAGTCCTGGAGAACCGCGAGCTGCGCCGAGTGGGCGGCAACGACGTGATCGAGGTCGACGTGCGGGTGATCGCCGCCACGCACCGCGACCTGATGCGGCAGATCGAGGAGGAGCAGTTCCGCGAGGACCTCTACTTCCGGCTGTCGGTGATCAACATCCAGCTACCGGCGCTGCGCCAGCGCAAGGCCGACCTGCCGCACCTGATCAAGGCGCTGCTGGCCGAGCCCGAGGTGGTCCGCAAGCACGGGGCCAAGCGGCTCTCGAGCGAGGCGATGGCGCTGATGTCGGCCTACTCCTGGCCGGGCAACGTGCGCGAGCTGGTCAACGTGCTCAGCCACCTGCTCACCTTCTGCGACGGCGAGCTGGTCGAGCCCAACCACCTGCCGGCGCGGCTTTTGGGCAAGGAGAAGTCCGGGCCGCCGCTGCCGTTCAACGAGCACCTGCCGTTCAAGGCCGCCAAGGAGGCGCTGCTCGACGCCTTCGAGCGCGAGTACATCGGCTCGCTGCTCAAGCGCTGCCAGGGGAACATCAGCCAGGCCGCCCGCGAGTCGGGGATGCACCGCAAGTCGATCGAGCGGCTGGCCAAGAAGTACGGGTTCGACGCCCGGGCCATCAAGGCGGAGGGGTGAAGTCGAACTTCGTGAGTTTCAGCCTGTACCGGACGCTTCCTCGAAAACCGGCAGACTGTTCGCTGACGGACGACCGCTCCGAAAGTAGTTGATTCCTACTGGGTCGATTCGGTCGACGGCAACTAGGGTGGCCGCCCCAAAGGAGGGTGTAACCCATGCACGAAACCAACGAGCTCAAGTCCCAGGCCGCACCTGCCCAGTCCGCCTCGCCGGTTCCGCCGGTGTCGCTGGTCAAGTCCCACCTCGCTCCCGCGCAGCGCCTCGACTCGCCGGTCCCGCCGGTGTTCCTGGTCAACGCCGCGCTCAAGCTGCGCCGCTTCTTCTTGCGCGCCGCCGACGCGGTCGTGCCGTCCTACCTGTCGGTGTACGACCGCTTCATGGGCGCCGCCCACACCATGCTGGTCCACACTGCGGCCCGCCTGCGCATCCCCGATCTGCTGGCCGACGGCCCGCTCAGCGCCGCCGAGCTCGCCTCGCGCACCCAGTCGGATCCCGACGTGATGGAGCGCGCCATGCAGGCCCTGGTCTCGATCGGGGTCTTCCGCCGCCAGTCCGACGGCCGCTTCGCTAACAACGGCGTCTCCAAGGGGATGCTGACCGGAGCGACCGGCGGCATCCGCGGCTTCGCCGAGTTCTTCGGCCACGAGACGGTGATGCGCGCCTGGAGCCGCCTGCCCCAGACCCTGCGCGACGGCAAGCAGGCCTTCAAGGAGGTCAACGGCAAGATCGCCTGGGAGTGGATGGCCGGCGACCCGGCGATGCAGGCTGCCTTCGCCGAGGGAATGAGCTCGATGACCGAGGTGGTGGCCCCGGCCATCGCCGCCTCCTATCCCTTCGAAGAGGTGAAGACCGTCTGCGACGTCGGCGGCGGGGTGGGAATCGTGCTGGCGGCGGTGCTGCGCAAGCACCCGCACCTCAAGGGCAAGCTCTTCGACAGCGAGTCGATGCTGGGCGAGGCCAAGGCCTATCTCGCCGCCGCGGGCATCGCCGACCGGGTCGAGCTCGTCTCGGGCAGCTTCTTCGACTCCGTCCCGCGCGGCGCCGATTGCTACATCATCAAGACCGTGCTCCATAACTGGGAAGATCCCGAGGTCTACAAGATCCTCCACAACTGCCGCGCGGCGATGGATCCGGGCCAGCGGCTGCTGGTCCCCGACTTCCTGGTGCTGCCCGACGCCTTCTCCACGCTGGTGCCGTTCATGGACATGGCCGGCCTGATGATCTACTGCGGCCGCGAGCGCTCCGAGGAAAAGCTCTCGAAGATGTTCGCCGAGACCGGCTTCAAGATGGGGCGCATCGCCCACCTGCCGGGCGTCCAGGCGGTGTTCGAGGCCGTCGCCGTCTGAGGCGCTCAGATCATGATCGCGGCGCCCGAGATCTCTGCCTCGGTGCGCCGCCGGGTCTGAGCTCCAGCGGTTCGCCAACGCCTCGGGGAAGGAACGCTTCCTTCCCCGAGCGGCGCGGCGAAGGCGAATCCCTCAACCATTCCGAAAACTTGTGCGCTCCAGCGCCTCTCTGGCTCGCCAGCCGGCTTCTCCTTTTTCATGGCAGCCGCGCGGGGCAAGGACGGCACGGAAACTGTAGTACGCGCGCCCATGCATTCTTCCTCGAATGAAATCGGAGCGCTGGCGGTGCTCGGGAGCTCCGCCCGCGAGCTGGCTTGCTGGGCCCGCCGGCGGCCGGCCCCGGCAGCGCTGGCGATGGCCCTGGTCGTGTCCGGGGTGGCCGTCGCGGCCTATCGCTCCCTGCCGAATCACGTCTCCGACCTGCTCCCCAATTACCTCGCACCCACCCGCCGCCTGCTCTTCGAGGGCAAGGACCTCGACACCGACCTGGCCTTCAACTCCTTCTCGCCCTTCTTCTACGCGGCGATGGCCCCTCTCGCGATGCTGCCCGACCTGATGGCAAGCCTGCTGTGGAGCCTGACTCAGCTCGCTTCGATCTTCGTGGTCGCGGCGCTGATGGTCGCCCTGCTGCGGCGGCAATGGCCGTCGCTGGAGGTCCAGGCGGCAATTCCGCTGGCCATGGCCACGCCGCTGATCCTCAACAACCTGGCGCTCGGTCAATCGAACCTGTTGCCGCTGGCGCTGGCGGTGCTGGGCGCATTCCTGGTCGCCAGCGAAAGGCCGATCGGCGCCGGGATGTCCTTCGCCCTGGCGGTGGCGTTCAAGATCACCCCGGCGCTGGTCCTCGGCTACTTCGGGGTCCTCAAGCTGCGCTGGCGGACGCTGCTGGCTTCGGGGCTGGGGCTGACCTTCGCGCTGACCACCCTCCCCTCCGCCATCTTCGGCCCCGACAAGTCGCTGCGCTGGCTCTCCGGCTGGTGGCAGATGGTCCTCGCCCCCTTTCTCTCCGCGGGGACGGTCCGGACCACCAACCTGGGCTGGCACCACACCAATCAGTCGCTCGAGGCCGCGCTGCAGCGCCACCTCACTCCCTATGGCGCCCAGGCCTACGGCGCGCTCCACGCCGCCCTGGACCCGGCTCTCCTCGACGCCGAGGCAGCCCACCTGCTCGCCAACCTCGCGCGGGGACTGATCTTTCTTGGATTGTTGGCGCTGGCGGTGCGCTGGCGCAAGGGCCTGCGGCAAGGACTTCCCTTTGAAGTCGCGCTGACGCTGCTGGCCATCCCCTTCATCTCGCCGGTCGCCTGGACCAGCCATTACGTGATGGCGCTTCCGGCCTACTTCGTCGCCGTCAACGCCCGCGCGGCGCTGGCGCCGAACAGCCGCTGGCGCGCCGCGCTGACCCTCGCGCTGGTCGCCGCGGTCGGAATGCAGGCCTTCATGGCCTCCCCTGCCACCGAGAGCTTCTCCCCGATCTTCCTCGGGCATTTCCTGTTGTTCGGCGTGCTGCTGGGCTTCGCGCTGTTCGGGAAGCCGGCGCGAGCGGCGAGGCGAGTCCAATGGGCGGCCTCGGGACTCGGTTTCCAGACCCGCGCCGTCGAGGCCGAGGGCTGACGCTTCATCAGCCTCCCAGCGCCGCCGCGGCCCTGGCCACCGCCGCGTGCGCCGGCTCGAACAGCAGCGCCGCCGCGAACCACGCGGGCGCGTAGTCGAGGTTGATCAGCCCGAAGAGATGGTGGCCCCGCCCGGTGTAGTCCCATGGGCACCGCCCCAGCAGCTGCCTGAGCAGCCAGCCAGAGAGCAGCTCGGCGCCGTAGATCACCAGCAGATAAGCCAGCGCCCGCGCCAGGAAGTGGCCGCCCTGGCTCGCCTGCTCGACCTGCTCCAAGAGCAGCAGTGCCCCGCCGTAGATGGGGAACATCCACAGGTAGGTCTTGGCGGTGGCGCAGCGGTCGCGCTGCTGCAGCAGCGCCAGAGTGCCGGTGAACAGGACCTCAACGCCCCAGCCCAGCAGGCCATAGATCAAGAAGCGCCAGAGCATCGCCTTCGGCTCAGCCGAGGCCGGAGAGCGCCTCGACGACCTTGATGATGGCGCTGATATCCTCCCCGCCAATCCCCCGGGCGCGGGCCGCGGTGCACACCTGGTGCAGCGCCGCCAGCCCGGGCATCGCCACCCGGTGGGCGTCGGCCTCGGCCAGCGCCAGCCGCTGATCCTTGTGCAGCAGGTCGAGCGAGAAGTGGGTGTCGAAGTCGCGCCGGATCATCGCCCCGCCCTTGAACGCCCAGTACGGCGAGGCGAAGCCGCTGGCCTGCACCACCTCCAGCACCTTCTCCGGGGCGACCCCCAGCTTCTTGCCCAGCGTCAGCCCCTCGGCCATCCCCTCGAGCATGAAGCCGATGATGGTATTGCCGATCAGCTTCATCGACGAGGCGGCGCCGACCTGGCCGACGTAGATGGCCTTCTTGCCCACGTTGAGCAGCAAGGGCTCGAGCTCGTCGTGCAGGGCCTTCTCGCCGCCGGTCATCAGCAGCAGGGTCGCGTCCTGGGCGCCCTGCTTCGAGCCGGTGACCGGCGACTCGAGGAAGGCGGCGCCCTTGCCGCGGCAGGCCACCTCCAGCTCGCGGGAGAGCCCGGGATCGACGGTGGAGAAGTCGACCCCGCGCATCCCGGGGCGCAGCGCCGAGACGATCCCCTCCCGGCCCAGCCAGGCCTCGCGCACCGCGGCGGGGTCGGCCAGGCAGGTCATCACCACCTCGCAGCCGCGCGCCAGCTCGGCGGGGCTGGCGGCGCTTGGAACCCCAAGCTCGGCGAAGCGCCGGGCGGGCTGCTGGCCCCGGTTGTAGACCCCAGCGAGCAACCCCTTGGCCTGCAGATTGGCCGCCATCCGGCTGCCCATGATCCCCAGCCCCGCGAATCCGACCCGCGCCATCGCCTGCCTCCTTGAAAAACCCGTTGGTTCCAGGCATTTACCACGCGGCTGACCACCGCGCGCTTGAATGATCGGCCGGGGCTCGGGCCACCGGGATCAACGCGCCGCCGGCGTGGCCGACCGCCCGGGGCCGTGGTTTGACGATAGAGAGGATCGCCGCGAGAATGAGCGGTTCGATGGCATCTGTCTACGAGTCGATACCCGAGCGGCACCGCGCGGCCGCCGTGGAGAGGGTCGGGGGGCGGCTGATGATCGCCACTGCCGACGACCAACTCCACTATTTCACTGACGAATCTGAGCAGCCGAACGAAGTAGGGGAGCGCATCGTGGAACTGGCCGACGGCAGCCGGACCGTACGCCAGCTGGCGGAGTGCCTGGTCGAGGAGTTCGAGGTCGAGCTCGAGACGGCCCTGGCCGACACCGCCGAGTTTGTGCAGCAGCTGGTGGACCGAAAGGTCCTGTCTTGGAAGACCGGCGCCACCGCCGGTCCAAACCCCGCGCCGGGCAACCGCTGACCGCGCCCGCGAGCGGGAGGAGTCGTCGATGCTTCGCAAACTGGCGTTGTTGCTGGCACTGGCCCTGGCCGCCTCCGGCTGCAACTGCGGCGGCAACTCCGCCCCCGACCGCGGGGTGTCCTTCGTCGCCCCCACCGACGGCGCCTCGCTGACCATGAAGCAGGACGTGGCCAACGACCGCGACGGCCTGCAGATCGGCGTCTCGATCCACAGCTGGGGATGGGGCAGCGACTCGAGCGCGACGCTGGTGCTCGACGCCGACTCGGCCTCGCCGCTGACCGCCACCCTCGACGCCGACGGCAACGCCACCTTCGCCGCGGTGACCCTGGGGACCGGCAGCCACGTGCTGACCGCCAAGGTGAGCAACGGCAAGGACTCGAGCGAGGCCAGCATCTCGCTGGTGGCCGACGCCACCCCGCTGCCGGCTTCGATCGCCATCACCGCGCCGGCCGACGGGACGCTCAACGCCAGCAAAGACCTCGATCCCAATCAGGCCGAGCTGCAGATCGACGTGGCGGTGCAGACCACCAACCTGAGCGGAGGGAAGCTGCGGCTGTGCCTGAAGGCGGAAGGCTTGACCGGGACGGCCTGTGCCGCGGCGCCAGGAGTGATCATCGCCGAAGAGCCGATGCCGACCGCCAACCTGACCACGCTGCGGGCGACGCTGCCTCAAGGCGTGGGAGAGCTGCTGAGCGCCGAGCACGTCGACGCCAACGGGCAGGCGCTGGCCTCGCTGCCGGTGACGCTGACGGTGGACACGGTGGCCCCGACCCTCGCCTTCAAGTCGCCGAAGGACGGCGACCGGGAGGGGAAGAGTCCGTTCCAGGTGGTGGTGACCACCGACGCCGAGGCCGGGCAGACGGTGACGCTGAGCTCGGGCACGATGGCGCAGCTGTTTACGGCCGAGGTCGATTCGGCGGGCGAGGCGACCTTCGCGGCGGTGCAGTCCCCGGGCGATGGGCCGCTGGAGCTCAGGGCCGAGGTAGCCGACAAGGCCGGGAACCCGGCGAAGGCGGCGGTGGCCACGGTGCAGATGGACACCACTCCCTGCCCGCTGACCCTGGTTTCGCCGGCCAGCGCGACGGTGATCTGGGGTGCCAGCGCCGATCTGGACCAGAACCCGGCCAACGGACTGCAGGTGGATCTAGCCGTCACCACCCAGGATTTGGCGACCAAGCTCGCCGGTGAGTGCAAGGGCCAGCCGGCCAAGCTCTACGTCAACGGCATCTTCAAGGCCGATTCCACCAGCTCCGACCCGACCACCGGGGAGATCAAGTTCGCCAGCGTCACCTTCGCCGATGGCGAGAAGGATCTGCCGGTCGAAATCCGGTTGACCGACGTGATGGGCCTCGACGGCAAGGCCGACTTCACCGCCACGGTGATGCTCAAGGCGCCGACCCTGTCGCTGTTCACCGACTCCGGCACCCGCAATCTGGTCAACGACGTGGACTACCTGACCCCGGGAATCCAGACCCTGGCCATCGTCGGAGCGAGCGCGGCCCAAGGCGGAAACATCTGGATCTGCAGCACGGTCGCCCATGCCACCGGTGCTGCCGCTTGCCCGGTGGGCACCGGCTTCATCGCCGCCGGCCCCCAGGCCGCTCAGGCCGGCAACAACATCTTCACCGAGGTCACCCTGGCCGAGGGCGCCCAGAAGCTCTCGGCGGTCATCCGCGACTCGGCTGACAACACTGGCGTTTCTGGCACCGTCGACCTGCTGGTCGACTCGGTGGCCCCGTCGGTCACCGCCTTCTCGATCCTCGAGGACTCCAACGGCGATCACTACCTGAACGCCACCGAGCTGCCCGCCTCGGCCTCGGCCACCCTGCAGCTGACCGTCACCGGGGCCGACGGGCAGATCCTCGCGATCTACGAGAACGACGGCGCCGGGCCGATGCTCGCCAGCCACCCCGTGGCCGCCGGGGCCGTGACCCTGACCACCCCGCTGGCCGACGGGGTCCACACCCTGCTGGCCAAGGTCACCTCCGCCCACGGCAATCCCAACGTCTCCGCCAGCCCGGTCATCGCCAACGACCTGGCCCACCTGACGGTGACCGTGAAGCGGATCGCGCCGCAGCTGGCGTTCGCCTACCCGTCGCGGGCGATGCTCAACCGCAGCGATGACAAGGACCTGACCACCCCGGACATCCTCGACAACTCGGTGCGCGTCGCCTCCGACGCCTCCAGCGTCGACATCGCCATCGACTCCGGCGCGCCCCAGGCCGCCGCGGTGGTCGCCGGCGAGGCGCAGCTGGCGATCCACCTCTCCCAGGGGGCGCACACCGTCTCCGCCACCGCCAAGGACATCGCCGCCAACGTCTCCACCAAGAGCTTCAGCTTCACCGTGGACACCATTCCGCCGACGGTGACCTTCAACTCGCCGGCGGCGAACGCCCAGTTCTCCGGCTACTCGGTGCCGCTGGATCTGGCGGTGGTCGGCGCGGAGGTGGGCCAGGTGCTGGCGGTGACCACCAGCGCCGGCGGCGCCAGCGTCGGCTCCAAGGCCCTGGACGCCACCGGGCAGGCCAAGTTCTCGGTCCTGCTGGGCAACGGGCAGCAGACCCTGACCGCCAAGGTCAGCGACCTGGCCGGCAACGAGGGCTCGGCGAGCGTGCAGATCACCGTGGCCTCGGTCGGTTGCAAGCTGGTGCTGGTGCAGCCGGCGGTGCTGCCGGCGCGCTACGGCATCGCCGACGACCTGGACAAGAACCCGAGCAACGGCCTGCAGGTCAACCTGGTGGCCAAGACCACCGACTGCATGGGCCGCAACGCCGAGCTGTTCGTCAACGGCGTGAGCCGGGCGGTGGTGGCGGCAGACGCCTCCGGGTTCATCACCTTCAGCAACGTCACCTTCGCCGATGGGGTTCGGTCGCTGCCGGTGCACATCGACATGGTGGACGCCGCCAACCAGACGGCGAGCCTGCCCTTCGATGTGAGCGTCAAGCTGACCGCCCCGGCGTTCACCGTCGCCAGCCCGGCGGTGCCGGCCAACGGCGCCACCCTGTACCTGGTGGCCGCCGGCAACCCGAAGATCAACGGCACCACCTACCTGCAGGACGCGGTGGCCGGCAACGCCACCGGCGACGCGTCCTTCAGCTTCACCGTCAGCGACGCGCTGGGCGGCATCCTCACCGCCAAGATCGGCACCACCGATCTGCTGGGCGGCCCGGTGGCCATCACCAAGACCCCGGAGAACTTCGGCGCGCCCTTCGCGCTGGCCTTTGCCCAGAACACCCAGGGCACGATGGTGGTCACCGCCGACGACGGCTTCGGCAACAAGACCTCGCTCAGCTACCCGCTGATGGTGGACGTGATCCCGCCGGCGGCGCCGACCCTCAACCTGACCCTCAAGGACGCCCAGCGGGCGCTGGTGACGGTGGGCTTCACCGGCACCGGCGACGACGGGGTGACCGGCAGCACCTCCAGCTACGACGTGCGCTACCTGACCAGCACCCAGGCCGGGGCGACCTCCGGCTGCCCGATCCTCGACCTGCCCGCCTTCAACACCAAGGCCACCGCGGTGACCGGTCCCGCGGGTGGGCCGGCAGGCCAGCAGGTGTCGTTCGACGTCGGGCCTCTGCCCCCGCTCAACTGCTACGGCATCGGGGTCCGGGCGGTGGACAAGGTGGGCAACGTCTCCGACTTCACCAACGCCGCGACCCTGCGCAACTACTGGAACCAGAAGACGGTCAGCAACACCCTGAGCAACACGATGTACGCCTTCGCCATGGTCTCCGGCGACCTGGACAAGAACGGCGCCGACGACCTTGTGGTCCCCGCTCCGCTGGAGGGCAACGGCGCGGTCCACATCTACTACGGGGCGACGGCCGGGCCGGCGGCCACCGCGCAGACCATCACCGGAACCGGCGCCGGCGAGGCCCTCGGCTACGGCATCGCCGTCGGCGACCTCAACGGCGACAAGATCGACGACCTGGTGGTAGCCGCTCCGATGTTCACCTCGGGCACCGCCTCGCTCGGGCGAGTGCTGATCTTCTTCGGAACCGCGGGAGGACAGATCGATCCCGCGAGCTACATCGAGATCCGCGGGAGGAACAGCGGCGGGTTCTTCGGCTTCTGGCTGAACGTGGTCGGGGACATCGACGGCGACGGCTACAAGGACCTGCTGGTGGGGGCCAACTACGACGGCGCCGACGGGCACGCCTTCCTCTTCCGCGGCAAGAGCACCGCCGGCTGGCAAGCCGCCCGCACCGCCACCGACTCCTCGACCACCCCGGCGACCAAGTACATCTCGGCGGCCTCGGCGGACATGATCTTTGCCGCTCCCAACGCCGGCGACGCCCTCGGCGCCCGGGACGGGTTCACCGACCTCGGGGACCTCGACGGCGACGGCAAGCACGAGTTCACCATCCCGGCCTCGACCAGCAACCGGCTCTACCTGTTCAACGCCGCCAACACCCTGGCCAAGGCCAGCCCGGTCTCGACCGCGGACCTGACCCTGACCCCGCCCACCGCCGGGACCCTGGGCCTGGAAGGGTTCGGGGCGATGGCGTTGGGGGGCACCGACTTCACCGGCGACGGGGTACCCGACCTGCTGGTGGCCGCCCCCAGCCAGAATGCCGTCTACTTCTACCCGGCCAACACCTCCAAGTGGTTCGCCAGCAGCCCGGCGCAGAGCCTGGTCCACCTCCCGGGCTCGTTCTTCGGCTCGACCATGGCCTCCCGGGACTTCGACGGCGACGGCAAGCCCGACCTGCTGGTGGGCAACAACGCCTCCAGCCCGACCAACGCCGAGGCTTCGACCTTCTGGCTCTACCTGAACAACGGCACCTCCACGCCGCTGCCGGCGTCGGCGAATGCCATCGTTCGCGCCGGAGCGCTCTCGTCGGTGATCTGCGCCGGCGACTTCAACGGAGACAAGAAGCCCGACTTCGCGGTCGCCGATCAGAACGGCGCCGGTTCCATCACCATCTACTACCCATGAAGACCGCCATGAAAAAAGACCGCAAGCCCTACGCCAAGCCCACGGTGCGGACCTCGCCGATGTTCGTGGCGATGACCGCTTGCACCTCGAACGCCCAGTGCCCCGGCATCTGCTACTGCGGCGGCACTTCGTGTCTCACCAAGATCGGCAACAACCCCTGCTAGACGCCGCTCCGCCCTCCGGCCAGTTGCTGGCGATCGCCGGCTGGCGATTCCTCTTCGAGGGGCTGGCAGTGCCGCCGGGAAGCTGCGCGGGTGCGTTCGAGATCCCTGCGCAGCCCGGCGAGCGGGTCCAAAGGGTGCGGGCCGGAGCGCCCGGCGGCGAGCTCCCCACGCTGACTGTCGAGAGCGACTCGACCTGGACCGTGCGCGGGGGCGATGCCTTCGAGTCGCCGCTGATCCTGGCGTTGACCGCCAAGGCCGCCGCATCGGACGCAGTGGTGCTCCACTGCAGCGGGCTGCTCTACAAGGAGCGGACACTGCTGGCCCTGGGGCAGTCAGGGGCCGGCAAGTCGACGCTGGCCACGCTGATGGCCGATGTGCCGATGCTCTCCGACGAATTCAACGTGGTGCGCCGGATCGCGGAGCGCCTGATCGGCTACGGCACGCCGCTGCGCTCGACCTCGCCTCGCCAGCCTTCGAATCTGTCCGGGCGGCTCGGGGCGCTGCTCTTTCCGGTGAAGAGCCAGTCGGATTTTCTGGAGCCGGTGCCCGCCGATCAGGCGCTGCGCCAGCTGGCCCAGTCGGCGGTGATCTCCGAGGTCGACGCCCCGCGCCCGTCGTTCGCGCTGCTGGCCGAGATCGCCCGCCAGGTCCCGGCCTTCAACTTCCACTTCCGCAAGGATCTGGCCTGCCGGAGGCTGCTGGACGAGCTGCCGATCCGCTGAGCTTCCGTGCCTCCTCCTCCCCTCAAGCTCGACCGCGCGCTTTGGTCCCTGCTCGGCAACCGCCCCGCCGACGTCCCGGTCCACCTCTGCGGCCTGGGCGGTTCGATGCGCCCGTTCCTGCGCGAGAACGACGAGGTGGCGGTGGTCCGCACCTTCGACTCCCTGCACCTGGGCGATCTGGTGGTCGCCGACCTGGGAGAACGCGGCCTGGCCCTGCATCGGATCCTCGCCTTCGACGGCGAGCGAGTCCTGGTCAAGGGCGACGCCAATCCCCAGCCCGACGGCTGGGTTCCCTGCTCGGCCATCCTCGCCCGCGCCGTGGCGCTGCGCCGGGTCGGCGGCCGGCTGCGCGATCTCGATTCGCCTTCCGAGCGACTGCTCGCCCGCCTGATCGCCCTGGCCTCGCCGCACTCTCCCGCGCTGCGCCGGCTGGCGCTGCCGGCCTGGCGCACCCTCTCCCGGGTCCGGCGCCGGTAGTTTTTGGGCGGAGATTGACCTGCGCCTCAGCCCCGCTATCCTCCGCCCGAGCAACCGCCGCCATGGCCTCCCGCCCTACTCCAGATCGCGTCAGCGCCGACCTCGTCCTGCTGGGCGCCACCCTGGGCTGGGGCACCACCTTCGCCATCGTCAAGGACGCGCTCGCCGACGCCTCGCCGGCGGCGTTCCTGGCGGTCCGCTTCGCCATCGGCACCGCCGCCGCCGCGCTGCTGGCCCGCTCCTCGCTGCGCGACCGCACCTCGCTCAAGCTGGGCGGGCTGCTGGGGCTGCTGCTGTTCCTGGGCTTCGCGCTGCAGACCTTCGGGCTGCGCTACACCTCGGCCACCCGCTCCGGCTTCGTCAGCGGGCTGTGCGTGGTGCTGGTGCCCATCGTCGGGGCGCTGGCCTTCCGCGCCCGCGCCCACGCCGCGTCCTGGCTCGGCGCCGGGCTGGCCGGCTGCGGCCTGTTCCTGATGAGCGCCCCGGCCCTGCGCGGCGATGCCGGCGGCAGCCTTCTCGGCGACGGGCTGACCCTGCTCTCCACCGTCAGCTACGCTTTCCACATCCTGTTCACCGAGCGGTTCTCCCCGCGCGTCAAGCCGATGGCCGCGGTCACCGCCCAGCTGGCGGTGGTGGCGCTCCTGTCGACGGCGCTGCTGCCGTTCGAAGAGGTCCAGTTCCATCCGACCCGCATGCTGGTGGGGACCCTGCTCTTCACCGGCGTCTTCGCCTCGGCGATCTTCATCTACCTGCAGATGTGGGCCCAGGCTCGCACCAGCGCGGTGCGCGCCGCCCTGATCTTCTCGCTCGAGCCGATCGTCGCCGCCGTCTTCTCCTACCTCATCGTCCACGACCCGCTGGTCAAGGAGACGCTGCTCGGCGGAGGGCTGATCGTGGCCGGGATCCTGGTGGCCGAGCTCTGGCCCAGGCTCGAGGGCCGGCGCGCCGTGGCGGCGGCTCCTCCGGCGAGCGACGGAAACCTCGGTTAGACATCGGCATGGCCGTCCCCCACGAGATCGAGCTGGCCGCGGGCGCGATGCGGGTGCGCAACACCCCGCTGTTCCTCGACGCCCAGCGCCCGGCCGAGCTGGGCTTCGTCTCCCACGCCCACAGCGACCACATCGCCCGCCACCGCCAGACCGTGGCCACCGCCGCCACCCTCAAGCTGCTGGCCCAGCGGCTGGGGCCGGTGCAGAACGCCCTGCCGGCGCCCTACAAGCACTCGTTCAACCTGGGGAATCTGGCGCTGGAGCTGGTCCCGGCGGGACACGTGCTGGGCTCGGCGCAGATCGTGGTCACCCGTCCCGACGGCAAGCGGCTGGGCTACACCGGCGATTTCAACCCAGTGCCCTCGCTGATGGCCGAGCCGGCGGAGATCGCCTTCTGCGACGTGCTGGTGATGGAGTCGACCTTCGGCCACCCGCGCTACCGCTTCCCGCCGCGGGAGGAGACCTACGAGGCCATGCGCCAGTGGGCCCGGGCCGCCCTCGACGAGCGGGTGGTGCCGGTGTTCCTGGCCTACTCGCTGGGCAAGAGCCAGGAGGCGATGAAGGCGCTGCTCGACGGCGGCTTCGCGCTGTGCGCCCACTCCTCGATCTCGCAGGTGTGCGAGGTCTACGAGCAGCTGGGCAAGCCGCTGCCGCACCGGCGCTTCGACGGTGAGGTGCGCCCGGGCGAGGTGCTGTTCTTCCCGCCCAACCTCGCCCAGTCGCGGGCGCTGGAGCACCTGGGGCGCCGGCGCACCGCGATGCTCAGCGGCTGGGCTTTGGACTCCGGGGCCAAGTACCGCTTCGGAGTCGACGAGGCCTTCCCGCTGTCCGACCACGCCGACTTCGAGGGGCTGGCGACCTACGCCCAGCAGACCGGGGCCAAGAAGGTGCTGACCGTGCACGGCTTCGCAAAAGAGCTGGCGGCCTGCCTGCGCGATCGCGGCATCGACGCCCAGCCGCTCGAGCCGCCCAAGCAGATGGAGCTGTTCTAAGGACTCGCGTCCCTCGACTGCGGCCTCGCGACCGGCTCGGCCTCCGCTCGGGCTGACCGGAGGCCGCCCCTCGCTGGGTCAGCGCAGATTGGTCGCGAAGTCGATCGGAAGGTTGAAGCTGCCGGCATGCAGCGCTCCCTTGAGCGTCACCGGGCCGTCGCCGCCGCGGATCATGTTGGCGACCGCGAATCCGGCCTGCATGAAGCTGACTTCCAGCGGCACGTGCAAGGTCCGGGTCTCGTGCGGCCCGAGGGCGTTGGCAACCGAGGCGCTGGCCGAGCCGACGTTGGCCCCGGCGATGGTGACCAGGCCGTTGAGCCCGCTCACCGGCAGCGGGAAGCCGTTGCGGTTGGTGACCTTGATCGGGAACACCACCCGCGCCCCGGACAAGGTCATCGCCTCGACCACCGGCTTCTCTAGAGTGACGGTCGGCAGCTTGGGGACCGGGAACGAGCCGTCGTAGGCGAAGGGAACTTGGAGGGGCCCGAGCGGCGTGGCCACTCCCACCTGGCCGCTGGCCCGGTAGCTCGCGGTCTCCTTGGTGAAGAAGACCTCCAGCACCGGGGCAATCTCCTTGAAGTGCACCCGCGCCGGGAAGGTCAGCTCGGCGCTGCCGGCGGGAGGAATCGCCAGCCCCGCCGACGGCGTGCCCGAGACCACCGGATGCCCCTCGACCTGCAGGTTGCAGTCCGCGCTCGCCAGCTGCAGGCCGATCGGGTTGGGGTTGGTGAGGGTGTAGACCACGTCGAGCGTGGTCCCTTCGAGATCGGCGTCCTTGAGGGAGACGCTCTTGAGCTGCAGCGTCGGCTTCTGCAGCGCGCAGCCCATCGCCGAGAACGCCATCCAAAGAATCGCCAGCAGGCCCAGTCGTCGCGTCATGGTGTGGTCTCCATCGAGCCGCGAGGGTACCGGCCGGCCCGCCGGCCCGCAACTCGAGGGAACAGAAGTCCCGTCGCGGAGCCTGGGACGGCCGGGCAGGCCTTTCATTCAGGCCCGCCCGTCCCGCGCGCGAATCGTGGTCGAAAAAGGGCGGTTGGCGGACCTTTTCGACCACGCGACTGCGGACTGCCCGGCGCACGCACGCTCACCCGCTGGCTGATCGAACCGTTTGACTTGCCCTCGCCCGGCTCCTGTAATGCGTCGGCCATGAGCGAAGCGGTCGCCATCACCGGCATCTCGGGCAACCTCGGCCGAGTGCTCACCAAGCACCTGCACCGCGACGAGCGGATCATCGGCATCGATCGCCGGCCGCTGCCCAACATCCCCAAGGACGTCGAGCACCATCAGGTCGACATCCGCAAGAAGAAGGTCGAGGACGTCTTCCGCCGGGAGAAGATCAAGGCGCTCTGCCACCTGGGGATCATGCACGACCCGCGCATGAGCGCCGAGGACCACCACACCTTCAACGTGGTCGGCACCAACAACGTGCTCGAGTACTGCGCCCGCTACGGCATCAACAAAGTGGTGGTCCTCTCCAGCGCCACCATCTACGGCCCCTCGCCCGACAACTCCAACTTCCTCACCGAGGACGCCCCGCTGATGGGCGCCAGCCGCTTCTCCGACGTGCGCGACCTGATCGAGGTCGACATGTTCGCGCAGTCGTTCTTCTACAAGTTCCCGCAGATCGAGACGGTCATCCTGCGGCCGGTGCAGATCGTCGGGCCGACCATCCACAACGCGCCTTCGAACTACCTGCGCCTCAAGAACCCTTGGGTGCTGGCTGGCTTCGATCCGATGATCCAGCTCATCCACGCCGACGATGTGGCCCGGGCGATCCAGCTGGCGCTCAAACCCGGAGTGCGCGGCGTCTACAACATCATCGGACCGGGCGAGATCCCGTTGAAGGCGGCGCTCAAGGAGCTCCAGCGAGTCCCGGTGCCGGTGCCGCACTTCATCGCCGAGCGGCTGCTGCGCGGGCTCTACTCCTACAAGCTGACCAGCTTCCCCGCCGGCGAGATCGACTTCCTGCGCTACTTGTGCGTGGTCGACGGCTCGCGCGCCCGGCGCGACTGGGGCTGGGAGCCCAAGTGCTCGATGCGCGAGACCATCCGCTCGGTGCTGGGCGAATAGCTACTTGCGAAAGAACAGCCGATAGGCGCGGAACAGCCTCACCTTCCAGGCCGCCTCGTCGTGCGGGGCATTCGGCTCCCACCAGTGCAGGATGTCGGCGTCGGCGGGCGTCAGGTGGTCGGCGCTCGGATCGTCGGGGAAGCGGTTGATGCCCTTGGCGACCAGCGCGTCCTTCATCGCCACGGTGCCGCAGTAGTTGTCCGAGTCGCTTTCGAGCGTGTAGCCGGCGCAGGTGCCGCTGGCCGGCGGTCCGCCGCCGCTGTCGAGGTAGAAGACCTGGTTGCGGCTGCCGAGGTCGGCGGTCGCCGCGTACTGCGCCACCAGCCCCTGGTTGGTCTTGACGCCCCAGTCGAAGGTCGACGACATCCCGCCGACGAAGCGGAAGACCTCCGGGTGCTCGAGCCCCAGGTAGAAGGAGATCAGCCCTCCCAGGCTCGAGCCCAGCACGCCGGTGTGATCGCGGTCGGGCAAGGTCCGGTACCGCGAGTCGACCTTGGGCTTCAGATCGGTGAGCAGGAAGTCGGCGTACTGGGCGCCCTTGCCGCCGGTCATCGAGCCCGGCATGTCGTCCTGGACATGGGTGTACTCATCCATCCGCCCCGGGGTGTTGTAGGGCGCCACGATGATGAACGGCGCCGCGCGTCCGGCCGTGATCTCGGCATCGGCGATCTCGCCGGCGTGCCAACCTCCCCACATCGCCTGCGGATCGAAGAGGTTCTGCCCGTCGTGCATGTAGAGCACCGGATAGCGCTCGGCCCCGCCGACGTACCCGGCAGGCAGGTAGACGTCCACCTCGCGGTCGTTGCCCAGCTGCGTGGCGTGCACCGGGTTCATCCGCTCCAGGTGCGAGCTCTCCGGCTTGCCCTCGATCAGCGAAAACTCGCCGTTTGCGTCGTAGCCGAAACGGCGCGCCAGCGGGTCGGCGATCCAGGTGGTGTTCCCCGAGCTGTCCTGGAGCACCAGCTTGTAGGCGGCCCCGGCGCGGTCGGCGGCGGTCAGCGTCACGGTGGCGTGGAAGAAGCCCGCCGCCTCCGCCGCCAAGCTGTCGCCCTGCCCCCACTGCGCGTAGGAGCCGGTGACCCGGGCGCTGGCCAGCGAGCGCGAATCCCAAGGATCTCCGGCCAACAAGACGAAGGTCCGCTGGTCGCCGTCGGCCATCGGGAAGCCGCCCTGGTCCTGCACCGAGGAGACATAGGTGCCGATCGCCTCCTTCTTGGTCGCCAGCGGCGGCTCGCTGGCGCGCAGGCAGCTCAGCAGAGCCCGGAAATTGTCCCGGCCTGAGTTGCTCAGGCGGACTTCAGCGCAGGGCTCGGTGCCGGCGTCGTTGGTCGCTGGGCCCGCGTCCATCGCGACGGCGCCCGCATCTGCCTTCCCGACTTCGTGGGAGCAGGCCGCCCCCACCGCTGCCAGCCACACCAGCACGACAAAGCGAAGCGAGGCCATCGGCTCCCTCCGGTCGAGGGCGTCAGATTAGCCGTGCCGCGCCGGCCGTTCCAGCCGGCATCGCTCTCCCATCGCCAGATCGCGAATCTCTGACACCTCTGTCGTGCCTTCACCGTTGCCGCGCCAGTCCCCGGGATCGGCCGGGCCCCGCGAAGACAGCGCAACCTGCCGCAATCACTGGGAGACCTATCGCGGCCGCCGGCTGGCATTGCCGTTGCTCTACCAGGGCTCGTCACGCGGTCGCGAGCCAACGGCAAACCAAAGGGCTCAAAGACCGCGGCTTCGAGGCGGACGAGGTAGGCCGCTGCCCCGCTCGAAGCCAACGCTGGGAGGGTGCCGAATTGGTCGGCACCCGCCGCTCGCTCCTCGGCCGGCCCCGGGGAGCGAGCGGATGTTTTTTGGGCGCCGGGCGCTCCGCGAATGCGGGGGCCCGGCGCCTTCCTTTTTGCCGGCGGGATCGGCGCGGCGCGGTCCGGCAACTGATGAGCGACGCCGAATCGGTCGGCATCGCCGCGCGGGCCCCGGCCGGCCCCGGGGACGCGCGGATCTTCACCGGGCCATTCCCCCGCCAGCCTCGCCAATCGCGCCGGTGATCGCCTTGGACGGCATCGGCAACTGATGGAGGCAGCCGGAGCTGGAAGGGTCGAAAGAAAAACTGACAGGTCTGTCGCGCCGCTTGAACGTCCTGAATTCCTCCATCGAGGCGCGCCGGATTATCGCCTGGGATCTCGCAGCCTTGCGCGGCAAGACCCCGCTTCATTCGCGTGGCACAGCCATTGCTCAGCTGGCCGGCCATCGCGGAACTTCGTCGGAGGCATCACCATGAAGCAGCTTGCGCTCCTGATCCTGGCCGGGATGGTCGTGCTGCCGGGATGTATCTGTATTCGCGACAGCCGCGACTGTTATGACGACTTCTACGGCTGCGACGCCCCGCCGCGCACCGGCGGCACCCCCAATCCCAATCCCAAGTACTGCTTCGACCACCCCGACTGCCCCTCCGGCATGCACTGCACCTACAGCGGGGTGTGCGTCGCCGGCCCGGCCCCCACCACCTGCGCCAGCGGCACCGAGTGCTCGCCGGCCGAGGTCTGCTCCTCCGGCAAGTGCCTGCCCTTCCGCTGCGACACCAGCAGCCAGTGCCCCAAGGGATCCCAGTGCGTGGCCGGCGCCTGCACCGCCGGCTGCCAGCTCGACCTGGACTGCCCCGCCGGCGAGCGCTGCCTGAACAGCAGCTGCCAGGTGATCAGCACCAGCTGCACCTCGGCCGCGGAGTGCAAGGCGGGCGAGGACTGCGTCAACGGCGCCTGCGGCAGGCTGTGCGGCGCCGACCGCGACTGCCCGCAGAGCTCGGTCTGCAAGGACCACCTCTGCACCCGCCCGGCAAGCGCCCCGTGCACCGGCCAGCTCGACTGCGCCGTGGGCCAGAACTGCGACCAGGGCGTCTGCCGCGCCGAGTGCCACCTGGACAAGGACTGCGCCGCCGGACTGGTCTGCGAGAGCAACTTCTGCCGCCCGGCCTGCACCGCCGACGCCCAGTGCCCGTCCGGCAAGGTCTGCCAGTCGAGCCACTGCATCAGCCCCTGCACCAGCGACGCGGCCTGCGGCCACGGTCAGATCTGCCAATCGGGGACCTGCAAGGCCGCTTGCACCACCGACGCCAGCTGCGGCGCCAACCAGGTGTGCGTGGCTGGGATCTGCCACCGCAACTGCAAGCTCGACGGGGACTGCCTGGTCGGCCAGTACTGCCAGGTCGGCCTGTGCAACGCCCCTTGCACCACCGCCGCCGAGTGCGGAAGCGCCGACTACATCTGCCAGTCGGGCCACTGCCGCACCGCCTGCCAGATCGACACCCAGTGCTCCGGCGGCCTGATCTGCGAGCAGGGCGGCTGCGTGGCCGGCTGCGCCAGCGACGCCGCCTGCGGCGCCGGCAACATCTGCAAGGCCGGCCGCTGCCTGGCCTCCTGCACCTCCGACACCCAGTGCGGCGCGGGCAAGGTCTGCCGCGACGGGGCCTGCGTGGTGGGCTGCGCCGCCGACAGCCAGTGCCCCTCGGGCCAGATCTGCCTCAGCGGCGGCTGCACCCCCGGCTGCGTGGCCGACAGCCAGTGCCCCTCGGGCCAGGTGTGCCGCACCGGCGCCTGCACCCCGGGGTGCATCGCCGACAGCCAGTGCCAGACCGGCCAGATCTGCGTCAGCGGCGGCTGCAAGACCGGCTGCATCAGCGACGGCCAGTGCCCCACCGGCAACATCTGCGCCGGCGGCCAGTGCCAGAAGGGCTGCATCTCCGACGGCCAGTGCGGCCCGGGCAACATCTGCCAGTCCGGCCAGTGCGCCCCCGGGTGCACCGCCGACAGCCAGTGCGGAGCGGGCAAGATCTGCCGCGGCGGCGGCTGCGTGGTCGGCTGCACCAGCGACACCCAGTGCATCAGCCCGCAGACCTGCAAGAACGGGCAGTGCTCGTAGCCATCGCTGAGCGATAGTCCTGCAGCGACGAGAGCGCTCCTCCGGGCTGGCCCCGGGGGAGCGCTCTCGCTTTTCTGGCCTCGCCGTGTCTGGCCCTCGGAATTCCGAGGCGGGAATGCGGAAGACCGTGGCACCTGTGGCGGCCGATGCCCCGCAAGCTGCCGAAATCCGGCACTGTTTGAAGCTGGCACATCGGCTGCTCTGGGCAGCGCCCGCGGCGAGATGGACTCGCCGACCTACCTCCTCTTCCCTCGGACCCGACCATGAGAGCCCTCCGACTCCTCGCCGCCGCCCTCCTCGCCGCCGCCCTCCTCGCCGCCGCCAGCTTCGGCTGCCATCCCCTCACACCCCCGACCGAGCAGGCCGACGCTCCGATCACCGAGGCCAAGTCCTCGCTGGCCCGTTCCACCAACCCGAGCGCCGACCCGGCGCAGGTCGCCGCGCTGGTCGAGGGGAACAACGCCTTCGCGCTGGCCATGCACCAGCAGCTCAAGGCCCAGCCCGGCAACCTGATGACCTCGCCGTACTCAATCTCCACCGCGCTGGCGATGGCCTGGGCCGGGGCCCGCGGCAGCACCGAGTCGCAGATCGCGGCGGCGCTGCACTTCCCGCTTCCCCAGGCCGGCCTCCACGACGCCTTCAACGCCCTGGACCAGGAGATGCTGCGCGACCGCAGCCAGGCCGACAGCCCCGACTCCCAGCGCTTCCGCTTCCAGACCGCCAACTCCGCCTGGACCCAGCGCGACTACCCGTTCCGGCAGAGCTACCTCGACACCCTGGCAGTCAACTACGGCGCCGGGCTGTTCCTGGTCGACTTCCTCAACGCCCCCGAGCCGGCGCGGCTGGCGATCAACGACTGGGTCGCCCGGCGCACCGAGGACCGGATCAAGGACCTGCTCTCCCCGGGCATGGTTGACCAGGCCACCCGGCTGGTGCTGACCAACGCCGTCTACTTCAAGGGCACCTGGGACTCGCAGTTCGACCCCCAGCGCACCGCCCCCGCTCCCTTCCAACTGCCCGACGGCCAGAGCGTCCAGGTGGCCACCATGCACCAGACCCTGAGCGCCTCCGGCTTCTCCGGGCCGGACTACCAGGCAGTCGAGATCGGCTACCGGAACAGCAGCTACTCGATGCTGGTGGTCGCCCCCACCGCCGGAACCTTCTCGAGCTTCGAGGCCTCCTTTGACTCCGGCAAGCTGGCGGCCATCGAGGCCTCGCTCGAGCCGCGCGAGGTGACCCTGTCGCTGCCCAAGTTCAAGTTCGAGTCCAAGCAGCGCCTGAAGACCCCGCTGGTCGCGCTGGGGATGCGCGACGCCTTCGACTTGATCAGCGCCGACCTGACCGGCATCGCCGAAACCCACGAGCTCTACATCGGCGACGTGATCCACCAGACCTTCGTCGCTCTCGACGAGCAGGGCACCGAGGCCGCCGCCGCCACCGCGGTGATCATCGCCGGCAGCGGCCTGCCGCCCCCGGCGCTGACCGTGGCCATCGACCGCCCCTTCCTGTTCGCCATCCGCGAGCGCACCACCGGGCAGCTGGCATTCCTGGGGCGGGTGGTCGATCCCCGATAGCCGCAAAGCGGTCCGCTCGGACGATCGGAGTAGATGTTCCGGGGTGAGGCTCCGCGGTTCCTCCGCGGAGCCCGGTGCGAGCCGAGCGCTGGCTAGCCTCGGTTGCGCCGACGACGCAGCGCCGGCGGGGCGAGCAGCGCGACCCCGGCCAGCGCGGCCCCGCCTCCGACGGCGTTGCAGCCGAAGCCACCCTGCGATCCGCTGGTCTCTTCGCTCGAGGTCCCGCCCGATGAGCTCCCGGCGTCGGCCCCCGAGCCACCGCCACCCAGGCGGCCGGTGGCGTCGGCCTTCAGCGCGACATGGTTGGACTCGACGTGGTGGGGCTCGTGCACCAGCCAGAAGTCGAGATCCCCGGTGCCAGGAACGGTGACCAGGATCGTGCCGTTGTTGAGCTGGTCCTGGGTGACGGTCTGGTCGAAGTCGAGACCGGCGCCCTTCAGCCGCAGCCGCCAGCTCTCGTTGGGCCCCGCCAATCCCATGAACGACGGCACGATCTGGACCTCGACCCCCGAGGGGAAGCACTGGTAGAGGCGCGCCGGGTTGGTCCCCATGACCGTCGCCCCGGTCACCCAGGCCGGCGCCACTACCGTGTTCGACGTGACGTGGGCCGACTTGGACTCCTCCGCCAGGGTGTTGCACTTGTCGCAGCAGCTGCCATCGAAGTCGACGTAGTAGGCGTCGAACGGCCGGCCTCGCCCCGCCAGCCGGCGAGTCACCTTGGGGTCAGCCGCGCTCGGCGCCGGCCAGCGCTTGTTCGTCGGGCTCGGCCGTGCGGCGAGTCGGGATGTGGCTCAGCAACTCCTGCATCTCCTCGATGCCCGGCGGTTTGGCGATATAGGCGTGAAACCCGGCGCGGATGGCGCGGCGCTGATCCTCGGGGCTGGAGTAGCCGGTCAGCGCCACCAGGTAGAGATCGCGCAGCCGCCGATCGGCGCGAACGGCCTTGGCCACCTCGTAGCCGTCGATCCCCGGCAGCCCGATGTCGCACAGCACCCCGTCCAGCTCCTGGTGGCGCAACACCTCCAGCCCCTCCAGGCCGTTGCTGGCCAGCAGGATCGAGTGACCGCTCAGCTCCAGCGAATCGCGCAGGCTCTCGGCCACCTGGCGATCGTCCTCGATGATCAGCAGGCGCCGGCCGGCCGGCGCCGGCACCTCGGCCGCCTGCTCGGGCGCGGCCACCGGAAGCTCGACGGTGAAAGACGACCCCAGGCCGGGGCCGGGGCTGGCGGCGCTGATCCGTCCCCCGTGCAGCTCCACCAGCCCCTTGACCACCGCCAGGGTCAGCCCGAGCCCGTCGCTGGCCTGCGCGCCGTCGGCCTGGGCGAAGGGCTGGAAGGGCGCGGCCATCACCGAGGGCGCCATCCCAGTCCCGGTGTCGCTCACCCGCAGCACCAGCGAGCCCGACTCCCGACGCTCTGCCAGCGACATCGCCACCCAGCCCCCGCGCTGGGTGTTGCGGGCGGCATTGAGCAGCAGGCCGGTGGCCATCCGCCGCAACCGCTCGGGATCGACCTGCGCCAGACAGGGCTGCGGCGGCAGGCGCAGCTCGAGTGCCAGCTGCTGGCGGTCGAAGATCGGCCGGCAGAACTCTGCGGCCTCGCGCAGCAGATGCCCCACGTCGTGCCGGGCGCGCAGCAGCCGCTCCTGTCCCTGGATGATGCGCGCCAGGTCGAGCAGATCGTCGGCCAGGCGCGCCAGCTGCGCCAGCTGCCGAGCCACCGACTCCAACGCGGAAGGCGCCTGCTCGCCGGTCGGCAGCGCGCGGGCCAGGGCCTCCACGCCGTCGCGGGCCGGCGCCAGCAGGCCTTTCAGCTCGCGGGCGAGCAACGACAGCAGCCGGTTGTTCTGGGCCTCGCCCAGCCTCTGAACCTCGTGGGCGCGTCGCAGTTGCTCGCTGCCGGCGGCCAGCTCCTGGCCCTGCGCCCGCAGCGCCTCGCCCTGGCTCTCCAGTTGCCGGGACAGCTCGCGCGCACGGGCCCGGCCGAGGGCGGCGTCCAGGCCAACCGCCAGCAGCGCCGCGGCCGCCTCGGCGAAGCTGACCGCGCCGGCGTCGAGTCCGCCCATTCCGCCCAGCACCAGCACCCCCAGCGGCTCCTCGGCGGCGATCAGCGGAATCGCCAGCACCGCCTGGGGATCGACCTGCTCGGCGGGGACGGGGACCGGAGGCTCGGCGGCCAGCGAGCGGATCAGGCTGGCCCGCTCGCGCACCGCCTCGTCGGCGACCGCCTCCTCCCGGGCCGACGGCGCTCCCTGCTGCGAGGCGAGGCTGGCGCGGCGCAAGAGGCCGCGGCCGCCCTCGGCCAGCAGGTAGATCGAGCCGGATTTCGCTCCCAGGCGCTCGGCGACGGCTCCCAGGGCCCGATCGCACAGCGGCTCGGCTTCGTGACAGGCGACCTGCACCGACAGCGCCTGCAAGGCCTCCAGGCAGGCCTCGCGCGTGCGGAGCGCCTGGAGCACGCGCCCAAGCGCCTGCGACAACTCGGAGAGCTCGTCGCCCGGAGGCGCCGGGATCGGCGGCCGCTCCCCGGCAGAACGCCCGGCGGGAGATCGGCCCCCGCGAAGCACCAGGGCGCCGACCGCCGCCACCAACAGCAGCGTCGCTCCTCCCAAGCCGACGAGCGCGCGCTCCATGCGCTCCTGGATCGCCTCCACGGCGACGGCCAGGTTGGCGGCCTGGGCGTCCGCGCGCGTGCGCTCGTCGCGGAGGTCGCCCGATGCTGCACTGGCGCCTCCCCGGGACTGGAACGCCAGCGCGAAGCTGCGCCCCGGGGACAGCGGAAATCCGACCCGCGGTGACGCCGACTCGCGCAGGCGCCAAGCGAGCCCCAAAACGAGCGAAGGCAGGCGGCCGCTCCAGGGCAAGCCCTGGCCGCGGAGCCCGGCCGCGCCTGAGAGCTGGCCGCCGGCGCTCACGCAAGCAACGACGCCCAGAGCCCAACCGGCGGGGCCGCAGACGGCAGCCGGCGCGACCGAGATGGCCAGCATCCCGGCGAGCGCCAGCCCCCAGGCCGTGGTCGCTCGGAAGCCCCGAGCTCGAACGCCACCTCGCGACAGCCAGCCATCTGCCATTGAGCGGCCCCCGCCCGGCCCCGGGCCAGCTCGCCCCGAGGGAGGCTCCGCAGAACTTTCGGCGCACCGTGACGACCTTCACAGTGCCCGGTCAGCGGCGCCGCGGCGAGGCGCGCCACCCGTGCACAGGCGCACACCGTCCGCTAGTCAACAGACCCGCCCCGGCTCAGGGGGCGGCGACGACGCGGAACTTGGGGACGAAGGTCCCCAGCTCCGGCTGGCGGGCGGCGAGGATCTGGCTGGCGAGGTAGTCGGCCTTGCGCACCTCGGAGGGGAAGCGCTGCACTTCGCCCTCCGACGAGCCGATGGAGATGACCTCGTTGACCAGCAGCACCTGGTAGACCAGCTCCTCGCGGGTGTTCCAGTAGCGGATGCGCTCGTAGTCGCCGAGCTCGACGGTGAAGCCCGACAGGTCGAAGCCGTGGTCGGGGTTGGCGCAGATGTCGGCGATGGCCGCCACCATCTCCGGCACCGCGATCGCCGGGGCGAAGGGGCGGCTGGCCCCGGTGGCGTGGGGGTCGAAGCGGTAGTAGGGCGTGGACAGGGCAAACTGGCGGGCGGCCAGGTCGCGGAAGGCGACGTGGGTGCTCTCGTGGGCCTCGAGCAGCAGCAGGTTGTAGCCCTCCAGCTCCACCGGCAGGTTGGCGCCGAGCTCCAGCACTCCGCCGAAGGTGCGGGCCATCGCCTGGTGCACCTTGTCCTTGTTGCGCTGGAAGCGGGCGCTGACCTCCTCGTCCTCGAGCAGGAAGCCAATGATGTCCTTGGCCGCCCGGCCCGGGCCGGAGAACTCGTAGCCCTCGCGCGCCAGCTGGGTCTTGATCACCCCGGTGTGGACCTTGGCCAGCCGCATCGTGTCGGCGAAGACCTCCAGCACCTTGTCCATCCCGTCGGGCTCGACGAAGGGGTTGCCGCAGAAGGTGGCCACCAGCGGCTGGTAGATCTGGTCGTAGACCGCCCGCGACAGCGCCACCCGCTCCTGGCCGCAGCGCAGCCAGTAGAGGTTCTGCAGCACGTCGTACTCGACCGCCTCGACGGTCAGCCTCCGGCCCTTCTTGTCGAAGCTCTCGCCGGTGAAGGCCGCCGCCACCATCTCCCGGGCGGTGAAGACGTCCTGGGCGCCGTCGCGGTAGCACAGGCAGGTCTGCGCCTCGCCATCGAGCTTGCGGTCCTGCCAGTCGAGCAGCTCGTCGAGGCTGTGGCGGAAGCGGACCACCAGAGCGGTCTTGCCGGCGAACTCCAGGCCGGCGCGCAGCGACGGCTGGTCGCCGGAGGTCCCCTTGTTCTTGCGCAGCCCGCGCACCAGCGTGTTCTTGAGCACGTGGTGGGGGTCGTCGGACAGCTCCACCGCCGAGGCTTTCACGCCCTCGTAGTTGTTGATGTAGAAGAACCCGTTGACGCGGGTCGGGGAGAGGAACTTGCGCGGGTCGCAGATGCCGGGGATGGTCACCCGCGGGTTCTTGGGGTGGTCGAGGTTGGAGTAGCTGCCGCGCTTCAACAGGTCGCCGAAGCGTGCCTTCCAGCTCTCGGTGATGTCGTTGAGCCGCAGGAAGTCGCCCTGCTCGGTGCCGAAGGCGTAGACCTGCTCGTCCTCGCCGCGCCACAGCGACAGCATGTCGCCGGCCAGGATGTCCACCCTCTTGACCTCGGCGGCCACCGCCTCGCCCGAAGCCAGCTGGTCCATCATCGCGGTGATGGTCTCGCTCTTGCCGGTGCCGGAGTCGGCGGAGAAGACCAGCGTCTTGCGCAGGCCGTTCTTGAAGGTGATGGTGATCATCGCCCCGTGCACGGGCATGCCGCCCATCGCCTTGACCAGCTCGTTGTGCAGCGTGAGCAGCGACTTCTTGAAGAAGCCGACGTAGTCGGTGTCGTCCTCGCGGGCGACCCAGGCGGTGGGCAAGAGCCGGCCGTCGGCCTTCTGGTCGAGGACGTAGCCGGTCTTGTAGCTCTCCCCCATGCCCTTGGCCGGGATGCCGAACAGCAGCACCGCGTCCCAGTCGGCGGCGTCCACCCTCTCGCGCAGCTGCATCTCGGGGATCTGCGGGAAGAGCCGCATCTCGTCGCTGATCAGGTGCAGGCAGGACTTGTGGATCACCACCAGCATCTTGAAGGGGCCGACCGGGACCGCCTTGCAGACGTAGGACGAGAGGTCGGCGGTCTGGGCAAAGCGGGCCAGCCGGCGCTGGAAGAAGGCCAGGTCGGGCTTGACCGCTCCGGCGACGCCGGCCTCACCCTCGCGGCGGGTGAAGCCGTAGCGATAGTCGCTGACGCGCTTGGCGGCGCCGGTGACGAAGCTGGGAGCGGGGTCGAGGGCGGCGGTGACCCCGGAGAAGGTGCTGCCCTCGATCAGCCGGCGCAGGTAGCCGGGCAGCCCGGCGTGGGCGCGCACCCCGTCGAGCGCCTCGTAGCCGATCTCGAAGGTGGTGGTGGCCTTGACCTTGGCGTCGGGGATCTCGAAGGCGTGCATCAGCTCGTTGATCAGGTCGTTGGTGCGCCGGTGCAGGCCGTTGAGCGCGGCGACCTTCTCGTTCTGGCTGCCCTGCTCGAAGCGGGCGGTGAGCACCTTGGTGATCGAGGCGCTGTGCCACTCGGCGTAGAGGTCGGCCAGCAGCTGGCGGAAGACCGGATCGATCAGCTGGCGATCGTGGTAGGCGGCCAGGCAGGCCAGCGGCCCGTACTGGTTCTCGACCTCGGCGAAGGTCAGGTCCATCAGCTCCGGATGGCGCCGGCAGACCTTGCGCAGCAGCCGCCGGTAGAGGACGCGGAAGGTGCGGGCGTGGAGCAGCTCGTCCACCGTCTCGCAGGGGCGCCACTCGACGAAGACCTTGTCGGCGACCGACTTGCCCTCTTCGATGCAATAGACGATGCCCCGCTCGCTGGGGCGCACCGGAGTGCCCAGGGCGGCCTTGCGCTTGGGCTCCTGGGCCAGGAGCGGCGAGAGATCGGCGAGCAGGCTCGAGAGCTCGTCCTTGCCGGCGCCGAACAGTCCCGGCAGCCGCGAGGGATCGCGCCCCAGCTTTTCGTACTCGGCCCAGTAGCGCTTGAGCAGCCCGAGGTAGACCTCGAGCGCGTTCTGGAAGCGGGCGTAGCCCTTGGCATCGCCGAGCAGGCGCCCGCCCAGCGACACGCGCACGTAGCCCTGGCCGGCGTAGGTGACGTCGACCTTGCGGTAGCGGGCGATGGCCCGCAAAAACTCGTGGACCCCGCGCTCGTCGCCCTCGGCGGTGAGCCGCAGGCAGGCGTAGAAGGCGCCGTTGGGCTCGATCAGCTCGGCGTCGCCCATCGCCTTGCCGTGGGCGGCGATCAGGGCGTCGATGCGCTTCTGCACGTCTCCGCGCAGCCGCACCTCCAGGCGCAGCTGCTTGAGCTCCCTGACCAGGCCGCTGAGCGCCTCGGAGAGGTGCTTGACGCTGGCCCCGCGGGCCTCGAGGCGCAGCAGCTCCTCGTAGCCCGCGAGCAGGGTCTCGAAGACCGCCACCGGGAAGTCCTGGCCGCTGGCGTGGGCCAGGGACTCCTGCAAGAGCTCCTTGAGGCTGGCCCAGGCCGGCTGGGTCTTGGTCGGATCGACCAGCTCGCCGGCGATCTTCTCCAGGGCCTTGGTGTAGCGCTTCACCGCCTGGCCGCTCTCGAGCTTGAGCTCGGTGAGGTAGAGCGACATCAGGTGCGGGGCCGAGGCGCGCTTGCGCACCATCTCCACCGCCTCGGCGACGTTGGAGTGGACCAGGCCGGTCCGGTCGCCCGAGCCCTGCAGGCCCTTGGTGGTGGCCCCGACGGTGATCAGCCGCACCGGCCGGCTGAACTGGTCGCGGTGCTGCTCGTAGAGCTGGGCGATCGAGCGATCGCCCTCGCGCGCCTTGTGATCCTTGGTGACCAGCTTGTGGTAGGCATTGTCGTCGCAGACGGTGATGCCGTAGGCGCTGGCGATCTGCAGCAGCTTGAGGGTGGTCTCGCGGCGGTAGGCGACGCCGGTCGGATTGTGGGGCGTGTTGACCACCAGCAGCATGCTGCGGCACCACAGCTCGAAGATCTCCGGGAACCGGCGCAGCGAGTAGCGCAGCTCCTCGAGGCGCGTCAGCAGCGCCAGCGGATCCATCTCCTTGTCCCCGTTGAGCGGCACTCGGATGGTGCTGGCCGCCGGGAAGTACTTCTCCGGGAACACGTCCTGGTAGCTCCACGACATCTGCGGTAGCAGCAGCGTGGGGTAGAAGGCGCCGCGCTCGATGACCTTGAGCAGGGCCTCGACCTCGCCGACCGCGGTCGGGTCCATCTCGCCCTTGAGGTCGTCCATGCGCCGCTGCGCCGAGCGCACCGCGTCCTGCACCGGGGCGATCAGCTGGCGGACCTTGCGGTCCATCTTCGACAGCGGCCCGCCGACGCGCTCCTCGAGGTGGCCGTGCAGCGCCGACAGGCCGGCCTTGCCCATGGTGTCCTTGAGCATGGCCGCGGCGCCGCCGGTCAGGTTGCCGAAGGCCGCCTTGTCGAGACGCTGCTCGGCGCGCTTGGTGAATTTGCTGGCGGCTTCGGCGGCCCGGTAGAGCAGCGTGCGGGCCAGGTAGTCGGAGCGGCTGACGTCGAGCTTGCTGGCGTTCCACTGCGACGGGGCGAGCGACAACAGCTGCGACTGCTTGATGGCCGCCTGGATCTCGTCCGAGCTCTCGCCGGGAATGCCGAGCTCGCGCTTGAGCTCGTGCAGCCGGGCTCGGCAGGCCGGCAGCTTCTCGATCTGGAAGCGCTCCACCGCCTCGCGGACCGCCTCGCGGTGGTACTCGCCGACCAGGGTCAGCGCCCCCCGACCGCCGCCGGGGACCACCGCCACCTTGTACTGGGCCGGGTCGAGGCCGCCGTAGAAGTACTTCATCCAGCGGGCGGCCACCCTCTGCTCGAGCTCGTCGCTCAGCACCTTGCGGGCGGCATCGTCGGCGTGGGCCAGCCGCGCCAGGAAGCGCACCATCCGCTGCATCTTGCGCAGGGTGAGGTAGTCGAACAGGTCGTTGCGACGCCACTCCTGGGCACGGATGGCGTCGATGCTGGCGGTGAGCACCCCCTGGGCCTCGAGCAGATCCGCGCCCTGCTCCAGCGACGCGGCGAGGCTGTCGAGCAGCGGGGCCGGGAAGCGCTCGAGGATGCGGCGCAGCAAGAGCTGGGTGTTGGCCGGCCGCCCGGAGAAGCTGGTCTGCACGTTGCGCAGGGTGCGGGCGACGTGCGGGAAGAGGGTGTAGACGACGGTGGTGTTGGAGAGGCGGGCCTTGCGCGAGCAGTCGATGAGCAGCAGCCGCCCGAGCACGCCGCGCCACTGGCTGGCGGCGCCGGGGTCGGGCGAGAAGACGCCGTGCGGGATACGGGTGACGCGGGCCACGAAGACCTGGTTCGGCTCGGCGCGCATGCGGGCCAACAGCTCGTCGTCGAGCTTGTCCACCCCGGCCACCAGCCGCACCGGGGTCGAGCCGGCGGGGCCGAACTTGTCGAAGACGTGGTTGGCGATCAGGTCGATCACCCGGTCCGGGCTCTCGGTGACCACCACCCGGTTGAAGAGGCTGGCGCCCTCGAAGTTGACGAACTCGCCGGCCTCGGCCAGGAAGGACTTCTCCTCGGCGGCGGTGTTGTAGTGCAGGCTCGAGTCGACCAGCTCGCCGAACAGGTCGAGGAGCATGGCCAGCGCCGCCGGGTCGGCGGAGAGGGTCTCGAGGTAGCCGTAGAGGGCCTTGCAGTCCTTGCCGAAGACCACCCGGGCCACCAGCTCGCGCATGGCGTCGGTGACCGGCGGGGTGCCGATGGAGAGGCTGTAGCGGGAGAGGGCCTCGAGGTGGTGGCTCTCGAAGGCCTGCGGCTTGCCGTCCAGCTCGACCGGGCGGCCGACGCGGCGCTTGAGGTCGACCTTGAAGTCGTCGGCGGCCTGGACGATGCGGAAGACGTTGGAGACGCCGGTGGCCGGCATCAGCTGGTCGAGCAGGGAGTAGCCGAGCGAGTCGAAGGTCTGCTCGTACTCGCGCACCTGGCGGGCGATGGCCTCGCGCTCGCCGACGGTGGCGGCGCTGACGTCGTCGGGCAGGGCCAGGATCTTGTCGATCTCCGGGATCAGCTGGGTGTGGATCCGCCCCTCCTGCATCGAGGCGGCGATGGCCTTGAGGGCCTTGATCTGCTCCAGGAGGGCAACGGCGTGCTGCATCGAGTGTGTTCTCCCGCGGCTACTGGGCCAGGATTGAGAACGCCGCCCGGTCTGCCGAGCAGGATTTCGCCTTCTCTCCCTGGCTGCTTCTCGAGACCTGGCGGACGCTCGCCCGGCCCGCGCCGAATGATAACCGGTCACCGGCCCGGGCGCTCCCCGTAAACACTCGGGAGGTGGAGGGTTTTCTTTGGCTTGACGGCGAGCGACCATCCGCCCTCGCGGTTGGAGCGCGAGCAACCTTGCCGCTACTCTGGACGCCCTTGAGCAGAGGAGTCCCCCGT
Source organism: Myxococcales bacterium (assembly GCA_037442205.1). GTDB lineage: Bacteria > Myxococcota > Myxococcia > Myxococcales > UBA5297 > JBBIQS01. Next base: position 37,663 of record JBBIQS010000015.1, read on the forward strand.
GAGCCCGCGCGTCCCCTCCCCCCTTCGCCCTGCCGCCGCGTCCCTGCTCTCTCTCCTGCTTCTGGCCTCCGCCTGCTCCAGCCAGCCCTCCGGCGACGCCGATGCCGGCGCCGACGCCGGCTTCACCGGCCCGACCCCGGTCGCAGTCCCCGTGCTCACTCCCTGCCCCGCCGGCTGGCGCGAAGTCCCCGCCGCCGACGGCCCCACCACCTGCGATCCCTGGCCGGCGACGATCCAGGACTGCGGCATCGACTCAGCCTGGCTGCCCGGCGATCCGGGCTGCACCCCGCTCGGCACACCCTGCCCCTCCGGCGACTGGGCCGACGGCCTGCCTTCGAGCGGCGTGCTCTACGTTCGCGCCGGGGCGCCGGTCGGGGCCAGCGGGACGCGCTCGGCACCCTTCGCCACCATCGCCGAGGCGATGACCGCTGCCTCCGCCGGCACCGTGATCGCGGTGAGCAAGGGAACGTTCGACGAGGTGGTGCAGCTGCGCGCCGGAGTGACCTTGTGGGGCGCCTGCATCGCCGAGACCCTGATCACCAGCAGCAGCCTGGCGATCTCCGGAGTCATCAACGCCGCCGGCCAAGGCGGGACGGTCAAGAACCTGCGTGTCTCGGGAGCGCGCGCGGGCATCTTCGCCAACTCCTCCGGCAACTCGCTGCGCCTGGACAGCGTGGCCATCGACGGGGCGACCGGAATCGGCGCGATCGCCGGCAACCGCGCCGAGATCACCGGCACCAACGTCGCCGTCCGCCGGACCCAGCCCAAGCCCGGCAGCAACAACTTCGGCCGCGGCCTCGACTGCGAATTCGGCGGCAAGATCACGCTCGCGCGCGCCGCGATTGAGTCGAACCTGGAGAACGGAGCCAACGTCTCCGGCGCCGGCAGCCGCCTCGAGCTGACCGATTCGGTGATCCGCGGCACCCAGGTGCGCCTGTCGGATCTCAGGATGGGCCGCGGAGTGTCGGTGATCACCGGCGGCAGCGCCCGGCTGAGTCGGGTGGTGCTCGAGGACAACCACGAGATCGGCCTCTTCCTGAGCGGCAGTGCCAGCGCCACGCTGGAGGACTGCATCGTCCGCGGCACCCAGCCCTCGACCGCCGAGGGCGACACCGGCGACGGAGTGGTCGTCGAAATCCAATCGATGCTTCAGGCCACCCGCTTCATCGTTGCGGCGAACCATTTCAGCGGACTGGCGATCTACGACGGCGGCAGCCGCGTCACGCTCACCGACGCCGTGATCCGAGACACCGCTGGCGCGGCGAGCACCGGCGAGCAGGGAACGGGGATTGCAGCGCTGGCCGGGGCACGAGCGCAGCTGTCCCGGGTGGCATTGCTGCGCAACCGCAACGTGGGCCTGGTCGTCTCCGACTCCGGCACCATCTTGGACGCCGCCGACCTGTCCATCCGCGACACCGCCAGCCAGCAGAGCGACGGGATGTGGGGCCGCGGGCTCCACGTGCAGTCGGGCGCCAGGCTCACCGCGCGCGGGCTCTCGGTCTCCGGCAGCCGCGACGTCGGCGTCTTCGCCTACGGCGCCGGCACCGGGCTCGCCCTCGAGGACGTCACGGTCACCCGGACCGTCTTGAGCGATTGCATCGCTCGGGGGAGCTGCCCGAACGCCGGCGGCTCGGGGGTGGTTTCGGCGGGCAATGCTGCGGTGGCCATCGCCCGGTTCAGGTTGGCCGGGCACGCCCAGTGCGGCATCGAGCTGGGCGAGGGCGGCGTCGCCGATCTCAGCGACGGCGAGGTGACCGACAACCCGATCGGCGCCTGCGTGCTCACCGACGGCTTCGACGTCAACCGCCTGCGCAGCCAGGTCCGCTACGCCAACAACGGCAAGGACCTCGATGCCTCAGCGATGCCGCTGCCCGACGCCGCCATTCCCAGGCCGCGTGCGCCGTAACAGCCGTCACAGCGGCCTGTGGCCGAGATCCTCTCTAATGGCCGACGGGGCGAACGCGAAGTATTCCCGAGCCCGAGCAACGACCATGAAGAAACTCCACCTGCTTCTCTTGCTGTTGGCTGCCCTCTGCATCGCTCCCTCAGGAGGCTACGCAATGAATCCGTTCACTGGAGACGCCACCGTCCTCGCGAAGGCCCTTGGGAACGATGGAGGCATCTGGAAGGATCTTCACGGCACCATCCAGTCCATTCGCATCTTCGACCGGGTCGAGCAGACTCCGAAGAATCAGACCCAGAGCTTTTCGTTGGAGATCAAGACCGATGAATCGGCCGTCGGTGGTTCCGGCCCCAAGGCCTGCACCGGGATCTTCCGGGTGGAAGCGAGCTGGTCCTTCATGGAGCTCAAGAGCGTCACCGTGAAGAAGCTCTCGCTCGACTGCAAGTAGTGGGTATCGCCAGGTGCCTCGCGCGCTGCCGCCCTTAAGCCAAACCGCCGCCCGGAGTCGCGAGGACTCGGGACGGCGGGATATCGGCAGCCTGGAGCTGGGCTAGAAGGCGACGTCCTTGCGGTCGGCCTTGACCCGCTGGAGCTTGATCACCGGCTCCAGACGGAAGCAGTTGCCGGAGGGCACCATTCAGCCACCTGCTGGCGGGCGGTGTCGCGCTCGCGATTAAGGCGAGCGCCCCGAGCTTCTCTGCTGCTCCGCCCCACAGCCAGGTGAGCTCAGCGCCTGGGCTTGGTCCCGACGAGGATGTAGTAGGCCGCGGGCGCCTCGAGCCGTTGCCTGATGATTGCCCGATGCCTGTCGGCGAAACCGGTGAGCGATCGCAGAAAGACGTCGATCTCCGAGGAACTCGGCGTGAAGGCGTGTTCCTCTGCGAGAACCGAGTAGCCGAGCGTCGCCAAGCCGTCGAGGATGCCTTTCTTCACGCCGCCGGCGCGCTCCCTATTCGCAACGACGAAGACTCCTCCCGGATTCAGGCACCCGTCGATCGCCGCGAGCTTCGCGGCCAAGTCCTGGACATGGTTGAAGACGTCCTTGGAGACCACTGCGTCGAAAGCCGCCAAGCGCCCGGCGGAGAGGTCGCCGAGATGGAAGGTGCCCCCCGGGCAGTTGCCCTTCGCCCGCTCGATCATCTGGCTCGACAGGTCGATGCCGTGAACGAGCAACCGTGGGCGCAGCGTCGTCAGGTACTGGCACAGCAGACCGGTCCCGCAGCCGAAGTCGAGCGCTGACGAGCAGCTTTCGCCGAGATGGGCGGCGATTCGCTCGAAGATCCGCACCGTGTACTCGGGCCTCGTCGCGTCCCAGCTGCGCGCGAGGTCGTCGTAGAAGCGTTCGACTGAGAAGTCAGCGGCCATGAACCGGTTCTCTCTTGGTGAAGAAGAGTGGAGCCGCTACGGCGCGCTCGAGGCGCGGTCGCACGGGTCGCTGCCGGGCACGACCAGCCAGACCCAGATTCGCTTCATCGGCAAGCTCCTGCCTCGGGTGAGAAGATTCGGCCGCGACATCATGGGGCGAGCGCGGCCACCCCACGAAGGCAGGGCCGTCCGTCAGGTCAGACCTCGCGCCGCCATCGCGCGCTCGAGCAGGCGCAGCGCCAGGCGTTGCTCGTCGGAGCGCTCGAGCGCCGGCATTTCCAGGGCCCTTCGCAAGACTTGGCGCGCTTGCTCTGGGCGGCCGTGCGCGAGGTCGATGAGGGCGCCGTAGATCTCGAGCGCCGCCAGCCTGGGCTCGTCGCCGACCTCGGAGAGGATTCTGCGGGCAGCGGAGAGACTCGCGCGCGCCGCCTCGACCTCGTCCTGCTGCGCCTGGAGCGCGGCCAGGCGGGCCCGGGCGATCCCTTCGTGGCGACGGTCGCCAACCTCTCCCAGGTGGCGCAGGCTCTGTTCGAGCGAGGTCCGTGCCGCACCCAGCGCCCCGGCTTCGTGATCGAGAAGAGAGAGATCACCCAGGACGATTCCCAGCAGACGCCGGTCGCCCACCTCGCCCAGCAGCTCGATGGATTTTCCGAAACGACCTCGAGCCTGCGACGCGCGCCCGTCCTCCTGATCCGCGAGCCCCAGGTTCGCCAGGGTCAGCCCCTCGGCGCGCGTGTCGCCGATCTCCCGGAACACTTCCAGGGCCGCCTCGAGCTCTCGACGCCCCTCGTCGAGCCGCCCTGCGATCCGCAGCGCATCGCCCAAGTTGTTGAGCGCGACTCCCTCGTGACGGCGATTGCCGCCGGACCTAACCAGCGGCAGGGCCGCGCGGTAGCCATCCAGAGCCGTCCCTGGCCTCCCGCGGGCCTCCTCCAGCGCTCCGAGGACCAGCAGCGCCCACCCTTCGGCGGCGCTCTCCCCGGCGGCGCGGGCCCAGTCGAGCACTCGCTGGTAGTCCTCGGCGCTCTCGGCGAGATGACCGCGAGCGCGATGGGCCCGTCCTCGCCGCTCGCGGATCGCCGCCGCCAGCGCCCCGTCCGCCTCCGTCTCCACCAGCGCCGAGTGGACCTCTTCGAGCCAGCTCAGGTGACAAGTGAATGGGCCACGGGTCGCCAGCGCGGGATCCAGCGCCAACAGGGCACGTGCGGCGCGCTCGGCAGCGCTGCGCGAGCTCATCGCGCGGGCACGCAGGCGCTCGAAGACTGCGGTGAGGTTCTCCTGCTCCAGGGTCAGTCGCCTGAGGAGCTCGAGCGCACCGCGCCTCTCGAATTGATCCGCCCACGGCTCGGCGAGGCTCAGGAAGTGCGCCTCGTGCCGCTGCGCTGTCTCCTCGAGCGTTCCTCCGGCGACGAGCCGCTCCCAGGCATAGTCGCGGATGCTCTCGAGCATCCCCAGGCGCAGCTCCCCGGTCGCCCGGGTCGGCTCCTGCTGGCGCAGGAGCGACTTGTCGCACAGGCTCTGCACCACGTCGAGCACCGCCGGCGCCCCAGGCGCCGGCAGCACGATCACCGCCTCCGCCGACTCCAGAGAGAAGCCGCCGCGGAAGATCGAGCACTGCGCCAGAGCTTGCTGCTCCCAGCTGGCCAGCCCGTCCCAGGACCAGTCGATCGCCGCCCGCAGCGTCGCCTGGCGCGCGGCGCGCTCGCGGCTGCCGCCGGTGAGCACCTCGAACCTGCGCTCCAGCCGCGCCAGCAGTTGGGCCGGCCCCATCACCCGCAGCCGCGCTGCGGCCAGCTCGAGCGCCAGCGGAAGCCCGTCCAGGCGCCGGGCGATCTCGCCGAGCTGCTCCTCATCCGCCAGCGTCGGCTGCCACTGGGGGCGCCCGGCCCGCCCCCTCAACAGCAGGAGCTGCACCGACTCGGAACCTGCCGCCGGGCCTCCGGCGGCGGGAAGCTCCATCGGCTCGATCTCCTGCACCAGCTCGGCGGAGAGCCGCAGCCGCTCGCGCGAGGTCACCAGCAGGCACGCCTTGGGGGCCAGCGCGAGCCAGCGCCCCAGCGTCTCCGCCGCCAGCGGAACGAGCTGCTCGAAGTTGTCGAACAGGACCAGCGTCCTTCCGCGGGCCGCAAGCGCGTGGCCGAGCTGCTCGACTCCAGCGGCGCCGGCGCTCCCGATCGAGAGCGGAACCGAGAGCGCCGCCGCGAGCGAGCGGCAAAGATCCTCGAGGTCCCTCGCCGCGGCCAGGTCGCACCACCAGACCCCGCCCTCGGCGAACTCGTCGAGGTGCTTGGCGGCGAAGCGCGTCGCCAGCCGGGTCTTGCCAATCCCGCCCGGCCCGACGACGGTCACCAGGGCAGAGGACTGAACCGAGCGCTCGAGCTGCAGCAGGTCCCGGCTGCGCCCCACGAAGCGGTCCGGATTGGCGGGCAGATTGGTCTTGCGCGGGTCCAGGGTGCGCGGGGGCGGGAAGGAGCGCCGGGCCAGGGTCCGAGGGAGCACCTGGAAGAGCCGCTCGACCGACTCCAGCCCCTTGAGCCGGTGCAGCCCGAGGTCAGCGTGGACGGGGGCGTCGAGCCCGCCCAGCGAGGACTCGACCGCCGCCCAGGCGCGAGCGCCTGCCAGGATCTGCCCGCCGTGCGCCGCGGCGGCGATTCGGGCGGCGCGGTTCACCGCCGGTCCGAAGTAGTCCATGCGGCCGGTGACGGGGTCGGGCTGGCAGACCTCCGGGCGTCCCCAGTGCAGGCCCATGCGCACCCGCAGCCCGCGCGCCAGCGGACGGCCGGCGTCGAGCTCCGGCTGGGCGTCGGGGTGGCTCAGCAGCTCAGCGGGCCAGTCGAGGTCGAGCAGCGCCTCCTGGACCGACAGGCACCACCGCAGCGCGCGCAGCGGCGAGTCGAAGGCGACCATGAAGGCGTCGCCCTCGGTCTTGACCTCGTAGCCTTGCCATCGCGCCAGCAGCTCGCGCAGCAGGGAGTTGTGGAGCGCGAGCGCCTGCCGCATCGGGCCCGGATATCGCTCCCAGAGCGAGGTCGACCCCTGGACGTCGGTGAAGACGAGCGCCACCTCGCCCTGCGGTGGCGGAACGGCAGGCTGTGCAGTCGGCTCCACTGAGCCGCGAGTATAGCGGAGGGACCGGCTGTCGCCGGCAGGTGCGACCTCAACGATCGCGAGGGCGTGGACTGCTGGCGCCCCCGGCGCGCCGCGGCGCGCTGGCCTTCGTCTTTCCGCCGTGCGCCCGCTCGAGCTTGGCGATGTCGATCTTCTTCATCTGCAGCATCGCCTCGAAGACCCGCTGCGCCTTCTCCGGATCCTTGTCGCCCATCAGCTTGGGCAGCGCGGTGGGCACCACCTGCCACGAGACGCCGAACTTGTCGGTCAGCCAGCCGCACGGGCCCTTCTCCCCGCCGCCCGAGGAGAGCTTCTCCCAGAAGTAGTCCACCTCGCGCTGGTCCTTGCAGGCGATCTGGAACGAGATCGCTGGCGTGAACTTGTACTCGGGCCCGCCGTTGAGGCCGACGAAGTCCAGGCCCTCGAGGTTGAACGAGGCGGTCATTACCGTGCCCGCTGGCATCGGCCCGCCTTCGCCGTAGCGCGAGACCGCTCCCCTCTTCGAGCGCTTGAAGACCGCCGTGTAGAACTTCATCGCCTCTTCGGCGCGGCCGTCGAACCAGAGAAACGGAATGATCTTCTGCATCGCGCGTCCTCCCGAGCCCAGAGTGGGCGTTCGCGCGAGAGTAACGAGCATTCCAGGCGAATCGTCCGTCGCGAATGGGTGGGCGGCCTCCAGTATTCGCGGGCCCCGCGAGGCGCTCGACCTGAGCGCCCGGCAGGGCCCGAGGAGATCATCCGTCCGAGCGGGTCGGCGCGCCGGCTACCGCACGTAGATGGCGATGTAGCCGCCGGTCACGGCAACGTTGCCTCCGCCCTCCGGGCCATACCCTTCGAAGGTGCCTCCATAGCCGAAGTAGAACCCAGCTCCGCTGTCGGTGCGCGCGCCGATCCCCGTCGCGTAGTTCGCATTGCCGCCGCACGGCCGCCCCGACTCGGTGCCGGCCGGGGCGAAGATGGCCGAATCGGGAGTGGCATCCGCGCTATAGAAGTTCCTCCAGGTGACCCGCCAGTCGAGGTTCCAGCAGGCGACCGCGGCGCTCCCGACGGCCTTCTTGGTGAGGGTCGCCAGGTAGCCGTTAAGGGGCAGCGTCGAGATGTTCTGGGTGCCCACCAGGTCGAGCATGGTGAGGGAGCCGGGCATGGAGAACGACGCCCATCGGCCGGCGGCCTCGCTGTGCGTCTTGAAGAGGATCTGCGTGCCATGCACGGTCGAATAGGCCGCCGACTTGCCGGTGGCCGTCGGGGTCACCGTGATCGCGTCGGCGTGCGCGGTGTGCCAGATCGGCAGCCCGCCCGACCAGCGCGTGCTATCGCCGGCGACCGCATTGTCGGCGGACATCGTCAGCGTCCAGCCGCCGCCGTCGGTGGTCATGTCGCACCAGACGTTGATCGGATGGCTGTCGCCGAGCGGATCGATGGTGTACACGCCGCTGCCCAGCTTGGGGTCGTCCTGCAGCAGGGTCAGGCAGTTGGGCCGGTAGGCCGGGCCGTCGTCCTCGAAGATGGCGAAGCCGTCGACCGTGGTGTAGCCGAAGCCGCCGGACTGGACGGTCACGAAGGGGCGGATGAAGCGGGTCCCCACCGGGAAGGCGTTCTGCGCGGTCCCCTCGCCATGGACCGCGCCGGTGAACGTCTGCCAGGCGGAGGTGAGCGTGACGCGCGCCGCCAGGAACGGTCCGCTGGTCCCGTTCACCAGCAACTGCTTGCTGGCAGAGTAGGCGACGAAGCCGGCGGAGAAGGTCCCGGTCCCGCTCGAGGGCATCTTGGCCGAGATGCGGCCGCGGTAGCGCCGGCCCGGCTCCACCGGGATGTAGTCGCCGTAGGTGAGCCCGCCGCCGGTGCCGCCGACCTGCACGGTGAAGGTGAAAGAGGAATCGCCCTCGATCGAATCGGTGGTGTCGACGGCCACGGTGGCGGTGGTGCCCGCGCCGGGCTGCCAGCGGGCGGCATCGGAGACCCAGTCGATGAGGTTGCGGCCGCCGGTGCTGCGCTTGGCGTTGAAGGCGGCCCAGTCGGCCTTGGCCAGGTAGCCGTCGTCGGCGGCGCCGGCCTTGGGGATGGAGAGGTTGGGGTTGGCCCCGCCGCTGCTGTTGAGCGGCGCCGCGGCGGTCACCGACATCACGCTGCCGTTCGCGGCGCAGACCCAGCCGCTGGCGCTCGCCTGCAGCACCTGCCCCGGGCTGCAGCCGCTGACCAGCGACAGCGTTCCCGAGGAATAGGAGAGCCCGGAGCCGAGGGCGAAGGCGTTGGAGGTGAGCTTGCCGCTGGAGTCGATGACGCTCACCCCGCCGACGCTGATCGAGCTGGCGTCGATGGTGCCGCCGCTGAGGTTGGTGCAGGTCAGGGCGTAGGGGACCGAGTCGATCCTCTGGCGCGGGCTGAGCGCGGCGCCGCCGATCGACAGCTCGAGGAAGCGCTCGCCCCCGTCGAAGACGTTCGGGGTGAAGGCAGCCTGATCTCCCAGGACCACCGCGTAGTAGCCGTCGGTCAGCGCGACGGTCTGGGTCTCGGTCCAGAGCGCCGGTTGCGAACCGCTCGACTGGGCGAATACCGAGAACGTGATCGAGAGGGTGCCGGCTTCGGGATTGCCGTCGCCCTTCAGCAAGCGGCCTTGGTAGCCGATCCTCCCCGGAGCCTGGGCGGCAGCAAGGGCGGGCAACAGCAGCGCGAAGGCGAGAGTTCGAAGCATGGGGTTCCCCGTGGAGAGGTGGAGGTGTGGCGACGATAGCAGCGCTTGCGGCAGAGAGAGAAATGCGACTGTCAGCGCGCGGGCAGTGTCAGCACCGGTGCACTGAAGGCCAATTCGGATCCCGGCGCCGGTGTGGTGATCCCGGAGGCCTGCACCGCCTCGGTGGAGCGCTGGACCACGACACCCATCTGCCCCGGGCTGGCGGTCACCGCTCCGCCCTGGACGACGATCCCGGCGCCCGCCTGATCCACCAGCGCCTGGCTGCGCTCGTTGAGCTCGAGGACGACGCCGTCGACGAGCACCGCCCCAGTCCCCTCGAACAGCCCGATGCCATCGCCGACGCTGGCTGTCTCTCCCAGCCCGGTCTTCACCTGCTCGACCGCGGTCGAGGCGATGCGCCCGCCGCGGATGGCGATCCCCCGCGACGCCTTGGCGCCGAGGCCCACCAGCCGGTTGCCCTCGATCACGCAGCCGTCGAGCTGCGCCTTGGGCGCGGCGCTGGTCCCTTGCAGGCCCTGCAGCCACAGCCCGCGCCCCCCGTTGCCCCGCACCTGCACCTGCTTCAAGGTGGCGCTGGTGCCCAGGTCGCCGTCCACCAGCACCCCCAGCTCCTGGTTGGCTTCGACGACGGTTCCCTCCATCTCCAGCGAGCCGCCGTGGCTGGCGCAGACTCCGTAGCCGGAGGAGAAGCTCGCCCCGTGGACGTTGTTGGCGATGCGGCCGCCGAGGAGTTTGGCCCGGGCGCCCCTCACCCACAGCCCAACCTGGCTGCCGGTCAGCTCGACGTCGTGGAGCTCGGACAGCAGCTCCGGGCGGCAGTCCTCCTCGCACCAGGCGACCAGCGCCACGGTCCCGGCGCCGTCGACCGCCACGTTGTCTAGCCGGGCCGGGCCTTTCTCGATCAGCACTCCGACGCCGGCGGGGGCGTGGACGGCGATGCCGACCAGCCGCGCCGAGCCAAACAGGGTTATTGCCGCCTGATCCGCCGGAACGCCCTCGACGACCACCCGGCTGCCGACGCCAGCCACCAGCGCGACACCGTCCGTGACAGTGAGCGGGCGGCGGTAGGTGCCGGCCTCGGCGAGCACACACTCCCCGCTACGAGCCTTGGCCAGGGCATCGACCAGCGCCTGGTCATCGGCGGCCGATAGGGTTCGCGTGCAGCTGACGCCGTCGGGCAGCGCCGGGCGGCAGGCGCCGAGCGAGGCCACTGCGATGACCAGGAAGATGGTGCGCACGGTCCGACTCTCCTTCGCCCTCGCCAAGGGCTACTTGCCGGCCTTCGCCAGCGGATGGGCCGCCAGCCAGCTCTCCACCAGGCCGAGATCTCTCTTGAACCTGGAGCGCCCCAGGGCCGTGAGCGCTTCGCGCGCCTGGGCCGCCAGCTCGACCGACCGCGCGCGCGAGGCCGGGTTCTCCCACAGCGCCTGGGCCATCGCAAACTGCACTCGGCCCCGGGTGTAGTCGAAGCGGAACCCCTCCTTGCCCTGGCACAGCGCCAGCGCCTTCTCCAGCAGAGGCAGCGCCTTGCCCGGCGCCCCTCGGGCAAGGTGAACCCTGGCGAATCCGATGAGGGACTCGGCCTGGCTGAAGTGATCGAGCGGCTGACCTTGGAGAATCTCGCGGGCCTTCTCGAAATGCCCCTGCGCCTCGTCGAGCCGCCCCAGCTCGAGCAACAGCATCCCCAGGTTGCTGTGGGCATCGGCGACCTTGGGACTGGCGGCGCCGAGGGTGCCCAGCCGCGCCTCCAGCACCCGCTCGAAGTACGGCAGCGCCTGCGCGAAGCGCTCCTGCTCGGCGAAGACCACGCCGACATTGTTGACGGTGGTCAGGGTCTTGAAGTGCGTCGGCCCGAGCAGCTTCTCGAAGATGGCCAGCGCCTGCTGGTAGACCGGCAGCGCTTCGTCGAATCGCCCGGCCGAGAGCAGGACGTTGCCGATGCCGTTGCGCGCGGAGGCCACCCGGTCGTTCTCCGCCCCCAGGACCGGAATCAGCAGCGCCAGCGCCCGCTGGAACGCCGCCAGCGCTTCCTCCGGCTTGCCGTCGGCGCGCAGCGAGGCGCCCAGGTCGTTGAGCGCCTCGGCCAGCGAGAGCGGGTCGTTCGTCGCCTTCTCCCGCAGCGCCAGCGCCTGGCGATGCTGCTCCACCGCCGCCGGCAGCTTGCCCTCGGCGTAGAGCACCATCCCGCGTGCCTGCAGCAACCTCGCCTGCAGCTCGCGCTCGCCGCCGACCCGCGCCACCGCCGCCTCGGCCAGCTTGCCCCAGGCGTGCGCCTCGGCGAACCGCGCCTGCCGCGCCCCGAGCACCAGCACCAGGTGCGTCGCCGCCTGGGCGACCGCCTCGTCGTGCCGGCCCGCCTCGGCCTCGGCGATCGACTCCAGCAGCGCAGCCTCCGACGCCGCCAGCTCGCCCAACCGTTCCTCGATCTTCCCCAGCAGGTAGTCGGCATCGGCCAGCGCTGGCCGGTAGCCCAGCGCCTTCGCTGTCTCGACCGCAACCCTGGCCTTGGCCAGCCCCTCGCGCAGCTTGTCGGTGTCGAGCAGCGCCTTCACCTCGCCCAGCTGCCTGCGCAGCGCGTCGACCTTGGCCCGCACCGACGCGTCCTCGGGCGGCCGCACCCGGGCCAAGAGCGCCTCGGCGTCGGCACAGCTCGCCAGCGGAGTCAGCGCGTGGACCGCCTCCACCGCCCGGCCCACGACCTCGCGATCGGCGTGGGCAAAGAGGTCGATCAGCGCCCCGGCCTCGGCGCGCCGCCGCTCCAGGCAGGCCATCCGCAGCCCCAGCAGCTCATCCGACTGCACGCCCTTCACCCGGGTCGCCACACAGGCCTCGGCGCGCATCGCCGACCAGCCGCGCCAGTACTCATCGAGCCCGCGGCGGGCCAACTCCCAGGCCGCGGGAGCGTCGGCGCGCTGCGTGGCGAAGAACGCTGAGCGGACGGCCTCCGACCGGGCCGATCCCCAGGCGGAGCCTGAGATTTCTCCGGCGTCCTGGCAGGCGCGGGCTCCGCGGGTAGCCGTCCACCAGACCGGTCCCGCCGTCAGCGCAAGGAGAGCCGGAACTCCCACCGCCCAGGACAGCTTGCGCCGCAGCGCCCGGCCTGGATCCGATGAGAGCGCATCGAGCAGCTCGCGCATCGAGCGGAAGCGATCCGCCGGGGCGATCGACAGCGCACGCCGGAGGGCGCGCTTGAGGTAGGGCGGCACCTTCTCGTCGCCGGCCGGCTCGACGAAGGTCCAGACCGCGTCGGCGGAGAGCGCCGACACCTTGTACGGGCGCGCGCCGAACAGCGCCTCCCAGAGCGCGACCGCGAAGCCGAACTGATCCGACAGCTCGTCGGCGCCGGTCCCGACCAGCTGCTCGGGAGCCATGTAGGCCGGCGTCCCCAGCAGCGTCCCGGCGCGGGTCTCCCACGGCGCCGCGGGCACCGGCGACTCGACCGGGGGCAGCGACTCGACAGAAGGCCCCTCTCCCAGAGGGCGGGCCAGGCCGAAGTCGGTGACCTTGGCTCGACCCTCGCGGTCGAGCAGCACGTTGTCGGGCTTGAAGTCGCGGTGGATGAGCTGGGCGCGATGAGCGGCCAGCAGCCCCTCACCGGCGGCCAGGAACTTCTCCAGCACCTCGCGCCAGCCGCGCCTCTGCTGCTTGAGCCAGCCTCCGAGCGTGCCGCCCTCGACCAGCTCCATCGCCACGTAGACCTGCTCCTCGAAGATCCCCATGTCGTAGACCGCCACGACGTTGGGGTGCGACAGCTGGGCGACGACCTTCCCCTCCCGCAGCAGCCGCGCCCGGACTTGCTCCAGCGCCTCGGGGTCGGCCAGCTCGCGCACCAGCTTGAGTGCGACCTTGCGCTCGAGCGTCGGGTCGTAGGCCGAGTAGACGACGCCCATGCCTCCGGCGCCGAGCCGTTCCAGCAGCACGTAGCGGCCCACCAGCACGCCGCGAATGAGCTCCGAGGGCGGCTTGGGAAGGAGCGGGGCGGAGTGCGGCTGCGAGCCCTGGCCGCGGATCAGCGTGGCCACCAGCCCGCCGCAGCTCGGGCACTGCTCGACGTGCCGCTCGACCTCGACCATCGACGCCGAGCCGAGGGTGCCGTCGAGGAAGGCGGCGAGGGTGTTTTCATCGAGGCAGGGCATCCGACGGGCAGACTCTAGCGCATCGCCCGCCGCGGCCCCAGCCGGCCTCCCCAGCCGCAATCACTGGAGAATCCGGCGCCCTCAGCCCTGGCGGCGGCGAATGACTCGGTCAGGACTGCAGGCAGAATCCGTCGATGTGGACGAGGCAGCGCTCGCCCGGCTCGTGCCGCTCGGTCGAGACGGCGCGGACGTTCGGCTTCATCTGCGGGCTGAGCAGCTTGCGTAGCTGGGCCTCGGCTGCCGCGTCGCGCGCGCCGGCGCAGTCGAAGATTCCGATCGGCGAGACCAGCCGCGCCGGCCAGAGCCCCTCGGCCCTGTCCACGCGAACCGCAAAACCGATCCCGTGCGGGAACATCGGGATGTGCGCAGTCAGCGGCAGGAAGAGCCTCCCGCCGGGCTTGAGCGCCGCCAGCCACTCGGGCCGCGCGTGCGTCGCACCCGCGTTCAAGTAGATGACGTCGTACTTGCCCTTTGGCCTGCCAGCGTCGGAGGCCTGAACTCGGACCTGGGACCACTCGGCGAGACAGGTGCGAGCGCGCGAGGCGAGCTCGGGATCGACCTCGTGCGCCTCGATGCTTCCGGAGCGTCCCACCAACTCGGCGAGAATCGCGGTGAAGTAGCCGGTGCCGCAACCGATGTGCAGGACCGACTCGCCGGCCTTCGGGGAAACCGAGTCGATCCATCGCGCGTGACCCGAGGGCTGGCCGTTGTTCAGCTGCCGAGCGGCATCGATGGAGATCGCCGCATCCTGGTAGACGCGCTCCGGGGAGGCGTCGGGAGTCTGCTGGTAGGGAGCGGCAGGATTGAGGGGCTGAGCGATCAGCCAAGGCCCGGGCCCGAGAAACCGCTCCCGGGGCACTCGGGCGAAGGCATCGAGGAGCACCTCGTTCTGTGTTTCGGCAACCCTGCAGACCTCCTCGGCATACCGTCGGCGGATCTCGTCCAGGCTCATTCGGTCCTCCCCGTTACCTCACACGTTCACGGTCTTTGTACCGCATCCGGAGGGACCGCCGAAGCGGCGCCCGGTTTGAAAACCGGCTCGAGCCGGGTAGCTTTTCTCCATGAACAAGAACAGCTCGGCGCTGCTGACGGCGTTGCTCTCCCTGGCGATGGTGGGCTGCGAGCGCCCGACGGCCAGCGGAGGAGATCCCGACGCTGGGGCAATTGAGGACGCCGCAGTCGCGGGCGCCGACTCGGGCATGCTCCCGGCTGCTCCCGAGGGCTGCGCGCTGGCGGGCGGCTTTCCGGTCCCCGCCGGCGCCGATCCCTGGTCCGGCTTGAATGGCCTCAAGGATCAGGCGCTGCGCGACGCGCTCTACCAGCGGATCAAGGACCACACTGCGCTGACCTACAACGACGCCCGCCGGGCGATGCTCTCTCCGGACGGAGGCATCGACGTCCACGGTGGGAAGATCGAGTGCGTCTACACCGGCCGCCTGGTGGACGCGGTGGGCGCGACCTCCAACGGCATCAACGTCGAGCACAGCTGGCCGCAGAACGAGGGTGCCCAGACTCTGCCCGCCGAAAGCGACCTACACCACCTCTTCCCCGCCGACAGCGAGGCCAACCTGCGCCGCGGCAGCCTGCCCTTCACCTTCACCGATTGCGACCAGACGGCGAGCTGCCTGTGGAGTCTGGCCGGCTCGAAGATCGGACCGATCACCGGCGGCAGCCTGCGCGTCTTCGAGGACCGCCCCGAGACCCGCGGCGACCTGGCGCGGGCGCACTTCTACTTCGCGGTCCGCTATCAGATGAGCATTGACGCCTACGAGGAGCAGGCGCTGCGCTGCTGGAACTGGGCCGACCCGCCCGACGCCCTCGAGCGCGCCCGCAACGACGCCATCGAGGCCATCCAGCACAACCGCAATCCGTTCGTCGACCGGCCGGATCTGGTCCAGGCCATCGCCGACTTCTGATGGCTCAGAAGCCGAGCACCTCGTTGGCGTCCGAGGGGCTCTCCATCAGGTTCTGGACCTCGGAGCCGCCGACGAGCCAGATGCGGCCATCGGAGGTGCGGGCGGCGGCGGCTCCGCGCCGCCCCCTGAGCAGGCTTGGCCCGATGCCCCAGGCGCGCTTGGCGGTGTCGTAGCTGAGCACCTCAGTCAGGTTGCCGTTGCCGGCGTTTCCGCCGAACAGCAGGATCTGATTTCCCGGCCCCTGTGCCGCGGATTGATCGGCGTTGGCCAACGGCATCTTCGGCAACGTGGACCAGCCGCCGACGCCGGGGTTGTACATCTCGGCCGAGTCGGTCCTGCCTGAGGCGCCGAAGCCGCCGGCCACGAAGATCCGCCCGTCGGGCAGCGCCAGCGAGGCGTGGGCGTTGCGCCCGGTGACCAGCGGGCTCGGCGCCGAGCTCCAGGTCGAGGTGGACGGGGTAAAGATGGCCGTGTTCGCCAGCGAGGCAGCCCGGGTCACGTTCATCCCGCCGATCAGGATGAAGGTGGAATCGGGGAGCAAAGCGGCCGAGCAGTTGTAGCGGCCCTCGGGGAGATTGGGCAGGGCGCTCCAGGTGTGGCTGGCGAAGTCGTAGACCTCGGCGGTCGCCGAGGTGCCTTCGTGCATCGTCTGCGAGTCGTACTGACCGCCGAAGACGTAGAGCCGCCCGTCCAGCCCGAGCGCCGCGGCGTGGCCGTAGCGCGGCTGGCGCATCGGCGGGGCGCTGGTCCAGCTGTCCGTCGCCGGGTCATAGACCTCGACCACGTCGGTGGCGCCTTGGGAGGTGAAGCCGCCCAGGACCCAGATCTGGTCGCTGCTGGTGACCACCGCCGCCGGCGACAGGCGCGCGGTCGGCAGCGGAGCGGCCTGAGTCCAGCGGCCGGCCAGGCAGACGTGCTGCTCGCAGGTGGCGTTGGCCGGGCAGTCCGACGGCGCGTTGCACCTCTGGCCGATGGCGCACGGCCCGCAGCTGCCGCCGCAGTCGACGTCGCTCTCGCCCGGATCCTTGATCTTGTTCTGGCAGAGCGGCACCACGCAGGTGAAGGCCGAGCTCCCGGTGCCGCAGGTCAGCGCGCCGCTGCAGCCGCCGCAGTGCAGGGTGGCGCCGCAGAGGTCGGCGGGATCGCCGCACTGGGCACCGGGGTCGCCGCACTTTCGCGGCTGGCAGACTCCGCTGTCGGCCACTTCTCCAGCGTCGGCAGCGCCGCCGTCGGGCTCGCCGGCCTGCACGCTCAGGTCGCAGGCCGACAGCGTCGTCAGGGCAAGCAGCACAGCTCCAAGGACCCTCAGGCTGGAATCCATCGTCTTCTCCGGGGCGCCGCGACGAGCGCCGGTCGAGTTCGCCGTGTATTGGATCTGCCGCCGGCGACCTATCACGAAATCGAGCATGCGCCGCCAAGTGCTCGTCTCGCCTGGCGAAATCGGAGCTGCTGACTCTTCGCGTCAAAGTCGTGCGCGCCGGGGAGACCGCCCGTTACCCTGTGTCCTGGATTGGGCTGAATCGACAAGGAAACATGAGAAGACACCTGCATTTGGCTTCCCTTGACCGCACCCTGCGCTCGGCGAGGGCCGCGCTTCAGCGCGCGCTCGACTCGCTGGTGCCCGCGCGCCCTGCCGCCGGGGGCCGCGACCCGCTGATCCTTCCGCACCTGATGCTCACCCACGACGCCTCGCTGGGCCTGGCTTCCATCGGCCGGAACCTCTCGGCCGACTCTCTCGCGCGCAACTGAGCGCGGCGCTGCCCTGCCATTATGCGAATCCTCCTCCTCCAGAGCGGACTGAGTGGCGAGGAGGTGGCCGAGGTGCGGCGCTCGGCGGAGCAGTCGGCCCATTTGATCGAGGTCGGCTCGCTGGCCGCGCCGGCTCAATGGGAGCCGCTGCTGGCGAAGACCGACTGGATTCTGATGGTGGCCCCGGCCCAGGCCAACGGGGCGGCGCAAGAGGCGTTCCGCCTGGCCACCGGCCAAGGAATCCCGGTGGAAGTGCTGCGCTCCTACGACCTGGCGCGGCTGCGGGCGCTGCTCGCCACCCTCCACGACCGGGAGGAGCTCAAGCGCCGTTCCGCCCGCGTTAGGCGCAGCGGCTGAGCGAGGGCTACTGGCAGCGGCTCGAAACGCAGTGCCCGGAGCAGCAGGCGGGATCGCTGGCGCACGAGTAGCCGGCGGCGATGCAGGCGCACGAGCCGGGCGTGAATCCGGAGAAGCCATCGCAGCGGCCGGAGCAGCAGTAGCTGTTGCCGGCACAGGTCGCCGCGTAGCCCTTGCAGCTCGGGCCGCCGGCATCGGACGTGGCTCCAGCCTCGGGGCCGCCATCCGACTGCTGCACCTGCGCATCGGGAATCGACGCGTCCTCCGCCTCGCCGGCCTGCACCGTCAGATCGCAGGCGGCCAGTGCCGGCCCGGCCAGCAGCAGCATCGCCGCGAACAGGTTCCTCGAGCAGTGCTTCATGGCAGTCTCCCGAGCCGTCTTCGGCTCATCGGTATTCGAGGAGGTATTGGAGAGAGCCAGTCCTGGTTATCACGAAACTTCACTTGCGCTCCGCCACCCGGACGCCATCCTTGACCTGGTCGCCGGGGTGGACGATGAGCCGCGCCCCGGGCTCCACCGCGTCCTTGATCGCCGCCAGCCCCGCGGAGCGGCCGAGCACCTCGACCATCACCAGCCGCGCCCGGCCCTTCTCCTCGAGATAGAGGGCGTCCTTCCCATCGGAGGTGCGGAAGAGCGCGCTGCCGGGGACCCGCACCACGTCCTGCAGTTGCCGGACGATGATCCCCACCTCCGCCGCGTAGCCGTCGCCGAGCCGCTCCCAGCCCTCGCCTGACGGGTCGAGGAGCACGTTCACCCGCTGCTCCTCCACCCCCAGCGGCGAGACCTTGGTGTACGCCGCCGGCTCGACCTCCCTCACCACCGCCTCCAGCGATTTCCCGCCGCCCCAGTCGGTGACCTTCGCCTTCTGTCCGCGCCGCACCTTCACCGCGTCGGACGAGGGCAGGTCGACATACACCTCGAGCTTCTTCAGATCTCCCACTTCGACGATCGGCGCTCCCGCGGCCACCGGGCCGCCGCTCTCGCGCATCACCCGCAGCACCGTCCCGTCCACCGGCGCCGTCACCTCCACTGGACCGCTGCCTCGATCGCCCTCTCCCAGCGCCGCCCGCGCCGCCTCCACCTGCGAGGTCGCCTGCCCTAGGGCTGCCTCGGCCATCCGCTGGCCTTCGCGCAGCGCCCGGGCGTTGGCCTCGGCCTTCTCCAGCTCCGCCGGCGCCAGCGAGCCGCCCTCGGCCACCTTCCGCGCCCGCTGCAGGTCTCGGTCGGCCTGCCTGGCCGCCACCCGGGCCCGGTCGAGCGCCGCCCGCGCTTCGCTCTCGGCGGCCAGCGCCGCGTTCAGCTTGCCGGTCAGGTCGGCCCGGGTGCGCGGGTCCAGCGGCGCCGACACCGGCGCCTCGACGCTGGCCAGCGCCTGGCCGGACTGCACCCTGTCGCCGACGTGCACCTCGACCCGCGTCAGCTGGCCGCTGACCGGCGCAGACACCTGAAATCGCTCCCGCACCCGAACCTTGCCGGTCCCCTCGACGACCTCGGTCAGCCCTCCGCGATCCGCCTGCGCCACCTCCACCGGAACCGGCGCCGGGCGCAGGGCCAGCACCACCAGCCCCACCGCGAGCAGACCGGCGACGACGGCGAGGATGCGGCGAGTCCTGGATCTCCGGCGGGCCATCCCTATTCCCCCGGGGCCAGAGCGCGCGTCACGTCCAGCCGCGCCAGCCAGCGCCGCGCCAGCAGCGAGGTGACCAGCGCGGCGGCGAGGGTGGTCCCGCAGGCGAAGAACCAGGTGAAGCGCTCCACCACCACCGGCATCCGAAAGAGGTCCGACGAGAAATAGACCGACGACAGGACGGCCAGCCCGTAGCCGGCCAGGGCCCCCAGCGGCAGCGCGGCGAGGAGCTGGGCGGCGACCTCGCCCAACAGCACTCGCCACGTCTCGCCGCGGGTGAAGCCGATGACCCGCAGCGTGGCCAGCTCCCGCTCGCGCTCGGCGTAGGAGGTCCGCACCGTGCTGTAGACCACCCCGGCGGCGATGGCGCTGGCGAAGGCCACCAGCACCGCGGCATACCCGAGGACCGTGCTGCCGATCGTCTTCCGGAAGGCCGCCAGCGCATCGGCTCTCCAACTGACGCCCGCGACCCGCGGACGCAGCTCGAGGGCCCCGGCGACCGCCGGCCGCGCATCGGTTTCGATCGCCAGCTGGGCGCCGGTGACCAGGCCGGGATCTCCCGCCAGCCGGCCGAGCGTCGCCAGAGAGCAGGTGGCGGTCAGGCCGAGCAGATCGTCGACGGTGCCGGCGACCCGCAGCGGCCCGCGGCGCCGCCGCCCGTCGAGGATCTCCACCTGCACCTCGTCGCCGACCTCGAGCTCGAGCATCTCCGCCAGGCGCTTGGAGAGGATCACCCCTTGCTCGGGCACAGGAACCACCCGGCCGTCGCCCCCGACCAGCCGGGAGAGCTGGCCGCCGGGCGGCATCGCCGCCAGTCCCAGCCGCCGCCAGCGCGCGCCGTGGCGCATCATCACCGGCGCCGAGCGCATCGGCTCGGCCGCGGTGACCCCCGGCAGCCTGGCCAGCTCCTGCACCGCGTCCGAAACCACCGCCTGGGAGAAGGTGACCGTCGCGTCGGCCAGCAGCGCCCGGTCGAAGGCCAGCGAGATCATCCAGTTGACGATGTCGTAGAAGCAGGAGCCGGAGACCAGGATGGCGGTGGCCGACGCCAACCCCAGGGTGCCGAACAGGGCGCGCACCGGGCGGCGCTCCAGGTTGCGCAGCGCCATCCGCGCCTGCGGCGGCAGCGCCGGGGCCAGCCCCGCCCTCTCCAGCAGCGTGCGGTGAAAGCGCCCGGGCGAGGGCGGGCGCATCGCCTCGGCCGGCGGCAGCCGCACCGCCTGACGCACGGCGCCGGCGGCTCCGATCAGCGCCGCCGCCAGAGCCAGCCCGGCGCCGCGCAGCCCCGAGGCGAGATCGGTGGAATAGGTCAGCGTGGGGAAGCGGTAGAAATCGGCATAGGTCCGCGCCATGAACTGGCCGAAGAGGTGGCCCAGCACCAGGCCCCCGACCACTCCGAAGCCGGTGACGATCAACGCGAAACCGGCGTAGTGAAAGGCCAGCTCGCGGCTGCGATACCCCAATGCCTTGAGCGTCCCGATCTGAGGCCGCTGCGCCGAAACCAGCCGCGACAGGGTCACCGACACCAGGAACGCCGCCACCCCCAGGAAGATGGCCGGCAGCACCTTGGCCATGGCGTTGAGCTGGCGGATCTCGTCGGTGACGAAGCGGTGGGATTCCAGATCGGCCCGCGCCCGGGCCCCCAGCCCTCCATAGCGCCCCAGCACCCGGTCGAACTCGTCGACCACGTCCTGGGGCGAGGCCCCGGGAGACAGCCGCGCCGAGACGGCGTTGAAGCCTCCCTGCAGGTCGACGGCGGCGGCCAGCTGCGGGCGCGGCAGCCAGAGGATGCCGTAGCCGCGATCGTCGGGGAACAGGTTCCCCGGCGCCAGGGCGTAGACGTATTCCGGCGACAGCGCCACCCCCGAGATCACCACCTTGTCGCGCCGGCCGTTGACGGTGAGCACCACCACGTCGCCGGGGACGATGCGCGCCGCCTGGGCGAAGCCCTCGGAGATGGCCGCCTCGCCCGGGCCCGGCAGCCGCCCCTGGCGCAGGTGGAGCCGGTTGAGCTTGCCGCCGCCGGGGCCGAGCGAAACCAACCGCGCGCGCGCCAGGCCGCCGGCGTGCTCGACGCGGGCGTCGGCCACCACCCGGGTCTCCAACTCGGCCACGCCCGGCAGCGCCGCCAGCCGCCCGGCCACCGGCTCGGGGACCCGCACCGCCTCGGCGAAGACGTCGGCCAGCGCCCCCTCGACGTAGAACTTGTCCCGGCTGGCGAGCAGGGCCTTGCCGGTGGCGGTGGAGCCCACCGAGACCCCCACCGCGCAGGCCACCACCACTGCCACCGCCAGGCCCTGGCCGCGCGAGTGCCACAGGTCGCGGCGCAGCTTTCGATTCAGGGCGCTCACCAGGCGATCTCCCCGGGCGAGGCCCGGCGGGCGTTGCGCTCCAGGCTGGCGATGCGCCCGTCGCGCACGTGCACCACCCGGTCGGCCAGCGCGGCGATGGCGGCGTTGTGGGTGATGAGCACGGTGGTGGTACCCAGGTCGCGGTTGACGCTGATCAGCGCCTCGAGCACCCGCTTGCCGGTGCTGACGTCGAGAGCCCCGGTGGGCTCGTCGCACAACAGCACGTCGGGCCGCTTGACCACCGCCCGGGCGATGGAAACCCGCTGCTGCTCGCCTCCCGAGAGCTGGGCGGGGAAGTGGTCGAGCCGCTCGGAGAGGTCGACCATCGCCAGGGCCTCCTCCGGGGCCATCGGGTGCTCGGCGATCTCGGCGGCCAGCGCCACGTTCTCGCGGGCGGTCAGCGAGGGGACCAGGTTGTACATCTGGAAGACGAAGCCCACGTGGTCGCGGCGGTACTCGGTGAGCAGGGCGTCGTCGGCCACCGCCAGGTCGTGGTCGCGCCAGCGGACCTGGCCCGCGGTGGGGGCGTCCAGCCCGCCCAGCACGTTGAGCAGGGTCGACTTCCCCGAGCCGGAGGGCCCCAGCACCACCACCAGCTCGCCCTGATAGAGGTCGAGGTCGACGCCGCGCAGCGCCTGCACGTCCACCTCGCCCATCCGATAGATCTTGGTGACGCCGCGCGCCTCGAAGACCGGTGCCATGGGCTCGGCCACGGCTCGCCTCCCGCAGCGGCGCTCTCGCCGCTCGCTCGGTCGCCTGCGCGAACGCACACGCGCCCTAGCTCCTCAACGATGCGAATCGGGCCGTGGTGCGGGGAGCCTGCTGCTCGCCCAACGGGAGAGCGAGCGCATGGCCGGCTGGCATGCCCATGCGAGCAATGGCCGGTCAGCGGCGCCGGGCGGCATTCCACAATCAGCGCGGGCGCAAGGGAGCGCTGGCCGCCCGTGGTATGAGAGCCGCGATGAAACACCTCGCGATCGCGCTCGGAATCCTCGCCAGCTCGGCCATGGCCCTCGCGGAGCCGCGCAAGGTGACGCTCGACTATCAGCGCGGCGACGCGGCCCAGAGCTGTCCCGACGAGCGCTGGATTCGCCAGGCCGTCGCCACGCGTCTGGGGATGGATCCCTTCGTCGCCGAGTCCAACCTGCACGTCGAGGCGCGCATCATCCGCTCCGGGCCGGCACTGGCCGGGACCCTGGTGCTCACCAATCAGGACGGGGTGCGCCTCGGCCGGCGCGAGCTGGCCTCGGCCACCGGCGATTGCCTCGAGCTGGCCTCGGCGATGGAGCTGGCGATCGCCATCGCCGTCGACCCGCTGCTTCTGACCCGGCCCGCTGCCAAGCCAGCGCCTACGGCACCCGCCCCTGCTCCCGAACCGGCTCCCGCGGAGCCGGCGCCGGTCCCGGCGCCCGCCGCTCCCGCTCCCGCTCCGGCTCCGTCCGTACCCCTGTCGGCTCGCACCGGCCTGGGGCTGTTCACCCGCGTCGGCCTGTCACCGGCGCCTTCCGCCGGCGCGAGTCTGCGATTGGCGCTCGGGCTCTCGCGCTTCAGCGTGGAGATTTCCGGCCAGGCCGACCTGGCCTCGACCGTCCATCTCCGCGGCGGCGACGTGACCAGCCGCGTCCTCCTCGGACAGCTCGCGCCCTGTGCTCGGGTGGGCCGTTTCGATCTCTGCGCCGTCTTGTCGGCTGGCGCGCTCCAGGTGACCGGAGAGCTCTCTGCCGCGGTCCAGCACCAGAGCAGCCCGCTCTTGCTCGCCGGGGCGCGCGGCCAGGCTGCTTTCGCCTTCGACTCGCTCTCGCTGCGCCCGTTCCTCGATCTGGAGGCGGTGCTCACCCGCACCACCGTGCTCTCGGGAACCGAGCCGGTGTGGGTGACCGCGCCGCTGTCGCTGTCGCTCGGGGCGGCGGTCGACTTCGACCTTCTTTGATGAATTGCCGCCCCTGGCTCCAATACCTCTTCGATGGCCACCCCGGATCCCCAGCTCTCCGCCGACCTCGAGCGGCTCTATCTCTCCGAGCTGCCTGCGGTTTTCGGCTTCCTGCACCGGCTGGGAGCCCGCGGCAGCGACCTCGAGGATCTGGCCCACGACGTGTTCGTGACCGCGGTGCGGCGGCTCGACAGCTACGACCGCTCCCGGCCGATCCGGCCCTGGCTCCTGGGCATCGCGGTGCGGGTGGCCTCCGACCATCGCAAGAAGGGCCAGAGCCGGCGCGAGGTCTCCGGCGATCCGCCTGAGGTGCCCGACGAAGGACGGGGGGCCGAAGATCGGCTGCGCCAGCGAGAGGCGCGGGAGCTGGTGGAAGAGGCGCTGCAGTCCCTGGCGCCCGAGCGCCGGGCGGTGTTCGTCATGTACGAGCTCGAGGGAATATCGGCCGCGGACATCTCCGAGGCCATGGGCACTCCGGTGCCGACGACCTATTCGCGGCTGCGCCTCGGGCGCGAGGAGTTCACGGCCGCGGTGCGACGCATCCAGCTCCGCCGAGGTGAGCCATGAGCGACCATGAGCTGGGGCCCCTGCCCGACGACATCCGCCAGCTGCTGCAGTCGGCCGCTCCCGCGCCGCTGCCCGAGGGCTTCGAGGCCCGACTGCGCTCGCGCGTCGCCTCCACCCTCGCCGCTTCCCCGGGGCCCGGCGAGCCGCTCTCTCAGGGCGCCGCCGGCTCGCGGATGGGCAGCTGGGGCGTCCCGGTGAGCGCGGCGGCGCTGATCGCCGGGCTGGCCGCTGGCACCTTCGCCGGCGCGACGCTCTTCCCGCGCACGGCGACCGCTCCTCCCTCGGTCGCCGCGCCGCCGGCGCTTTCGCCCGCCGTTCCAGCCCCGCCAGCGCCGCCCTCGCGCTCAGCCGCGCCGGAGCCCAGGCCAGCTCCCGAGAAGCCAGCCCCGCGCAGGGCGCTTCCGCCTCCGGCGGCGGCAGCGCATGAGCCGGCCGCCGCGTCCGCGCGCGACATCGCCCTCTCCGACGAGCGCGGGCTGCTGGAGCAGGCCCGCACCGCCTTCTCCCGCCGCGAGCCTGAGCGGGCGGCGCAGCTGCTCGACGAGCACCAGCGCCGCTTCCCGCGGGGGCAGCTGGTGGAGGAGCGGGAGGTCCTGCTGATCCAGCTGGAGATCGACGCCGGGCAGCTCGAACGCGCCAGAGAACACGGGCGGCACTTCAAGGAGAGCTTTCCCGAGAGCCTGCTGTTGCCGGCGGTGGAAGCCAGCCTGCAGGCGACCAAGGCCTCCTCCCCCTGAGCGCGGCTCAGGCTTTTCCGGCCATCACCGAGTCGAGCCGGGCGAGGAAGCCGTTGGAGTCGAGGAAGGTGAGCTTGACCTCGCCGATCTCCAGCTGCGCGCCGGCGCTCAGCGGAATGCGGGCATTGAGCGGTTTGGCCATGCCGCCGGACTTGGCGCCGTGGGGAGAGCAGACGGTGGCCAACCAGCGCTCGGCCTCGCGGGTCAGGTGCAGATGCTCGCGCGAGACGGTGGCGTCGTTGATCACGATCTCGCACGGCGCCGCCCGGCCGACGCGGATCGGGGCGGCATTGGCCAGCGGCACCAGCTCGAAGCACAGGGCGTCGCCCTGGCCGGGGCGCTGGGTGTAGCTGCGGTCGGCGGCCACGGTGCGGTCGGCATCGGAGCGCGCCACCTGCCACGCCCCCGGCTCCCACACCAGCCACGGGTTGGGATGGCGCTTGACGAACCCGTCGCGCCCCAGCATCACCAGCCTCTGGAGGGCGAACGACACCAAGTATGCGCGAATCATGGGGACCATCGCTCGCCTGCCTCCCTGCCTACGACAAAAACCTACACCGGCTTCCACTAGAGGTGAAGTTATCCACCGACAGTAAACCCGCGACCTTCCCGGGAATTGGCGCCGTTGGGAAGCGAAAGGGGCCGCGTCTGCTGTGACCGCCAAGGATCTGGCAGAGTCAGTTGAAATACGGGCGTTGGTGTCCCTATAAACTCGGGCCTATCGAAGCGTCCTGACTTCCCCACTGCAAGGAAGGAAACTGAATGCGAGCCACACTCACCAAGCTGTTCCTCGCCGCCGCCCTGGTGGCGTCGGCCTGCGCCGAGAAGGACGTGACCGCTCCTCCGGCCCCGCGCATCGACCCGTTCAAGAGCCCGACCAGCGCCGACACCATCACCATCACCGGCACTGCCGAGTACAACTCCACGGTGCGGATCACCGGCGGCGCCAAGGAGGTCAGCGTCACCGCCGACCCCTTCACCGCCACCTTCCGCGCTGAAGTTCCGCTGAACAAGCCGGCCGCTCCCGAGATCTCGCTGAAGAACCAGCTGTCGGCCACCGCCACCGACGCCGCCGGCAACACCAGCGAAGCCACCGCCTTCGAGGTGGTCTTCGGCCCCGAGCCCGGCAAGCCGGCCAAGATCACCTTCGACCTCGACGGCAAGGCCGCCAGCGGCACCATCAACGCCGGCGACGAGGTGAAGTACAAGTACAGCCTGACCGACGCCTACGGCGCCAAGTCGCCCAACCCGGTGGAGGTGCTCCCCAGCGCCCCCGGCGCCCTGGTGTTCGACGACGGCGTCTCGGGCAACGGCTTCATCCTGGGCATGACCAAGGTCGGCAGCTTCACCATCGCCGCCCGGGCCACCGGGGTCCCCGCCGATGCCAACCTCTCCAAGACCGTCACCGTCGAGGTCCAGCCCGCTCTGGGCAAGCGGTTCATCGACATGCAGCTGACCCTGTCGCGGATGGCCACCGGCGACAGCACCTCGGCGATCGCCGTGGTCAAGGACCTCTACGGCAACGAGATCACCCCGACCACCGGCCAGCTGACCCTGGCCTGCGATCCTCAGGGCGGGCAGCCGGCCTCGGCCTGCGCGGTGAACGGCACCACCATCACCGTCACCAAGTCGGGCGTCTACAAGATCACCGCCACCTTCAACGACGGCACCAACCCCGCCGCCCCTGCCACCCAGTACGTCTTCGTCGAGGACGTCCCCGACGTCACCCCGCCGACCTGCGACAAGCCGGTCGTCGTCTATCCCTCGGCCACCGGGGCCAAGGTCCCGCTCAACGGCCGCATCGTGGTCCAGCTGCCGATGTTCGACGCCGGCGGGCTGGCCCAGGCCACCCTCTACGCGGTGTTCGGCAACAACCCGGCCTGCGTGCAGACCTCGAGGACGCTGCAGCTGGCCGGCGTCACCAACCCGACCCCGGCCCCCGAGGTCTCGATCACCGTCCCCGGCTGCGCCTACCCGCTGGACAGCATCTCGCTGTTCGCGGTGGTCACCGACCGCGCCGGCAACATGGGCTTCTCGCCGGCCAACAATGACCTGAGCGTGATCGGCACCCAGCTCGGCCAGAACGGCTACACCGCCACCACCTTCGGCTACGCCAACAATCAGAACGGCGGTTCGCTGGACCTGGCCTTCGATCCCAATACCCAGGTGGCCTACGTGGTCTCCAGCAACTGGGATTCGATCAGCGTGGTGCTTTCCGACCGGACCCGCACCGTCCTCAGGGACGCCACCGGCCAGACCTACCAGGCGAACAACAACACCAACAACAACGGACTGATGGGCATCGCGGTCGACGGCACCGGCGGCCTGTTGGTGAGCGCCTACAGCAGCAGCACCCCCACCGGCAACGACCTCAACTACATCAGCACCAGCCTGCCGGTGGACCCCAAGGTGCTCGCCAGCTACACGTACACCAACGGCCCCGGCCGCTTGGTCTACGACCAGCGCCCCGGCGTGGTGTGCGTTGCTCGGACCTCGTTCAACTCGAACTTCAACTGCTACGAGTTCAACACGTCCACCCAGACCCTGGGCGCCAAGATCTTCACCAATGACATCGCGGCGCCCGGTAACCCTCAGCTGGCCGGGTTGGCCATCGGCGAGAAGGACAGCAACGGCTACTACACGCTGTGGATGCTGGTGCAGGTCAACGTCAACACCTGCGCGGTCTACACCACCACCGCCACGTTCACGGCCAACACCGCCCCGGCGCCTGTCGCGCTGGCGCTGTCCCCGGCCGTGACCGGCACCTGCAACGACATCGTCGGCCTGCCCTCTGGCGACGTGGCGGTGGCGGTCACCGGCAACAACAGCGGCGAGGTGGTGCGCGTGACCAAGGGCACCGGCGCCACGACCCCGCTGGTCACTGGCCTCACCGATCCCACCGGCCTGGATTTCGCCGGCGGCTTCCTCTACGTGATCGACCGCAACAACCGGCAGATCCTGCAGGTCACCGCCCCGGTCGGCGCGCCGTTCTAGCCTAGGCGAGGCAGCAGTCATCGACGGCCGGTCCGGGCACTCCCCGGGCCGGCCGTCTCCTTTTTCGGGTCGCCGGGCGCGGATGCTCGACTCCGCAGCCGCGCCTTCGGTCCGCGGCTGCGCTCGGGGAGACCGGAGGCGCGCAATCGGCTGTTACTGGTGGCGCCGCTCCAGGAATCGGGCGAGCTCGGGGCGAACCTCGGCGAACTCCAGCCCGACCTGGCAGTCCTGCCCGGCGCGGCTCCACCAGCGCACGTCGCCGCGGACCCGCACCCGGCTGAACCAGCCGGTGGGGACCGTCAGCTCCACGGTGCTGTTGGCGCGGATCGGCTCGCGGCAGCGCAGCATCGCCCCGCCCTCGGAGAGCGAGCAGACCACTGCCGCCAGCGGCCGGTCGTCGCCGGGGACGCTCCACCAGCGCCCGCGGACCTTGATGCTCACCGGCCAGCGCCGCCAGCGCCGGGTGTTGGCGAGCTGAACGCCGAGCGCCGAGGGCCGGAAGCCGGGCGCCGGCGGCAGCTCGAAGTGGCTGGGCGGGGTCGAGGTCGCCTGGTAGCCGGGGAACGGCACCGGAGTCGGCTCGGGCGAGGGCAGCGGCGGCGGCAGCTCCTCCTTCGACGGCAGGCGCAGCAGCTCCGGGACCACCATCTCCGGCAGCCGGGAGGCGATCGCCGAGCGGCCGACGTGCTCACCCTGGTCCAGCTCCCCGACGATCATCTCGTCGTCCACGACCTCGGCCGCCAGCTCCTCCGGCTCGACCTCGCCGGCGAGGATCGGCAGCTCCAGCTCCTTGGAATCGCGCCAGGCCTTACGCAGCTGGCGTTCCTTGTCCAGGTCCTCGGCAAAGAGGACGGCCATCAGCTTCTGCAGGTGGATCGCGCTCGGCGCCGGCGCGAGCCGCGCGAGAAACGCCTCCAGCGCCTGGCCCATCTCGCTCGCCCACTGGAAGCGCCGCTCGGGATCGCGCTGCAGCGCCCGCAGGACGATCTGGTCCAGCGCCGCCGGCACCCCGGGATTCAATTCACTGGGCCGCGGGATCGGGGCCCGCAGGACCTTGTTCAGCGTCTCGAAGTCGCCCGAGCCCAGGAAGAGCCGCCGTCCGGTGAGCAGCTCGTGGAAGACCGCCCCCAGGGCAAAGAGATCCGAGCGCCGGTCGAGCGGCTTCTCGCGGACCTGCTCCGGGCTCATGTAGGCCAGCTTGCCCTTGAGGACGCCGGCCCGGGTGCGCGCCTGCTGCTCGCTGCTCTTGGCCACTCCGAAGTCGATGAGCTTTACCTCGCCGTCGAAGGTAACCAGGCAGTTGTCGGGGGCCACGTCACGGTGGACGATCTGCAGCGGCCGGCCGCGCTCGTCGGTCTTGCGGTGGGCGTAGTCGAGGGCGGCGCACAGCCGCGACATCGCCAGAGCCAGCAGCGGAATCGGGAGCGACATCCCCAGTTGCTGGGCGCGGTTGTGCAGGGTGCGCAGGTCCTTGCCGGCCAGGTACTCCAGGGCGATGTAGTACTCGCCGCCCACCTTCCCGGAGTCGAAGATGCGGGCGATGTTCGGGTGGCTCAGCTGCGCGAGCAGCTTGGCCTCCTCGAGGAACATTCGAAGCAGCTCCTCGTTCTCGGCGCTGCCGGGGAGCATCCGCTTGAGCGCCACCACCGCGTTGGCGCCGTCGCGCGGGCGGGCGCGCCAGATCTCGGCCATGCCGCCGCGGCTGATGCGGTCCAACAGCAGGTAATTGCCGAACGGGCGCGAGTCGGACATCGGACCCTGTGCTGTATCAGACCGGGCGCTTTCGACCGCAGCCTCGCTCGCCCCAGGGACAAGCGGGCAGGCGGGCGGCTACTCGCCAGCTGGGCGAGCACTCTTCGGCGCCGTTCCTCTTGGCCCCAGCATCGCCCGCGCCAGGTCGATGAGCGCCTTGGCGGCGGGAGCGACGGGCCCGCCGGCCCTCCAGGCCAGCTCGATGCGCGAGCGCAGCCGCGGGCGCGAGATGGCGATCGCCTGCAGCTCGCCGGGCCGCCCGCGAGCCATGGACTCCGCGAGGATCGCCACCCCCAGCCCGCGGCTGGCGAGCTGACTGAGGATTCCCGGATTGCTGGCCTCAAAGGCGATTCGCATCCTCAGGCCCTCGTCGGCGCAGGCTGCGTCCAGGCAGGTGCGAATCCCGGTTCCCTTGGGAAGGCTGATCAGCTCGCGCTCCTGGAGTTGCTCGAGCGTGACGCTGGACCGGCCGGCCCAAGAGTCTGACCTGCCGACCGCCGCCACCAGCCGCTCGTCGACGATCACTTGAGTGGCGAGCCCCGGTCTCGGCTCGCCGGCCGAACCGATCAGCGCCAGGTCCAGCCGCCCCTCCGCGAGGGCCTGCACCAGTTGGTCGGAGTTGGCCTCGGACAGGCTGACCTCCACCGCCGGGTAGCGCCTGTGGAATTCGGCGAGCAGCTTCGGCAGATCGAGCATCGGGCAGTTGGAGAGCATCCCCACCGCCGCTCGCCCGCGCAGAATGCCGGTGAGCTCGTCGACCGCGCGGCGGGCGTTGCCGGCCGCCGCCAGCGCCGCCCGGGCAAAGGGGAGCACTGCCTCGCCCACCTTCGTCACCCGCACCCTCCGCCCGCTGCGATCCAACAGCGGCTGGCCAAGCTCGTGCTCCAGCTGGCGGATCTGGGCGCTGATCCCCGGCTGACTGACGTGCACCCTGGCCGCCGCCCGGGTGAAGTTCGCTTCTTCCACCACCGCGACGAAGTATTCCAGCTGTCGTAGGTCCATAACCTGCGATTATGACATGGAGTCGTTCCATCTCTTGGACTTCTCAAAGCCCGGTCTCTAGGTTCTCTCCATCACCCGCAGCCACCGAGGAGAACCAAATGACGACCAGACGTGAGAAGGCAACCCGGCCCGAGGATCTGACCCGCTTGTTCGTCGAGCGCGCGAGCGCCGGCGACGTCGAGGGCATGACCGAGCTCTACGAGCCGGAGGCGGTGCTCGCCTTTCCGCCGGGGAGGACCACCGTGGGCCGTGAGGCGATCCGCAAGCTCCTCGAGCAGATGGTGGCCAGCCGACCGCAGTTCAAACCCGAGGAGCCGCTGCCGACGATCGTCAGCGGCGACGTGGCCCTGACCTCGACCCGCTCGCTCGACGGAACCGGCACCCGGGTCCAGGTCGTCCGCCGCCAAAAAGACGGCAGCTGGCTGCGGCTCATCGACCGGCCAGAGATGCGAAGCGAGGCCAGCGGCCGCTGACCTCGGTTCTGCTCATTGCGCTCGCTTCCCTCGGCGGGAGGCGGCGCAAGTTCGCGACCGCGACCGAGGCGTCAGGGAGTGGGCAGCGGCGTCCGGCGGATGCAGCGGACCACGACGGTCTCTCCGTTGCCGGTGAGGAGGTCTTGCGGGGCCCCGCCGTCCGTCCGAGGCAGCGGCGAGACGCGGGCCGTCGCCGCTGGGGATAGGTCGCCCATCTTGAGCGTGCCGTCGGCGGCGCGCAGATAGATGCGGAGCGAGAAGTAGAAGCTGCTCCAATTGAAGGCGCTCCCGTTCAACGACTCCCCGCCGGCGGCGGTGAGGGTGTCGGCCAGGAATTGGAAGTCGGCCGGGTCGAGGCTGGCCAGGTCCGCCTCGGTGGACAGTCGCCAGTCTGCGCCGAGCTTGCGGCCGCAGAAGTCGACGTCGTCCACCAGCTGCGGGATGTTGTACGGCTTGGCCCCGTACTGCTTGTAGCTGCACTTGGCCACTTCCTGGAAGTTGGTCGCCAGCTGAGCCGGAGTGAGCGCGG
This sequence comes from Myxococcales bacterium, assembly GCA_037442205.1. Taxonomy (GTDB): domain Bacteria; phylum Myxococcota; class Myxococcia; order Myxococcales; family UBA5297; genus JBBIQS01. Next base: position 68,852 of record JBBIQS010000015.1, read on the forward strand.
TCCCCGGCTGCTGCAGGGTGATGGCGGGATAGTTCGGCTGGCAGCTCACCAGCAGCTGCTCGAAGACGTAGAACTCCTCGTCCACGATCTTCTCGCGAGCTGCCTGATCGGTCGGGTAGTTGGGACCGTACTGGTACTGCAGGCGAACAGTGTCCGGGAAGAGCGGCGCCGATATCTCGACCGCTTCCCTGGCCGTGAGCGCGGCCCAGGCCCGCTGGCCGATGAGGGCGGCGACGACGACAACCCCGACGGCGAGAAGGCGCTTCATCACTTCACCTCCCGCACGATGACGACTGCGCCGTCGTAGCGCAGGCCGCTGGTGAGCGCGCCGGGAGCGCCGGCGTCGGCTCCGGCGAGAGTTTCCTGCGCGTTCCGAGAGCCGCAGGCGGCGAGCAGCAGCAATCCCAACAGTGCGAGATATTTGTGCATTCGAGCACCCTCCCAGGTGAGCTGCCCGAAGCAGACCGCAGCCCCGCCTCCCTGGCCAGCAGTTTCGCGAAGGCAGAGCGACGCCAGCAGACCGGCACTCGGGCGTTCCACCCCGGCGCAATCCGCGGTCCGCCTCCGCCGGGAAGGTCAGTACTTGCCCGTCCGCAGGCGCTCGGCCGGGACTTCGCCGGAGTAGGAATAGCCCCTGGCGACCCAGTAGCCGTCGACCGGATGGTCGGTGACCTCGAGGCGGTAGACGTACTTGGCGTTCTTGTAGCCGAGCAGCCGCGGGACCACGAGCCGCAGCGGAAATCCGTGGTCCAGCGGCAGCGTCTGGCCGCCGGCGCCGAAGGCCATCAGCGTCTTGGGCTCGCGCGCCACCGAAAGCGGCAGCGACTCGTCGTAGACGTCGCCGAAGGTGTGGAAGGTGACGTGGCTCGCCCCGGGAAGGGTTCCGGCGGCGTCGAGCAGCCTCGCCAGCGAGACGCCGCTCCAGGGCACGTCGAGGACCGACCAGCCTTCGACGCAGTGGAAGTCGGTCACTTGATCCTGGCGGGGCAGCGCCAGCAGATCGGCGAACGAGTAGCTGCGCGGCTCGCGCACCATCCCGTCGACGCGCAGCTGCCAGCTCGAAATCAGCGCCGCCGGATCCTGGGGATCGACCGTCAGCGCTCGCCAATCGGCATAGATCGGCGCCGAGCCTTCGCCCGGCTTGAAGGAGAACTGGCCGGAGTCCGCTCCCGCTCCCGCGCGCGCATGACCAGTGGCGCAGCCATTCAGCAGCGGGGAAGCCAGCGCCAGCGCCGCCCCGCGCCCGAGCCAGTCGAGGAGCGTCCGGCGGGTCACCGCTTGGTCCACTCGCTCCTCGCGAGGCTTCACCGATTCTCCTCCTGCCGCCGGGCTACAGCGCCTCGAGGAACCTCACCAGGTCCCGCGACTCGGCGTCGGTCAGGCCGATCTGGAATCTCCGGTCGTAGAACTCGACCACGGTGGCGAGATCCTTGGCCGAGCCGTTGTGGAAGTACGGCGCCCGCGCCGCCAAGCCGCGCAGGTTCGGCCCCTTGGTCTTGCCGGCATCGACGAATTTGCCGCTGATCAGCGCCCGCCCTGGGTCGGTGACTTCGAGATCTCCCGCCGCCGCATGCAGCGTGTAGACGGGCAGGTTGCCGACGTCGAGGATGCCCTCGATCGAGTTGCCCAGGTTGTCCCTCGGGTGCGCCAGCGTCACGCCGATGTTGATCGGCAGCGAGGTGCTGTGGTTGCCGACGTTGGGGTTGTTGTGACAGGTGCCGCAGGTCCCCAGCACCGGGGTGTTGAAGAGCGGATCGGCCGGGTTGGCGAGCACGTCGCCGCTGGCGCTGTTGATTCCGGCGACGTTGGCGATGGTGAACGTCCGCTCGTTGAAGAGCTTCTCGCCCCGGCCGATGGCCGCGCGCAGCCCATCGAGCTCTTCGCAATGGTCGCGATGATCGTCGCCGTGTTCGCGATCGCGGTCGCACCGGCGATGGTCGTCATGGCAGTCGCGGTCGTGGCCGCTGCCATCCTCGCACTCGCGCGCGCGGCCCCGATCATGGTCGCGATCGTCGTCGCAATCGAGGTGCTCCCAGTCGCGGTAGAGGGTGAAGATCCGGCTCGAGAACCCGGGCTGGAGCGGGTCGTTGATGCCGATGAAGAAGCGCCGGGCGACCTCGTCGGCGAGGAACCTGGGGCCGCCGTGCCCGCCGTCGCGGTCGAGCTCGAGATGGCCGAGCTTGAGCTGGGCGTTGAAGAGGTCGGTCTCGAAGTTGACCAGATCGTCGCTCACCGGAGTGCCGAGGATCGGCTGCGAGGCCTGCTCGTGGCCGAGGGTGGCGCCGTTGTCCTGATGCCTCAGGTCGAAGAACAGGGGCCCGAGCCCGGTCAGCCCCTTCCCAGTGGTGATCTTCTGAATCGTCTCCCGCCCGTCCCACATCACGGTGGAGAGGAACACCAGGTTCGCCGTCGGCAGCGGCCGGCGGAACAGGAACAGCTCCCCGCCGATCGAGGCGTCGCCGGGCGCGATGGCGCAGTTCTTGGGGTTGGTGGCCCCGGCGAGGGTGAAGTCCGCGGTCGCCGGAACGGGGAGCTGGATGCGGATCACCCCGTAGTCAACGGTCAACGACGAGGCTGCGGCATCCGGGCCTTTCGTGGGGCTGGTAGGCGGACAGTCGGAGCCGTCGACCGGCGCGAAGAGCGGGTCGTGAGGATCGGCCGAGGCAAGCGCCCTGTTTCCCCTCGCGCTAATGGTCCAGCCGTCCTCCTGGCGATGGCAGGAGTTGCAGCTGCGGCCGTTGCTCCCCAGCGCGGTGAAGAATCCATTGGTGTCGCCGGCGTCGAAACCGTGCCGCGAAAAGGAGGCGACGATGCCCGCCGGATCGCGCGCCAGCTCGAACTGCCTGGGCAAATGCCGATGGTCCCGCTCCTCCGAATGCAGCGCCTCGGAAGAACTGGATAGCCTGTTGGGCTCGCCGCCACACCCGGCGAGAAGGAAGACCGCTACCGTTGCTCGCGCAAGTCGCATTCATCCCCTCCGAGATGCGATTCAGCGAACCGTGTCCGCAGGAATTGATTGACGCGGCGGGCCGAGGGCAAGGCAGAAACCCACGCGAGCTACGCCTCCCCTCGCGTTCACCCTCACGCTCGGGGCACGGCCGCTGGCGCAGGCGAAGGAGTCGGAGGGATGGCACCGCCGCTCGGAAGCTCGGCCGTTGTTCGCCCCTGGCGCTCCGGGCACACTGAATTGGCGCTCGCGGATCAGCCGGGGAGGCGAGGATCCGCTACAAGGAGCGCGAAGGAGACGGCGCCCCCTTTCCCGCCGCTCGCCCCCGCGACATGCCCCTCATGACCCTGAAGACCAAGATCCACGACGGCATCATCGGCGCACTGATCCTCGCGAGCGCGGTTTCGGCGTGGCTGTTCGACCCCCGTTTCATCGCCCTCGCCGGGCTCGTCGCCGCGGTGATGATCTCCAGCGCCTTCACCGGCTTCTGCCCGGTGCACTACGTGGTGAACAAGCTCGTTCGCTCGTGAGGTAAGGGAGGCGGGGCCCGGACCGGCGCGTCGATCCCGGGCCCGGCGCCTCAGCTGGCGCGGATGAGGCCAAGCAACAGGGCCTTGACCGGTGGGAAGTCGACCAGCGGCCCCAGCGGGAAGGCCTGGCGGGCCCATTTCGACCAGCTCCAGTCGTCCCTCTGCGAGACGATGCGCCCGTCACGCACCCGCATCGTCGTGACCGACTCGTTGTGGATTGGCCTCCCCAGCAGCTTGTAGTCGGCCGTCCAGGCCATCTTCACCGTGTCGCCCTCGGTGGAGAGGACCTTCGACGAGAGGCGGAGGTCGCTCCCCTTCTTGAAGATGCCCGCCCACATGTTCCCGATGGCCTCCTGCCCCTTCAAGTCGAACAGCGGGTCATGGAAGGTCGCGTCGGGCGCGTAGAGCGACTTCATGGCGGCGGCGTCGGCCTGCGCGAAGGCGGCGTAGAACCTCTCGGCCACCTGGGCAGGCCCGGCGGCGCCCGGGCCGGCGGATGCCGACTTCACCCCGGAGCCAGCGAAGCAATCGCGAGGCGCGGGATTGGCCGAGGCCGCGCTCGGGGCGGCGAGCTTCGCGGGGGCGGCCACGGGCGCGGAGTTGGCGGGCGTCGCGGCCGATGCGCCCAGCGGACGGGGAGCGGCGCCCAGACGAGTCGGGTTCATGGGTTTTCCTAGTGGGGTGAGGGGGCGGGAATCAACCACGGACAAGGTAGCGGCTGGGCGGGCCCCGCGCTTGTCAGCGCACGCCACGTTGCTTGGCTTGGGGTGCCATTTGCCGGGCGTACTCGCCGGGAGGTAGGCCGGTCCACCGTTTGAAGGCACGCACGAAGGCGCTCACGTCGGCGTAGCCGAGGATGAAGGCCAGCTCGGTGACCTGCGCCGTGCCGGTGGCGAGGAGCCGGCGCGCCAGGGCCTCCCGAACCGTGCCCAGCACTCCTTTGAAGTCGGTGTCCTCGGCGGCCAGCCTCCGCTGGAGCGTGCGCGGAGACAGCCGCATCGCGCGAGCGAGCGTCGGGAGCTGCGGAGCGCCGCCCTGGAGCAGGCTGCGCTCCAGCTCGTGCGCGGCGGCCTCGGCGGCGGAGGTATCGGGCGGCAGGCGCTGCAGCTGTTCGACGGCGTGGTGGTGAATCAGCGCCAGCAGAGCCGGGTCGGCCCCGGGAAGCTTCGCGTCGAGCAGCTCGAGAGGAAGAGCCAGCCCGGTCGACTCGGCGCCGAAGGTGATGGGCGCGTCCCCAACCACCCGCTGCAGCTCCGCGAAGGCACTGGGCCTGGGATGCGCGAGCCACACGCGCGTGGGCACCCACCGCCGCTGAAGCATGGCTCGGCCCATCTGCAGCAACGCGATCAGGTTGAAATCGTCGAGCTGTCTGCCGAGCGCCCCGGGCTTGCCGCGCGCGTGTTGGCTGATGCGGCCCTCGCGGCCATCGCGCTCGAACTGGTAGCGGACCGCGCGGTTGATCAGTGCGCTGAAGCGCACCAGCAGCTTCAGGCTTTGCTCCAGCGTGGGCGCGTTCAAGGTGGCGTACTCGAGCAGCCCATAGCGTCCGCGCTCCAGGTGCTCGGCGGCGTGCACCCCGATCTCCTCGTCGCCGGAGAGCGCGGCGGCCGCCTCGGCCAGCCCGCGCAACGCGGACACCTCCAGCTCGGCGTCGAGGGTCGAGGCCAGTGCCGGGGGCAGGCCGAGCCGCTCGAGCAAGGCAGCCCCGGAGTGACCGCGCCTCTCCAGCTGCTGCAACAGGGGAACGACGCTCTGGCTCCGCAGCCGCATGGACGGGAATATACCGGACCGGGCTCCTGCCGACGCCGTGGCCCCTGCGCGGCGAGGTCGCGCTCCTCGCGCCGGCTGCCGCAGCGGCGCGGCCCTGAGCCGGCTCAAGCCTCGGGCAGCATCCCCGCCTCGCGGAACCAGCGGACGACGTCGGCGCAGGTCTCGGCCAGCGGACGGGGCTGATAGCCCAGCTCAGCCATCGCCTTCTCGCGGCGGATGTCGCGGTGGCTGGTGCGCAGGGTCTCCAGCGATTCGTAGGTCCACAGCGGGCGGGTGCCGGTGATCCGCGCCCAGAGGTCGGCGAACGGCACGCCGAGCTTGGCCAGCCACACCGGCGCCGCCAGCTTCGGCACCGGCACCCCGGCCTCCCTGGCGATGAGCGAGGCGAGCACCGGGAACGGCGCGTAGTGGCCCGAGAGGAGGTAGCGCTCGCCTTTGCGCCCGCGCAGCGCCGCCGCCACCGCACCCTTGGCCACGTCGCGCACGTCCACCCAGTCGAAGCCGGCGTCGATCAGCGCCGGCAGCTTGTTCCGGGCGACCAGCAGCGCCACCGCCCCCATCGCCGAGGGCTTGTAGTCGAGCGGGCCGAGCACCGCGGTCGGATTGACGATCACTGCGTCGAGCCCCTCGGCCACCGCCAGCCCGATCTGCCGCTCGGCGGCGGCCTTGGTCCGGTCGTAGGTCAGGCACGGGCCCTTGGACTCGTCCGCCAGCGGCCTCTTCTCGTCCAGCGGCCGATCCCAGGGATCGTGCTGCAGCGCGTGGATCGAGGAGAAGTGCACCAGCCGCCGAACCCCGGCCTCGAGACAGGCCCTGGCGACGTTGGCGGTGCCCTGGTCGTTGGTCTTGCGCACCAGCCCACCGGGATCGCCATGGACAGTGATGGCCCCCGCCAGGTGGAAGACCAGCTCCGATCCGGCGATGGCCCGCCGCACGGCGTCGAGCTCGAGGACGTCGCACCGCACGACCTCCACCGGCAGCCCTTCGAGCGGGCGGGTGTCGCTGCGGTAGAGGGCGCGCACCTGGTGGCCCTGCGCCAACAGCTCGCGCACAAGGTTGCCGCCGATGTGTCCGGACGCCCCGGTGACGGTTGTCTTCATTGGCGATTCAGCCCGCGCCTACTTCGCGGTGCCGGAGCAGACCACCGGAGCGGAGCGCTGGCACTGCTTCTCCGCCGGCCAGGGCTCGCCCTTGCGGCGCGCGTCGAGGAAGTCCAGCTGCTCGGACAGCGAACCGACCGCGCCCGCGGTGTGCCCGGCTCCGGCGCACTCCAGGTACTCGAGGGCCATCCCCTGGGCGCAGAGCGCGTCGAAGGCCAGCCTCTCCAGCGGGGTCGCCACCAGCTCGTCCAGCTCGCTGAGCACGAAGAGCGTCGGCGCGTTGGAGAGCCGCTCCAGCGGCATCTGCGGCAGCGAGCTGCGGCGCAGCATGCACGACAAGGGGCTGTCGTCGACCAGGCCGGCGGCGGCGGAGCTGCGGGCCGACCCGGTGAAGACCTGCCCGACCTGCGTGGCCCCCCTCACCAGCGATCCCACCTCGCACTGCTGGCGCATGTCCTGCGGGATGCTGGTGTCGAAGGGCGGCACCAGCATCGCCGACAGGTCGGCGTGGTACCAGTCGGCGTGGGCGGTGATGATCGCGGCAACGTTGGCGGAGCCGCCGACGGCAACATTGGTGTCGCGCTGGGTCTCGGCCACCAGATCGGCCGGCGGGACCGAGGCCGCCACCGCGATCACGTTCTCCTCGGGCGAATAGTAGGGGCCGTAGCGTGCCACCATCAGGGCCGAGTGGCCGCCCTGCGAGCCGCCCAGCACCAGGATTCCGGGATCCGCCGCCACCCGGCTGCGCAGCTTGCCCTCGAGCAGCTCCCGCGCCGCCCGCACCGCGTCGAGGCTGGCGATGGCGGTCGGCTCGGCCACCACGTAGGGATGCAGCTGGGTGGCCGGAGCGCCCATCCCGTTCATGCCCAGGTAGTCGGGGGCCACCACCACGTAGCCGAAAGAAACCAGCGCCGCGACCATGAACGGGTTGAGGAAGTCGCGCGAGGGGGCGCACTTGTCGTTGAAGCCGGAGGTCCCGTGCAGGAAGAGCAGCACCGGGAAGGCGGGCCGGCTGGGGACGTCAGGCAGGCCGAGCATCGCGGTGGCCTGGGTCTCAACGCCGCGGTCCTGGGTGCGGTAGCGGTAGCGATAGACCCGCGTCTTGTAGGTCAGCGGCCGCGCGATGTGGAAGCCGGACGAGTCGAGCAGCGAGGTGATCCCCTGAGGAGTCAGCTGGTAGTCGCTCATCTCCTCCCAGGCGACGACGGTGCCGATCTCCGGCGAGTCGATCCACTGGTAGGCCGACAGCCCACAGCGGGCGGGCTGGTCCCAGGCCGCCGCGGCCTTGGGATCGGCGGGCCGGCGGCTGGGGATTCCGGAGTCGGGCGAGCCGGCGTCAGCCTTGCCGCAGGCGGCGCAGAGGATCGAGGCCAGGACCAGAGTGCAGGGTCGGAAGCGCATTGGCGCCATCCTCACATGGCGGCGCGCACGCGCTCAATCAGACCGCCGCTGGAGGTTCCTAGTACCCGGTGGCGTACTGAAAGTGCATCTCGTCGTTGAAGCTCTTGCCCCAGGTGAAGCCGTACTTCTGGAACACCGCCGCCAGCTCCGGGCTGACCTTGCCGCGCCGCCCCTCGCTGGCGTTGATGTCGAAGGCGATTCCCCAGGAGTGGGTGCTCAGGTTGGAGCCGGCGACGCCGCGCTTGGTCCGGTAGTTGTACATCCCGTCCCAGCTGTGGATGTCCTTGAGCAGGCCCTTCTGCTGCGCCTCGGCCAGCATGGCGGTCATCACCGGCACCAGCTTCTCGTGCAGCCGCACGTTGATCACCTTGCCGCCCGGGCCCATCGGCAGCTGAGCGGTGACCAGGTGCTGCCCGGGCTTGCCGAAGACCCTCTCGATACCGGCGCGCCCGTGGGGAACCTGCGGGAACTGGCCCGAGGTCGAAGCCGGGGTCGTCGTCGATGCCGGCGGGGTCTTGGGGCTCTCCGGCTTGGGCTCGAAGACGTCGAGGCTGCCGGTGGCCAGCGCGTGGCCGAGGGCGGCGCGGGTGTTCGGTCCGTAGATGCCGTCGGCGGCCAGCCCCTGGCGCGCCTGGAAGGCCTTGAGCGCCGCCTGGGTGCGCGGCCCGAAGAGACCGGGCCCGGTGTCGTAGTCCTTCTTCGACAGCAGCCCGAGCTTGAGCAGCCCCTGCTGCAGTTGCAGCACCGCCGGCCCGCGCGAGCCCTTGAGCAATTCGGCCGAGGGAGCGCCGCGGGGAGCGGAGGGACGGCTGGAGCGGATCGAGGGCACGGGCATGTCTTCTCTCCGGAAAATGGTCTCTGTTCCGATTATCCGGCCATCCCGGCGGAAGTTGCTCAGTCGTTTCGGAGCACTGCGTCACTCGCCGAGCGGCGCGCGGGCGCTCAGGTGCTGATTGCCAGGTCGTCGAGCAGCCCCTGGACCGCGGCCCGGGTCTTCTCGTCCAGCGCCTGGACCGCGTCCTCCGGAGGCTCGCCGGGGGGGATCTTCGGCGGGTAGATGGGCTCGCCGAAGCGGTAGCGCAGCAGCTTGGGCGGCGGCAGATGCGGCAGCGGGCCGAGCGCCAGCCCCCAGGGGAGCGCCAGGTGCAGCGGCCAGATGTTGGCCCGCGCCAGCTTGGGAATGTGGAGCGCCTTGGCGATGGCCATGCCGTCGGACAGGACCACCAGCGTGGCGTGGGGCCCGGCGTTGGCCACCGGCACGATGGGCACCTGGGCCTTGAGCGCCAGCCGCGCATAGCCGGTCCGCCCGGCGAAGCGCACCTTGTAGCGGTCGCGGAACGGCCGCCAGGTGTCGAGGTCGCCGCCGGGCATCACCAGCAGGTCGCGGCGGTGGTCGCGCAACACCGAGAGGGCCGTCGCCGGGCTGGCGTGCAGGACGCCTCGCCGGCCAAAGAAGCGCCCGGTGGGACCGACGGAGAGCACCATCTCGTGGCTCAGGACGTGGACGGGGCGGCCGGACCCGAAGCGCCGGTACCAGGAGAAGAGCAGCCCCCAGGCGTCGAGGACGGTGGTCCCGCCGGAGTGGTTGGAGACCAGCAGCGCCGGGCTCTCGGGGACGCGCTCCCAGCCCTGGACGTCGAGGCGGAACCAGCGGCGGCGGCCGAAGAAGATCGACAGCCAGGGCAGCGTTTCCTCGATCGCCTGCGGGTCGTAGGCCGAGGGGTCGTGTCCCCACTTGGCATGGGACCCGACGAGGTGGCGCGCGAGCCAGCCCTCGTGCTTCGGCGCGGCAACCGGCGACATTGCGCTCGTCATTCCGGCTCGATAATGGTCACAGTCCCTTTGAGCGTCATGCCCCCGGAGCCTCTCGATTCCTGCGCCGGCATCGCCGAGCGCGCCCTTCTGGCCACGCTGCGGCTGTCGGGGTTCTCCAGCTACCGGGTCCCCACCCGCGCCGGCCGGGTCCACGTGCTCGACGGGCAGGGAAGCGGGAAGCTGCCGACGGTGGTGCTGCTCCACGGCTTCTCGGCGGCGGGGGTCCACTTCCGGGGCTTGCTGCGGCGGCTGCGGCCCCACGTGCGCCGGCTGGTGGCCCCCGACGCCCCCGGGCACGGCTTCAGCGACGCCCCGGGCGACCTGGCACCCAGGAAGCTGATGGCCGCCCTGGGCGAGGCGCTCGACCAGGTGATCGACTCCGAGCCGGTGATCCTCTTCGGCAGCTCGATGGGCGGGCTGGAGGCGGTGCGCTACGCGCTGGCGCGCCCGGAGCGGGTGCGCAACCTGGTGCTCTGTTCGCCCTTCGGAGCGCCGATGGGCGACCGCGCGCTGGACGAGCTGCGGGCGGCGTTCGAGGTCGGCTCCCACCGGCAGGCGCTGGCCTTCGTCGACCGGGTGTTCGAGCTCAGCCCGGCGCTGCGCCACCTGATGGCCTGGGGTGTGCGCCGCCGGATGCAGCATCCGCTGCTGCGCGAGATGCTGCGCTCGGTGAACCCGGACGACCTGTTCCGGGCCGAGGAGGTGCGCGCCCTGGCGCCGCCGCTGCTCTTGATCTGGGGGCAGGCGGAGAGGGTGCTGCCGGCCTCGAACCTGGATTTCTTCCTGGAGAACCTTCCGGCCAACGCCACCGTCGAGCAGCCGCCGGACTTCGGCCACGGGCCGTACCTGGTCGATCCCGACGCAGTGGCGCGGCTGATCCTGCGCGCCGCCCGGGCCTGAGCCGGGCCTGAGCCGGGCCTGCGAACCGCCGCGGCACCGGCAGTCCGAAGCCCGACACTGTCGCTCCCCCATAATCGCGGAGATTGAGCGCAGGGTGCGCGCTGGGTTCTGGTTACATTCCGCGAATTCCAAGGGCCGCTCGGCCCGCGCAGCGAGGGGGATCCCATGTCCTACGCATTCACGCCGCGGCGCCGCGTGCTCTTGGTCGAGCCGGCGGCGGTGGAGGCCAACGTCTTCTCCGCCTTCTCCAGCCTGCCGTTGCTGGGCCCGCTGTTCCTGGGCACCCTGCTCTCGCGCGCCGGGTTCCAGGTCAAGGTCATCTCCGAGAACCTCCTCGGGCGGCGGATCAACATCAACGACCTGGACGCCGACTTCCTGCTGCTGACCTGCCTGACCTCGACCGTCGAGCGCGGCTTCGAGCTGGCGGAGATGTTCCGGCGGCGCAACGTCGCCGGCAAGGTCGCCATCGGCGGCCCGCACGTCACCTTCCTGCCCGACGAGGCCCTGGCCCACGCCGACTGGGTCATCGCCGGCGAGGGCGAGAACCTGGTGGTCGACCTGCTCAAGCACGGCAGCCAGGAGCGCAAGCTCAAGGGCAGCCCGGTGCAGGATCTCGACTCGCTGCCGATGGTCGACTGGAGCCTGCTGGTCCGCGGCGAGAAGCTCGCGCTTCGGCCGCTGATGTTCTCGCGCGGCTGTCCGTTCGACTGCAACTTCTGCTCGGTGACCGCGATGTTCGGCCGCCGCTACCGCACGGTGAGCGTGGAGCGGGCCCTGGAGGAGATCCGCCGGGTCGATCGCAAGGACGTCTTCATCTACGACGACAACCTGACCGCCAACGTCAAGTACACCCACCAGATCCTCGACGGCATGCTGCCGGCGGGGAAGCGCTTCACCTGGGCGGCGCAGGTGCGCGCCGACGCCGCCCGCGACCCGGAGCTGCTGCGCAAGATGGAGGCCACCGGCTGCGGGCGGGCCTACATCGGCTTCGAGTCGATCGACGACGTGGCCCTCAAGGAGATGAAGAAGAAGCAGACCGCCGACGACGTGCGAAAGGCGGTGCGCCTCTTCCACAAAGCCGGGATCCCGGTCCACGGGATGTTCATCTTCGGGGCCGAAACCGACGACGCCAGCACCGTCGCCCTGACCGAGCGCTTCGTGGCCGAGGAGCGCATCGATTCGGTGCAGTTCATGGTCTCCACCCCGTTCCCGGGGACCGAGTTGGCCTTCAAGCTCGAGAGCGAGGGCCGGGTGCTGCACCACCTGTGGCGCTACTACGACGGCATGCACGCGGTGATGCGCCCCAGGAAGCTGTCGCCGTTCGAGATCCAGCGGCTGGTGATCGGCGCCTACCGCGGCTTCTACAACCCGCTGCAGGCGGCGAGGAACCTGGTCGAGGCCGGCGCCGCCCCCGGGCTCAGGCGGCTGGGCAGGGTGCCCGAATCCTGGGGCCTGCCCTCGCCCTACACCGCCCTCTTCAAGCTGGCCGGCACTCAGGTCATCCGCCGCTGGAACAAGATCAACGCCGAGTACATGCGCTACCTGGAGACCCTCCCGCCGGCCGCCGCAGTCCCCTCGCCCGCGGCCGCGCTGCCCGTCGCCAGCCACTGACCCCCCATCTGGAATCGGAACAACCCGCACCTTTGCTTGATCCGGCGCGCATATGCAGATATATGCATATGCGCCATGATGCATCCCTCGTTCTTCCAGACCCTGGCTGACCCGACCCGGCTGCGGATCGTCGAGGTCCTGCTGTCCGGCGAGAAGGCGGTGAACGACCTGGTGGCCCAGGTCGCCATCCACCAGTCGGGCGTCTCGCGGCATCTGCGCATCCTGTCCGAGGCCGGCCTGGTGCAGGTCCGGCCGGAGGGGGCCCAGCGCCTGTACTCGCTGCGGCCGGAGCCGTTCCGCGAGCTCGACGACTGGCTGTCGGGATACCGCCGGCTGTGGGAGGGCCGGCTGGACCGGTTCGAGCGGGCGCTCGAGCTCAAAGCGAAATCGCGCCGCGGGCGCGGGAGGAGGCTGTCGTGAGCACCAGGAGAAGAGAGCGGTCGAACCGCATGACCATGGAGCGGGTCTTCAAGGGGGCCACCGTCGACGAGGTTTGGGAGCTGTGGACCACCAAGGAGGGCATCGAGTCCTGGTGGGGGCCGGAGGGCTTTTCGGTCACCGTCCACCGACTCGACCTGCGCCCCGAGGGCGAGCTGGTCTACGCCATGAAGGCCGCCGCCCCGGAGATGGTGGCCTTCCTGAAGCAGCAGGGGATGCCCACGGTCACCGAGCACCGGCTCGTCTTCACCGAGGTGGTGCGCTTCCAGCGCCTGGCCTACTTCACCCTGGCCGACTTCGTCCCCGGCGTCGCGCCCTACGAAATCGCCACCGTGGTCGAGCTGCAGCCCTGCGCCGAGGGAGTGAGGATGACCCTCTCCTTCGACCGGATGCACGACGAGGAGTGGACCCGCAGGGCGGTCATGGGACACGAGAGCGAGCTGGGCAAGCTGGAGCGGGTGCTCGCCTCGCGGACCGCCTCGGCGGAGGGGACGTGAGCGAGCGCCGCGATTCGCACCTGGGAAGGAGCATCGCCGCCGTCGCCGCCGGGTTCGTCGCCACCGCCGCGTTGTCGCTCGGGGCCGACGGGTTGATGCACGCCCTGGGCGTCTTCCCGCCCTTCGGCCAGGTGATGTCCGACGGCCTGTTCGCGCTGGCGACCATCTACCGGGTGGCCTTCACCGTCCTGGGAGGCTTCCTCGCCGCCCGGCTCGCGCCCTCCCGGCCGATGCGGCACGCCTGGATCCTGGCGGCCATCGGCACCGCGGTGGCAGCCGCGGGAGCCGCCGCCACCTGGGACCAGGCGCCGGTGCTCGGCCCGCACTGGTACCCGCTGGCGCTGGTGGCCACTGCCCTGCCCAGCGTCCTGGCGGGAGGGAAACTCGCCAGCCGGCAGCCAGATCCTCGCTGAGGGACGCTCCGCACCGGGTCCGCTCGGCCGCCGAGACCGGATCGACGAATGATGACCAAGGCGAGTCCGCGCGGAAAGATCGCTCGGAATTTGGGCAGTCGGCCCGCTCGGACCGCTTGAAACCGCTACTTGGCCGGCTGGGGCCCGCTGCCTCCCATGGCCGGGTTCTGCGGTCCCGGCTGAGTCCCCTGGGACTGCTTGAGCGGCTCGGCCTCGGCCGGATTGAGGATTCGGATCCCGGTGATCAGCGGCGACTGGCCGGGGCGATCCGCGTAGTAGATGTCGACGTCGCTGCCGGACTTGAGCCCGGCGCTCTGTGGCCTGTCGCCGATGTGCTGGTTCTCGCGGAAGACCGGGACGCTGCTGGGCAGCTCGAAGAGGGCGAGGCCGGCGCCGGCCTGGTACGGCTGCAGCTCAAGGGTGTTGCCGCCCAGCTGATGGATCCGTCCGGCCTGAGCTCCGGTGGATGACTGGGAGACCTGCTGCTCCCGGGCCGACATCTGCTGCTGGCTGGGAATGGGCGGCGCGCCGTGGGTGGCGGTGGGCCCGGCCGGCGGCGGGGCCCGGGTGGTGGCGCAGCTCACCAGGGTGGCCATCGCCAGCGCGAAACCCGCCTGACTCGCGAATCTCATGGGAACCTTCCTTGGGGTTCTGCCAAACTCGGTCTCGGCTTCTCCCGTCGCCAGCCCGCGCCTGGGGGCTGGAGCTGGTCTCCGGCGGCGTCGAGCTGGGCCCCCTGCGGCGCCTGTCGGAGAGGCCCGCAGAGCCGGCCTCCCGATCCGCGGCACCAGGGTGCCCTCCGCGACCTCGGCTCGAGGGGCGGTCTCGCAGGCGACCAGGCGAAGCAGCAGAGCGAGCGAGAGCCGGTGCAAGGCGCCCTCCCACCTGCCGAAGCGGAGCCCGCCCGCGCCCCCAGGAAGCCCCGGCCCGGCCCGCGACGACCCAGATTTGACGGCGGAGGTGCGCGCCATGAACGACGCCGACCTGCAGCAGCTCGCCCGCCGCAGGGTGAAGGCCAAGCGGGACTTCACCATGCACCTGATCGTCTACCTGATCATCAACGCCGGGCTGATCGCCATCTGGGCCGCCACCGGGCGCGGCTACCCCTGGTTCATCTGGCCGCTCATCGGCTGGGGCGTGGCGGTGCTGGCCAACGCCGCCGCCGTGGCCATGGAGCTCTATCTGCCAGAGGAGCGCGCCGTCGACCGCGAGATGCGCCGCCTGCGCCCATGAACACTGTCCTGGCGCCGACAGCGCAGCTTCAGCCGCCCGTTAGCTGGGCTTCTAGAGGGGAAACGAGCAGGCAGAGAAGCGTTGCCACCCCTGGACGGCGTGCGTAGGATGCCGCCCGCCACTCGGCAAGAGGCCGTCGTGCAACCCCATCCCTGAAGCGCGTGGAGTTCCCATGGCAAACACGTTGAAGGAAACGCTGTCGGCGAAGATCAAGGCGTTCAAGCCCCGCATCGAAAAGCTCAACAAGGAGCAGGGCAACGTCGTCATCGACAAGGTCAACATCGGCCAGTGCATCGGCGGCGCCCGCGACGTGCGCTGCCTGGTGACCGACATCAGCTACCTCGACCCGCAGGAGGGTATCCGCTTCCGCGGCAAGACCATCCCCGAGACCTTCGCCGCCCTGCCCAAGGTCCCGGGCAAGGAGCAGCCGTTCGTCGAGGGCTTCTTCTACTTCCTGCTCACCGGCGAAATCCCCACCATGCAGCAGACGATGGAGGTGGTGGAGGACTGGAAGAGCCGCTCCCAGGTCCCCCAGTACGTGTGGGACGTGCTGCGGGCCATGCCCCGCGACACCCACCCGATGACGATGTTCTCCACCGCGGTGCTGGCGATGCAGCGCGAGTCGGTGTTCGCCAAGCGCTACAACGAGAAGAGCATCAAGAAGGGCGACTACTGGGATCCGATGTACGAGGACTCGATGAACCTGCTGGCGAAGCTGCCGGCCATCGCCGCGTACATCTACCGGATGAAGTACAAGGGCGACACCATCATCCCCGCCGATCCCAAGCTGGACTGGGGCGGCAACTTCGCCCACATGATGGGCGTGCCCGCGCCGTACGACGAGGTGGCGCGGATGTACTTCATCCTGCACTCGGACCACGAGTCGGGGAACGTCTCGGCGCACACCACGCACCTGGTGGCCTCGGCGCTGTCGGACGCCTACTACTCGCTGTCGGCGGGCCTGGACGGCCTGGCCGGCCCGCTGCACGGCTTGGCTAACCAGGAGGTGCTGGGCTGGATCCAGGACGTGATGAAGAAGATGGACAACAAGGTGCCCAGCAAGGAGCAGCTGGAGAAGTTCCTCTGGGACACCCTCAACAGCGGCCAGGTGGTGCCGGGCTACGGCCACGCGGTGCTGCGCAAGACCGACCCGCGCTACACCGCGCAGAACGAGTACGCCAAGAAGCACCTGCCCAGCGATCCGCTGTTCCAGCTGGTGAACATGATCTACGAGGTGGCGCCGGGCGTGCTCACCAAGCACGGCAAGACCAAGAACCCCTGGCCGAACGTCGATGCCCACTCCGGCGTGATCCAGTGGTACTACGGCGTGCGCGAGTGGGACTTCTACACCGTCCTGTTCGGCGTCGGCCGGGCGCTGGGCGTGCTGGCCAACATCACCTGGGACCGCGGCCTGGGCTACGCCATCGAGCGGCCCAAGTCGGTCACCACCGACATGCTGGAGAAGTGGGCCAAGGAGGGCGGCCGCAAGGAAGCCGCTGACTAGCCGCACGCTCCAACCGAATCAAGGCCGCGGGCCGCTCGCCTCTGTTCGAGGTGGCGGCCCGCGGTGTTTTGGCCCGGTGGCGAGCCGTCGGCGAGGTCTGCAGCGGCTCGAGATCGCCCGGCGACCGCCTCCGAACCACCGGAGTGCGCTCCGGACTGTCGATGACTCCGGCGCTCCGGTGAAGTAGCCTCCGCGCATGTTTTCCCGCACCGTCCACACCAATCCCGAGCCCCAGGGAACGGCGACCACCTTTCACCTCGAAGGCGCGGTCGCCGAGACCGTCTTCGAGGGCCACGTCTCCGAGGGCCTGCTGACCAAGGTCACCGACTTCACCCCGACGGTGATGCGCGACCTTCCAAGCCTGCGCTGGCTGGTGGACATGACCGAGGTCACCGGCTACGACCTGGGGGCGCGCACCCCCGGTCGCAAGCTGGCCAGCTACTTCGCCGCCAATGGCGGCAAGCACATGGCTTTCGCCATGCCCAGCCCGAGGCTGCGGATGATCGTCAGCGCGGTGGCCTTCGCGGTCGGCATGCGCGCCTCCTTCCACGCCACCCGCGAGGAGGCGCTGGCCAAGCTGCGGACGATGCCGGAGTAATGCGGGGAGTTGCGGCTCGCCGCGCCGGCCGCCCTGATCGAAGGCGGCGCCATTCCGGATCGGGCGCCCACCGACCGCCCGAGATTCGCTCCAAGGCGCCGTATTCACTGGCCATTCCAAGCGCCAGCGAGTTCCGATGCTCAACCGCCGGAGTCGCTGGAACCGCGCCTGCATGGCCACCCCGAAGCCCAGCTTTCGGGCCCCCAGGGGAACGGCGACATTGGGACCGGCCGAGGCTCCGAGGCGGCCGCATCGGGATGCCAGGCCAGCCGCAGGTGCGCGCCGTCGTCTCGCAGCCCGCTGGCGCTCAGCTCGTCGAACCTCGGCGGCGGCTCCGCGGGCTGGAGCCGCACCTTCCTGACAAGATCGAGCAGCCGCACGAGCGCCGCCTCGGCGGTGATCCGGTCGAAGAAGCTGGGCGCGCTCCCGTGGGGCACGAAGTGGGTGAGGTTTTCACGGCCAGTGTCACACGAGTCGAGGACGTCGGTGGGCAGCCGATACCCCGAGCGATCCCTTCGCCCTCAGTCCCTGGCGCTCCGGCTCGGAAAGGACATCATCGTCCCCGAAGATCCAGTTGATTCGCGTATCCACGAACGAGGACGGCTCGGCGGGAAGGCCGGGCCCTGGAGCCGGCCGGATCGCCGCCGGGTCCGGTCCGGTGGCGGTCTCGAAGTCCCAATCCACCCCCGACCGCACGGCCGAGGCCCGCCCCGGTCACACCAGCCAAAGGATGACAACGCCAATAATTGCGCCATGTTGGCGCGCCGACCCTGAACTCGCGGCCCGAAGGACGCCCATCACACTCGGCTTTTTGGGTGCGGACAAACTATCGCCCCCTCCGCGGCTGTTCATTACTGTATAGGAGGGACCCCAACTTTCCATTTGAAAGGGAGCGTCACTGGCCCCGGCTAGCCCTTTCAATTCAGTCGGTTAACGCTTCGCGTCAGGCCGCGCCCCGGCCAGCCGAAAGGTCTACCTGTCTCGGTCATGAGAAACCTTTCCATCGGACTACGCCTCTCCCTCTCTTTCGGGCTCGTGCTGGTGCTCACCCTGGCCATCTCCGGGGGCGGCTGGTGGGGCCTGGAGACCACCTCGCGCACCGCGCGGGACATGCTCGAGGGCGACGGCGCCATGGCCCACCTGGCCGAGAGCGCGCACGGCCGGGCGCTGGAGCTGAGGCGCTACGAGAAGGACCTGCTGCTGAACATCGGCACCCCGGCGCTGCAGGCCGAGTACCTGGCCAAGTGGCGGGAGGATTCCAAGCAGCTGCGCGAGCTGCTGCAGCAGATGGCCCCGCTGTCGGACGCCGAGGCGGCCGCGGTGGTGCGCGCCGCCAGCGAGGGGCTGTCCCAGTACCAGCTCGGCTTCGAGCAGGTGGCCGAGCGGGCCAGGTCCGGCGCCATTGCCACCCCGCAGGCCGGCAACGCCGAGATCGCCGCCTTCAAGGAGCCAATCCGCTCGCTGATCGAGTCCACCGAGAAGCTGGCCATCAAGTGCAGCGGTCGGATGTCGGCCAACGGCCAGGTGCTGGAGGATTTGGTCCGGACGGTGAAGTGGATCCTCTTCTTCGCGGTTCTGCTGGCCATCGGAGTGGGTGCAGTGATCAGCGTGCTGATGGCGCGCTCCATCAACGTGCCGCTGCGGCGGCTGCTCGAGGTGGCCGAGGCGGTGGCCGCTGGCGACCTGACCCGGGAGATTGGCGAAGCCTCGCATGACGAGCTCGGGCGCTTCGCGACCAGCTTCCGGATCATGGTCTCGCGGCTGCGGGAGATCGTGGCCGCCCTCAAACACGCCGAGGACGATCTGGCGGCGGTGGCCGACGAGGTGACCAACGCCACGCTGTCGCAGCGGACGCTGCTGTCGCAGCAGGCCAACGCGGTCTCCCAGACCACCGAGGCCACCCGCGAGCTGGCCCAGGCCTCGTCCATGGCCTCGACCAGCGCCGATCAGGTGCTGGCGGTGGCCCAGCGCGCGGGGAAGATCAGCAAGGACGGCCAGGATGCGGCCTCCCTCGGCCTGCGGCGCCTCGAGGACCTGGAGGGCGTGGTCAAGCGGATGATCGCCCAGACCATGGATCTGCTCGAGCGCGCCAGCGACATCGACCAGGTGGTGGTCACCGTCCGCGACGTCGCCGACCAGTCGCACCTGCTGTCGCTCAACGCCGCCATCGAGGCCGAGCGCGCCGGCGCCGCCGGGGCGGGCTTCGCGGTGGTGGCCTCCGAGATCCGCTCGCTGGCCGCTCGCTCCTCCGAGGGCACCGACCGCATCCAGAAGGTCGTCACGCAGATGCTGCGCTCGGTCCGCGCCACCCTGGCCATCAGCGAAGAGGGGCAGCGCTCGATGATCGAGAGCGGCGCCGGCATCCGCGCCAGCGGCGAGTCGCTGCGGCAGCTGGGGACCACCCTGGAGGAGACCAGCAGCTCGGCGGTCCAGATCGCCGGGGCAGTCCACGCTCAGTCGAGCGGGGTGACGCAGATCTCCGCGGCCATGAAGCTGGTGGACGAGGGCATGACCGAGGCGGTCGACAAGCTCCAGGGCCTCGAGCAGGCCGCGGGGCGGCTTTCCACGACAGCCCAGCAGATGGCCAAAATCGTGAGCGGCCTGCGAGCCTGAGCGGCGACCTCCCGCCCGGCCTCGACCCGGCCGCCCACGAGCGCTTCCGCTATCCGCAGTAGCCCAGGTCCAGGTGCCCGGGAGTCTCGCCGATCCCCTTGCAGGTGGCCGGCCAGGTGCAGTCGGTGGCCACGCGGCACCAGGGAGCGCACCTGCCCGCGTGGCAGGTGCTGCCGCTGCCGCACTGGGTCTCCAGCGTGCAGTCGGCGCCGGTCGCCACCGTGCCGGGGTTGCTGCACACCGTCTTGCCGTTGGGCGCCAGGTAGCAGCCCAGCGTCGCCGCGCATCCCTGGGACGAGACCAGGTCGCAAGCCTCCGCCGGCAGGCAGATTCCAACCGGCGTGGCCCCAGCCGAGACCATGCAGGAGCCGTCGCCCGGGCAGGTGCCGGTGCGCTCGTCGCAGAAGGGCAGGCAGCGCAGCTTCGCCTGGACCAACCCGAGGCATCCGGTCCCGGCGGCGCAGGGCAGCGAGGTCGGCCCGCAGTTCTCGTAGGCCGGAGTGGTCCCGACCGCTCGGCAAGCGGCCCGATCCTCGAGCGGATCGGCCAGGTCGCAGGTCTGGCCCGCCGGGCAGGCGTTGGCCGTCAGCACGTCTGCGGTCTTCTGGCACTTGCTGTCGGCATGGCCGGCGTCCGCCGCGACCTCGCCGGCGTCCTTGGCCTCGCACACCAACACCGTCCCCTTGGAGCAGCCCAGGCTCGTGAGCGAGAGGGCGGCCATCGCCAGCAGCGCGCCTCTCGAGCGCAGGCCCCGGCGCGCCAGGGCGACCGCCGCCAGCACGAGGATCCCCAGCATCGCGCCTGCCCCTACCCCGCCGCCGGCCACTCCGCAGCCCTTGGCCGGCTCGGTCTTGCAGCTGCAGTCGGTGTCGCAGGTGCAGTTGGGATCGCAGGCCGAGGTCAGGTCGCAGGAGCACTCGGCGGAGATGCAGTGGGCGGCCCCCTGGGCGTCGACCTCGCAGTTGCGCTGCTCCACGGCGCAGTCGCGGCTGGCGAAGCCCTTGTCGTCGCAGGTCGCCACGGCGTTGGCGCGGCAGACTCCCGAGGCGCCCACCGTGCCGCACTGAGCCTGCTGGGTGATGGTCGCGCCGATGAACGCCGCCCTGGAATCGAGGCGCACGAAGCTGCTCGTCGAGCCCTTGCTCTGGGAGTAGACGCCGACGGCGCGCAGCGACCCGTCGGCGAAGCGGCGCAGCAGGCCGGCGCCCTCGTCGCCCGGGGACGGCATGCCGTGCTGAGCGACCCGAGTGGAGAGATGATCGGGCGCGATCGAGGCCACCTGCAGCAACGACCAGTTCCGCACCGGCGAGTAGAGGGTGGAGGCGGCGAAGTCGGTGGCCCCGTAGCCGCCCATCAGCAGCCACTCGTCCACCAACTGGTCGCTGAGCGCCTCGCGGTTGACCTGGACCGGGACCGCGTTCGGACAGGCGTCGATGGCCGAGCTCTTGAGCAGAGCGATGGCGATGTCCGACGGCGAGCTGCCCGGCGCCTTGGTCGGGACGTGAATCGACTCCACCTCGAGCTTGCAGTCCGGCTTCGAGGCGTCGGCGCCGACGGCGATGCTCACGTCGGCGGGAGTCACCGCCTGTGCCGGCTCGCCGGCCAGCCAAGCGTCCCGGTTGAGCACCACGCACGCCGCTGCCGAGATCACCGCCCGATCCCCGACCAGGATCCCGGTGCAGTGAGAGGTGCTGCCGGCGTTGGTGACCGCCTGATCCACCACCGCGTTGCGCTGGAACCGATCGATGGTGAAGCCGAGGCTTGCCGGGTTGGTGACTCCGCCCACCACCGCGTCCTGGCGCTGGCCCAGCGGCTCCTCGGACGCCCCGGCGCAGGAAAGCATCAGGGCCCCGCCACACATCATCGCCAGCGTTCGCATCGCCATGAGCGCAACCTCGGTTAAAAACTCTCGTTTGTAGACCTGTTGATATGGCACGAGGCGCGACCTCTCGTCGAGATCGCGCCTCGAAAACTGACCGAGCCTGGCTAGGCCTTTGCCTGGGCAGGGTTCTCCATCTCGTCGGCGACGCGGGAGGCCAGGATCTGCTCCAGGCGGGCCAGCTCGCCGCGGACCTCGGGGGCCAGCTCCGGGCGCTGGGCCAGCTTCGCGACGGCCGCGTGCAGCTCAGCCTCCTGGGAGCGCAGGGCATCGACGGTGGTCACGAACTCGCCGAACAGCTCCTGCAGCTGGTCGCCGCGGCGCAGCCGGGAGGTGACCCGCAGCTTGCCCTGGGCCACCGCGCGCATCACCCGCCGCAGGTGGAAGATCGGCCCGGCGAAGCGGTGGCTGATCACCACTGTCACCCCGCCCAGGACCGCCAGGAACAGCAACAGCCCGCCGGCCAGCAGCCGCAAGAGCAGCCGCTGCTGATCCTCGAGCCGCTGCTGCTGGGCGACGATGCCTTTCCGCTCGGCCTCGTACTTGGCGTCCACCTCGTCGGACAGCTTCTTGAGCTTGGCGGCGAAGGCCGGGTCGTCGAAGTTGCCCAGCAGCTCGTTGCTCAGGCTGGCCTGGCCCAGCTCGCGGCTCGTCTGCGCCGCCTGCGAGCGGGCCTCCACCGCGCCCTGGGCCTCGACCAGCAGCGTCTCCGAGGTGCGCCACAGGAAGACGCCGAGCAGGGCGCCCATCACCGCCGCCGCGCCGACCACCATCGAGATCATCCGCAGCTGCAGCGGCACGTCGAGCAGCAGGTTGCGCCAGTGCCGCTTGTACTTGGGGGGAGACTGAGTCATGGCGAGCTCCAGCCGAATTCCTGGGCCGCATCGTCGAGGAGCGCCGGGGCGATGCCGCGCACGATCTCCTCCTTGCTGGCCTCTTTGCCCTTGATGCTCACCTGGCCGAGCATCTTGTTCTCCGGGTAGGTGGCACACAGCAGCCGCATCGTCACCGTGTCGCCCTGGCCCTCCAGGTTCACCGAGACCAGGAAGCCCTTGAGCTTGCGATCCTTGAGGACCTTGGCGGCGGCGGCCTTGGGCTCCATGGGCGGGGCGAACATCGCCCCCATCCGCGCCAGCTTCTCGCGCACCTCGCCCTCGGCAACCTTGAGCAGGTCTCCGCCCACCTCCGGCGAGGCCGCCTTGATCTCGGGCAGCGAGATGTAGAGCTTGGCGTGCTCCGGGGTTCCGCCCAGCAACACCACGCCCACCTCGAGTTCCTCGTGCACCGCGGCGTCCGAGTCGGCGCGGTGCTTCTCCAGGCATTCGCGGGTGGTCGGCTCGGCCAGCTTGACCAAGCCCTTGGCGGCGGCGAGGCGGACCAGGCTCTCGGTGTCGTCGAGCGCGGCGCACAGCGGCTCGGCGATGCGCGGTTCTGGTGCGGCGGCCAAAAGCAGCGCGGCCTGGGCGCGCAGCCGAGGATCCTTGGCCTCGCGCAGCTGCCTGGTCAGTCGCTCGAAGCGAACGTCGGAGCCGGCGCCGCAGAGGACGAGGCTTCCGAGGAGGAGGATCGCAGGCCGCGCTCGCATCGAGCCCCGATGATAGGCCGCCCTGAGCGCGGCCACCACCGGCGCGGTGCGCCCCCGCCGCCGGCGCGCGAATGGCCGGGTTGCCCGGGACCTCTTTCCGCTACAGTGGTCGCGATGGACCCCGGCCCGCCGACAAACAAGAGCAGGGACGACCTCGGAGCGCTGGGGCTTCTCGCCTGGAGCCTGTGGCTGGCGGTGATCCTCGGCGTGCCGCTGATTGCGGTGTGGTTGGCTTCGTCGCTGGCCGCCTACCTCAACGGCCCGCGCTGGCTGGCCTTCGCCTCGGGGGCGCTCCTCTTCCCGGTGCTCCCGGTGGCTTGGGAGATCCGCGCCTCGAATGCCCTCGCCCGCCGCAAGCAGACGGCCAGGCGCTGGCTGAGCCTGCAAGGGCGGCTGGCGGCCCGGACGATGGCCATCAGCCTGGCCTTCATCGGCGCCATCGTCGCGCTCAAGCCCGAGCACGCGTTCCTTTCCCTCGCCACCCGCGGCGACTGGATGCTCGACGGCCACCACGGCCGCGCCGCTCAGATTTCGCGCGGAGTGCTCTTCGGCGCCGCCGGCAGCCTGGCCTGGCTCTACACAGCGACCCGCGACGACCCCTTCGCCGCCTACCGCACCCACGCCGAGCCGCCGCCTCCTCCCTCGCCGGCTCCTGTTCCGCCGCCAAGGCCCGTGCCGGAGATCTCATCCTCCGAGCCGCCGCCTGCGCCGGCGGTCGCCGATGCCGGGGGCACTGCCGCCACCGCCGGCAAAGCGGATCCGGCCGATGCCGGCCGCGGCCCCGAGGAGGAGATCGAGGTCGTCGGCTTCTACGAGGTGGACGGCGAGAAGCGCTACCTCCGCCAGCGGCGCTCGCGCGCGCCGGCCGTCCAGCCCGCGACCAAGGAGGCGACCGCGAGGCAGGCGGACCGGCCCGCCCCTCCCCCTCGATGGTCCCCGGCGAGCACCGCGGCGCCGGTCTGGCCGCAGCCCGCGGAGCTCGCTCCGGCGATCGGCGATCTCCCCTCGAGCGCGGAGGAGAGCCTCGATGCGCTCGCCGACCATCTCAGGAGGAGGACGAGCGATGCGGCCGAGCGGGTCAAGCTGGCGCACGACTACGTCGCCGACCGGGTCGCCTACGACGTCGAGGCCTACCGGACCAGGCGCTACCCGCCGCAGGATGCCCAGACCGTCTTCGCCAGCCGCCGCGCCGTCTGCGCCGGCTACGCCAAGCTCTTCGAGGAGCTGGCCAGGAGGATGGAGCTGGAGGTGGTGACGGTGGTGGGGATCGCCAAGGGAGCCAGCAGCGGCGAGCCCGAGCCCCACGGCTGGAACGCAGTGCGGCTGAACGGCCAGTGGCAGCTGGTCGACGTGACTTGGGACAGCGGAATGCTGGCGGACGGGGCCTTCCTGAAGCGCTACGACACCTCCTATCTGCTCGCGCCTCCTGAGTTCTTCGCCATCAGCCACCTGCCCGACGAACCCGGCTGGCAGCTGGTGCCAACCCCCATCGACCGCGCCCAATTCATGCGCCTGCCCAGGTTGTCCCCGGCCTTCTTCGCCAAGCGCCTCGAGTTCGTCGGCGAGGTGCGGTCGCAGATCGACGCCTATGGCTCGGCGGAGCTGACGCTCAGGAATCCGGCGAAGATCGACCTGGTGGCCTGGATGACGGCCAAGGACGAGCCCGCACGCCAGTGCGCCACCACCGACGACGCCGGCCTCACCCGGCTGCGCTGCGACTTCCCGAAAGCAGGGAGCTTCGGCATCGCCATCACCGAGCACGTCCCGGGCAGCAAGCCGCAGGACCCCCGCGGCCCCATCCGCTATGACGGGCTCGCGTCGATCGACGTGATCAACAGGGGCTGACTACAGCCGCGGCGGCGCTGACTCGAGCGACTCGCAGCCCTGGTAGCTCGACTCGACGCGGAAGCGGACCTTGAGGAACAGCAGCCCGCCGATTCCGCTCAGCCTGACCCGCGAAGGCTGGGCGACGCAGGGGCCGTCGGCGTAGTCGACGTCGAGCTGGAAGGCGGAGAGCATCAGCGGCAGCTTCGCCGGCCCGGTGGAGATCGACAGCAGCCTCCCGGTGGAGGCGTCCACCGTCACCTGGCCCTTGGCGCGCTCGGTGGTGGGCTCGACCGGCTCGAAAGTGATGACCTGCTTCCCCTCCTCCGCCTTGCCCAGCGCGAAGCGGTAGAGCCCCTTGGCGTCCGGATGGAATGGGCTGAGCTTGGGCTTGTCCTTGCCCGGCTCGCGCCGCAGCGAGGAGCTGAGCTTCTCGCCCTCGGCCTTGACCTCGAGGACCTTGCGGCTCTCGATGACGCGGCCGTTCCGGGTGACCTCGACCCGCCGGATCTCCCGCCCCTTCACCTGGCCGTCGGAGTCGAGCTCCTCGACGGTCTGCAGCTCCAGGCAGCGACAGCGGGGAGCCTGGTCGAGGCGCTTCTCCACCTCGGCCAGGCGGCCGAGCAGCTCCGGCAGCGCCAGCTGCGCCGAAAGCGCGTGGACGAGGAGGAGCCCGACCGTCATGTGAGCTCCCCCTCGCGCGGACTACTTCGGGTTGAAGAGGCCGGCCGACTTGATCAGCTTGAGGGCGGACAGGTCGGCGTTGATGCTCTCGGCCACCAACCCGATCTCGGCGCTGGTCAGCTGCGAGCTGGCGTCCGAGACCTCGATCTGAGTGGCAGCGCCGTTGTTGTAGTTCACCGTCACCAGCTGCATGTTCTCGCGGGCCAGCTTCACCTGCTCCTCGGCCTTGGCCTTGTTGGCGCGAGCGCTCTCCAGGTCGAGCAGCGCCCGCTTCACTTCGTCGCGAGCCCGGATCTCCGCCGCGCGGAGGTTGTACTTGGCCTCGGCTGCCCTGGACTCACTGTCGCGCAAGTCGCTCTCGCGCAGGCCGCCGTCCCAGAGGGTCCAGTTGGCGGCCACGGTGATGGCCCAGGAGGTGTTCTGCCCGGTGAAACCGCCGATGTTCGCATAGCGGTAGACGCCGTTCGCGACGATGGCGGGCGCGTACTTGTAGTAGGTCGCCGAATGCGTGCGGTCCGCCAGGTCGAAGTTCTGCCGGGCCAACTGCAGATCCAGCCGCCTGTCATCGGCCTCCTTCTGCATCTTTTCGGTGCTCTCCGGCAGCTGGGGCTCGGCCGGGCGCTCGACGTCGAAGTTGGCGTCGCGGTCGAGCAGTGTCGACAGCGCGATGCGGGCCGAGTCGTAGGCCAGTTGCGCTCGCCGCACATCCTCCTCGCTTCGCGCCCGGTCAATCTGAGCCCGAATCAGACCAATCTTGGGGAGCGCCCCAGCGTCGTAGCGGACTTGGGCGTCCTTCTCGTGCTCGCGGTTGGTCTCGAGCAGCCGCTTCTGTACTGCCACCGCCTCCTTGAGGCCGGCGGCGCCGAAGTAGAGCTGGACCACGCCAAAGAGAAGCTCACGCCGGCCGTTCTCAACGCTCAGAGTGACGATGTCCTGGGCCAGGTAGGCGTTCTTGATGGCCGGCCACAGCGCCGGAACGACGAGGGCCTGGCTCAGCTGGGCCTGACCGCCATACTGGTTGAGCGCCTGGATGGTGACGTCCGCTCCAAAAACCGGAATGACAGCTTGCGAGGTCGAGGGCTGTCCAATCGGATTGGAGAGATCGGGAAACTGGGT
This sequence comes from Myxococcales bacterium, assembly GCA_037442205.1. GTDB lineage: Bacteria > Myxococcota > Myxococcia > Myxococcales > UBA5297 > JBBIQS01. Next base: position 95,310 of record JBBIQS010000015.1, read on the forward strand.
TGCTGGCGCACCGGAATTGGAGGGCATCCCGTTGTAGGCACACACCTCTCCCGCCTGTAATTTCGCGGGAGTGCAGAGGTCCGCGGGCGTGATGTTCCGAATGCCATAGGCTACCGGCAAGTTGAGATTCGCCGCGACGTTGTTGCGCGTATAGCTCGCCCCGACGGTCAGAGTCGGCAGGTAGGCCGCCCACACCTTGCGGCTGATCTCCTTGGACTGAGTGAGCTTCTCCCGGGCCGCCTTGAGGTCGAGGTTCTTGGCCTCGGCCTCGCGCAGGGCGTCGTCCAGGGTCAGCACCGGGCCGGCCTGGCCCAGGGAAAGGGCCAGCACCAGCGATACAGCCATCATGTCGCTACCTCCTCAGGACCGGTGGCGTCGGCGCCCGCGGGCACCGCTTCCGGCGCGGGGTGAACGGGAGCGATCCGGGCGGACTCTCCCTTGTGCGAGACGTCGACGGTGGCCGACGACTTCTTCTTGAGCGTGAAGCGGTCCATCCAGGTGTAGACCACCGGCACCACCAGCAGCGTCAGGAAGGTCGAGGCCAGCACGCCGCCGATCACCGCGATCGCCATCGGCACGCGCATCTCCGAGCCCTCGCCGCGGCTAGTGGCAGTGGGCACCATGCCCAGCACCATCGCCGCGCTGGTCATGAGGATCGGGCGCAACCGGGTCGCGCCCGCCTTGAGCAGGGCGTCGATCATGCCCATGCCCTCGGCTCGCAGCTCGTTGGTGTAGTCGACCAAGAGAATCGAGTTCTTGGTCACCAGGCCCATCAACAGGATGATGCCGATCATCGCCATCATGCTGAACGAGTACCCAGACACGAAGAGCCCCACCACCGCTCCCACCAGCGCCAGCGGCAGGGCCATCATGATGGTGAAGGGGTGGACGAAGCTCTCGAACTGGCTGGCCAGCACGAAGTAGATGAAGATCACCGCCACCAGCAGCGCCAGCCCCATGTTCGAGGCAGTCTCGCGCATGTTCTTGGTCTGGCCGCCGAACTCGAAGCGGTAGCCGGCCGGGACGTCGAGCTTGGCCAGCTTCCCCTCCACCTCCGAGACCACCTCGCCCAGCGAACGCTTGGCCAGGTTGGCGGTGACGATCACCTGCCGCTGCCGGTTCTGCCTCTGGATGGTCGCCGGACCGGTGCTGCCCTCGATGGCGGCGATCTCTCCCACCCGCACCAGCCGCGGAGCGCCGGGCATCGCCCCCAGCCGCCGCCCGGTGGCCGGCACCGTCAGCTCGCTCAAGGTCAGCGCGTTGGAGCGGTCCTGTGGCGACAGCTGCAGCCGCACGTCCCAGTCGCGATCGCCCTGGCGGTACTTGGCGACCACGTCGCCCTCCAGCGCCAGCCGCACCGTCGAGGCCACCGTGCCCAGCGACACGCCCAGGTCGGCGGCCCGCGAGCGATCGACGTGGATCGAGGTCTCCGGCTTGCCGGGCCGGTAGCTCAGGTCGGGGTCGGTGGTGCCGCGGGTGTTGCGCACGATCTCCAGCGCCTGCTTGCCCAGCTGCTGCAGGGTTTCGTAGTTCTCCCCGCGCACGAAGAGCGTCACCGGCCGGTCCATGCCCGCGCTCTCCATCATCGGCACGTCGGTGAGCAGCGAGACGACCGACGGCAGGCTGGCCAAGTGCTGGCGCACCTCCTGCTGGATGTCGGTCATCAGCTTCTTGCCCTCGGGACGCTCGTTGCGCTTGGTGGTGTAGACCCGCAGGTTGGCCTTGTTTGACTCCTCGCCCGGGCCGATCACGGTGTAGATGGCCTTCACCTGATCGCTCTTGCGAACCAGCGCCTCGGCCTGCTCGGCGATGCGCCGCATCTGCGCCACCGAGGTTCCCGCCGGCGCCTCGAGGGCCACCCGGAACTCGCCGCGATCGGCGGCGGCGACGAACTCGTTGCCCATCAGCGGGATCAGCGCCAGCGAGCCGACGAAGATCAGGGTGACGCCGCCCGCCACCGTCTTCTTGTGCCCCAGCGCCCAGGTCAGCAGGCCCCGGTAGTACTCGTCCATGGCCTCGAACATGCGGACGATGGGGCCGTAGATCTTGTGCTTCTTGAGCTTCTCGTGGCGGCCGGGCTCGATCGCCTTGACCACCCGGGCGCTCAGCATCGGGTCGAGGGTGAAGCTGATGAACAGCGAGACGATCACCGCCGCCGCCACCGTCAGGCCGAACTGCTTGAGCATCTTGCCGATCATGCCGCCCATGAAGGCCACCGGCACGAACACGGCGACGATGGTGAAGGTGGTGGCCATCACCGCCAGGCCGATCTGATCGGTTCCCCGCTGGGCGGCGGTGACCGGGTCCTCGCCCATCTCCATGTGGCGGTAGATGTTCTCGCGCACCACCACCGCGTCGTCGATGAGCAGGCCGATGGCCAGCGACAGGCCCATCATCGAGATCATGTTGAAGGTGAAGCCCATCCACCACATCGCCAGGAAGGTGGTCACCACCGAGGTCGGCAGCGCCAGCGAGCTGATGAGGGTGGAGCGCCAGTCGAGCATGAAGAAGAAGATGACCAGCACCGCCATCAGACCGCCCCAGACGATGGACTCGGTGACGTCGTCGATGTTGAAGCGGATGAAGGTCGACAGGTCGACCACCTTCTTCAGGGTGACGTCGGCCGGCAGCGTCTTCTTGAGCTCGTCCAGCCGCTGGTAGACCGCGTCGGCGATCTTGACGGTGTTGGTGCCGGCCGCCTTCTGGATGTCGAAGGTCACCGCCTCCTGGCCGTCGAGCAGCGGGATGGTGCGCATCTCCTTGTAGCCGTCGTCGATGCGCGCCACCTCGCCCAGCTTGACCTGGCTGCCATTGGGCAGGCTGGCGACCACCATATTCGACAGCTCTTCGAGCGAGCGGAAGCGCCCCAGGGTGCGCACGTTGAGCTCGGACTCGCCGGCGGTGATGCGCCCGCCGGGCAGGTCGAAGCTCTCGCTGCCCAGCTGCTGGGCGATCTGGGCCAGCGACAGCCCCAGCGCCTCCAGCCGGGCGCGGTCGACGTAGACGTGCACCTCGCGCTCCAGGCCACCGACCACGGCCACCGAGGCCACCCCGTCGATCGACTCGAGCTTGGGCTTGATCACGTCCTCGGTGATGCGCCGGGTCTCGGCCGAGCCGCGGCCGGAGCTGACCGCGTAGGTCATCACCGCGATCGCCGACGGGTCCATGCGCTGGATGACCGGGTCCTTGATCTCCTTGGGCAGCTTGCCGCGGATGGCCGCCATCTTGTCGCGAACGTCGTTGGCCGCCGCCTTGGCGTCGACCTCCAGCTTGAACAGCAGCATCACCTGCGAGACCGAGTCGCGCGAGGTGCTGTGGACCTCCTCGATGCCGTTGATCGAGCTGAGCGCCTCCTCCACCGGCTTGGAAACCAGCTGCTCGACCTCCTCGGGGCCGGCGCCGGGGTAGACGGTGACGATGGTGACCAGCGGGAAATCCACCGCCGGCCACAGGTCCACGCCCAGGGAGCGGGCGCCCATATAGCCCAGGAACATCAGCGCGATGGTCACCATGCTGATGAACACCGGGCGGCGGATGGCGACGTTGGAGAGAGTCATTGGATTTCTCGTGCTCGACGGACGTCCGACTTCAGCTGCTGGTTCGACGGCGCGGCGCTAGTTGGCAGCGGAAGGTGCGACCTTGACCGCGACGCCATCGGAGAGGGTGGGCAGGCCGCTGATCGCCACCTCGTCGCCCTCGGCCAGCCCACCGATCACCGCCGCCTTGTCGGCGTCGATCGCCCCGAGCTTGGGGCGCACCAACTCGGCCTGGCCGGCCTTGACCCGGTAGACCACCGCGCCGCCGGGGGCGGCGAAGATCGCCGCGGTGGGCACCGCCAGCGCGCTCTTCAGGTTGCCGACCACCACCTCGGCGCGGGCGAAGGAGTTGGGCAGCAGCCGGCCCGAGGCGTTGTCGACCTCGATCTCGATCGAGGCCCGGCGGCTGATCGGGTCGAGCGCCGGGGACATCAAGGTCACCTTGCCAGGGAAGCTCTCGCCCGGGAGCGCGTCGACGTAGATGGCGGCCGGGGCCTCCTTGGCCAGCCGCGCGAAGGCGGCGGCGTCGACCGAGGTCTCCAGCTTGAGGGTGCCGATGTCCTGGATGGCGCAAATCGGGGCGGCCGGGCCGATCTGCATCCCGACGTTCACCGGCCGGCGGATGATGGTGCCGGAGATCGGGGCGACGACGGTGGCATTGGCCACCGCCTGCTCGGCCAGCCCAGCGGCGGCCTCGGCCTGGGCCAGCTGGGCCTGGGCGAGGTCGTAGCGGACCTTGATGCCGTCGAGCTGGGCCTTGGGGGCGGCGCCGCCCTTGAACAGGTTCTCGGTGCGGTCGAGCTCGAGCTTGGCGCCGTCGAGGTTGGCCTTGGCCACCTTGACCGAGGCCTGGGCGGCCTGGGCCTGCCAGCTGACTTCCTTGTGCTCGACCACCGCCAGCACCTGGCCGGCCTTGACCTTGTCGCCGATCTGCACGTTCAGCGACTCAATCCGGCCCGGCGACTTGGAGAAGACGTCGACCTCGTTGCGCGGGCGCACGGTGCCGGTGAAGGCCAGCTTGTCGGAGAGGTCGGCCTTGCCCAGCCTGGCGGTCTTGATGAGCAGGACCTCGCTCTTCTTCTCCTCGGTGACCGAGCGCGTCTTGCTCACCCGGACCACCTGGTACCCGACGCCGCCGAACAGAGCCAGAGCGACCACGACCCAGAAGATGCGCGCCTTCATTGTTCCGTCTCCTTGTTTCCGTCGCGGAGTTTCTGTGCACGCTCGACGACGCGATCGCGAAGCGTGGAAATGATTCGGACCAGCCCCTGGCGATCCTCCGGATCGAGCAACCCCAGCAAGTGGGCGGCCCGCTCGCGCATCTCGGCGCGGATCTGGACGAAGACCTTCTGCCCGTGAGGCGTGATCTCGGCGCGCACGATGCGCCGGTCGCTCTCGTCGCGGACCCGCTTGAGCAGGCTCGCGCTCTCCATACGATCGACGATGCCGGTGATTGTCTTCTCGCTCACCCCGACCCGCCGGGCCAGCTCGCCCATGGTCAGCGCCCCGTCCACCCCCAGCCAGTGCAGCGCGTGCAGCTGGGGAGCCGTCAGGTTGAAGTGCTCGCAGCTGGCGGCGAACGGGTCGCGCAGGCCGTGCGCCGCCCGCCCCATGGCCAGCACCGCGCTCTCCAGCTGAGCGATGATCGCGTCGAGTGGACCACCCGGTTTGGAGATATTCCGCATTGCGGACAATCTATAACCAGGGAGCAGTCGGCTGTCAAACGAAACGCCGAGATGGTGCCCGACCAGGAAGCGAGCGCGTTCGCGCCGTCGGCGGCGATGGCCAGCTTTAGCCTTGAATTCCGGAGGGATTCTCATGGCGCGAGAAAATGAGCACCAAGCGAGCGGCCGGCCGTCTGTCGAGGAGCGCCGCCAGCAGCGGCATCAGATGAGGCACGACTCGCACGCCCTGACCACCTGGCACGTCTTCATCAGGGACCTGAGCGAGCTGGGAGGCTTCGACCGGGCGTTTGCCGAGAGGGCAGCGGCCTGTGTGCTGCAGATCCTGGAGGAGCGGCTGTACGGCACCGAGGCGAGGAACCTGGAGGCCCAGCTGCCCAGCGTGCTGCGCCGACAGCTGGAGAAGGGGGAGCGCCACGAGGGCAGCCCGCCGCGCAAGTTCGGGCTGGCGGAGGTGCTGAAGAGGGTCGGCGGCGAGCTCGGGATCGCCGAGGTCCAGGTCGAGCCGGTGGTGCGGGCGGTGCTGGCGGCGGTGCGCTCCCACGTGACCGAGGGCGAGGCCGAGGACGTGGCGGCTCAGCTGCCCGCCGACTTGGCGACCCTGTGGCGGATGCCGTCGTAGGTCCCACCTCGCAAGGCCCTGCGCGTCGCCAGCGGGGCCGGGCGCATTCAGGCTTTCTCTGACGACGATTGGGCTCGCTGAGCGCGCCGCTCCGGGCGGGCCGGTCATTTCTTCGGCCAGCGATTGCGGGTGCGCCCGCTCGCCGGCCGAATCGGGACAGGCTCGGCAGGAGCAGCCCGTCCGACGTTCCCCGGAAAGACAACCCAGCGCGCAAGGCACCGGCGATGCACTCCATCGCTCGCGCCGCCCCTCGGCAGCCTGCCAGGCTTCCGTCGCGGCGGTGGGAGGGCATCCATGCGCCAAGCGGAGAAAGGACTGTCGGTTCTGCTCTTAGCCGCGAGCCTGCTGGCCTGCGGGGGAGGGGAGACGGCTGTCATAGCCGTGGAAGACGGACTCTCCACCGCGTCCCAGGATCTCCACCACTCACTTGAATTCGAGGTCATCGACCTGGGCATCTTGCCGGGCAACGACATCAGCGGCGCTAACGCCCTCAACGACAAGGGCGCCGCAGCCGGGGTCTCCTGGCAGGTGCTCGGCCACGAGCACGGCACCTACTGGCCGCACCCGTCGCAGCTGAAGCAGCTGCCGACGCTCCCCGGGGACCTCGACTCCAACGCCCTGGGGCTCAACAACCACGGCCTGGTGGTCGGCTACTCGCGCGGGGGCGGGTACGAGCACCCGGTGTGGTGGTGGGGCGGCTCGGCGCACTGGCTGCCCGGCCTGACCTCGGCCAACTCCGGCCGGGTCTGGGCGGTCAACGACCACAACTACGCGGTCGGCTCCACCCTGGCGCCCACCGGCTACCACGCCGTTCGCTGGCACGGCAGCGCGGTGCTCGACCTGGGCACCCTGGGCGGCAGCTGGAGCACGGCGCGCGGAATCAACGAGTGCGGGACGGTGGTCGGCACCTCGGCGCTGGCGGGGGACGCCGCCAACCACCCGTTCCTGTGGCGCCACGGCCATCTCGACGACCTGGGCACTCCCGCCGGCAACACCCGCTGCAGGGGCAACGGGCTCAACGACCGCGAGGTCGTGGTCGGCTCCTGCGACGACAACCACCATCCCTTCCGCTGGAAGCACGGGCAGTTCACCGTGCTCCCCTGGACGACCGCCCCGCAGATCCTCTGGTCCGACGCCTGGCGGGTCAACGACAAGGGATTCGTGGTGGGCACCGAATTCCGGGAGAGCGGGCTGCGGGCGGTGCTGTGGGCGCCCGACAACGAGGTCCACGACCTCAACGACCTCATCCCCGCGGGC
>JBBIQS010000016.1:0-101095 GCA_037442205.1 Myxococcales bacterium
CTCGGCCTCGCCCTACGCCCAGGGCAAGCCGCGGCTGCGCGAGCAGATGCTGGGCGCCGCCGCCAGCGCTTCGCCCTCGGCGCCGCCGGCGGAAAGCGCCTGGGCGCCCAGCGCGCGCGCGCATAGCGCCGAATCCAGCAGCAGGGCGCGCGAGGCGCTCTCGCCCGCGGCGCCCCAGGCCCGCGCCGCGCCGGCCCGATCTCCCAGCTCCTCGCCCAGCAGCCGCGCGAGCGAAACCGAGGCCCGGAAGGCAGCCCGGTAGCGCCCCAGCCCGCCGGTCTCGGCGGCCTCGATCTCCAGGTTGCCGGCCGCCAGCGCGAAGTTGCGCTCCTTGACGCAGGTGCGGATCAGCTCGCGGCGCGCCCGGATATCCGAGGGATCCTCGGCCAGCGCCTTCTCCAGGTGCTCGCGAGCCTGGGCGAGCTTTCCCAAGCGCCGGTAGAGCCGGGCCGCCCGGCGGCGCAGGCTCGGGCGGCGCGACGGCGAGGCCGCCTCCACCGCCGATTCGAGGGCGGCCGCCAGCTCGGCCTCCTTGGCTGCCTTGCGGCCGAGCCGGACCAGCTCGCAGACGTAGGCGTCGTCGATGGGCAGGCCGGGAATCGCCCGCAATAGCTCGGCGAATGCGCGCGCGGGCGAGCCGTCGGCCAGCAGCTTCTCCGCCACTCGGCGGTGGAGGCTGAGCGCCACCTCGGGATCCGGGATGGCGGCCTCGATCTCCGAAAGCGCCTCGACCCGCACCGTCTCGTCGCGGTCGCTGAGGAGGCTGCCGCTTCCGCCGGAATTGATTGGGGGGCGCAGTTTTTCCATCGGAGTCGCCAGTCTATCCCAGCCCTCCCCTCGCCCGCGATGGCCGCGGGGACCGCCTTGCGCGGCCCGGGGAGTCGGACCAGAGTCGAGCGCCATGCCCGCCGTCAGCGTCCTGTTGCCCGCCCGAAATGCCCAGGAATACCTGGAGGATGCCGTCTCCTCGGTGCTGGGGCAGAACTTCGCCGACTTCGAGCTGATCGCGGTGGACGACGGCTCCAGCGACGCCACCCCGGCCATCCTCGCGCGGCTGGCGCAGCAGGACAAAAGGGTGCAGGTGGTGCGCGGGCCGGGAAAGGGAATCGCCGCGGCGCTCAACGCCGGCCTGGCGCACTGCCGTGCTCCGCTGGTGGCGCGCATGGACGCCGACGACCTCGCCCTTCCCCAGCGGCTCCAGGCTCAGGTGGCGGCGCTCCAGGACGACCCGCGGCTGGCGGCGGTGGGCTCGCAGGTGGAGATCTTTCCCCGCGAGACCATGAGCGACGGGCTGCGCGGCTACGAGGCCTGGCTCAACTCGCTCACCGACCCCGAGACCATCGTCCGCGAGCGGCTGGTGGAGAGCCCGCTGGTCCACCCGGCGGCGACCCTCCGGCGCGAGGCGCTGGAGCAGGTCGGCGGCTGGCGGAGCGAGGGCTGGCCCGAGGACTACGCGCTGTGGCTGCAGCTGCTGGAGCGCGGGCACCGGCTGTCGAACGTGGCCGAGGTGCTGCTGCGCTGGCGAGATCGGCCGGATCGGCTCACGCGCACCCACGCCGACTACTCGCCGCGCAGCCACGTGCGACTCAAGGCCGCGCACCTGGCGCGAACGGCGTTGAAGGGCGGCCGCTGCATCCTCTGGGGCGCGGGCAAGACCGGGCGAGCGTTCTCGCGGGCCCTGGCCGAGCTGGGAATCCGAATCGAGCTCTTCATCGACATCGATCCCCGGAAGATCGGAAAGACGGTCCACGGGGCTCGGGTGATCTCGCCAGCGGAGCTGGGGCCGTTCGAGGGAGTGCCGCTGGTGGCCGCGGTGGGAGCCAAGGGCGCGCGGCAGCTGATCCGCGAGGCGCTCTGGGCCAAGGGCTGGCTCGAGGTGGACCAGTTCACCGTCGCCGGCTGAGGCTCAGCGCGACTCGGGCTGGCCTCCGGACAGCGCGACTGCGGAGTCCGGGACTCGGCTTTCAGGACCGGCCATGAACCCGCCGGGCCGAGCGATTGGGACAGGGCGCTCGCGCCGGTCGGCAGCGGATCCAGTCCGCTCTGCCTAGAGCGCCCCTCCTCCTTGACCGGGATCTTCTTTGAAGCCTAATAGTTGGTCCTGGGACGATGTCCATTCATGGTTGGCATCGATCCGTCTTGTCCGCGTTTCTAGAAGAGGAAGGCAATCTCATGTCCTTTGTTTCGAAGGTGTCGATGGCAGTCTGTCTCGCTATGGCTCTCTGGGGATGCGGCTCGGGGAAGACCCCCGGGACGGCCGATGCCGGAACGAAGTCTGATGCCGGGTCCCAGGCAGATGCCGGATCCTGTCCGACTGCTCAGTCGTGCGGAACCATCTGTTGTTCCACCGGGCAGGTCTGCGGCAGCAATGGCCAGTGTGAGACCCCGACGACCTGTCCAGCCGACAAGGTTTGTGGCACCGAGTGCTGCACGACTGCCCAGACCTGCTCCGCCGGAACCTGCGTCGTCAACACCACCGGCGCCTGCGATCCCATCCAACTGACCGGCTGCACCGCTCCCGATGCCTGCTACTGGAGCTCCAAGACCGGCGAGGCCTGCAAGCCCGCTGGCTCCGCGGCCCTCGGCGATGCCTGCTCCGCCACGACCGACTGCGCCCCCGGCGCAATCTGCATGAGCGACGGCGCCGGCGGCGGCATCTGCATTGCCCTGTGCGACCCGAACGGCACCGGCATCTGCACGGCGACGGAGATCTGTCAGGCCTACAAGGGCCGCGGCTACTGCCGGACGCCTCCCGCCTGCAACCCGTTCGCCCAGACCGGCTGCACCGGCGCCGACGCCTGCTACTGGGACGACGCCGCCTTTGACTATGCGTGCGGGCCAGCCGGGACCACCATTCCCGGGGCCCCGTGCACCGTGGACTCGGACTGCACCCCGGGGAATGGCTGCTACGGCGCCACTGCCGGCGCCTGCGTGGCGTACTGCGACCCGGCGGCGGCAACCAGCACCTGCCCCGCCGGCATCACCTGCCAGGACTTCGGTGACGGAACGGGCGCCTGCTACTAGTCGCGTAGTGCCGTCTTGAAATCACGCCGTCCCGCCGCGAAAGTGGCGGGACGGCTTTTTTTGCGGCTTGTTGGCTGGTGTGCCATCGCCGGCAGCGGCACCGCCGCCGGCTGAAAGTCAGAGCGACTCGAGCCTGGCGCCGGCGAGCCTCAGAGCGTGGGCCAGATCCTCCGGGATCGGCGCCAGCAGCGACAGCAGCGCGCCGGTGGCCGGGTGCGGCAGCTCCAGCGCGCGGGCATGCAGCAGCACCCGCTCCGCGACCGCCAGTCCCTCAGCACCCTGAGCCTGCCGCGGGCCTCCGTAGAGCGAATCGCCGAGAATCGGCGCGCCGAGCGCCGACAGGTGCGAGCGCAGCTGGTGGGTTCGCCCGGTCTCCGGGAGCAGCTCTACCGCCCGCAGCGCTCCCGACTGACCGACCACGCGGTAGCGCGTGACCGCGGGAACCCCTTGTCCGGCGCGGGCGACAAAGCGCCCCTTGCGCTTGGGATCCGGCGACAGCGGCAAATCGATCTGCCCTTCGCCGGAGAGCTCGCCCACGGCGACGGCGAGATAGCGCTTGCGGGCGGTGCCTTCCCGGAACGCCTCGCCCAGCGCGCTGGTGGCCGCCTTGCTCTTGGCGAAGACGGTGATCCCGGTGGTCTCGAGATCGAGCCGATGCACCAGGCCCACCGGGCGGCCGACGTGCTCGCCGACCATCGACAGCAAAGTCCCCTTGTCGCTGGCCAGCGTCGGCTGCGCCGGGACGCCGGCCGGCTTGTCGACCGCGATCAAATGGGCGTCTTCGAAGAGGATGCGCTCGGGCGTCAGGGCGCGCTCCTCCGGGGAAGTGCGGCCTGCCTCCTCCAGGACCACGACCACGGTCTGGCCATCGGAGACCGGGCGGGAGTTGGCCTTGACGCGCTTGCCGTCGAGCCAGACGCCGCCGCGGTCGAGGGCACGGCGGGCCTCGCCGCGGGGGATGCCGCCGGCGCGGGCGATGAACTTGTCCAGACGCTCGCCATCGTCAGCCGGCGAGGTACGCAGCGTGAGCTTCTTCAACCGGCGCTCTCCTTTCCCGAGGCGAGCTTGAGCGATGCCCCAGGAAGGGAGCGACCCGGACGAGGCAGGACCGAGACTCAGGCCGCCGCAGTGTCCTTCTTGGACGGGGTGCTGCTGCTCGAGGAAGAGCTGGAGGTCGAGCTGGAGCTGGAGGACGAATCCGAGGTGGAGGAGGAGGACTTGGAGGAGCTGTAGAGGTCCTTGTACCAGCCGCCGCCCTTGAGGGCGAAGCTGGTGTTGCTCATCAGCTTCTTCACCGGCTTGCCGCAGGTCTCACAGCGCTTGAGGGGCGCCTCGGTGATGCGCTGCATGACCTCGAAAGGTCCGCACTTTTCGCACTCGTACTCGTAAATCGGCATGGCGCTTCAACCTCTGATTTCGACCCGCCCTGGGGCGGCGATCCGCTCTTCCTTCAAGAGCCGCGGCGCAACGACTTCGGTTCGCCGCCGGCGAATGATCGGTAATCACCGGAAAGCGGGTGTCAATATAATGGGCCCATGGACTTGTCCACCCTGCGCCGTCGCGGCGAGGCGGCGCAGCGCGAGCTGGCCGAGGCCAGCCTCCTGCTGGGCAGCGGCCGCCTCAAATCCTGGGACCTCTCGGCGTTTTACGCCCGCTACTCCGATCTGGGATCGAGCGAGGCCTATGCCTTGGCCCAGGAGGGCCTGGAGCGCGCCAACGAAGCGCCCGACAAGGAGCGCTGGCGCCGGCTGACCTTCCTCGCCTACCAGTTTCAGGAGGGCCGAGCGACCGCTCGCCCGCTGGAAGCTCGGCTGTCGTTCGAGGCGACGCACGAGGTCCGCTTCGAAGGCGAGTCGATCCCGTGGCACGAGCTTTCAACCCGCCTCGCCCACGAGCCCATCCGCGAGCGGCGCTTCCGGCTGGCGCGCGCCGAGGATCTGGCGCTGCCCGCCCTCGACAAGGAGCTGTCCCATCGCGTGGGCGCTTGCCAGGAGCTCGCCAACCGGCTGGGCTTTCCCTCGTACGAAGCGCTGTGGGCCAAGACCAGCGGGATCGATCTCGAAGGACTGGCCGCGCAGGCGCAGTCGGTGCTGGCGCGCACCGAGGACGCCTACCGGGACCTGATGGGCTTCGGGCTGCGGCGAATCGTCGGGCCGATCGGGCTCAAGCCGCGCGGCGAGGCGGCGCGCCACGACCTCGTGCGCTTCCAGCGCCTGCAGCCGCTCGACGACCTCTTCCCCCGCCGCCGGTTGTTGCCTACCGCTCAGCAATTCCTCGAGCAGGTGGGCCTCTCTCCCGACGCCCAGGGGAAGATCGAGCTCGAGTTGCAGGAGCGAGCCGGGTACCGGGCGCTGCCGACGGCGGCCGCGCTGGAAGTGCCGTTCCAGGTGAGGGCCTTCGTGCCCAGGCTGGGCGGGGCCGGCGAGCTGTTCGCGCTGCTGTCCGTCCTCGGCCGCGCCCAGCGGCTGGCCCATCTGCACCCCGACGCGCCCTTCGAAGAGAAGCGCCTCGCGGACCCATCTCTAGGCGAGGGCTTCGGGCTGGCCTTCGCGCTGCTGCTCGCCGACTCCAAGTTCCTCGAGCGCGGTCTCGACGCCGATCCGCGCATCGCCATGGAGGCCGCGCGGCTGGTCGCGCTCTCGTCGCTGATCGATCTGCGCCGCGGCTGCGCCTCGCTCCTCTTCGAGCGCACCCTCTACCGCGAGGGCCCGACCGAAGGCCTTGAGGGGCTCTCCCGCGAGCTGATGCAGAAGGCGCTGCTGGTGGAGTGGCCCGTCGAGCGCTGGCTCTTCGACGTCGAGCCCGGCTTCGCCAGCGCCATCCACCTGCGCGGCCAGGCGCTCGCGGCCTCGCTCCATTTCGCCCTGCTGGAGGCGGCCAACGAGGACTACTGGCGCAACCCGCGCACCGGATCGCTGCTGCGGAAGTGGTGGGCGCTCTCGGGCGACGACGCCCCGGCGCTCTCCAAGCACCTGGGCAGCGAGCTCTCGCTCGAGCGAGCGGCCGATCGGTTGGTCGCCATCGCTGCGCGCTGACTTCGGCGTGGCCCCTCGACTCCTGCCGCGCCTGCCGCGCTGGCCAGCCTCTGCTCGGGTTGACCGGTTCGGGACCTGCTCCAGCGGAATCCCGCAAAGAGAAGAGGCCCGACCCGAGAGGATCGAGGCCCCTTCGAAATCCTGAATCAGATCCGTTAGTGCTTCTTGCGCAGGGCGCGGACGATCTTGTCCTTGGCGCGAGAGGGCTGCGGGGCGACGCGCTGGGCCATCTGCTTCTGATGCTGGCGATAGGCGCGCAGCAGCTCCATCTCCATGAGCAGCAGCTCGTCCTGCAGCTCGGGGTTGCCCTCGCCGTGGCGGGCCAGGGGAGCCTTCTCGGCGACCTTCGAGCCGTAGCGCATCCGGAGGACCTTCTCCTCCTCGGAGGCCAGGGTGCGCGCCTTGCCGATGGCCCGGGTGACATCCTTGGCCTCGACGGCATCGCGAACGGTGGTGCTGGACTTGCGCTGCATTCGTACCCCTCTGCGCTGTAGGGTCAACGGCTCTAACGATCGCCTGGTCGGTCCTGCTCCGTGGGAGCGAGGCGTCGCTCCAACACTTGCAATTCTACGGAGGGACCTCGACCCCGCAAGTTTTCGGCCGGTGTTTTGGACAATTTCCAGCGTTTACGGCACGTTAACGCGCCGCACAAGACGCTGATCGCCCGCCTTTTCGGCTACTCTTCGCCCGATTCAGGCTCATCCTGGGCGCCCGCAGTGCTTCCGGGCGTGCCGGCGTCGCTCCGCTGGACGCCGAAGCGATCGACCGCGGCGGCGATGCCGTCCGGCCGGTCCTCGTCGGGCAGGTAGTCCTTGGGCACCGCCAGGGCGAGCTTGTCCTTCTCCACCACCGTCAGCTCGGTCTGGACCGAAAGCGTCAGCGACGACTCGCCCTGGATCTCTTTGGGGCCGGTGACCACCGCGGTCAGCGTCGACTTGAGCGGCACCCCGGTCTCGGAGTCGATCCAGATCCGCCCCTCGACCGACTTCGGCAGGCGCAGCGTGGCGAAGTCCAGCCGGCGCTTGGTGTCGGGGTCGGGACCGGCGCTGGGGAACTGGGGCGCGGGCAGATCGCGGTTCTCGTCGAGGCCGGCGTGGGCGGCGTCGGCCAGCTTGAAGATGAAGCGCCGGGCGACGCGGCCGCGCACGTGCTCCTCGCCGTCGGGCGAGAGCGCCAGGCGGTGGCCGAGGATGGCGTCGGCGCTGCGCAGGGCCTGGAAGGCGTCCTCGCGCAGCTTGTCGGTCTGGCCGCGGTCGCGCTTGCGCTCGCGGTACTTGTGGTAGCGGCTCTTGGCGAAGGTCTGGCCGGCGGTGCGCAGCAGCTCCAGCCCGTGGTCGCGGTCGTTCTCGGTGTAGAGGTGGAACTCCTGGGCGCTCAGCTGCTCCAGCTTGCGCTTCTCGGAGAGCGACACCTTCTGGCCCAGCCAGCTCCAGTCGAAGGAGGCAGTGGCGGTGAACTTGTGAGGGCCGATCCGCTCCACCGCCTCGTGGGCCGACATGCCCAGGACACGGCGAGTGAGGGCCGGATCGGAGGCGAGCATGTTGAGGTCGATCGGCTCGGCGGCGGCCAGCACCGCCTTGGGCGGCTCCTCGGGCGAGAAGATCCGCTTCTTGGCGGCCTTATCGACCGGATCCGGGCAGCCGAGCAGCGGCAGGGCGGCTGCCAGGCTGGCAATCACGAGAGCTGGACGCGACATTCTTCGGGACCTCGTCCGCCGTCTTCCAGGGCGGCGAAAGCCGGCATTCAACGGCCGAACCTGCAATCAGGTCAACCGCTTCCGCCCGGGGCACTTCCTCGGCCAGCCCCCTGGAGAGACAATCAGCCGAGCCTCTTGCTGGGTCGGGGAAAATCCATGCGCCTGGTTGTCCCGTTGCTCTTTGCTCTCGGCTGTTCCAGCTCGAGCTCGGAGAGTTCCTGCGCTGACGCCCAGGCCAACGGAGCCTGCTGGTCAGACTGGGAATGCGTGGTGGCGACCTGCGCCTCGGCCGCGCCCTGCTGCTCTCCCGGCCAGGCCTACTCCAGGCTCGAGCTCGCCAGGTACACCTGCCTGGTCGAGACCGGGCGCGCGCCGCCCGAGAGCTGCGGGCGCTCGCCCTTCGACTGCTTCTGCCCCACCCGGTTCTCCGAGAGGTTGGTCGCCAAGTGTGTGAGCGGGCATTGCGAGGCGGTGGCGGAGGCTCTCGACGGCGGGACGCCCTGAGCCCGGCCGTCACACCGCGCCCTTCCTTCCTCTGCACGGGCGCCGCTCCCCTTCCCTCGCCCGGCACAACCGCCCCTTGGGCCGGCGGCGGTTGTGCTAATGTCCCGCGCCCATGAGTTACCTGGTTCTGGCGCGAAAGTGGCGACCGCAGGCGTTCGCCGACATGACCGGGCAGGAGCACGTGGTGCGCACCCTGGGCAACGCCATCGCCCAGGGCCGGGTCGCCCACGCCTTCCTGTTCTGCGGCCCGCGCGGCGTCGGCAAGACCACCGCCGCCCGCCTGCTTGCCCGCGCCCTCAACTGCGAGAAGGGCCCCACCGCCACCCCCTGCGGCGAGTGCCGGGCCTGCACCGAGATCGCCCAGGGCACCTCGGTCGACGTGGCCGAGATCGACGGCGCCTCCAACAACAGCGTCGACGACGTCCGCCAGATCCGCGAGCGGGTCACCTACCTGCCCCAGCGCGACCGCCACAAGATCTACATCATCGACGAAGTCCACATGCTGTCGACGGCGGCCTTCAACGCCCTCCTCAAGACGCTCGAGGAGCCGCCGCCGCACGTGAAGTTCATCTTCGCCACCACCGAGCCCCACAAGCTCCCCGACACCATCCTCTCCCGCTGCCAGCGCCACAACTTCCGGCGCATCAGCACCCCGCGGATGATCGAGCGCCTGCGCCAGATCGCCACCGCCGAGGGCGCCACCTTGAGCGACCAGGCGCTGGCGCTGATCGTCCGGCAGTCCGAAGGCGGCATGCGCGACGCGCTGTCGCTGTTGGACATGGTGCTTTCGGCCTGCGGCAACACTCCCAACGACGCCGACATCGCCGAGGCGCTGGGCGCCGTCGACCGCGTCGCGGTTCACGAGGTCTGCCAGGCGCTCCTCAAGCGCGACGCCCGGCCGATCCTGGCGCGCATCGAGGACCTGCACTCGCGCGGGGCCGACTTCAAGCGGCTGACCGAGGAGATCGCCCTGCACTTGCGCCACTTGCTGGTGGCCCGCAGCGTCGGCGAGGCCTCCGAGGAGCTGGCCGAGTCGGAGAAGAAGGCCGTGATCTCGCTGGCCAGCGAGGCCGATCCGACGCAGCTGGCGCGGCTGTTCGACCTGGTCCACGGGGCGATCTGGGACGTGTCCCGCGCCGCCCAGCCGCGGCTGGCGCTGGAGGTGGCGCTGCTCAAGTGCGTCCACCTCGCCCCCGGGGCCCCGGTCTCCGAGCTGCTGGCCCGCGCCGAGGCGCTGTCCAAGAGGCTGGAAAACCCCGGGAATCAGAGCAGCACACCGGTCGCCGAGGGAGGGCGACCGGCCCAGCGACCCTTTCGCGACTGAGCCTCCGCCGCCGGCGCCTCCGGCCGCTGTCCAAGCCGTTGTGCCGATTCCCGCTCTGGCTCCGATCGCTCCTGCGATTCCGCCGCCTGCCGTTGTTGCCACTCAGGCTCCAGTTCCAGTTGCGGCACCGGCGCCCGCAGCCGTCGCGGTCGCCGACCCGCCCAAGCCCGCGATCGAAGTCGCGGACGTGGGGACGCTGTGGCGCTCGGTGATCGCCGAGATCAAGGCCCAGAAGCGCGACATGCTGGCCGGGGCGCTGGCCCACGGCCGGGTGCTCTCGCTCTCCGGCGGCCGGCTGCGCCTGGGCTACGGACCGCAAGACGGGATGTACCGGCGCCAGGCCGAGCGCCAGCAGCGGGACGCCGAGGCGGCGCTCTCCAAGGTCCTGGGCGCTCCCACCGGGCTGATCTTCGAGCTGACGACCGCCCAGGAGGCTACACAGTCGATCGCCGAGGAGGACAGCGAACGCGCCAAGGAGCGCGAGAACCGCGTGCTCCGCGAGAGCCGCGAGCACCCGGCGGTGCTCTCGGCCATGAAGCATCTGCAGGGGACCGTCGAGCACATCAAGGTGCTCGAGGTCGAAGAGACACCGGACTTTTCTCCCGCTCCCGACGAGCGCGAGGACGAGTGAGCGCCTTCGTCAGGCGCGCAACCAGTCAGAGGAGGCAGCCATGCCAGGAATCGACCTGAACTACTTCATCCGCCAGGCCAACAAGCTCACCGGCAAGATCGAGCAGCGCAAGAAGGAGCTCGCCGAGGAGATGGTCGAGGGCAACGCCGGCGGGATGGTGACCGCGGTGGTCAACGGCGTCCAGGAGCTCAAGTCGGTGCGCATCGACCAGAAGGCGCTCGAGGCCGGCGACAAGGCCATGCTCGAGGACCTGGTGGTGGCCGCCGTCAACCAGGCGCTCGAGAACAGCCGCAACAAGATGAAGACCGAGCTCGAGAAGATCAGCGGCGGCGTGAAGATCCCGGGCATCACCTGATTCGCTCGCCGGCCGAAGGCCCGGCACCGCCATGACTCCCGATCCGATCCAGCGTCTCGTCGTCGAGCTCGCCAAGCTGCCGGGCATCGGCGAGAAGACCGCCCAGCGGCTGGCCTTCTTCATCCTCAAGGCGCCCAAGGAATACGCCCGCGACCTCTCCAAGGCGGTGCTCGAGGTGACCGAGAAGGTGCGGCTGTGCTCGGTGTGCTGCGCGCTCACCGAGAACGACCCCTGCCCGCTCTGCTCCGATCCGCAGCGCGACGGCAAGCTCCTGTGCGTGGTCGAGGGCGTGGCCGACCTGCTCGCTGTCGAGCGCACCCGCGAGTACAAGGGCCGCTACCACGTGCTGCACGGGGTGCTCTCGCCGCTGGAGGGCATCGGGCCGGATCAGCTGCGGATCAAGGAGCTGCTGACCCGGCTCTCCTCCGGCGTGGAGGAGGTCATCGTCGCCACCAACCCCGACGTCGAGGGCGAGGTGACCGCGCTCTACCTCACCAAGCTGATCAAGCCGCTGGGCATCCGCGTCAGCCGCATCGCCCAGGGCGTCCCGATGGGCGGCGACCTGGAGTACGCCGACCAGGTCACTCTGGCGAGGGCCCTCACCGGCCGCCGGGACATGTGAGCGCGCCTCCTCGACCTGCGCTGGTAGACTTGTCCGGCCTCTCCCTCACGCCCTGAGCCTGCCATGCGCCTGTGCCTTGCCGCCCTGCTCACGCTCGCGCCCGCCGTCTCTCTGGCCGCGCCGGCCGATCAGCTGATCTCCTTGCTCGAGCAGAAGCGCTGCGAGGACGCCTTCCTGCTCATCCAGCAGGTGAAGCCGCCGCCGGCGGCGACGGCGGAGTCGGCCAGCCAGGGGCGGCGCATCGCCCGAGCCTCCCTGCCCTGCCGCCAGAGGGACACCGCGCTGGGCGTCGCCTTCACCGAGCTGGCGGCGAAGCTGGCCCCGGAGGACCCGGAGGTCCTCACCGCTCACGCCGAGGCGCTGGTCTCCCTGCAGCAGCGCGCCGAGGCCGCCCGCCTGCTGGACAAGGTGCTCGAGTCGCACCCCGACGACGCCCCCAAGGCCCGCTTCGCCCGCGGCAAGCTGGCCTTCGACGAGCGCGACTACGAGACCGCCTCCAAGGTCCTCAAGCCCCTCAAGACCGACGAGGAGTACGGCGACGAGGCCCAGGTGATGATCGTGAAGAGCGAGGCCGCGATGGCCCAGCGCGAGCAGGACGAGGGCGAGCCCAAGATGCTGGCCCCGGAGACGGCGGTGAAGAAGGCCGACGAGGCGATGAAGGTCACCAAGAAGCAGCCCTCGGGAAAGGTCGTCGCCCAGCTCAAGGGCAAGGTGACCAGCGGCGGCTCCAAGACCTTCACCGCCAAGGGGCTCAAGAAGGGCCAGCCCTACCTCTTCACCGCCAGCGGCGAGTGCACGCGCAAGGGCGCCACCGGCAAGCGCAGCAAGAAGACCCGCGGCCTCCACGAGGACCCGCTGCGCGACATCTCGGGAATCGACTTCGCGGTGCAGTTCGGCTCGCAGCAGCCGCGCACCCTGTCGATGGGGCAGCACAAGCCCGACAGCAGCCGCATCGAGTTCCTCGCCGATGCCGAGGCGATGGCCATCAAGGTCTTCGACCGCAGCTCCACCGACAAGGACGTGAAGTGCACCGCCGAGGACTTCGTGGTGCTGACGCCCTGACGAGCCATCACTCGGCGTGAAGGCCGTCGTTCGCATATCATCCCTTGGCCCCCCTCCCGCGGCACTTTGGCCGTCGAATCGAGACCCCCATGCACCGAATCGCTCTCGCGCTGCTCCTGCTGCTGCCGGCGCTCGCCGCCGCACAGGTTCCGCCGCTGGTCGGATACCAGGGTCGCCTCCTCAAGGCCGACGGCTCGCCTGAGACCGGCACCCAGCAGCTTGGATTCGCGATCTTCGGCTCGGCGAGCAGCACCCAGTCGCTCTGGAGCGAGAACCAGTCCCTCGCCCTGAGCGACGGCTACTACGCCACACAGCTCGGCCAGGTGACGGCGATGCCGCCCGGCCTGTTCGACGGCGGCGACCGCTACCTCGAGATCTCGGTGGCGGGGACCGCGCTCTCGCCGCGCCAGCGCATCGGCTCGGTGCCCTACGCCCTGACCTGCACCGATCTCGCCGGCGGGACGGTCCACGCCTCGAGCATCACCGTCGCCAGCGGCGGCAGCGTGACGGTCGGGGGCGTGACCGCCATCAACAGCTCGGGCCAGGTTCCTGCCTCGGCGGTGACCGGCCAGCTCCCGGCGACGCAGATCGCCCAGGGCACCGGCAGCGGGCTGGACGCCGACACCGTCGACGGCAAGCACGCCTCCTCTTTCGTGCAGACCGCGACCGCTCCGCTGCTGATCACCGGCGTCGAGATGTCGATCCCCAAGGCGAGCGCCACGCAGGACGGCTACCTGGCGGCGACCGACTTCGACCGCTTCAACAAGACCGTGCGGACGGCCACCGCCCCGCTTTCGGTCACCGGCACCGATCTGTCGATCCCCAAGGCGACCGCCACCCAGGACGGATACCTGGCGGCGACCGACTTCGCCTCTTTCTCCAAGGCGGGCGGCCAGGGCAGGAGCCAGCTCAACCCGGGCGCCTCCTGCAAGGCGATCCTCGCGGCCGGCGCCTCTCGCGGCAACGGCTACTACTGGCTCGACCCGAACGGCGGCGTGCCGGACGACGCTTTCATGGCCTGGTGCGACATGACCACCAACGGCGGGGGCTGGACGCTCTGCTTCTCCTACGACAACAGCGCCTATGACTCCTACAACTGGCCGACCATCGCCGACTCGCGCAACAAGATGCTCGCCAAGACCTGGGGCGACACCATGCTCTTCGGCAACGGCACCAGGCAGGGCAACTTCTGCAACCAGTTCGAGCCGCTGACTTCGGGAACGACCCAGGTTCGCGGCGAAATCGTCAAGGTCGCCGACAGCTCGGTGCTGATGTCGGGCCTCTTCACCCTGAAGAAGTCTGGCTTCTTCACCCAGGCCCACAACAACACCACCGGGGCCTTCGACTGCCTGGTCGATTCCACCGGCACGCAGCGAATGATCTACGCCAACTACTTCGGCCCCAGTAACACCTGGAACGGGATCGCTTTGTCCGCGTGCAGCGGCGCGGCCAACGACGACCTCGACAAGGCGGCGCTGGACACGCCTGGCACGGTAGGCGTCGACGGAATGCTCATCCTCTCCGCGACGGCAACCGGGCGAGACGCCACCAAGGAGGTTTCGCTGCAAGCCAACTGGTATGGGAACACCTCGACCTCGAGCCTCTACGCGAGCTCGACGCCGGTTACTCTGAGCAAGTTCGGCGTATCGGCGACCTGGTCCCCCGACAAGTACGGCCGCTCCGGCGCGTCGCCCGGCCTTTCCCAGTGCTGGGACTACTGCGGCTACACCAACGTGGTGAACAACACCTTCAAGCAGCGGCTCTGGATCAAGTAGTTGCGCCGCCAGATTTCGGGCCGAGGGGCCGGTGTCGCCGAGCGAGGCGCGCCGGCCCTTCGACTTTCGGTCGCGCTCGCTCAGCCCTGGAGATCCGGACGCCTGGCGGCCGCCGCCAGCGTCACCACCTCGAAGTCCCCGGCGATCCGCCACAGCAGCGACTTGAGGCGGTTGCGCTTCACGCTGACCGACACGCGCAGGTCGCGGCGAGCCTTGGCCAGCGGTGGCGACTGCACGTCAGAGTCGTCGAGCAGCTCGATGCCGTGCAGCTCGAGGTTGAGGAACCGCTCGCGCTTCAAGGTGAAGTAGGCGGCGCTGACCGCCTTCTCCGGGAGCAGCGTGACGAAGCTGCCGATGAACGGGACCCGGGTGTAGGGCTCGACCGCCACCGGGATCTCGAGCAGCGCCGCGTCGCCGCGGGCGTAGGGCTCGTCGAGAGAGGGGCGATAGGGAAGCCGCGGAGCCAGCAGCACCCGCGGGCGATCGAGGATCGCGCTCGAGCGCCGTCCAAGCGCCCGCAGCGCCCCCATCACGCCGGCCTTCGCCGCGTAGTACGGCGCCGCCGGGAAGGCCGAGGAGTCGTAGGTGAAACCGCGCTCGACCAACGCCTGGATGAGCGGCGCGCTCAGCGTGTAGCCGGGAGCGCGAAAGCCGACCGGCTTCGCGCCGACGACCGCGGCGATGGCCTCCTGGGCGCGATCCAACTCCTCGCCGATCCGCCGCGGCCCGCGGCGGCTGAGCGCGTAGTCATGGGAGAAGCTGTGATTGCCGATCTCGTGCCCGGCCCTGGCCTGGGCGGCCAGCGCCTCGGCGGAGGCAGGATCGGAGAGGTCTTCGCCCACGGCGAAGAAGGTCGCGCTGATGCCGATCTCGGCGAAGAGCTCGCCCAGCCTGCCGAGCGCCACGCGGTAGACGCAGGCGCGCGACGCCTCGCTCAAGTCCTGCGGGCTCTGGCCGTGGATCCGGCAGTAGTGGGGAATCGAGTCGAGGTCTACGTTGATGCAGGCCAGGGCCATGGGAGCGGGCTACCTCGCCTTGATGGTTCGCGGATCCGGTCTCCCCGAGCAGAGCGACCGACCGAAGGTCGGCGGGGGAGTCGAGGGGCCCTCGACTTCGAGGCTCGCGCTGCTCGCCTCTTCGCTCAGGCTGACCGGGGGCATGGCGCGCTCGGCGAAGGACCTTCAGCTGCCGCGCAGCCGGATCACGTACACCAGCTTGGCCACGTTCTTGAGGACGTTGGGGACGCGGCGCGCCAGGTTGATGGTCGGCTTGCGCTTCTCGGCTACCACCACCGGGATCTCAGTCACGTTCCGGCCCATTCGCCCGGCGCGGATCACGAACTCGCTGGCGAACATGTCGCGATCGACCACGCAGGCGTTGACCACCTCGAGCAGCCGCTCGCGCTTGAAGGCCTTGAGCCCGTGGGTGTCGGTGCCCTTGAAGCCCAGGCTGACCCGCAGCATGCCGTTGATGACCTTGGTGCCGGCGCGCCGCAGCAGCGGCCGCTCGTCGCGGGCGCCCCGGCTGGCCTTGCTGCCCACCACCATCTCCGCCTCGCCCGAGCGCAGCAGCGGCAGGGCCCGCTGGTAGAAGTCGACGTCGCACAGGTCGATCTCGTCGCACAGCACGTAGGTGCCGCGGGCGGCCAGGATCCCCTGGCGCAGGGCCTTGCCGTAGTTGGGCTCGCCCACGTGAAGCGCGCGCACGCGCGGGAGGCGCTGGGACAAGGCGTCGACGATCTGCGGCGTAGAGTCCTTGGATCCGTTCTCGGCCAGGATCAGCTCGTAGTCCAGGCGCAGGGCGTCGAGGGCGCCGGTGAGCTCGTCGACCGCCGACTGGACGATCGAGGCCTCGTTGTAGACCGGGATGACGATGGAGACTTCGGGGGCCGATTCGCTCATGGGACGAGGAGTCTTCGATAGCGCACAGCGTTAAGAGCCAGGAAGAGTACACCAGCGGGCGTGCGCCACAGCCTCAAAAAGCATTCGCTGGCTCAGGCGGGCGCGGCAGCGGCGTTCCCGCGGTAGGCGAGCAGCGCCCGGGCCGCGTCCCGCCCGGCGAGCATGGCATCCTCCATCGACGAGTACTCCCAGCGCCCGTAGCGGCCGGCGACCAGGATCCCGGCGTGGTGGAGGAAGTCGAGGACCTTCTGCCGCGCCGGCCCGTAGTCGTGGTCGTAGAGCACGTAGGCATTGGGGATCTCGCGCGCCTTGGCGAAGAGCACCTCGCGCCGGCGCTCGACCAGCCCGGCCCGGAGCAGTCCTTCGACGGCGTACTCTTCGGCCTGGCCTGCGCCCAAGGTGCCGCGGTGGGCGAACTCCACGTAGAAGGACTGGCAGCCCATCGGCGCCAGCGCGGCGTGCGCCGCCGAGAACGACCCCGCCCGGTAGAAGGAGAAGTCCTCGCCCGGGAAGTAGACCCAGTGGAAGCCCTTGCCCACCCCGCGCGCCGCCACGTTGACGTAGGTCACGAAGTTGCCGCGCAGCTTGGAGGCCGCCTCGCTCACCTCCGCCGGCACGTTCCCGCCCCGCTGCAGCAGGCCCACCAGCTCCGGCAATGGAATCGTCGAGAGCATTCCCGAGTAGTCGAGCCAGCGCCCGTCGGAGAGCTGGGCCCGCCGGCGCCGCCAGTCGATGGCCAGCGGCTGGACCTTGCAGTCCACCGCGCCCTTGAGGTGCGGCAGGAACGCCCGCGGCAGCGACTCGATGCCGCCTTCCTTCGGGTAGAGGAAGCTGGCGTTGTAGCCGGCCTGCTCGGTGCCGATGCCCAGCGCGCCGTCGACCACGTCCTTGAGGCTGGGGCGCGGGACGAAGCGGCCGCACCACTCTGCGGTCAGCTCCCGCGGGTGCACCGTGTAGATCTTCTGGTTGTAGGGGATCATGAAGTGCTTCGCGATCCCCTCGCCCAGGTGGCGGACGATGAACTCCTCGAAGGTGGCCGGCTCGCGAGCGCGCAGCTCTCGGCCGCGCTCGCCCAGCTGCGCCTCGATGAAGCCCATCAGGCACTCGGAGGCGATCGCCGGCGGCAGGCCGTGCAGGTTCACCTGGAACGGATAGCGGGTGTAGACGCCGTGGGAAAAGATGCGCGCCACCCGCTGGATGGAGACCAGGCCGTTGGGCATCAGCCGGCTGACCAGGGCCTTCATCTCCGGATCGCGCAGGTGCAGCCAGTGGCCGGTGACGTCGAAGAGGAAGCCGTCCAGGTTCTCGGTCTTGGTGAAGCCGCCCACCCGGTCGGACTTCTCGACGACCCGGAAGTTGCCGCCGAGGTAGTAGCCGGCCGACAGCCCGGTCAGCCCGCCGCCGAGGATGAGGATTTCCGCCATGTGAGCGCGCTCCACGCTGTGGGCCTGAGGTCTTACCACAGTGGCCCTGCCCGAGCGGTCTGCCCGCCCGCTTGTCGCCGCCGGACCGGTCCGCTAGCGTCCGCCGCCCCATGGCTGAAACCGCCGAGCCATCGCTGCCCCCTTCCAAGCTCGCTTTCCGCCCGATCCTCGGGCGCTCGCTCGAGTTCCTGCGCGGCTCCCTGCCCTCTTGCGCGGCGATCGCCATGGTCTGCGCGCCGCCCTTTGCCCTGGCCGATCGCGTCGCCGCCCACTTCCGGTTCGGCCTCTTCGAGTCCCTGCACGGATTCGAGCTCGCCCAGCTGCTGACCGGCGTCGTGGCCAGCGTCTCCATGGCTCGGCTGTTCGTGGGCGCCCAGCGCGGGCTCCGCCTATCGGCAAGCCAGGCGATCCTCTGGGGAATCCGGCGCTGGCCGGCGGCCGCGGCGGTGGCCTACGTGTCCGGTCTGGCGATCTCTGCCGGGACCATCGCCCTGGGAATCCCGGGGCTGCTGGTGGCGCTGAACTTCTGCCTGGCGACGCCCTTGCTCGCCGCGACCGAGCTCGACGCCAACCAGGCGCTGCGCCGCTCGCGCTCGCTGGCCTTCGGACATCGAAAGCAGATGTTCCTGCCGCTCGGCTCCGCGCTGCTCGGAGCCGCGCTGCTCTCCGAAGGTCTCGCGCGCCTGGCCGAGCTCGCGCTCTCCCGCCTGCCGCCGCTGGGCCTGCCGGCCTTCCTGCTCGCCATATTCGCCCAGTTCA
The DNA here is from genome assembly GCA_037442205.1 of Myxococcales bacterium. GTDB lineage: Bacteria > Myxococcota > Myxococcia > Myxococcales > UBA5297 > JBBIQS01. Next base: position 18,113 of record JBBIQS010000016.1, read on the forward strand.
GCGTGCTCCTCCTCGATGGCCTCCTGATCGCCTGCCAGGTCACCGTCTGGGCAGCGCTCGAGGAGGCGGCTGCCTCGCAACCGCTCAGCGCAGGGCGAGGATCTCTCTCAGCGCCTCTTCCACCTGCGTGAAGCGAAAGCGGTACCCCAGCTCCAGCGCCTTGCGCGGCTGAACCCGCTGGCCGGTGAGCACCACCGTCGCCGCCTCCCCGACCGCCAGGCGCAACGCCGCGCCCGGCACCTTGAGCCACGACGGCCGGCCCATGGCCTTCCCCAGCGCGGCAGCCAGTTCGCTCATGCGCACCGGGTTGGGCGCCGTGCCGTTGAGCGGGCCGCGCGCCTGCGGCGAGTCAAGCGCCAGCAGGAAGAGGCCGACCAGATCTTCGAGGTGGATCCAGGACATCCACTGCTGCCCACTGCCAATCGGGCCGCCGGCGAAGAGCCGGAACGGCAGGAGCATCCGCTCCAGCGCGCCGCCTCCTTCGCCCAGCACCACGCCGGTACGCATGACCACGACCCGGGTCTTCTCCGAAATCCGCAGCGCTTCAGCTTCCCAGGCCCTGCACACCTGAGCCAGGAAGTCCGCGCCAGCCTCCGCGGACTCGTCGAGCAGCTCGTCCTCGCGCGGGCCGTAGATGCCGATCGCCGAGGCGTTCACCAAGACCGGCGGCCTCGCCGCCCGCTCGATGGCCGAGGCGACCCGCCGCGTCCCTTCGACCCGCGAGGCGAGAATTCGCTGCTTCTGCTCAGGGCTCCAGCGGCGCGCCATCAGCGGCTCGCCTGCCAGATGCACCACCGCGTCGCACCGAGCGAGCTCCTCGGTCCAGGGCCCTGCCCGAGAAGGATCGCCTTGCACGAGCTGGCAGCCCTCGAGCCCGGATGCGCGGGAAGGGTCACGGGTCAGAGCGATGACCTCATCGCCGCGCTCGCGCAGCTTCTGCACCAGCTTCCGCCCAATGAAACCAGTCGCCCCGGTGACGAAGACTCGCATGCGCCCTCCCAGCGAACCGAATTCCAGGGGTTCTAAAGCAACTTGGACCGCCGAGCGCTATCAATGTTTCAGGAGAACCGGACATGTGCGGTCGCTTCACCCAGACCAAGGAGGTCGAGCTGCTGCGGCAGCGCTTCGGAATCTCCGAGGTGCGCGTCGCCGGCGGGCCGGCCTTCAATCTGGCCCCCACCGACGCCGTCCCTGCGGTGCTCGCCCCGAATGCCGGCCGGACGCTGGACGCCATGCGCTGGGGCCTGGTTCCGCCGTGGGCCGGGGACCTCAGGCAACAGCCGCAGCCGATCAACGCCCGCAGCGAAACCATCGGATCGAGTCGCTTGTTTCGCCGGCTGATTCCGTCCCAGCGCTGCCTCGTCCTCGCCGATAGCTTCTTCGAGTGGGGCGGTCCGAAGGGCAAGCGCCAGCCCTATCGCATCCGCCTCAAGGCAGACGAGCCGTTCGCCCTTGCCGGGCTATGGGACCTGTGGCGAGACCCGGGCAACCCCGCCGTCGAGATCAAGAGCTGCACCGTGCTGACCACCAGCGCCAACGCGCTGCTCGAGCCGCTCCACGAGCGGATGCCGGTGATCCTCTCGCCGGAGCAGGAGGCCGCCTGGCTCGATCCGTCGATCGGCGCGCTCGAGCCGCTGGTGCCGCTGTTCGCGCCCTACCCCGCCGAAAGGATGGAGCTCTATCCGGTTTCGGCGGCGGTCAACGACGCCCGCCACAAGGGCCCGGAGTGCATCGCTCCGCTGGCCCAGCGGCTCCTCTTCGGCTGAGCGTGTTCAGAACGACCAACCGACGCTGCCGTCCAGGCTGGCATGCGCGGGGGTCGGCATCCCCACCGCAGCGTTGTTCAACATGTACCCGATGCTGAATTGGGTCTGCAGCGTCAGTCCGAAGCGGAAGCCGAGCTTGTATCCCAGCAGGAACAGGGTCAGGTCAGTCCCGGCGCCGCTCGATTGCATCTGCTCCCGCACCCCGAATCCCAGCTGCATCCCGTGCCGGAACGAGCCGCCGGCGTAGAAGAGGAATTGGGCCCCGGCATCGAAGAACGGGGAGTCGACGAAACCCTTGACGTAGTCCGGGTAGAAGCCCAGGTGCGCCGCCAGGCCAATCTTGTTGACGAGGCGGAACTCTCCGCTCATCCCTACGCCCTGCCGAACGCCGGCGTCGGTGAGCGACAGCAGCACCGAGACCCGGTGGATATGCTCCTCCGGCGGTACCGGCTCCACCGGACGGGACTTCGCGCTGCCGTCAGAGGGAGGGGGCGGCGGAGGCGGGAGCGCGGTCTGCTGCGCGGCCGGCGGCGGGGGCGGGGGAGGAGACGAAGTCGCGGTGCGTGCTTCGGGCGAGAGCTGGGCCACGGCCTTGACCCGCAGCGGCGCGTCGGCCGATCCCAGCCGCGCCGGGCCGTTGCCCTGGGCGTCGTAGGCCTCGATGAAATACTCGAAGTCGGCGGTGCTGACCGAGCCGGGAATCACCGCCTCGAAGTCGGCCTTCCCCTTCTTCTTCATCGACAGCGGGCTGAAATCCTTGGCACCGGCGGCGCGGTAGAAGACGGTCGGCTCGAAGACCTCGGACTCGTCGATGATGCTGGCGCGCACCGGAACCGGTTCGCCGAACACCGCCTCGAAGAGAACCTGGTGGCGAATCTCCGGAGGCTGCCGATCGACGGCCTGAGCCGGAGCGGCGAACGCGAGCGCTGCGATTGCGGCGGCGGCAGATGCGAAGCGGAGCATGGTCTCTCCCCGGGGGCGACTGGCCGAGGAGTGTAGTCCGGCCTCACTCGGTGGGCCATTTCATGTGCTGCGCTCGGAGACGCCGCCTCAGCGGTCGCGCCACGCATAGCGAGCAGTCAGCTCAGCGATCGCCAGCACGTGTCCGTGAAGATGGCCCTCGAGCTTCTCGCGACCGGCCCCCGGCGCCAGGTCGAGCAAGGAATCGGCGGCGAGGAGCCGGAAGCGGTAGCGGTGAGCGCCCTTCCCACGAGGCGGGCAGGGGCCGCCCCAGCCCAGCCTGCCGTAGCCGTTGGTGCCCTGGGCCAGCCAGTCGGCCTTGGGCGACAGCGCCTCGGCAAGCTCGCGGCGATCGCCGGCGATGTTCCAGGCCAGCCAGTGGACGAAGGCCTCGCCGGCGACGTCGGGGTCTTCGACGATCAGCGCCAGCGAGCGCGTCCCCTGGGGCACCCCGGTCCAGCTCAAGGGCGGCGAGAGGTTCTCGCCGTCCAGGGTGAAGCGCGCCGGCATGGCGGCGCCCCGCTCAAAGGCCGGGCTGGAGAGGACCAGGGAGGTCGAGCTGCCAAAGATGAGCCCCATCGGACGACAATACCCGCCGCGGCGCTAGCCGGCCCAGGGGAACGAGTGGGGCTCAGGCAGTTCGCAGCTGTCCTGCACCCGAATTCGGATCCCCACCGCGAACCCAACCGCCGCGGTGATCAGCTTGATGAGAGGGATTGCCTGGGGGAGCACCACCATCAACGACGCGATGCGCTTCTTGTGGACCCTCAGCCAATCCTGCACCGGCCCGCGCGCATCCGGGTTGTGGACCTTCATGCCCCGCAGGTCCATGACGATGTGCGCCTTGTCCGCCGGCATCGCCTCGAGGAGGGCAGCCAGCGAGGCCCGCATGTCTGGCTCGGGCGTGGTCACGAAATAGCGCACCCAGATGATCCCAGCCTCGTTTTTGCCGATCTCCCATAACTTCCCCGGAGCTGCCATGGCTTTCCCCTCCGCAATGCGCCGTGGATGGCGCAATCAATCTTCCTCGATCCTATTTTTCATCGCCTGCAGCCCCAATGGTTCCTTGAGGCACTACCCGACCCTTGGAAACGACTTGGGTTCCGGGAGATCGCAGTGGTCTTCCATCCGGATTCGGATGCCCACCGCGAATCCGACCGCCGCGGTGATCAGCTTGACGATGGGAACCGCCCTGGGGACCACGACCGTCAACGAGGTGATGCGCTTCTTGTAGGCCTTGAGCCATTCCTGCGCCGGCCCGCGCGAGTCGGGGTTGTGAGCGGTCAGGCCCCGCAGGTCCATCACGATCCGCGCGTTCGCCTCAGGCATCACTTCGAGGAGCGCGGCCAGTGATGCCCTCATGTCCGCCTCGGGCGTCGTCAGGAAATAGCGGATCCAGACGACTCCCGACTCGGACTTGCCGATCTCCCAGAGCTTCCCAGGCATTGGATTTGCGAATTCTGCAACCACTGCCGCCTCCAGTCTCCCTGCTCATCCTTCCTCGTTCCGCTGCTGTCCGAGCTGCCTGCCAGCTCCTCTCGCGGGAGTCGCTGACCTCAGGCGCCGGCCCGAGGGGTCGAGAATTCTTGGGGCTCGGGAAGGTCGCAAGCCTCCAGCACGCGCATCTTGATTCCCACGGCAACCCCGACCGCCGCGGTGATCAGCTTGACGATCGGCACTGCCTTCGGGAGCAGCACCACCAGCAGCGCGATTCGCCGCCTGTTGCTCTTGAGCCAGCCCTGGATCAGCCCTCGGCCGTCGGGGTTGTGGCCGTTCAAGCCGCGCAGGTCGATCACGAGGCGCGCGTTCTTCTCCGGCAGGTACTCGGTCATGGCCGCCAGGGAGTCCTTCATCTCCTTGACCGGCGTGACCAGGTAGTAGCGCACCCAGATCTCGCCCGAGTCGGCCCGGCCGATCTCCCAGAGCTTCGGTGGGTCTGCCATCTCGACCTCCCCCCCGGGCGCCCGCGGTCGCCCCGGCGCTAGGCTGTGTGCGCCCCCTGGCGCCACTCGGCCGCCGACTTCATCTGCGCCACCGTCTGCGCCAGCTCCTCCAGCGCGCGCTGCGACGAATCGGCCCGCTCGGCCATGTCGGTGAGCATGGAGGCCATGTTCGTCACAGCGTCGGCCAGCACCGAGATGCCGTCCTTCTGATTGGTGACGCTGGCGACGATTTCGCGCACGCGCGCGCCACTGTCGCGAATCACCGCCGAGAGGCTCTTGATGGCCTCGCCGCTGCTGCTGATCTCCTCCAGCCCGCTCTCGATCCGGCCGAGCTGGTCGCGGGTGGTGGCCATGGCCTGGCGGGAGGACTGCACCAGCTCGGCCAGCAGCTTCTGGATCTTCTTGGTCTCGGCGACCTCGCCATCGGCCAGCTTGCGGATCTCGGCGGCCACCACGGCGAAGCCGAGCCCGCTCTCCCCGGCCCGGGCGGCCTCGATGGTGGCGCTCAGGGCCAGCACGTGGCTCTGGTCGGCGAAGTCCTTGACGCTGCCGGCGATGCCGCCGATGGAGGCCATCTTGGCAGCGAGGTCGGCCAGCCGGGCGGCGATCTCCTCCACCCGCGAGCGGATCTCCCCTAGTCCTCCCAGGCTGCGCTCGATCGACCCCTGGCCGGCGCCAGACAGCTCGTCGCCGCGGCTGGCCACCGCCAGGACCTGATTGGCCTGCCCGGCGGCGGCCTCGGCCGAGCGATGGAACTCCTGCGCCCCGATCCGCAGCGCCGTGGCGGCCTCGGTGTTCATGGTGATCAGCGACTTGTTCTCGGCGCTGCCGATCCTCAGCTGCTCCACCAGCCGCTCGAAGGCAGCGATCGGCGCCTGCACCGCCGCCCTCTGCTGCTCGAGCCGCAAGAGGAGCGCCGCCTGCGCCGCCTCCACCTCAATCCCCTCGTCTGCCCCTTCGGCCAGCCCGGCGAGCATCGCCACCCGCTCCCGCCCGCCCAGCTCCTCCAGAGCCTCCGCCAGTTGGCCGCGCGCCAGCAGCCGCGCCACCGCCGAGCCCTGCTGGTGACTCGCCCGGCGCGTCCGCAGCCGCCCCTGGGCCACCAGCCCCACGCCGCCCACCATCAGCACCGCCGCCAGCCAACCCCACCGGGGCCAGCCGCCCCCGGCCGACGGCACCGCGGCCGCGGCCTGCGCCTGGGCCGAGGTGGCCGCCAGCGCCGCGGCCGAGATGAGCACCGAGCGCACCCCGGCCCGTGCCAGCCTTCGCACCCGCGCGGTCCGCCCTGAGCTCGCACTGCCGGACATTGTCACCTACTGAGCATTCTCCCCCCGGGGCCGGAGACTAGACCGCTCGGCCGTCTGCGGCAACGGACGCGGCGCGAAGCCAGCTACACCCGCGGTTTTCCCCGACGGCGGGCCGGCGGCGCCCGGCCGCAGCCGGGCGCCGAGTATCCCGAGGCGCGGCCCGAGCGCTTACGGGAGCACGCCGCGCTGCGGGCCGGCGGGCGGCGCCAGGTGGCAGGTGGCGCAGTTGGCCATGCGGCCCGGGAAGCGCTTGGAGCGGTCGTGGATGGTATGGACGCGAATGTCGAGGGCGTTGTCGAACTCGATTCCCAGCGAGGGATGGCAGCCGAAGCAGGCGCGCCGGTCGCTCAGGCCGTGGAGGAGCTGGCCGAAGCCGCTGCCCTCCTCCGACTCGTGGCACTCAGCGCACCGGGTCTTGGACTGGAAGGAAGTGGGCTCGGCCTGGCCGACCTGAAGCTCCAGCACCGCGCCGCGGTTGAGCGCCTCGCCGCCGAACTCGCGCCGCGCCTTGAAGGCCGCCAGCCAGGTGCCGGGCTGGGCGTCGGCGGGGATGTGGGCGGTGAAGACGTCGCTGGTGGGCAGGCCCCAGAGCATCGGGTTGAAGAAACCGCCGAAGACGATTGCCGCCGAGGGGACGGTCTGGCCCACCGCCGAGTAGCCATCCTGGGCGGCGTTGGCGAAGGGGACCTCGGGGGCAAAGAACAGGTTGGGATCGACCACCGAGGAGGCGGTCTTCAGCTTGTCCACCGGGCCCGAGATGATGAACAGCGGGTTCGACTCGCGGTGCTTGAGGGCATAGTAGAGCCGCGCCTGGGCCTGGGTGATCAGGTCGAGGTAGCGCACCCCGCTGGGCACCGCCCCGAAGAAGAACTCGCCGTAGGAGGGCAGCCGGCCGTCGGGGAAGAGGTTGTTGCCCTCGCCGTCCTTGAACACCATCCGCAGCGAGACCTGCTCTCCCGGCAGGTAGAAGCTGCCGTTGGCCGGGGTGGAGACCGGCTCCAGCGCAATCTGGAAGCCATAGCCGTAGGACCAGGCGCTGCGCGGGCTGCTGCTGATCGCCACGGTGCGGGCCTGTCCGGGTTCGGCCGACCAGGCCAGCCGCAGAGCGGTGGCCTCGGGGGGAATCTCCATCGCCCGGCGACCGGGGTGCTTGGGATCGCGCAGCGAGATGACCGCGTCGGCCCGGAAGCTGCCGCCCGAGCAGTCGCCGGCGAGCGAGCAGCGGCTGGCCACGTGGCGGGCGGAGAAGCGGCGAACCACGAAGCTGCCGTCCACGTCGTCGTCGTCGGTGACCGCGTCGCGGCCGGCGTGGACCCGAAGGGCTTGCCCCAGCGGCTGGCCGTCGGCGCCCAGCGGCTGCAGGGTGAAGGTGCTGTCGCCGTCCATCCAGGCGGCGCCGCGGAAGTAGCGCTCGCGAGTGAGGGTCCCGTCCATCGCCGGCGCCCAGATCTCCTCCACCTGCCGGACCCCGCTCCAGTCGAGCCCGGCCAGCTCTCCCGACATCAGCGCCGCCACCCCGTCGTCGGCGCCGGCCGGGGCCGAGCTGACGATGTCGATCTCCGACAGGTAGCGCGGCGACCCCGACAGCAGGTTGAGCGGCGCCATCTGCCCATTGACGAAATACAGGCTCAGCCCCACCGACGGCGCGGCGCTCGCGGTCAGCGCTGAGGCGCTGCTCGAGGTCTCCTTCGGTGAGTTGCAGGCTGCCAACGCCCCCAGCAGCGCCGCAAACACGAAACGACCCATTTGTTGCATTGTGGACCCCCTTGCGGTGATGTGCTGCCCCGGTGCGCAATGTTTGTACAGATACTCACAGAAAACAACGCGCGCGGTGTAAATTCGAACACACCGAATGTGAATATCCGCGCAAATGCGCGCCTTGAATGTATTTTTTCGGACACTGAATAGCTTTGCGCACCAATCGACGCCACCGGTCCGCGAGCGCCCGCCGGGCGATTCTCACTGCCGGTGCTGACTCCGCGAGCTCCCGGCTCAGCGCCGCGGCATCAGGCCCGACGGCAGCCGCGCCACGCGCCCTCCGGCCCAGCGGCCGGCCATCAGCAGCAGCACTTCGGTCGAGCGCGAGCCGGCCTCGACCACGCGCAGCGAGAGCAGGGCCGCCAGCAGCCGCGCCAGGCTGCTGGCGACGAAGATCTGCTGCAGACCGAACATGGGATGGCCGGCGACCACCAACTGGCGCGGCAGCAGCTCGGCGATCCCGCCGCCCAGCGCCGCCGCCACACCGAAGGACAACCCCGAGGCCGATGCGAACACCGCCAGGTAGAACGGGCGGCGCTCGCGCGGGGCGACGGACAGCGGCAGCGAGAACGACGCCAGCGAGTGGCCGCTCCAGAGCACGCCGGAGAAGACCGAGTCGATGGCCGCCGGCCAGAGAAAGTCGGGCGTGGGCAGCAGCCAGATCAACGGGATGACCGAGATCCCGAAAGAGCAGGCAACGAGGACCGGCCGCGAGCCGAGCCGATCCAGGGCCTTGCCCCACAGCGGCGCCGCCAGGTAGCGCACCACCGCCACCCCCGCTGACTGCAGCGCCATCAGCAGGAACCCCATCTTGAGGTTCTGCAGCATGTGCACCGGGAACAGCGGGGCGGCCATCCCGACCGCGCCGTTCCAGGCCATCAGGTAGGCGAGGTAGCGCAGTGCCGCCGGATCGGTGAGCGGCTGGCGGATGGCCGCCGACAGCGGCGGCTGACGCTGGCCAGCGGCGCCCGGGTGCTCCGCGACGTCGTGCTGGCGCGCCATGAGCACGGTGGTGGCGATCCCCGAAAGCGCGGCCGCTGCCGCCAGCGCGGCGAACACCTGGCCCTCCAGGTGCGCCAGCCCGGCCACGTCCAAGACCCGGCCAGCCACCAGCGAGGCAGCAGTCCCTCCGAGAGTGCAGATGGCCGCGCGCCGGCCGAAATAGCGTCCCCGGAGCCGCTCGGGCACCAGGTCGCCCATCCACGCGGTCCAGGCGTTGTTGCCCACCACCGAAAGGACGGCGGAGATCGCCGCCACCGCCACCAGCAGCGCCAGCCGGGCCCGGGACGAGAGCGGGAGGAAGGGCAGCGCCGCCAGTGGCCAGTAGATCTCGCGTGAGGCGGCCACCGCCCACAGCGCCACCCGCCGCCTCCCCAGGCTCGCTGTAATCCAGGCGCTCGGCAGGTGGACCAGCTGCGCGGCGAACGGGAGCGCCGCCAGCACGCTCACCACCAGAGGCCCGGCACCCAGGTGCAGCGCGAGCCCGGTCAACACCCCGCCTCCGAGGCAGGCGGAGATCACCTCGGAGAAGATCCCCTCCTGGATCGAGGCCCGCAGCGAGCGCCGCAGCCGGCTGGCAGGACGGCGCGGGCGCGGCGCGGGGGCGAGGTCGGCGGCAACTGCAGGAGGCGAGAGGCGAACGGACGGGAGCGCGGGCACGGTGCGAGCGAGGGCGTGAAGAGCTGAGCCCCGCCACTGTGCCAGACGAGCGCTCTAGTCCCTACGCTCGGCCGGCCCAGGCCTCGCCCGCTCGCTTTGCGAGGCGACCGGCGGCTACTCCTTGGCGCCCGCGGCCTGGAGCAGCTCCAGCACCTTCTTGTGGCCGTTCATCTTGGCGTAGGCGAAGGCGGTGTTGCCCTCGTAGTCGCGGGCCTTCACGTCGGCGCCGTTCTTGAGCATCAGCTGCACGATGTCGGCGTAGCCCTGGCTGGCGGCGATCATCAGCGCGGTGCGCTTGCCCTTGATCACCCCGCCGGCGTCGCCGCCCTTCTCGAGGATCATCTTGGCCAGATCGAGCTGGTTGTTGGCGATGGCCGCCAGCACCGGGGAGAACCCGTCGGCTTGCCTGGCGCTGGGGTTGGCGCCCTTGTCGAGCAGCAGCTTGACCAGCGCCTTCATCTGCCCGGGGCACTTCTTGGTGTGGCCGGGGCGCTCCGACTTCTGGCCGAGCATCTCCTGGGCGTCGACCGAGCAGCCCTGGGCGGCGCGGAGCAGGGCGGTGTGCCCGGCGCTGTCGGCGGCGTTGAGGTCGGCGCCGGCCGCGATCAGCAGCTTGGCGGTGTCGAAGTTCTCCTGGTTGACCGCGTGCAGCAGCGGGCTGCTGCCGTCGGCGGCCTTGGCGTTGACGTCGGCCTTCTTGGCGAGCAGCGCCTTGACCACCGGATCGAACCCGCGGTCGGCGGCGATGAGCAGCGGGGTGCGACCGTCCTTCTCCTTGACGTTGACGTCGGCGCCCTTGGAGATCAGCACCGAGGCGATGTCGGCCGCGCCGCGGTCCACCGCCATCAGCAGCGCGGTGATCCCGCCCTGGTCCTTGTCGTCGACCTTGGCCCCCTTGGCCAGCAGGGTGTTGACGCAGGCCAGGCTCTTGGCGCCGGCGCAGAGCATCAGCGCGGTGGTCCCCTCGCGGCTCTTGAAGTCGACCTGGGCGCCTTTGGCGAGCAGGGACTGGACCTTGCCGGCCTCGCCCTTCTCGGCGGCGTCGAGGAGATCCTCGTTGGGACCGGCCCAGGCCAGCCCGGAGACGAACAGGATCGCGAGCGCGACGATTGCGGTCTTCATCGACAGCCTCCTTGGAGAGCCGCGCCGAAGGGGCGCGCGGCGCGTTCTGACGGGGGCATCAAAGCGCGATCAGCGCGCGTTGGCGAGGCGCGAGCGAGCGAACAAGCCCATGGCCCGCACTGCTTCGTCGGCCGAGCGGAAGCAGGGCACGCCCTGCTCCTCGAAGGCCCGGGCCATCGGATCGAAGATCGCGCCGGAGTCCACCGAGGCAACCAGCGGCTTATCCGTCTGCTCGATGAGCTTGGCGAGCCGGCACGGCAGGCTCCCGGGATTGCTAATCGACTGCTCCGCCGGCACTCCATTGGCCAGCGTCGCCATCGCCGGAGTGAGGGGGACGGTGGCGCAGAGCACCAGATCGACCGTGGCATCGAAGAGGAAGGCCCGCAGCGCCTCCTCGTGGGCCTCCTCGTTGGCCATCGGCGTCAGGTCGAGCGGATTGCGCACATCCACCAACGCGTCGAGCTTGCCCTTGGCCAGCGCCGCGGCGAGCCGCTCGCGCGTCCCCTTCTCCAGCTTCGCCAGCTCCAGCCGCCAGCCCTCGCCGCCCAGCGCGTCGGCGATCCCCACCGCCTCGTAGCCGGCGTTGGAGAGCGCCGCCAGCCGCGTTCCCTTCCACTTCTTGGCGCCCAGGAAGCTGCTCAGCTTCAGGAGGTCGCTGAACTCGGCGAAACTCCGGGCCACCATCGCCCCGGCCTGGGCGACGATCGCCTCGCAGACGTCGTAGTCGCCGGCCAGCGAGGCAGTGTGCCCGCTGGTGGCGTGCTTGCCCTCTGCGGTGCGCCCGGCCTTGTAGAAGACGACGTCGCGCCCGGCTTTCACCAGCGGCTCCACCGCCCGCGCGAAGGCCAGCCCGTCGCCGTCCTTGAAGCCCTCGACGTAGACCCCGAAGGTCCGCACCTCGGGGTCCTGGGAGAGGTTGCGCAAGTAGTCGCTGATGGTCAGGTCGGCCTGATTCCCGGCGGAGATGGCGTAGCGCGGGCTCATCCAGGCCAGCTTGCTCATCCGCGTGATCATGTAGGCGCCCGACTGGCTGATGAGGGCCACGTTGGCGCGCGCGTCCTGGCGCAGCGGCAGCTTGCTGGTGGGGATGAAGAGGGTGTGGTAGCTGCCCGGGCGGCTGACGATGCCCAGGCAGTTGCCGCCGTTGGCCACCAGCGGGAGCTTGTCAGAGCGCGCCTTCCTCAGCGCCGCCTTGAGCCGGGCCTCGAGCACCTCGCCGCCGGCCTTCTCCGCCATTCCGCCGGGGATCAGGATCACGCCGACCGCCTTGTCGTGGGTGACCAGCTGCTCCATCAGCTCCGGCACCTGCTCGGCCGCGACCGCGACCACCAGCAGATCGACGCGCTCCGGGAGGCTGGCGACGTCGGGCACGCAGCGCACACCATCGATCTCGGTCGTCTCGGGGCGAATGACGTAGGCGCGATCCTTCGGGAACCCGGACTCGAGGACGTTGCGCAGGATGATCCGCCCCATGTTCATGCCCTTGGCGGAGACACCGATCACCGCCAGGGACTTGGGGCGCATCATCCGGTCGATCGACTCGAGCGGGCGCGCCAGAGGCAGCTCGGCCTTCTTGCGGAACTTGAGCAGGCCGTCGAGGGCGATCAACTCACCCTGCGCGGCGCCGAAGGGATTCACCTCCAGCTCGGTGATGGTGAACCCCTCCCCTTCGCCGTCCTGGCCCAGCGCCTCGGCGATGGCCCGGAAGCCCTCGATCACCCGCAGGATCTGGCCATCCTCCACCAGCCGCTTCCCGGCCCGGGTGTTGCCCGACAGCCGGCGGCCGGCGAGGGTCGAGGAGAAGAGCTCGAGCAGGCGCCCGGCGTCGAGCGAGAGTGCGCTGCCGGTGGCCACCGCCACGCCCTTGCGCGCGGATTCACCCAGCAATTCGGTGTCGATGCCGCCGATGCCCATGGTGAGCACCGGTCCGAACTCGCGGCTGTGGCGCAGGGCGAAGATCGACTCGCTGCCCACGCCCTCGCCCTCCAGCTTGACCCGCTCCACCACCATCACGCCCTCGATGTCGCGGGCGATGGCCTTCTCCAGCGCCGCTCCGGAGAGCCCTTCGTAGGCGGCCGGTCCGTGGCCCGACCTGGCCTCGAGCTGCCGGGCGTAGCGCGCCGGGACCTCGGCCAGCATGCGGGCGATGCCCTCGGAGACCGCCGCGCGGGTGGCGGCGACCTTGGCCACTCCGCCGACCTCGGTCTTGTGGGCGATCTCCTTGGAGACCACCTTGAGCATCACCGCGTCGCCGCCCAGGCTCGCCAGATCCGCCTCCGAGATCTCCTGTCCGCGGGCGACGACCACAAGGCGCGGTACCCGGCAGCCGGCGGCGGCGAGGACGGCGTAGACCTCGTGCTCGAGAAGCGAGAAGCGGTCTTCGCTGGCGGCGGCGTCGAGGATCTTCTGGATGCGGGACAAGTCGAGGGTCATGGATTCTCGAAGGGCAGCGCCGTCTCAGCCGTTCTTGCAGAAGTCTATGCAGCTGGCGCTGGAGACCGGGGCCCAGGTGGGCTGCTGGCAGCAGGCGCTGCTGCTGCCTGCGTCGGGGGTGGTGCCGTCGGGGCCGGGGCCCAAGGTGCCGCCGGAGCTGGAGGTGGCGCAGCGGCTCATGGGCTTGCTGTTGTCGAAGACGCAGGTGGCGCAGGGCTGGCTCAGGGCGTCGGTGCGCGCGCGGCAGTCGTCCAGGCATTTCGTCTGGTCGGACGCCGCGCAGCCGCTGGCGCTGCTGCAGATGCTCTGGCAGCGCGGCTCGTACTTTCCTCCGCCGCATCCGAGCAGGGACACAGCGCAGACCGCCGCCAAGCAGATCACGCTTCGATTCATCACGGTTCCTCCCGAAGAGAAGAGGGCCGGGACTATACCTTGAAGAGCATCTCGCTCAGCTTGGCGCCCCTGCCCGCGCTGAGGATCTGCTTGGGGACCGCCGCCTTTCCCGGCACCCGGCCGCTCTTCTCGGCGAGGACGGCATCCAGGACCTCGCCCGACAGCGGCCCGGAGAGCAGCTCGCTCCACGCCGTCACCGCATCCGGATCGAGCGCGCCGCGCGACAGCCGCGAGACCACCGGCCGCGCCTTCTTGCTCGGGATTCCCGCCGCCAGGCAGGCCCGGTAGGACTCTCCCGCCGCCTTGCCGGCGCGGAAGGCGTCGATGTTGGTGCGCTGGACCTTCTCTCCCTTGCGCGCGAACAGCTCGAGGATCCCTTCCTCCAGCACCTTCTCCGGGATCCCCAGGTACGGGCTGGCGGCCCCGAGCAGGACCATGTTCTGGGCCCGGGCGCTGCCGGCCTCGCGCGCCAGCGCCTCGGAGGCGATCAGCGTGTGGTTGGGCAGCGCGGCGATGGCCTCCAGCAGGCCCTCGACCTGCGGGTAGTCACTGATGTTTTCGAACGGCTCGATGCTGCTGACCAGCGCTCCCTGGGGCGAGAGGTAATCGACGTAGCGCAGCGCCTCCATCGGCTCGACCGACAGCACCAGCGTCGCCGCTCCGTGCGGCACCAGGTCGGAGTGGATCGGCCGGTCGCTCAGGCGCAGGTGGCTGTGCACCTCGCCGCCGCGCTGGCTCATGCCGTGGACCTCGGCCTGCTTGAAGTTCCAGCCCAGCTTCAGGGCGGCCATGTCGATGACCACCGAGATGGAGAGGATGCCCTGACCGCCGACGCCGGCGAGGATGAGATTGGTTTCCATGGTGTCTCGGCTCCCGGGCTACTTGATCTGGATGCACTCGCGCACGGGGATGATCACGCTCAGGCCCGGCCAGCCGACCTCGCGGCGGATGAGCTCCACGTTCTGGGCGTGGTGCTTGCGGTGGGGGTTGACGACGTGGATGTGCTCGGGGTGCACGCCCATGCCCTTGAGCACCTCGACCAGCGGCTGGCCGCTGAGCATCGTCTGCTGCTGCCCGGTCATCCCCACCGTCGAGTTGTCGAGGATGAAGACCACCATGTTCAGGTTCTGCCGGGCAGCGCCGAGCAGGCCGGTCAGGCCGGAGTGGGCGAAGGTCGAGTCGCCGATGGTGGCGAACACCGGGTGCATCCCGGCCTGCGCCGCGCCCATGGCCATCGGGATCGAGGCCCCCATGTCCACGCAGCTGTGGGCGGCCTCGTGGGGCGCGTAGGCCGCCAGGGCGTAGCAGCCGATGTCGGAGAAGACCCGCGCCTCGGGGAACTCCTGGAGCATCACCTTGATCGCGGCGTAGCTGTCGATGTGCGGGCAGCCGTCGCACAGCGAGGGCGGGCGGCTGGCCAGCGTGACCGCCGGCAGCTTCTGGCGCGGCCGCTCCGGCAGCCCGAGCGCGGCGCGGACGGTGTCCGGGGTCAGTTCGCCGGTGCGCGGCAGCACGCCGTCCAGGCGCCCGTGCACCTTCTTGCCCTTGGGATTGCCGAACAGCCCGTTGAGCTCGCCCTCGAGGTACGGATAGCCGTCCTCGAGCACCAGCACCTCGTCCACCTCCTCCAGCAGCCGGGCGACCAGCGCGGAGGGGATCGGATAGGTGCCGACCTTGAGATAGCTGGGCAGCTCATCACCGGGGGCGAAGTTCTCCAGCAGGTAGTTGACGGCGATGCCGCAGGCGATGACCCCGCGCCGGCCGCCCTTGGGGTTGAGCTTGAGCTGGTTGAAGCGCGACTCGTTCGACCACTGGCGCAGCGCCGGCTGCTTCTCCACCAGCGACTTGAACCCGCGCCGGGCGTTGGCCGGCAGCAGCGTCCAGCGCGCCACCTCGTCGGTGGGCTTGAGCGGGTTGGGCGAGCGCCGCTCGCGCCTGACCGTCACCCCGCTGCGGCTGTGCGACAGCCTGGTCACCAGCCGCAGCATCACCGGCACCTTGAACCGCTCCGAGAGCTCGTAGGCCTCGGCGGTCATGTCGTAGGCCTCCTGGCCGCTGGACGGCTCCAGGCACGGGAGCAGGGCGAAGCTGGCGTAGATGCGGCTGTCCTGCTCGTTCTGGCTGGAGTGCATCCCCGGGTCGTCGGCGCTGGCCACCACGAACCCGCCCTCGACGCCGGTGACGGCGCTGTTCATGAACGGGTCGGCGGCTACGTTGAGCCCGACGTGCTTGAAGGAGACGAGCGCCCGCCGGCCGGCATAGCTCATCCCCAGCGCCTCCTCGTAGGCCACCTTCTCGTTGGCCGACCAGACGTGGTGGACCCCGCCGTCCTTGGCCGGGGGCATCCCCGCGGTCTCCCGCTCGACGCACTCGAAGATCTCGGTGGCCGGGGTCCCGGGGTACGAATAGGCGCCGCTCAGGCCTGAGTGAATGGCGGCCAGGGCGACTGCCTCGTCGCCGAGCAAGGGCTTGCGCTCCATGATGTCTCTCCAAGATGTCGCTGCTCGCCAGCCGTCGAGCGGGCCGCGACAGGCGCGCGCTCCCGGCTGATCGCGGCTTGGTATAGCCCTGCATTGTCCGCGAGTAAACACTCCCCCGGCGGGGCTCCAGCCCGCCGGAAAGCTCAGGAAATAGCGGCCATTAGCCGCCGTTGGGGCGGTCCTTCACAGCCCGGCAGGCCGGGACTCAAGTGACCTGTGAGAGCGCGGGAGCGAGAGCCGGGCTGTGCCAACGCCGCCAGGGCGCTGGCCGCCGTTCTCGCTGATGGAGTCGCTGCCCGGCCGCGCCGCCGCAGGGGCGTCGCGAAGGACGAGGCGCTTGCGCCGGCCCGAGTCGCAATCAGCGGCCGCGCAGAAAGCGCTCGATGTTGCGCAGCAGCCGCTGCACGTCGTCGGGCGACATCCACGGGTTGGAGAGGTGCTGCAGCACCTGCGCGTCGCTCATCCCCAGCCGCCGCCCCTCGCTCACCGCCACCGAGTAGCCCTCGATCTCGGTCGGGCGATCGACGTAGGCGTAGCTCTCGTCCCACAGGTCGGCCCCATGGGCCAGCTGGCGCAGGTGCGTCAGCTCGTGCAGCAGATCGAGATAGAGGTCGAGCGGCCGGCCCTGCTCGTAGTAGCCCTGGGCGAGCACGATGCACGGGACGTCGACGTCGATCCATGCGTAGCCGCGGATCTCGCGGAGGTCGACCTGGGCGGTGGCCAGCAGCTTCTGCCGATCGCGCTTGTCGGGGGCCACCAGGTCGAACGCCGGGCTCTGGGCGATGTCAGGCAGCAGCTCGACGTACAGCCGCTTGCCCTTGGCAAGCCCGCGCCTGATGCGGGCGAAGTCTGGAAGCTTCTGCTCATTGAATTGGGCCACGCTCGCTCCGGTCGGGGCGGATTCTCCACGGCCGAGGGCCTTCAGGCCAGCCTCGTTCGGGGGCGGGGGCGCGAAAAATGGAGGCGAATCGGGCTCTTTCAGTTGCGCCGGAACCCGATCAGCGAGGCCTGCACCAGGCGGTTCAGGATGCGCAGCGCCTCCAATTCGCCCATCGGCGCCGCCTTGATCACCGCCCGCAGGTCGGCGCCGGAGTCGACGCGCATCAGCAGGTAGTGCTCGGCCGGCTGCAGCTTGAGCGCCGCCAGCTGCTCGCTGCGCGCGCGCACGTAGGGGCGCCCTTCGATCCGGAGCAGGTCGTCGGTGAGCTTGAGCACCAGCGCCTGCTGGGCGTCGCGCAGCACCTGCAGCGCCACGCTCGAGGGAGCCTGCTCGCAGGCCCGGGCCGCCAGCGTCGCCGCCTCGCTGGCCCTCCCGCTGCGCAGCATCACCTTGGCCGCCTCGACCAGGCTCTTGCCGTCCGTCTCGCGGGCCTTGGTCGCCCACGGGTCGAGCTCCGCCGGCAGCAGCCGGCCCTTGGCCACCATCCCCGCCAGGCGGCGGTAGACCTGGAACTCGCCCTCGCGGAAGGCCGCCAGCGCCGCGCTCACCGGCTGGCCCTCGCGCGCCAGGTTCAGGAGCACCTGCTCGTCGGGCTGGATCGCGTGCGGCTTGTCCGACTCGCCCTTGCCCAGCCGCAGGATCGCGTCGGGCGAGGGGAAGAGCTTGAGGTAATCCTTCCACAGCTTGGCCCGGTGCAGCGCCTCGCGGTGCAGGTCGGCCAGCGACACCCGCACCTTCACCCCCTGGCCCGCATCCGGCTCGCCGGGGACGAACTCCACCTCGCCGTGCTCCCAGCGGTAGCTGTCGAGCAGCCCTTCGTTGATCTTGGAGACCAGCGCCGCCCGCACTCGATCCTCGTCCAGGGCGCCGTTGGCCGGCAGGATCTTGCCCAGCAGCACCTGGGTCTCTTCCTGCGAGCGGAAGGCCTGGGCCGCCGCCCGGCTCGACACCAGCCCGAAGTCGACCAGGTACTGCCCCAGGTACTCGCGGGGATCGGCGCTCGAGGAGCGGACCACCGCTCCGCCCACCAGCTCGAAGGTCCGCCGCTGCGCGCCGCGCGACACCTTGAGCACGCCGCTGGCCCGCTTGTCGGCCAGCTTCGGGACCAGATCCCACAAGGGCATCGACTCCAGCCCACCGCTCACCGGCTCGACGCTGGCCTGCATCCCTGCGACCTCCCGCGGCGCCCGTGGCCGAAGCGCGCCGAGCGATTGTGCAGGATTCACACAGACGATTTCAAGACAGAGCCGATCCTTTGTGGCCGAACTACCCGGGGCGAAGTCCGCGCGCGAGGGCGGCAAGCTGCCCGGGCTACTGCAGGATTTGGCGCAGCAGTCCGGCGGCGGCCTGGACCTGCTCGGTGGCACAGGAGAATGCGAAGCGGATGTGGCCGGCCCCCGCCGGCCCGAATACCTCGCCTGGAGCGCTGCCCACGCCGGCCTTGGCGATCAGGTGCTCGGTCATCGCCCAGCCGTCGCGCTTGCCGCGCTCGTCGCGCCAGCCGTCGGCGATCCGCGCCCAGAGGTAGAAGGCGCCCTGGGGCTTGAACAGGGTCAGCGCCTTGCCTCCTTCCAGCGCCGCGCACAGCGCGTCGCGGCGCTGCTGGTACTCGCGCGCCATCTGGCGCGGGGCGTCCTGGGGACCGGTGAGGGCCGCCACCCCGCCGTGCTGAGTGGCGGAGTTGACCCCGTTGATGGTGCAGCGCAGGTACTTGGCCATCCGCTCCACCAGCCGGTCGTCGTTGCAGCTCAGATAGCCCAGCCGCAGCCCGCTCATGGCGTAGCTCTTGGACATCGAGAAGATGCTGAGCACCCTGTCGTAGCCCAGCGAGCCCAGGCTGACGTGCTCGCGGCCGTCGTAGATCACGTGCTCGTAGGCCTCGTCGCTGACCAGCCACAGGCCGTGCTTCTCGGCCAGCCGGGCGATCTCGGTGAGTCCCTGGCGATCGATCACCAGGCCGGTGGGATTGTGGGGCGAATTGACCACGATCGCCCGGGTGCGCGGGGTGATCGCCTGCTCGATGGCCGCCGCCTGGTAGCGCTCGCCGTGGAGCTCGTCGAGCCGGACCCGCACCGGCACTCCGCCGGCCAGGGAGACGATGTCGGCGGTCTCGGTCCAGGTCGGGTCGGGCATGATCACCTCGTCGCCCGGGGTGACCAGCGAGTGGAAGGCGATGAAGAGCCCGTTCATGGCCCCGTTGGTGACCAGCACGTGGTCGGGGTCGCGCACCGGGATCTTGTTGGCCTCGGTGAGCTTGCGAAAGGCGGCCTCGCGCAGCGGCTTGATGCCGGCTCCGGCGGTGTAGTGGGTCTGCCCGTCGCGCAGCGCCTTCTCGATCGCCGCCAGAATGTGCCCGGGCACCGCGAACGACGGATCGCCCGACTCCAGCCGGTAGACCTTCTTGCCCTTGGCCTGGGCCTCCAGCAGCCGGTCGCGGACGGTGACGATGCCGCCCAGGGGAATGGAATCGGCCACGTGCTGGGCCCTGCCCTGCCGCTCGGAAGTCATGGTTGGCGCCTTTCGCTGGGGTTGCCGACCCTTCCGACTGGCAGGGCCCGGCCTCGCTCACCCGGCGCAGACTGCGCTCGCCCTCCGGATTCCTCAAGCAATTCGCCCTGTTGACCCCTGCTCCCTATCCGCTGCCGAACACCGCGCGCCGGAAAGATGAGCTGTGATGGCGGCCTGCGGACACCTTGGCTAAGTGGCGCGTGGCCGGGAAGGGGCTTTCGGCGGTCCTAGATGGGCGCCGACAGGTCAACCTCGAGAAGGAGGGCCGGCTTGATCACTTCGTTGAAGCTTCCGAGCTCGAGCACCGAGGATGCGAGGATCACCGCCGAGTGGGCCGATTTCATGACCGAGGCGCAGCAGCAGCGCTTCGTGGACGAAGTCAGCTGCCACCTTCGCTCGCTGGGCTGCGACTTCGAGTGCCGCCAGGGGGCGGTGCTGTTGCGGACCAAGGCCAGGCGCAAGCCGCAGCAGCTGGGGCTGCTCAACCTGGCCCAGCACTGCGCCCGCATGGAGGCGAGCAGCTGGCCGGCGCTGATCTCGGCGCACTTCGAGCGGCTGTTCGCCTCGCGCTCGGAGGACGAGGCGCTGCGGCGGGACTCGGCGGACTTCGAGAAGGTCCGTCACTCGCTCAAGGTGCGGATCTTCCCCAGCGAGAACCTGGAGTTGCCGCTGCGCGACAGGCTGGTGTGGCGCCAGGCGGCGCCCGGGATGTCGGCGGTGCTGGTGTTCGACCTGCCGTCGGCGGCGCGCACGGTGATCCGCGAGGAAGCGCGGCAATGGCAGCGCACCGACGAGGCGCTGTTCGAGATCGGCCTGGCCAACGTGCGCGCCCAGGACCCGGTGCGCCGCCAGCAGTTGACGCTGTCCGATGAGGCCGGGGTGTCAGTGACCGCGCTGGCCGGGGACACCTTCTTCACCAGCAGCCACGCGCTGTTCCTGGACGAGTACCTGCCGCCGGGCTCCGACGGGGCGGTGGTGGCCATCCCGAACCGGCAGGTGGTGCTCTTCTACCCGCTGATTGACCTCAAGGTGGTGGGGGCGATCAACGCGATGATTCCGCTGGCGCAGCGCATGTTCCGCAACGGCCCGGGCTCGATCTGCCCCGACCTCTACTGGTTCAAGCACGGCCAGCTGACCCTGCTGCCCAGCCGGCTGGAGGGCCGCACCCTGTCGTTCGAACCGCCGGAGGAGTTCGTCGAGGCCCTGGGGCGGCTGTTCGCACACTGGGAGAGGTTCGCGCTGCAGTAGCGAGCCGCGGAGTCCGTTCAGCGAGACCGCCCGAGGGCCGCGAGCGCGCGCGTCGAGGCGAACGCTGTGAAGGTGCGGCGGACCTGTCCTCGCTCGCGGACTACGGCGAATCTGACCGCCGGACAGGACTCAGGTCGTTCGCCCGGTTGGCGGGAAGTAGCGCTCGAACAGCTCGCCGATCGCGTCATTGCGATGCTCGGCCACAAGGTCGAGGGCAGTCATCCTCATCCAACCCTGGACCGTGGGATCCGCCCCAAACTGAAGAAGCAGCTCAACCATCGGCAGGTTTGACAGCCGAATGGCTTCTACCAGAGCCGTGTCTCCGATCGTCTTCTCGTCGTGGGCGTTCACCGGCGAACCCGCCTGGAGCAAGAGCCGCGCGGTGCGGACATCGCCCGATTGGACCGCGCAGACAAGCGGCGTCCGACCGAGATCATCGAACCAAGTCAAGGCGACTCTTCCACCAGCAGCGAGGAGCGCCGAGAGAGTCTCGAAATGACCGTTTCGTGCCGCGTGATGAACAGAGGTCCCGCCGCCCTCGACGTGTACTTCACTCGCGACCAGGGCGCCCAAGCCGACAAGGCAGCGCACACGAGACAGCGTCCCCTCCGGCCCCACGCTGAGAACCGTTGAAACGGTAAGGCCGGTCTCTCCTGTGGCCAGCACATGATTCGCGTTTCCGATTGCTCCGATCGCCCTGACAATCTCTCCGCACTGCCCAGACCGAATTGCCTCCACCAGCATGCGGTCATAGTCCTCGCTCATAACTTCACCCTTACTGAAACTGGGGGCCGGGCAGAGGAAGAGGACCCAGTCTCATGGTCCGCTCGCGCACTTCACGACGCGCGGAAGCTTGAGGGAAATCTCGCCCTTCACGTCAGCAAGTGCGCGCGACAAGGGGCCCAGCAAGCAGTTCTTGGCGATCCCGTCGAGGCGCTCGGCCGCAATCCCCTTGGCTGTCAGTGCGATGGTCCAGGCGCCATCGGCGCTTCGTTTGGCGTCCACGAGGACGCGCCCGCTCTGATAGGCGACGCATTGCTCTTCGAACACGTCCTGCAGACAGCGGTACTCCGCCTTCCAATACCCCGAGCGAAGGCGTTGCGTGATCTCTGATCGGCGTGAAATGCCAATTGGCGACCGACTCACCCCGGCGTCAGGTTCGGCCGCGGAAGCAGTGGTCACAAGAAGCAACAGCAATAGCGCCACCGGGGCGGCGGCACAGACACGCAGATTCCCCACCGGAGCCCTCCCTCTGGTTCGAGCCGACGCCGCACCCGGGACGCGCGGCATCGGCGCGCACAATCCGCTGCAGGTTCGCAGCTACTTCACGCTCGCCCAGCTCGAGTCGCCGTTGGCCCAGCGGCTGATCCAGGCTTTGAGAGCGATGCCGCCGTTGGGCTGGGAGATGTGGTCGAAGCCGCCGACCATCACGTGCTGCGAGCCGGCCAGCTGGAAGTAGCGGGCGTTGCTGCTCGGGTCGTAGTGAGAGGTCAGAAGGGCGTCGGTGGCGGTCTCGAAGTCGGTCCCCGAGGTCGAGTAGCCGAAGTACTGCCGGATGACTCCGTCGCTGCGGTAGTCGAGCAGCCCGAAGCGGCGATTGGGATAGCTGGTGCTGAGCCAGCTCAGCAGCGCCGCGGGCTCGGTCGCGCAGTTGGTGCAGGCCGGCGGAATGGTGACGTTCCAGGCCTGCAGCCAGGCCGCGTAGCGCCCGCCGACCGCGGGAACCAGCGGCGAGCAGTCGGCCAGGGCGTGCACCTCGGCCGCGGGGAACGCCGCGGCGTAGCGGGCGTAGTTGAACTGCGCCCCGTAGCCCCCGGCGCTCGAGCCCGACAGCCAGATCTTGCCCGCCTGCGGGAAGGTGGCCGTCAGCCGCTTGAGGAAGGCGTCCATGTTGGCCGCGCCCTTGTGGAAAGCCTTCTTGTCCGGCTTGGTGGAGTCGTAGGTGCGCACCGCGTCGCCGGCGAAGATGTCGCCGGTGCAGTAGGGAATGAAGATGAAGCTGGCGTCCTTGAACGGGTTCTCGGGATCGGTCCGGTCGACGATGGCCTCGCTGGCGAGGGGCAGTTGGTCGAACTCGGCCTTGGTGAAGCCGGTCGCCATGTTGGCCGCCGTGTTGTAGACGAAGCACGTCGCGTAGTCCCAGCAGGCGCCGCCGCCCTCCATGTAGACCAGCACGTCCTTGCTCTTGCTGCTCAGGTTGACCCCGATGCCGGTGGCGGCGCCGTTGCCGCAGGCCGAGTCGGGGAAGTCCACCCAGGTCCAGGTGTTCACCGGAGCGGTGATCGGATTTCCCTGCACGCCGGCATCAGAGCTGAGCTCGTTGGTGTTTCCGGCGTCGGCCGAGCTGCCAGAGCCGCCGCAGCCCGCGAGCAGCACGGCCAGCGACAGGGCGAGGACCGCGGACAGGATCGAAGATCGGGACATGGGGTTCTCCTCGAGAGAGCGCCTCACTCTAACGCGCTCGCTGCCGCGCTGCTGCCAACGCCGGCCCGGGCCGCCTGTGAAAAGCGAAACTGTTCACCGGGCGTCAATGGCCTCTTTCGGACGACAACCGGAGGCTAGAAGGTGCGGGTCTCGCCGACCTGCAGCTCCATGAGCTGGGCCTTGACCCCACGGGCCTTGAGCTCCTTGGCGAATTCGGCCGGCCTGCCGGTGAGCACCGGGAAGGTGCCGAAGTGCATGGGGATGATGGTCTTGGGCTTGAGATAGCTGGCGGCGATCGCCGCGCCCTTGGGATCCATCGTGAAGTGCCCGCCGATGGGGCAGATCATGACGGTGGGGGCGTAGCGCTCGGCGACCAGCTTCATGTCGCCGTAGACGTCGGTGTCGCCGGTGTGGAGGATGGTCGGCCCGCCCTTGATCTTGATCACGAAGCCCACCGGATTGCCGCCGGGCAGCGTCGGCGTGCCCTGGTCGCGCACCAGCTCCGAGCCGTGGATCGCCGGGACCATCGCCACCGTCACCTCTTCGTCGAGGACCAGCGGCCCGCCGACGTTGCCGGTGGTCTCGAAGCCGGCCTGTCCCTGGGGGAAGCCCAGCGCGGCCACCAGGTTGCGGGCCAGGTCGGAGGTGGCCACCAGCTTGGCCCCGGTCTTCTCCGCCAGCTCGACGGTGTCGCCGACGTGATCCTGGTGCCCGTGGCTCAGGAGGATGTAGTCGACCTTGGCGGTCTTGGCGGCCAGATCCTTGCCGGTGGCCTGGGGATTCTTCAGCCAGGGATCGATGGCCAGCACCAGGCCCTTGGGCGTCCTGACCACGAAGGCCGAGTGCCCGAGCCAGGTGATCTCGGTCTTGCCGCTGGGCGTCGCTGGAGCGGCCGGGGCTGCGGGAGTGGCCGCCTCGGCGGCGACGGCCGCGGCGGGGAGGGCCAGCCACAGGGCGGCGAAAAGGGTGCGCACGTCGGGCCTCCTTCAATGGGGAGGCCCGACTCTAGGACAGCTCGGGCGAGCGTGACACCCTTTCGTTCAGCTCTGGTCGGGCTCGCCCAGGTTCAGGTTGACGCGCTCGGTCTCTTCGTCGCCCTCGGCCTGGCCGGGGGTTTTTCCGGGGCCGGGGAGGCGGGTTCCCGGCAGCGGCTCGTCCTGGGCCTGGCGACGGGGCAGGGTCACGTCCGGGCGATTCTGGTGGTTCTTCTGGCTGCGATTGGCCATGGGCGCCGCTCCTTCGAAAAAGGAAAGAGCGGCGCCTGGATCCGGCAAGGCCTACCGGCAGCCGGACGCCGGGCACGGCGGATAGCAGCCGACGATGTCCGAGGCGTTGGGCCCGTTCGGGTCCGGCTGCTCGGGCAGGCAGCGATTGACCTGGTCGGCGAAGGTGTAGCAGGCGCTGACGACCCCGCCCGGGGTGGCCGGGCAGTTGCCCGTCGCCGGGCAGTCGATGATGCAGTAGCGGTCCTTGTTGAAGGAGTTGACGTAGCAGATCCCGCCCTCGGGGCAGTCGGCCGAGCTGAGGCAGAAGCCGCAGTACTGGTGGGAGGGAGCGCAGTGCCTGGACAGCGGCAGGCAGACGTGGAGGCCGTTGAGATCGAAGCAGCCGCGCCCGCCGCCGCAGCCGTTGGGATCGGTGCCGCTGCAGCTCTTGGCGCAGTAGCCGGTGCCGTCCTGAGTGAGGAAGACCGCATCGGGATCGGCGCAGTCCACCGCCGAGCTGGCCGGGGCGCAGAAGCCGCGCTTGAGGCAGGCCTTCACCTGCAGCCGCGAGGGGGTGCCGCCGTCCACCGGGTTGGCGATGTCCTTGGTCCCGCAGTAGTAGTAGCCAGGGCAGTCGGCGTCGCTCTGGCAGTCCTGCTTGGTGCAGTAGGCCGCCGGGTCGCCCTGGCCCCCGACGCACAGGAAGCCGTCGGCGCAGTCGCGCTGGCCGTTGGTGCCGCAGCTGAAGCCGAACTTGCCGGTGGCGAAGGGCATGTTGTTGGGCTGGCAGACCAGCGTCCCGCTGGTGTCGCGGCAGTCGTAGCCGTTGGGGCAGTCGGTGTGCTGCGCGCACTTGAGCATGCACTTGTCGCCGACGCAGACGTTGCCCGGCTTGCACTTGCTGGGGTCGCAGGTGGTGGTCTGGTGCTCGCTACAGGCGCTGAGCACCAGCAACGTCGACAGGCACAACGGGGTCAACCTCATGACGGCCTCGCCAAGCATGTGGGTGATCGAAAGAATCCGAGCGTAGAAAATCCCCGGCCCAAACGCTAGACTTTCCCGCTTGCCCGCACGAAGAGGGAGCCGCCCATGTCGAGAAACCTCGTCGCAGTCGCCGCCGCCGTCGCCACGCTGCTCTCCGGATGCGGTCCGTCGGCCCCGCCGCCGCAGCAGGACCCCGGGCTGGACATGCCCTCCGACGGCTCGC
Organism: Myxococcales bacterium; assembly: GCA_037442205.1. Classification (GTDB taxonomy): domain Bacteria; phylum Myxococcota; class Myxococcia; order Myxococcales; family UBA5297; genus JBBIQS01. The sequence continues at coordinate 43,466 of JBBIQS010000016.1, forward strand.
CCTATGCCGCTCCCCCGTACGGCCTGACCAAGGGAGAGACGCTGCGGAACATCGAGCTGTTCGGCTACCGGGTCTATCCCAACGACTGGCAGGTGGTCCGCCTGTCGGAGTTCTACGACCCCAACGGCAACAAGGGCCCCAACGGCGTTCCGCTCAAGCTGCTGGCGATCAACGTCTCGGCGCTGTGGTGCTCGGTCTGCCGCTGGGAGGCGCCGATCCTGGAGGAGACCTGCAAGGCCAACCGGGCCAAGGGCCTGGCCTGCTACACCGGCATCTTCGAGAACGCTGCCCAGGATCCGGCGGCGCGCAAGGACGTCAACAGCTGGGCCAGCGACTACAAGATCGACTATCCGATCGTCCTCGACAGCGCCTTCGTCTGGGGCGCCTTCTTCAATAAGACCGCCACCCCGATGAACATGTTCGTCGATCCCAAGACGATGAAGATCATCGAGGTGACGATCGGTGCCGACATGAAGCAGATGAAGTCCTTCCTGCTCGGCGCCATCCCCGACGCCGACACCACCGCTCTCGACGCGGCGATTGCCCAGCAGGGCGGCTAGTCCCCGGAGATCGCCATGACCTCCCTGCTTCGCCCCCTGGCGCTGCTGCTCGCCCTGGCGGCGTCGGGCTGCGCCGGCGCCCGCGCCAGCTCCCAGGCCTCGGACTTCACCCTCCCCTCGGTCGACGGCACGCCGCTGACGCTCTCCGAGCACCTGGGCAAGAAGGTGATCTTGCTCAACTTCTGGGCAACCTGGTGCCAGCCCTGCGCCCACGAGCTGCCCCACCTGCAGGCGCTGTGGGACAAGTACCAGGGCAAGGATCTGCTGATCCTCGGCGTGGCCATGGACGGCCCGGAGAGCGTGGCCAACGTGGCCCCCTTCGTCCGCCGCAGCCACCTCTCCTTCCCGGTGCTGCTCGACGAGGAGACCCGCGCGGTCAGCCTCTACAACCCGCACCGCTCGGCCCCGTTCAACGTGCTGATCGACCGCAGCGGGGCGGTGGCCAAGACCTTCGAAGGCTTCAACCCCGGCGACGAGGTCGAGCTGGAGAAGGCGCTGGCCGCCCTGCTCGAGCCGGCCGCCCCCGCCGCCCCGGCGGCCGCGGCCCCGTAGATGCCACTTCGCAACCCGCTGAAATCGCTGGCCTTTGTCCTGGCAACCCTCACTGCGCTGCCGGCCGCGGCGCTCGAGCTGGGCCTGGTCGACTCCCGGCCGCTGCGGCTGGACGTGACCGCGGCCACCGTCAGCGCCTGGCACGCCGACAACCGCAACAAGTCGCTCACCGACGACAACTACGTCGAGCTCGACAACCGCTTCAACCTGCTCTTCGCCTGGTGGCGGCTGCAGGGGACGCTGCGCCTGGACACCGCCAGCTTCGGCAATCGGCCCGACCCGGCGGCGCTCGCCGCCAGGACCGGCATGTCAGCCGACATGTTCGCCACTCAGGTTGCCAGCAGCTACCAGGACGCTTTCTGGATCGGCAAGGCCTCGCTCGCCTACTCGAGCCCCTCGCTGGAGCTCACCGCCGGCGACTCCTACGCCTCCTTCGGGCGCGGGCTGGTGCTCTCGCTGCGCAAGCAGGATGAGCTGGCCCTGGACACCACGCTGTTCGGGGCCAAGGCCGTGGCCCGCTTCGGGCCGGTGTCGGTCATCGGGCTGGCGGGCATCGCCAACCCGGTCCGCATCGACGAGGCCACCGGCCAGACCCTCTTCCCGATGGCCAGCAGCCTCTACTCCCGCCGGCCCATCTCGGCGTTCATCGACTGGCCGCTCTACTCGGTGCAGAGCCCGGATGCCCCGCGGCCGGAGCGGGTGGTCTACGGGCAGGACGACCTCTACGCCGCCCGCGCCGAGGCCAACCTGAGCGGCTTCACCCTGGGCGCCCACGCCGCCCGGCTGCTGCGCGCCAACGACATCGCCCCCTCGGCCGGCCTGCGCAGCGGCCACACCGTCGACGGCTATGGCGCCTCCCTCAACGCGCCCCTGGGGCCAGCGGTCGCCTACCTCGAGGGCGCGCTGCAGCGCGTCTCCGGCCCCAAGCCCTCGGATCCGGTCGCCTCCAAGGGATACGCCCTCTACGGCAGCTTCTCGGGCGGGGCCGGCCCCGTCACCGGGCTGGTCGAGCTGCAGCACTACCGCTCGTTCGTGCCGCTGTTCGGGAGCATCGACACCGCCGCGGTCCCCTCGTTCCTGGGGCTGCGCTACAGCGCCCCGCCGACCACCGAGCCCTCGATCACCGATACCCGCTTCGGCTACTTCGACGCCTGCGTCACCGGCGGCCGCGCCCGGCTCGACGGCCGCCCCGCCGACCCGCTGCTGCTCTACGCCACCTACGGCCACTGGGCGACCTGGGGAGAGCGCGACACGGCCTGCCCGGAGACCCTCTCCTCCGTCGTCCACCGCAACGACGTCAACGACGCCACCGCCGGGATGCAGCTCGACTTCGACCAGCGCAAGTCGCAGGCCCTCTTCTCCCTGGGCATCCGCCGCGACCTGACGGCCGAGCTCGGCGAGTTCTACTACCGGGAGTTCCACCTCGAGGCGACGCTCGCCAAGCACCTGAGCGGCCCCTGGTCGGCCGAGCTGACCGGCCGGCAGAGGCACCGGTTCCTGGTCAACGAGAACAACGACGACGACGGCCTCTCGCACCCCTTCAACGAGGGCGAAATCTACCTGTCGCTCAAGTACTCGCCCTCGCTGGTGGCGGCGCTGGGCTACGAGTACACCGGGCTGCAGGGGCGGGCGCCGAACTACTTCAACGGCCAGTTGCTCTACAAGTACCGCGCCGACTCGAGCGTGAAGCTCTTCGCCGGCCAGCAGCGCGGGGCGCTCAAGTGCGTCAGCGGCGTCTGCCGCAACTTCCCGCCGTTCGAGGGCGTGAAGCTGGAGTGGACCCAGCGCTACTGAGCCCGGCGCCTCCTGCTTGCCGCCGCGCCCGCCTTCCCCAATGTTTTCGGGCACATGGGGAGGGGCACATGCGGATCCTGATGAGGATGCAGTTGGACACCGAGGCGGCCAACCGCTCTGCCAAGGAGGGCACGCTGCCGCGCACGATGGGCGAGCTGATGGAGAAGGTAAAGCCCGAGTCCGCCTACTTTGGCCTGGACGGCGGGCAGCGCACCGCCTTCCTGGTCTTCGACTTCCCAGATCCCTCCAAGATGCCTTCGCTGGTCGAGCCGCTGTTCCAGCGGCTGGGCGCCCACATCACGGTGGTGCCGGTGATGAACTGGCAGGAGCTGCAGAAGGGCCTGTCGCTGCTGGGCTGAGCGGCCCCGAGGTGGGGAGAGGTAGGACCCGGCGGCGGAGAATCGGCCCGGCCCCGAAGATCGGATTTCCTCGTTTTGGCGGCTCTCTGGCATGCTGGGGGCGATGAGCCCGCCCATCCTAGGAATCGACTTCGGCACCACCAACACCGCCGCCGCCTACGTCGAGGACAACGGCAAGCTGAGGTTGGTCAAGGTGACCGAGCGCAGCCACGTGCTGCCGTCGGTGGTCTGGTTCCACGCCGCCGACAAGGCGCTGGTCGGCCACGGCGCCCGCTCGCAGATCATCGAGGACCCGCGGCACACCGTCTTCGAGAGCAAGCGCTTCCTGGGGCGGCGCTTCCACTCCGAGTTCGTGAGCCGCTTCCGCGAGAAGTTCGCCTTCGACCTGGTGGAGGCCCCCGACGGCTACTGCGCGGTGCTGATCTACGACCACGTGGTCCCGCTGGTCGAGGTCGCCTACCTGGTGATCCAGCAGATCGCCGGGCTGGCGGCCCAGCAGCTGGGGCAGCCGTTCAAGGAGTGCGTGATCACCGTCCCGGCGCACGCCACCTTCCGCCAGCGCGAGGCGATGCGCCAGGCGGCCAACAAGGCCAACCTGGAAGTGAAGGCGGTGGTCAACGAGCCGACGGCGGCGGCGCTCTACTACGCCAACCTGCGCAACCCACAGCAGACGGTGCTGATCTTCGACCTGGGCGGCGGCACCTTCGACGCCACGCTGATGGCGGTGGAGAACCGGCGGGTCAAGGTGCTGGCCACCGGCGGCGACGCCTTCCTGGGCGGCGGCAACTTCGACGCGGTGGTCGCCGAGAAGCTGGTGGACGCCTTCCAGCAGCAGCACGGGCTCGACCTGCGCGAGAACCGGGTGGTGATGCAGCGGCTGGCCTTCGCCGCGGAGGGGATCAAGATCGCCCTCTCCTCCGCCGAGGAGAAGAGCCTGCGCATCCCGTGCGTGTCGCAGAAGGACGGCAAGTTCATCGACCTGGACTACAAGCTGACCCGGACCGGGCTGGAGGAGCTGTCGGTGCCGCTGGTGGAGCGCTGCGCCTCGGCCTGCGACGACCTGCTCGGCCGGGCCCAGCTGACGGTGGAGCAGGTGGACGAGCTGGTGCTGGTGGGCGGGCAGACCCGCATGCCGGCGATCCGCCAGCGCTTCTCGCACTTCAAGCGCTTCTCGTCGGAGAAGGACGTGCATCCGGAGTTGGGGGTGGCCATCGGCGCGGCGATCCTGGGGCGCAACCTGGCGCGCAAGGCCAACTCGCTGATCGACGTGGTGCCGATGCCGATCAGCGTGATGATCCCCGGGGGGGCGACGATCGAGGTCATCCCGGCCAACACCCCGGTGCCGTGCAGCAAGAAGGTCAAGCTGGAGGGTCTGCCGCCGTGGCAGGCCCCGGTGCCGGTGGCGATCTTCGAGTCGCTGGACCGCACCAGCATCGACCGCGAGATCTTCGGGACGGTGCTGGTCGGCGCCGAGTGGCGGGTGGGCAAGGGCGGAGCGCCCTCGCTGCAGCTCGACCTGGGCCAGGACTTCACCCTGAAGGCCAAGCTCTCCTCGCCAGACGGCCGCGAGGCGGTGGTGGGCATCGCCGAGGTCCGGCCGGGGGCGGCGGCCAAGGCGAGCTAGCGCTGTCCCTGGCTGCGGCCGCGCCCGGGCACGGAGCGCCCGGAGCCTCCCGTTCACCAGGTCGGCCCCCTTGGCCGCGACTCACCGCCGATGCGGTCCTGAGGGGAACCGAGCCGCCTCGCGAGGTCATCGGGCTTGAAGAGAGGGGGCGAGTCCGCGCGGAACGCCTCACTCGGTTCGATTGAACGCCCCGAGGCCAGCCGCTCGAAGAGCGCCCCATCGCACCCATACTCGCGTGAAAGCTCGCGGAGCAGCTGCAGGTGATCCGCCGGCACGAACGCCGCCAGACTTCGATTCACGGCGGCACCATCGATGAGCGTCGCGCAAGGCGAGGGAGAGCAGTCGAGAGCCCGGCGTGCGGTCGCGGCGTTGACGCCGGGGTACACGAAGGCGACGGCGGCGAGGCTGAGGCGCTTGTAGCGCTCGAGCTGTTCGAGGTCCGCGGGCACCCAGCCGGAAACGTCGGCGCCCGAAGCGACAGCGGCCTGGTGAGCGACCGCATCCCAGCGATAGAACCCCAGCGCAACGATCTCGGAGATAGTCCACCCCTGCGACCGGATCAGCTCCGCCAGGTGCCGGACCTCCGCCGAGGCCTTCGCCAGGTCGCCTCGGCGCACCGCCGCCGCATAGCGCAGCTTCGCCCAAATCATCAGGCTCGAATAGTTCGGGAGGGGGAATGACATCGGGTTATCCGCCGAGTGGTAGCGCAGTGGTCCTTCGCCGAGCTGCGACCAGTGATCGAACCAGGTCAATGAGCTCATCCACTCGAAGTCGAGCCCCTCCAGATCCCCGTCGGAAATGAGCGCCAGCCACTGATTGCCGTAGGAGTGAATCCGCTGCCGCAGATCGTCGGGCAGGTGCAGTTGGCCCTCGAGGTCGTCGTAGGGCTTCTCGTAATCCAAGAGCGGGGCGAGGAACCGGGCAGCGTCGCGCCGCCAGGGAGGAGGGGACGGGAACGGCGGCTTCTGGCGGAGTTCGCGGACATCGTCGCAGAGCACGCCGATGTAGCGCTCCGCTTTGGCCGCATTCGTGGCCAGCGCCTCCCGCAGGGCGAGTACCTCGAGCTCCCAGGACGGCTGCACCGGACTATCGACCGCGGCATCAAGAGCCGGTGGGATCGCCGGTGCCTCGACATCCGAAAACCTGGCAGTCACGGCGGCGGCCGGCGCTCTCGCTTCCCGATGCAGGTCGTTCAGCTGCGGCGCACTCGGAGAGTCGTCCCGGGCCAGCCACAGCGCCAGGATCGCCACCGCGGCGATAGCCGCACTCGCAAGAACGCGCCTCATCAAAGGAGAGTCTATCTCTCACACGACTGCCCGATGCCGCCGTCGTGGTCGTCGGTATCCCCCTGGCCGCGCGGGTGTCCCTTTCGCCCGACGGGCGCGAGGCGGTGGTGGGCATCGCCGAGGTCCGGCCGGGGGCGGCGGCCAAGGCGAGCTAGGCGCCGCGCTCGAGCGCGGCCGACAGGCCTGGTTCCGATCAATCAGAAGTGAGCCGGGCCCAGCAGGTTCGGGTCAATCCGAAGTGAGCCGGGGTCAGGTCCGGGCAATGCCGGACGGACAGGTGGGCGGCCCACCGAGCGAGGGGCCGCTCAGGGGAACTGGATCTTGCCCGGGCCCTGGCCAGGGAGGATGAGGCTGGAAGCCTGCTCGCGCTGCATCTCGCGCGCCTGGGCGACCATCGCTTCGACGGCGCGCTGGACGGCTGCCGGGAAGTTCTTGGCCGCCTCCTCGAGGGTCTGGCCCTCGAGCTCGAAGTCGAGGGGCAGCGGGCCGGCCCGGGTCATGACCTGGGTCTGGCCGACGAACATCATCTTGCGGGACGGGTCGGCGTTGCCGTCGGCCTGCACCGGGGTGAGCCGGCGGATGGTGCCCGTCTTGAGGTCGGTGAAGGTGTCCTCGCGGTACAGGTTGGCGAGGTCCACCTTGAGGTCTTCGCCCGTCAGCTCGTGCTTTTCCATCGGATCCTCCAGGGACGCGGTCTAGACGCCAAAGTTGGCTCCTGCTCGCCGCGCCTGCTCGACGCCGCCAAGGCGAAGATCGGCCGCCTTTCTGCCCATTCTGGAGAGGGAAAGCAAGCCGAACGATACGCCGCCTGCCACCTGCCGGCACGCGCTCAGCAGGGCTCCGCCGGCTCCCAGATCGGTTCAGAGCCCGTTGCCGTGCTTGGGCTTCTTGCCCGGGCTGAGATCGAATCCGTCCAGCCCGGCGAAGGCCTGCTTGGCGGCCGAGGTCTCCTTCAGCTCCTTCTCGGTCCCCTGCTCGTCGATGCGCGACTCGACTTCCTTGCCGCCATCCTTGGTGTGGACGTGGAGCATCGCGCCCTTGCCGTCGGCGCCGCGGCTGAGGCCGGCGTCGATCATGAAGAACTTGCCGCGGTCGTCGAGCAGTTGGTCCTTCTTGCGGCTGACGCCGTCGCCCAGCGTCACCTTGCCCGGCTGATGGCCTTCGACCAGGTGGTTGACGCCCAGCGCCTTGAGGTTGTCCTTGAGCGAGGTGCCGGCCCCCCACCACTGGCCGTCGGCGAGCTTGGACTCGAGCAGCGAGTTGTCGCCGGTGAGCGCGGCGCTGGAGAAGCCCTCCTGGCGCAGGGCGCGCTCGACGCTCGACTCGATCTGGGAGACGGTCTGGCCGTTGGTGTTGCCGGCGTGGACGAAGAACCAGTCGCCGACCTTGGCGGCCACCGGCAGGTTGCGCATCCACTGGCCGATGCCCAGCCGGTCCTTGCCGGCGGCGACGTCCTTGGGATCGATCCCCGCGGCCTTGAGCTCGGCCTGGAAGGCGGCGCTCTTCTCGGCGAGCGGGTTGGCCTGGAACTCGGCCTCGTGGTTGCCCATGGTGACCACCACTCGCCCGCCTTTGGCCGCGGCCTGCGCCTGCAGCGAGCGCAACGCGGCGATGACCGGCAGCGACTGCGACCACTTGTCGATCACGTCCCCGGTGCACACCAGCGCGCTCTTGCCGCCGGTCCAGGTCAGCCCGCCCTTGCCGTCGGACTTGGCCAGGCCGGAGGCGGCCAGCATCTGGGACATGCGGTCGAAGTCGCCGTGGATGTCGCCCAGGCAGAACAGATCCTTGGGCTGGGCCATCTGGACCACCGCCGGAGCGGCGCGAAAATCGCGAGTGATTCCCTTGGTCTGGGTGCTCTGGGCGGGGGCTGGCTGGCCGATGCGAGGCATGGGGACTCCCGGAGGGCGGTTGGGCTGCCACAGATTATCGCAAGAGAGATTGGGAGGTTGCGTGGCGAGGCCACGGGCCGTTGGATTTCGCGGGCGGGTGGGTCCTGAGGGCCGGCACCGGGCGTGCTGATGCCCAGTGCTGGCGGAGGCAGTCCGCGCTAAGGGCAACGCCCCCATCATTCCCTGCCCCGGCCGGCTCGCCCCACCCAACTGAACAGGTCCCTCCAATTGAGCCAGTAGCTACCTGCTCGCGCACGGTGAGCACGGCGGTCATTCCGGCCGCGGTTCGCCACCCGACTTTGGGGGAACCATGAGCAAGTTGCCGATCGCGTCTCTCGTCCTGCTGGTGATTTCGGGCAGCGCCTTTGCTCAAGCAGCCCCTGCGGCGCCCGCCCCCGCGGCGCCGGCTCCGACCCCGCCGGCGGCAAGGACGGCTCCGCCGGCGACCCGCACCGCACCGCCGACCGCGGCGCCCGCTCCGTCAGCGGCGGCAACCGCTCCAGCCCAACCCGTCGTCTCTCCGGCATTGGCCAGCCTCACCGATGCCAGGATCCAGGCAGCCCTCCAGTCGACCTACTCCAAGGTCAAGGGCGTCCAGGAGGGGAAGAATGCCGACTACATCCCGGTCCTGGCCAAGGTCGATCCCAAGCTCTTCGGCATCGCGCTGGTGACCGCCGACGGACGCATCCATCAGATCGGCGACGCGCAGCACCCGTTCTCGATCCAATCGGTCGCCAAGGTCTTCACCCTGGCGCGCCTGCTGCAGGACCTGGGGCCGGAGGCGGTCGAGAAGAAGATCGGCGTCAATCCCACCGGCCACCCGTTCAACTCGGTCCTGGCGATCGAGCTGAACAAGGAGCATCTGCCGGGCAACCCGCTGGTCAATGCCGGGGCCATCACCGCGGTGAGCATGGTCCCGGGCCTGAACGCCGACGAGCGCTGGACCAAGATCCTCGGCACCATGAACCTCTTCTCCGGCCGGGCGCTGACCCTGGACGACGAGGTCTATCGGAACGAGAGCGCCACCAACACCCACAACCGCGCCATCGCCTGGCTGCTCAAGGACTACAAGGCCATCGCCGGCGACCCGCTGGAGTCGCTCGACCTCTACACCCGCGAGTGCTCGGTCTCGGTGACCGCGCGGGACCTGGCGATCATGGGCGCCACCCTGGCCTCCGGCGGCATCAACCCGCTCACCAGAAAACGGGTGATCGAGGAGGCCTACGCGCCGCGGGTGATGGCGGTGATGCTCGAGAACGGGCTGTACGACGGCTCGGGGGACTGGGCCTACCGGGTGGGAGTGCCGGCCAAGAGCGGGGTCGGCGGGGGAATCGTGGCGGTGGTCCCCGGCCAGTTCGCGGTGGCGACCTTCTCCCCTCCGCTCGACGAGGCGGGAAACAGCGTCCGCGGGCAGCTGGCCATCCAGTCGATCATCGAGCAGCTCGGGGGCAACGTCTTCGCCGGCACGGTCGCGCCGCGGGGCGTCGGCGGCACCGGCAAGTAGCCGAACTCCCGTCCCTTCCAGACACCAGGAGTCGCCATGACCGCCACCCGCACGATGGGGCTGCTCGCCCTCTGCCTCGCGCTGCCCACCTCGGACGCCCTCGCCCAGGCGGCGAAGGAGTCGCCGCCGGTCGAGGCCCCGGAGAAGGCCGTCCCGCCGCAGCCGGAGCTACCGGTGGCCGGCAGCCGGACCCACGAGCTGCCGGGCGCGCCGGAGGAGGAGGAGAAGGCCACCGCCGGCTGGATGCCGAAGAAGGGCGGCTTCGTGCTGCGCGCCCCCGACGACAACTACCTGCTGCGGCTGGGCCTGCAGACCGCCTACAAGTACGAGCCACGCTTCGAGAACGGCCAGGCCGAGTCGCGCGCCGCGTTCTTCGTCCTGCGACCGATCTTCGCCGGCAACCTCTACGAGAAGTGGATCCACTTCTGGACCAGCCTGGAGCTGCGGGCCGATCCGCCCTACGTCCTCGACACCTACGTCGACTTCGAGTTCATGAAGGAGTTCGGGCTGCGGGTCGGGCAGCAGTACACCCCCTGGTCCCGGCACGAGTCGCGCGGCCCGCAGCAGATCCTGTTCCCGGACTGGGACTTCGTGGCCGACCTCTTCTGGACCGGGCGGGACAAGGGCCTCACCGCCTACGGCCTGCCCTGGAAGGGAATCTTCGAGTACTACGTCGGCCTCTACAGCGGCTCGCCGCTGCGGCAGTTCACCTCGATCCCCGGCAACTACGTGCTGGAGACGCGGCTGACCTTGAGCCCGCTGGGCCCGCCCGACGCCACCGAGTATCCCTACTCGATGGAGGACAGCGTCCCTCTGCGCTACTCGTTCTCGCTGCAGGCCTATTCCAGCAAGGTCCAGATCTCCGAGGCCAACCTCAACCCGGCCAGCGGCCTGTTCGAGTTCACCGCCACCGGCCAGACCACCCGCAACCTCGCCGGCGGCGCCGACTTCTACCTGCAGGCCGACCGCTTCACCTTCACCGTCGAGGCCTACCTGCGCAACACCGACCTGTTGGACGGCACCCCGGCCTTCAACGAGCTGGGCGCCTGGGCGCAGCTGGGAGTCTCGCTCCAGAAGCGGCTGATCCTCGGGCTGCGCGGTTCCTATCTCGACCCCAGCACCCTGGTCGCCAACGACCAGCTCTTCGTGGTCGAGGGCCTGCTGAGCTGGCTGGTCGATCCGACCCATCTCCACCTGCAGCTGCGCTACGCCTACGGGCACCAGCAGAACCCGGCCGGCGAGAACCTGGGGCCGGTGACCCTGACCATCGGGCCGGGGAACGCGCAGATCCTCACCCTGCAGGTCGGGGCCTTCTACTGATGCGAGCGGCGGCGCCGGCGCGGGCGGTTTGCGGGAGGGCCTTGGCCCTGGCCGCCCTGCTGGCGCTCACCCCGGCGCCGCTCTCCGCCCAGGAGGCGGCCGGCGCGCAGCCGGAGCAGACTCCGGTCGAGGAGACTCAGGCCGAGGGAACCGGCGGCGAGGGCGGCGAGTACTGGGGCGTCTACGCGCCCGCCAAGGGCTTCAAGGTCGCCAAGACCGACTACGGCGAGCTGAACATCTCCATCTACATCCTGTGGCGGTACATCAATCAGCTCCCAGGGGTACAGAGCTACTACGACCACCTCGGGCGGCTGCGGCCGATCGACACCCGCAACGACATCCAGCTGCACCGCGAGATGCTCTTCTTCTCGGGGTTCATCTACTCGCCCAAGCTGCGCTACCAGAGCCTGATCTGGACGGTGAACTCGACCACCCAGGTCGCGGTGGCCGGCTACCTGAGCTACGCCTTCCACGAGGCGTTCCAGCTCTACGGGGGAATCGGCGGACTGCCCGGGACCCGGTCGCTGAGCGGGGTATTCCCCTACTTCCTGGGGACCGACCGGCAGATGGCCGACGACTTCTTCCGCCCCGGGTTCACCGGCGGCGTGTGGGCGATGGGCGAGCCGCTCAAAGGGCTGCGCTACATCGCCATGGTCGGCGACAACCTGAGCATCCTGGGGGTCAACGCCACCCAGCTGACGCGCTCGCTGGCGGCCTCGGGCAGCGTGTGGTGGATGCCGACCACCGGCGAGTTCGGCCCCCGCGGCGGCTTCGGCGACTACGAGCGCCACCGGCGGGCCGCCACCCGGGTCGGCGTCTCCTACACCCACAGCAAGGAGAACCGCTTCAGCCAGCCGCCGCTGACCGCCACCGACAACACCCAGGTCCACCTCGCCGACGGCACGCTGTTCTTCGACCCCGAGACGCTGGCGGTGGGAGTGACCGCCCAGGACGCCAACTACGACCTGCTGTCGCTGGACGCCGGGCTCAAGTACCGGGGCTTCGCGCTCAACCTCGAGGGCTACTACCGCTGGATGACGCACATCGTGGCCGACGGGCCGCTCCCCTTCACCCAGGTGCTCAACTGGGGCCTCTACGTCCAGCCGGCCTACGAGTTTTGGCCGGGGCGGCTGGAGCTGTTCGGGGCCTTCTCCTGCGTGCTGGGGGACTTCGGTCCGTCGTGGGAGGTGGCCGGCGGGGCCAACGTCTACCCCGGGCCGACCCGGAACTGGCGGATCAACGCCGAGCTGCTCTACGTCCACCGCTCGGCGATGACCGGGCTGTTCGGCTTCTACATCGGCGGCCAGACCGGGCCGATAGTGGTGCTGGCCAGCGATCTCTTCCTGTGACAGGAGCGCGCGATGAGATGGTTTCGCGGCATTCTGCTGGCGATCGCGGTCGGCCTGCCGTGGGCGGTCTCGCCGCAGGCGGGCAGCGCCCCGCCGGCGGGCGATTTCTACGACGCCCACTGCCACCTGACCAACTACGTGCAGCAGGGGCCGGACATCCGCGCTTTCCTGGCGGTGATGGGCCAGCGGGTGGGCCGGTCGGTGCTCTTCGGGATCCCGCTGCAGCAGACCTGGGCCCACGCCAACACCGGCGACTTCGCCCCGGCCTACTACCTGGAGAGCGACGCCCCGCTCTACTACTACTCGTTCACCGACGCGATCATCGCCCACGCCTATCTGTCCCTGCCGGCCGAGCTGCGGGCGCGCTTCGATCCGATGATCACCGGCTTCAACCCCGCCGACATGTACGCCGCCGACCACGTCCGCCGGGTGCTGCAGCTCTACCCGGGCGTGTTCTCGGGAATCGGCGAGTTCAGCATCCACAAAGAGTTCGTCTCCTCGAAGGTGGCCGGGGAGATCGCCAGCCTGTCGAACCCCGCGCTCGACCGGCTGCTCGACTTCGCCGGCGAGGTCGGGCTGGTGGCGCTGATCCACAACGACCTCGACATGCCCTTCGCCAAGGACAAGGAGCCGGTCTACCTCGAGCCGATGAAGGCGCTGCTGGCGCGCCACCCCAAGACCACCATCATCTGGGCCCACCTCGGGCTTGGGCGGGTGGTGCGGCCGCCGGAGAACCAAGTGGAGATCGCCGAGGGCATCCTGGGCGATCCCAGGATGAGCCACGTCTACTTCGACATCTCCTGGTCAGAGGTGGCCAAGTACCTGGAGCGCACGCCGCAGAGCGCCGACAACGTCGCCCGGGTCATCAACCGCTATCCCGACCGCTTCCTGTTCGGCACCGACGAGGTCGCCCAGGCCGACGCCGCCAAGTACTACGCCGTCTTCGACCTCTACCGGGCGCTGTTCGAGCGGCTGAGCCCGGCGGCGAGCCAGAAGCTGCGGACCGGCAACTACCAGCGGCTGTTCGACGAGGCCCGGCGCAAGGTGCGCGCCTGGGAGAAGGCGAACCTGCACTGACTCGAGGCCGGGCGCCGGGCGGGTGAGCGATGAACGCCGTTCTGATCGATGGGCTGATCGCCGCCGCGATGTTCCTGCTGATGATCGGCTGCGCGGAGCTCGGCCGATGGGCGGAGCTGGCGAGGGCGCGCCGCGAACCCGGCTCTCCCGTCGGAGCCACGGGGATCGTCGAGCCGTCGATCTTGGGGCTGTTGGCCCTGCTGCTCGGCTTCACCTTCGGGTGGTCGGGGTCGCGGCTGGACTACCACCGGCGACTGGTGGCCGAGGAGGCGAACGCCATCGGCACCGCCTACCTGCGGATCGACCTGCTGCCGCCGGAGGTGCAGCCCCAGCTGCGCGACCTGTTCCGGAAGTATCTCGAGGAGCGGATCAGGGCCGGGACCATGGGTCCCGAGGGCCGGGTGGTGCGCCCCGAGCCCGAGGAATCGGCCCGCCTGCAGCGGGAGATCTGGTCGCGAGCCGAGGCTGCGGTGAAGCGAACGGAGTGGACCCCGCCGGCCATCCTGCTGCTGCCGGCGATCAACGCGATGATCGACGTGACCACCAAGCGGCGGATCGAGCTCTATTCCCACGTTCCGCTGATGGTGATCGCGCTGTTCGGATTCGTCGCCCTGGTGAACGCCTTCCTGGTCGGGCGGACCACCGCTGCGAGCAAGACGCACAACGTGCTGCAGTCGGTGACCTTCTCTGCGGCGATTGCCGCGACTCTCTTCGTGGTCCTGGATCTGGAGTTTCCGCGGGCCGGGCTCATCCGCCTGAATCTGGTGGAGGAGGCGATGATCCAGCTGCGCGACACGATGAGGTAGGGCCGCCCGGATCCGACCCGCGGCCGGGGCTGCGGCCGGCCCAGGCCAGGACGGCGCCGATCAGGACGAGCACGGCGCCGGGCCAGATGAAGACGAACGGGAGCGCGAACATCAATCCGCCCGGCGGCCAGGTCGCCAGGCCGAGCAGGAGCAGCAGCACTCCCGCGAATAGCGACAGCCAGCCGAGCCATTGGGCGATGCGGCGCATTTCGGCCCCCGGAGCAACCAGGCTTCCAGTGTCTTGCGCCTCGGCGAAGAGGCGCAAGCCCTTCCGAAATGCTATGGACGCGCCATGGCTGGATTCGCCGATTCCCTCGAGCTGCTCCCCGCTCGCCCCGAGTATGCCGAACCCTTCCTCCGCTGGCGGAAGGACCCTGTCGCCCAGCGCTTCAACCCGTTCATGCCCATGGGGCTGGAGGCTTGTCGCGACCGGCTGTCGAGGGAAGGGCGCGATCTCTCTGCGTTCGGGCAGACGGATGCCTTTCGTTGGTTCGTGCGCCGGAATGGAGAGATCGCCGGCACGGTGTCGGTGAGCGGCTTCAACCGAATGATGCTCCTGGCGGAGATCGGCTACCTCGTCGCGCCCGAGCATCGAGGCCGGGGCGTTGGCGCGGCGGCGGTGAGGCTGCTGATCGATCAGCTCTTCCCGCGGACCCCGCTGCGCAAGCTCATCGCCTTCGTCCAGGAGGACAACCTCGCCTCGCGCCGCCTCCTCGAACGACTGGGATTCTCCTGCGAGGGCCTGCTGCGCGAGCACTACCTGGTGCAGGGCAAGCCGGTGAACGAGGTGCTGTACGGGTTGCTGGCCAGGGAGTGGCGAGGCTCCGAGGCGAATCGTTCCTCGGGACCGGAGCAGACCCTGGCCCGATAGAGCCATTCAGGAGACCCGGAGTGCCCCCAGGGCCCTCGGTGCGAGCTCGCTTGATTGCGCCGTGGTTTCGGCCACTTAGAACTCTCGCGCCGCGGCGACCCCCGCCACCGTTCCGAACGCCGCCCCCGCCAGCACGTCGGTCAGGTAGTGGCGGTCCGACACGATCCGCAGCAGCCCGACGAACAGCGCCAGCGCGAACAGCGGCGCGCCGTACCACATCCGCGCCCCGCGCCAGCAGGCCAGCCTTGTGGTCGCCGCCGCCATCGCCGAGACCGCGCTGGTGTGATTGGAGAAGAACGAGCCGTACCGGTCCCGCCCCTTCGCCCCTGTCTCGGCGGCGAATGGCCGCTCCCGCGGGGCCACGAACTTGATCACCTGGTTGACCGCCCCCGCCAGCGTCGCCGCCCGCGTCACCCTCAGGGCGTCCGCCAGGAAGGGCTGGCGCCGCGTGGGCACGCTGTAGAGCGCCGCGGTGCACGCCAGCGGCACAGCCACGTACGCCAGCGCGTCCGACAGCCGATTGGCCTGCTCCGCCCGCTCCGGCCGCAGCAGCCATTGCCTCGCCGTCCGGTCGACGGTGTTCAGCATCCGGTTCGCCGTCTTCTCCGCCGGCGTCTGCGGCGAGCGCCGCACCCGCAGGTACTCGCCCCCCGCCCACAGCGCCGCCGCCCCGCCCGGAATCGCCAACTCCAGGGGCCAGCGCACCGACCGCTTCCTCCACGGGAGCTTCATCCTGTTCAAGTGGCCACCACCCTGCGGCTGGACAACCTTGCGCCGACCTCTCGCTCGCCTGGGCCTCGGCACTCTCTCTCGATCGACAGGCTCCGTCCCCGCCTTTGGGAGGAACCCCGGGCGCGCCGGACACTCGGATCGACCCCGACCCGCGTTATGTATGATCTGTGAGGGCCGCGGCCTTGAATCCCCCGCTCCCAGCTCGGATGATCGCCTCCCAAGAGCCTTTCGCTCCCCTCCCCGTCTCCTTCTACGACCGGCCGACCGATCAGGTCGCCCGCGAGCTCATCGGCTGCCTGGTCGTCCACCGGGACGCGGACGTGCTGCGCGTCGGGCGCATCGTCGAGACCGAAGCCTACCTGGGGATCAAGGACCTGGCCTGCCACTCCGCCCGCGGCCGCACCGCGCGCACCGAAGTCATGTTCGGCCCGCCCGGCCGCGCCTACGTCTACTTCATCTACGGCATGCACCACTGCCTCAACGCCGTCACCCGCCCCGAGGGCTTCGCCGAGGCGGTCCTGATCCGCGCCCTCGAGCCGGTCCAGGGCTGCCTGGGCGAGACCGACGGCCCGGGCAAGCTCTGCCGCGCCCTGCGCATCGACCGGCGCCACAACGGCCACGACCTCACCTCGAGCAACCTCCTCTTCGCGGTGGGCGAGCGGCCTCCCAAGCGCCTGGCACGCGCGCCGCGGGTCGGAGTCGCCTACGCCGGGGCCTGGGCCAGGCGGCTGCTGCGCTTCTACGAGGAGGGAAGCCCCCACGTCTCCCGGGTCGGCCTGCGCTCGAGAGGCTGTTAACAAGGCGAGCTATTCCAGTTTTTGGCGCCGTGATAGAAGGGCCACGTGAGCGAAGCCGCACAAGTCATCGACGACAAGGACCTGGTCGAGCGCGCCCGGAGCCGGGACGTGGCGGCCTTCGAGCAGCTGGTGTCCCGCTACCGCTCCAAGGTCTACGGCCTGGCGGTGCGCATGATGCAGGACTCGGCGGACGCCGAGGAGATCCTGCAGGAGACCTTCCTGTCGGCCTGGCAGAACCTGCCCGGCTTCCGCGGGGAGTCGGCCTTCGGCAGCTGGCTGTACCGCATCTGCGCCAACTTCGCGCTGATGCGCCTGCGCCGCCGCAAGGTCGAGGGCGAGGCCACCGGCGAGCAGCCGGCCAACGCCGCGGCCAACCCCGAGAACCTCCCCGGCCCGCGCTTCGACTCCGAGGGCAGCCTGCTGACCATGCCCTCCTACGACTGGTCGCGCGGCACCGAGGAGAAGGCCCTCGACCACGAGCTGCGCCGGGCCATCGAGGCCGCCACCGCCTCGCTCCCCACCGAGCACCGCAGCGTGTTCCTGCTCAAGGACATCGAGGGGCTCTCCTACGAGGAGATCGCCGAGGTGATGGGGACCACCGTCCCGGCGGTCAAGAGCCGGCTCCACCGCGCCCGGCTGGCGCTGCGCGAGGCGATCGACAACTTCTACAAGCGGCCGGGAAAGCAGCAGGATCAGGCGACCCGCTCCGGGGATCGTCCATGAGGAATCCGAGCTGCGGGAAACCTGGACTGCGGTCCGGCATCGTAAAGGCAGCCTTCGAGGAATGCCCGTGAGCGAGCACGACCACAAGCACGACAGTGGCTCTCCCGAGTGGGTGACGTGCAAGCACTCGCTCGCGCTGCTGGTGGAGTACCTCGACGGCACCCTGCCGCCGCAGGAGAAGGCGGCGCTGGACCGGCACTTCCGGGCCTGCCCGCCGTGCATCGACTTCGTCCGCAAGTACCGCTCCACCCCCGACCTGTGCCGCTCGACGATGAAGGAAGATGTCCCCGCTGAGATGTCGCAGCGGCTCACCGCCTTCCTCCACGGCAAGCTCAAGGCCGGCTGACACGGCGCGGCATCCCGTGACCGCCGACGCCAGCCCGCTCGGTACCGGGCGCCCCCTCAACGATCTGCTGACGGAAGAGCTGCGCCAGCTGCTCTCGGGCTGCACCGAGGGCGAGGCCCGCCGGCTGTTCGCCGCCGCCTACCTGCCCTTCGCCGAGGGAATCGAGTCGGTGTCTGGGGTGCGGCGGGCGGTGCTGGAGCAGACCCGGCCGCTCAAGCGGGCGCGGCTGGCGGTGCTCGAGCGGCGCAAGGCCCAGGACGGCTTCGTCAAATACCTCTTCGCCTCGCCGCTGGGCGGCCAGTTCGAGGCGGTGCGGATCCCGATCTTCGCCACCAAGCACGTGGTGTGCGTCAGCTCGCAGGTCGGCTGCGCGCTGGAGTGCGCCTTCTGCGCCACCGGCCGGCTGGGCTTCTCGCGCAACCTGGCGGCCTGGGAGATGGTGGAGCAGGTGCGGCAGATCGCCGAGGAGGCCGAGCTGCCGGTGCGGCACGTGGTGTTCATGGGCATGGGCGAGCCGCTGCTCAACTACGGCCCGGTGCTCAAGGCGGCGCGGATCCTGTGCGAGCCGGGCGGGCTGCAGGTCGGCTCGCGGAACATCACCATCTCCACCGCCGGAGTGGTGCCGGCCATCCGCCGCTACACCCGCGAGAAGCACCCCTATCGCCTGGCGTTCTCGGTCACCAGCGCCATCCCCGACAAGCGCGGCCAGCTGATGCCCATCGAGCGCACCCATCCGCTGTCCGAGCTGGCCGCGGCCATCGGCGAGTACGCCCGCGACCGGCGCGACCGGGCGATGATCGCCTACGTGATGATCCAGGGCCTCAACACCGGCGAAGAGGACGTCGCCGCCCTCAAGCGCGCCTTTGACGGCATCCCCATCAAGCTCGATCTGATCGACGTCGCCGATCCCACCGGGCGCTTCAACCCGCCCGATGCCGCCGAGCTCAGCCGGTTTCGCGATCTGCTCCAGGCCCTGGGCTCGCCGGTGGCTCGCCGCTACAGCGGCGGCAAGGAGATCGGCGCTGCGTGCGGGACCCTGGCGGCCACCCGCGCCGGCGGTGAGGTGCTCAGCGCACCGAAGTCCCGCTCCGAGGCGGCAGTTTCCTAGCGCCGAACGACGCGGCCGGCGCTCCAGCCGGCGCTCCCGCTAGAGCGTAGTCCCCCGGCACGGCAGCGTCCCGATCCGCACCGACACCGCCACCGGCCCGAGGTGGACCGCGTTTCGATCGTCGAGCGGCGCCGGGCGATCGGCGCGGCACTTCTCCGAGCGATCGAACAGACAGCCGGTCTCGGTGAGCCGCACCTTCGACTGATCCAGCGGCTGGCAGAGGTCCTGGGCCGGGAAGTTGACCTTGAAGGTCGCCGCCCCGCCGCTGGCCGGGTCGATGCTCGCCCCCAGCTCCTGCAGCAACTCGCCGCGGGCCACCAGCGAGAGGGTGAAGCCGGTGAGCTCGCCGGCGCCCGACGGCTGCGAGCCGCGCTGCTGGCCGAGGGCGCCGCGGACCTCGAGCACTCCCGGCCCGGGGCTGCGCAGCAGGTCGGAGGCCTGCCCTCGCACCGCCGGGGTGAGCACCCGCAACATCCCCTGCCGCGCCTCGTCGGCTACCAGCGGATAGGCGAGGTCGTCGAGCGCCAGCCAGAGATCCCCAGGCTGCACCGCGCGCCCCGCCGGAATCCCGAGGGACTGCGGGCTGATCGACTGCGGCTCGAGCCAGGCCCTGAGCACCAGGCCTCCTTCGCCGGGCGCCGGCACGGGCGTCGGGCGGGCCGGAGCAGTGGCGCAGGCGCAGCACAGGGCCGACAACAGGCAGCTCGACAGACGCATGGCTTGGTCCTCTAGTGGCGCAGCGGAACGCCGATCAGTGCGCACAGCGTCGGCTCGACCGGGCTCTGGTGAGGCTGATCCGGCGGGCACAGGTACGGATGGTCGGGCGAAGAGAGCCGGGCCAGGCGCCGGCCGCAGGTGCGGCAGCGGAACTTGAGGTAGCCGGGGATGGCGTAGCAGCGCCAGGCCACCTCGGCGGAGGGCTGGTACTGGCCCGCCGGGCTGCCCTCGAGCTCGTCGAAGTCGGTCAGCCGCGCCCGGCCCTGCCAGACCGAGTCCAGGTAGTCCCACTCGTTGGCGTCGTTGAAGACCACCAGCTCCAGCCCGTTGGAGGCCCGGTAGCGGACCTCTCCCGAGTAGACCTTCTGCGGGTCCTCGAAGGCGGTGAGGGTCACCTCTCCGCGCTCGATCTCTTTGAGCAGCCCGAGCACTTCTCCCGGCGACATGCGACGAGGTTACCGGCGCCCCGGCGCTCGGGCAATCCGCCCGTGCCCGGCGCGGCTGAGGACGTCGACGGGCGAGCGCCTGGATCGTGAGCGCCGGGGCTCCTTCTCAGGCAGAGAAGCGAAGTCGCGGGTGCTCTCCATGCCCGTGCTGTGCGCGGGCGCCCCGAGCCGACCGTCCGTCGCCGACTCGCCGTGGCGGCCCCAACATTGTGCTGGTGGCGTGCGCGCCATCGTCGAGGGGTGTGTTCCATGAAAGGCCTATTTGAGAAGCTTCCCAGCCTGCTGCTGTCGGCGGGGCTGGCCCTGCTCGCCCCGCTGCCGGTGGTGGCGCAGGCCGAGAGCTCGGACAACGCGGTGGTCGAAGAGAACACGGCGGTGTCCGGGACCGTGCAGGGCATCGTGGCCAACGTCAACTACCGCAACGGCTTCCTGGCGATCCGCAGCGGCTACGACACGGTCACCCTGCGCGGCACGCCGAGCCAGCTCAGCGGCATGATGATCGGCGACAACGTCTCGCTGCACTTCGACTCCTACGCCAACCGAAACTGGATCTCGACCCGGGGCGGCCTGGGCATCGGCGGGACCGGCGACCTGTCGGGCTTCGCGCAGTCCGGCAAGGTGACCGGCGTGGTGACCGGGGTCGACAAGGCCGACGGCATCGTGGCGCTCAGCGGCGGCTTCGGCACCGGCGTGCGGCTGCGGGCGCACCCGGAGGTCATCGGAGACCTGATCCCCGGGCAGTACATCAACTTCTCCTACGTCAACGTCCAGGGGATCGATTGGCTGACCGCCATCTCGCCGGGCGCCGGCACCTCGGGCACCACCAGCAGCGGCTCCAGCGAGTCATCGAGCAGCGAATCATCGAGCAGCAAGTCATCCAGCAGCCAGTCGGGCACCGGCGGCTCGGGCAGCAGCGACAGCAGCGACCAGCTGCAGACCCCGACCAGCGCGGAGAGCAACCCTAACGTCGCTCCGTGAGCGAGGGGGGCGGGTCAGCCGTAGGCGGCGTCGCAATCGACGTCGTCCTCGGCTGACCCGTTTTGATCGGGCTCCGCCGTGGAGAAGAAGCGCTCGATGGCCGAGCGGACCTGGGCCGGGTCGTCGAGCAGGGTCGCCCCGGTGCGGAACTGGTTGGCGCCGCGCAGGCCGCGCGCGTACCAGAGCAACGGCTTGCGGAAGGCCCGCACCCCTCCGAGCGGATCGCCGAAGAAGGCGAGGTGCTCCTCGAAATGGCGGCTGACCAGCGCCAGCCGCTCCGCGCGATCCGGCGGCGGACCGCCGGTCAGCTGGCGGAAGATCCAGGGATTGCCCAGGGCTGCGCGGCCGACCATCACCGCGTCGCAGCCGGTCTCCTCGAACATGCGGCGGGCGTCGGCGGGCGATTTGACGTCGCCGTTGCCGATCACCGGGATCGCGATCGTCTTCTTCACCTGGGCGATGACCGACCAGTCGGCCTTGCCCGAGTAGGCCTGGGCGCGGGTGCGCGGGTGGATGGCGAGCGCCGCCGCGCCGGCCTGCTCGAGGGCGCGGGCGACGTCGACGGCGTTGACCCGGCTCGAGTCCCAGCCGGAGCGGATCTTGGCGGTGACTGGAAGGCCGGTGGCCTCGCGGACCTTCTGGACGATCAGCGCGGCGCGGGCGGGGTCGCCCATCAGCGCCGAGCCGGCGCCGTTGCGGGTCACCTTGGGGACCGGGCAGCCCATGTTGATGTCGATGATGCGGGCGCCCAGGTCGCGGGCGGCGACGCCGGCCTGGGCCATGCGCTCCGGGTCGCCGCCGAACAGCTGCACGCAGAACGGCTGCTCGACCTTGGGATCGTGGCGCAGGTAGCGCACTGTGCGGGGGCTCATGCGGAAGAGCCCCTCGGCGCTGATCAGCTCGGTGGGGGCCCAGCTGGCGCCCAGCTCCAGGACGATGCGGCGGAAGGGCATCTGGCTGACGCCGGCCATGGGCGCCAGGATGTAGGGAGTCGCGAACTGGTAGGGGCCGAGCTTCATGAGGGCGGCAAGAAAGCAGAGGGACCGGGCGCAGGGCAAGGGGCCCTCGCAAGTGCCCAGAACAGGTCGGCGCCGCGAAGGCGTTCCCGATTCCTGAAGCCGGCGGCGCGCCGAGGGCTTAGGAGTCTCTGAGGAGCACGCGGGAGGCTGCCATGGAGCGTTGGGTGCGCGGAGACGCCGGGACGCTGCGGGTGGACGACGAGGGCTTCGGCTCACCGCCGCTGCTCTTCCTCCACGGGCTGGCGGGCAGGCTGGAGCTGTGGGGCGAGCAGCTGGCCCACCTGCGCTGGACCCACCGGGCGGCGGCCTTCGACCTCAGGGGGATGGGCGAGTCGAGCGCGCCCAGCGACGGCGACTACTCGCTGGAGGCGATGGCCGGGGACGTCGATGCGATCGCCGATGCGCTTGGGCTCGAGCGGTTCGTGCTGGTGGCCCACGGCGAAGCGGGGATGGTGGCCGGGACCTACGCCGGGGCCTGCCCGGAGCGGCTGGCGGGGCTGGCGCTGGTGGACGCCAGCGGGATGACGAGCACGCTCAAGCCGGAGCTGGTGGAGCACATCCGCCGCGAGCTGCACCACGACTACCACGACTTCACCACCGACTGGTTCGGGCACCAGCTGGTAGGGGCGGCGCCGCACACCGTCGGCGCGGTGATGGCCGCGCTCAGGGCGACCCGGCCGTCGGTGTACGTGGCGGCTTTCGAGGAGAGCCTGTCCTACGATCCGATGAAGACGCTGGCCCGCTTCCAGGGGCCGCGGCTGGCGATCGTCGCCGAGCAGAACGACTCGCCGCTGGCAGTGCACCACCGCGTCAAGGGATTCGACGAGCGCCGGGTGCGCGGGGTCAGCCACTGGCTGATGCTCGACCGGCCTGAGGAGGTCAACGCCCACCTCGACGAGTTTTTGGCTTCGCTGCCCAGGGAGACTCCGGCGGAGGCGAGGTAGCCATTGGCCCGCGCAGTGGTTTTCGCTCCCGAAGAATGCTACCTGGGACCGTCGCATCCGACGGCCCTGGGGAATCGGGAGGAAGGGAATGGGCGCCGCCCTTTTCACCAACGATCCGCGTTCTTTCTTTGGATTGGATGCTCTCGCTCTCGGCCTTGTCGGCCTGGGCGCTGGGTTGGGCTGCGCTCCGAGACCCACCTTGGCATGTCCGACATTCACACGCAGACGATGACGACGAAATCGGGCGTCATTTGCGTTCACCAGCGGTGATCGATTACTTCGCCAGCGTCAACGCCCTAAGCCGCCCCATTCCGTTCGCCTCGGCCGCCTTGGCGGCGAAAGCCTGCTCCCCGGAAAAGATCCAGCGGATGCCCTCGGGCGCCAGCACCTTCCTGGCCAGCCGATGGACCTCCTCGGCGGTGACCTTCTCGAGCTCCGCCCGATCTTGCTCTGGGCGCGGAGCCCCGAATCCCAGGGCGATGGCCTCCTCCCAGCTGCCGACGATTCTGCCCAGGCCTTCGAGGCTGTTCTCGATGCTCGCCAGCTGCATTGCCTTCGCCAGCCGCAGCTCGTCCATGCTGGGTGGACTGAGCCGGGCCGCCTCCAGGGTCTCGCGAAACAGCCGCACGCCCCGGTCGGCCTGATCCGCCCTCAGTGGCGAGCAGATCAGCAGCGCCCGGGCAAAGCGCAGGCGCACCACCGAGGCCGACACCACGTAGGTCAGGCCATTGTTCTCGCGCAGCGCCTGACCCAGCCGGCTGGTCGGCCCCTGCCCGAGAATCGCCGCCAGTACATCGAGTCCGGCGTCGGAACCCTGCACGTCGCTCAGCGTCCGCGAGGCACATACGTGCAGCGTGATCGCCGGCTGCCGTTTGATGAATCCCACCTCACCCTTGCCCTTGAATACCGCCGGGGCCGCGATCTGCACCTTGGGCGCCGGCCCGCCGCGCCAGCCGCCGAAGGCGGTCTGTACCTCGCCCATCACTCGAGTCGGATCGACGTCCCCGACGACCAGCAGCGTCGCCCCCTGCGGAGTCAGGACCTCTCCCTGCGCGGCAATGACGTTCTCCAGCCCGAGATTCCCGAGGCTGGTCAGCGTGCCGTACACCGGCCGGGCGTAGGCGTGGCCAGCGCCGAAGGCCGACTGCGCCAGGAAGCGCGAAAACGACTCGGCGTCGGCAAGCTCGATGTCCTCCACCGCATCAAGCATGGCGTTGCGCCGGCCGGCGAAGGTCTCCACGCCGTGGCGCGGGAAGGCCACCGCCTTGGCCAGCATCGCCAGATAGGTCCCGATGTCCTTAGGCGAAGCCGCGAATTCCGACCGAGGAGTAGTCGAGGCCGACCTCGAACGAATAGGCGCCGCCCGCGTCGGAGATCAGGTGGCGGAAGGATTTCTCTTCGACGATCTCTTCGCCGGTCGCCTTCTTCTCGTAGAAGTCGCCGACCATCGCCACCGCGGTGTAGGTCAGGCCGCCGTCTTCGTCGGAATCGGCGGCGGCTCCGCGCGAAAAGATCAGGCGAGTGGCCACCACCGGCCTCCGACGGTGCTCGACGATCACCACCCGCAGGCCGGTGGCAAGCCGCCGCACGGTGACCCGAGCCGGGGTCGATGCGCTGGCCGGCAGCGCCTCCGGCGGCGGAGCATGCACCCAGGTGCCCTCGACAACTGGGGATGCGGGGCTCGCGGGCACCGGAGCGCTGGCACAGCCGATCCCGGCCGCCAGCAAGAGGACCAATCCCAGCCTTTTCATTCGCGCTCCACCCGCGCCGGGCGCGGCCGGGTCGGTCGGGCATGGAAGACCAGGCCGGCATTCTTGAGATAGGCCCGGGCGACATCGCGGACCACGTCGCGCTCCAGGAACCAGTGCCGGCTCAGGTGCGAACCGACGGTTTCTGGCCGGCCGATCAGGAACTCGAGGCGGCTCAACATCTGGGCGCGGCCAGCGAGGGAGTCGAGGCAGAGAAGCGCCACCCGGTCGAGGGCGAGATTGGCCGCCAGCACCAGGTCGGCCGGCATCTCGACCTGCGTCAGCATCCTCAGGAACGCTTCGGCGTCGTCCTGGACGTTCTTCTGTGGCTCGTCGTGGGGAAGGGTCACGTCCATGCGGAACGAACCCTCGCCGGTGTATTCCTCGAAGTTGGCGTCGATCCGCATCCCGAACGCGCCATCGACCGACAGAGAGAGCAGTTGCGCCGCCAGCTGCATGGCGACGGCGAAGTCATGCGGGATCTCTGGGAAGCGCCACGCCATGGTCACCCGCGGCTCGCGCGACAGCGGCTCGTCCTTCTTGTCGACCACGCGCACTCGCGAGAACGGCAAGAGCTGCGGCGGCTCCGCCCGCCGGCCGGAGGGAAGCCGCCCCAGGCCCTCTTCGATCTGCCGGCGCGCCAGCGCGGGGTCGAAGTTCCCCACCACGGTGAGGATGGCGTTGGCCGGCACCAGCTTCTCGCTGGCGAAGTCCCTCACCTCCTCGGCGGTGACGCTCTCCAGCTCGGAAGGCGCGCCGATGACCCCGGCGTGCAGAGGGTGAGGATTGGCGAAGAGGCGACCCGAGATCTGCTCGTTGATCAGGCCGTAGGGCTGATCGACGAGCAGCAGCGCCCGCTCCTGGAGCACGACCTTGCGATTGCGTTCGACCAGCGGGCCATCGATCAGCCGGGGCAGAGTCCCCAGGCGATCGGCATTGACCCACAGCGCGAGAGGCAGCTCCTCGTCCGGGACCGTGGTCTGGAAGCTCATGCTGTCCGCGCCGGTGACGGCATTGGTGTAGCGGGCGCGGCGCCCGAGCAGCAGCGACTCGTAGTCGGTCTCGCGGGTCGGGCCGCTGAACATGATGTGCTCGACCAGGTGGGCCATGCCGGCGCGCCCGGGCGGTTCGAAGAGCGTGCCGGCGCGGAAGGTCATCCACACCAGCACGCTGGAGGTCGTCGCGTCGGGGGAGAGGAGGACCACCAGTCCGTTGGGGAGCACGAAACGCTCCACCGGCACCGAGAGATCGCGGTTGCTGGTCTTGCGCTGCTCGGTGGGATCGATCGGGGTGGCGGCGGACGCCATCGCGGGAGACAACGCGCTCCACAGGCAGACCAACGGCAAGAGCCTGCCCCAGCAACCACGAGCGCCTGCGCCGGAGTGGAAGCCAGCGGCGGCAGGCGGCGAACATCGCCTCATTCGAGAACCCTCCCGCCGGCAGAATCGGGTCCGGCTGCCGCGAGAGTCAACTACATCCGTGCCTGGACAGGTGAGGAAGGAGGCAGCGCTCCCGGGTGCCACCGCCTGCCGCACGCCACCCCCTTGCCTTCCGCCGCGGCTCGGGCGATGGATACCTCCACCATGTTCCGCGCCCGGGCGCTCCTGCTCGCTCCCCTCCTCCTCTCCGCCTGCCTGGGCGACCCGGCCGCGCACCTCGACAAGGCGCGCGACCTGGCCTTCCAGCGCCGGCCGGCCGAGGCCCTGGCGGAGTACGAAGAGGTCCTCTCGCTGCTCGCCAAGAAGGACCCGCACAAGGTCCGGGCCCAGATGGTCCCGGCGCTCAAGGGCGCCGGCGACCTGTGCTACCTGGAGATGCGCCAGCTGCCCCGGGCGGTCGAGTTCTACCGCGCCCTCGCCAACCGCTACCCCGAGGCCCCCGAGACCCTCGACGCCCGCGCCAGCCTGGCCGAAATCCTGCGCGGCACCGGCGACCGCCGCGGCGCGGTGGCCGAGCTCTCCGCCCTGGTCCAGGCCTTCCCCCAGGGCGCCGAGGTCGACCGCTACCAGTACCTCGCCGCCAAGGACTACTTCGAGCTGGGCGACTACGACCAGGCCATCCTCGAGTCCCGGGTGCTGCTGACCCGCTACCCCGACAGCCCCTACGCCGACGACGCCCAGATGCTCATCGGCGCCTCCCTCGGCATGCAGAGCCAGCGCGAGAAGGCCATCCAGGCCTACGAGGAGGTGGCCAGGCGCTGGCCGGCCTCCGACATGGCCCCGCGCGCCCGCTACGAGCAGGCCAAGATCCTCGAGGAGATGGGCCAGGAGGAGAAGGCCGTCGACGTGCTGGTCGAGGCCCTCAAGACGCACCCCGATCCCAAGGGCGTCCAGATGGAGATCGCCCGCCTGAAGAAGCGCCTGGCGCTCCACCGCCTGCCCGACAAGATCGACCCCGCGCAGATCTGGGAGTGGAACCAGCCCCAGGTCCCGCCCTGAGCGAGCGCTCGCCCGCCTCTCCAACCTCCCACCCTCCGAGGATCCCGATGGACCACAACCGCAGCCATTCGATGTTCGAGCGCGCCAAGGCCCTGATGCCCGGCGGCGTCAACTCGCCGGTGCGCGCCTTCCGCGGCGTCGGCGGCGACCCGGTGTTCTTCAAGAAGGGCGAGGGCGCCTGGCTCACCGACGTCGACGGAAACCGCTACCTCGACTACGTCGGCTCCTGGGGCCCGATGATCCTGGGCCAGGCCAACCAGCCGGTGCTCGACGCGGTGATCGAGGCCGCCCGCTCCGGCACCAGCTTCGGCGCCCCGCACGAGCGCGAGATCGAGCTGGCCGAGCTGATCACCAAGACCGTGCCCTCGGTGGAGAAGGTGCGGCTGGTCTCCAGCGGCAGCGAGGCCACCACCGCCGCCATCCGCCTGGCCCGCGGCGCGACCGGGCGCGACTACATCCTCAAGTTCGAGGGCTGCTTCCACGGCGCGGTGGACAGCCTGCTGGTCAAGGCCGGCTCCGGCGTCGAGACCCTGGGCCTGCCCGACTCCCCGGGCATCCCCGCCGACCTGGCCAAGTACACCCTCACCCTGCCCTTCAACGACCTCGACCGCGCCCGCGACCTGTTCGCCAGGATGGGCGGCAAGATCGCCGCGCTGATCATCGAGCCGGTGGTGGGGAACATGGGCGTGCTCGTCCCGCGCGAGGGCTACCTGCGCGGCCTGCTCGAGCTGACCCAGAAGCACGGGGCGCTCTTCATCTGCGACGAGGTGATGACCGGGTTCCGGGTGGCTCGCGGCGGCGCCCAGGAGCGGTACGGCATCCGCCCCGACCTGACCACCTTCGGCAAGATCATCGGCGGCGGCCTGCCGGTGGGCGCCTACGGCGGCCGCAAGGAGCTGATGGCCCGAATTGCTCCCGAGGGGCCGATCTACCAGGCCGGCACCTTGAGCGGGAACCCGCTGGCCACCGCCGCCGGCATCGCCATGCTCCAGCAGCTCGGCCGCCCCGGCGTCTACGAGCAGCTCGAAGGCGTGAGCGCCCGGCTGGCCGAGGGGCTGCGCGAGCGGCTGGCGCGCCACCGCATCGCCGGAACCGTCAACCGCGTCGGCAGCATGTGGACCCTCTTCTTCGCCGCCGAGGCGCCGTTCGACTACCCCAGCGCCAAGAAGGCCGACACCGCCCGCTTCGGCCGCTTCTTCCACGCCATGCTCGAG
Source organism: Myxococcales bacterium (assembly GCA_037442205.1). Taxonomy (GTDB): domain Bacteria; phylum Myxococcota; class Myxococcia; order Myxococcales; family UBA5297; genus JBBIQS01. Next base: position 71,670 of record JBBIQS010000016.1, read on the forward strand.
CGCGGCGTCTACCTGCCGCCCTCCCAGTTCGAGGCCGCCTTCGTCTCGCTGGCCCACGGCGAGCAGGAGATCGCCAAGACGCTCGCCGCCGCCGACGAGGCCCTCTCGGCCTAGCAACCACCCGTTCGCCTGATCTGGAAGCCCTTCGCCCTTGGGGCGAGGGGCTTTTTGCGTCCGCCGGCGTTGTCGGCAATCTTGGACTGCCGAAATTTGGCAAGCGGGCGAGCATCCCAAGGGGCACGGCATTAGGATGACGGCCCCGCCCCGGCAGCGCTCGGAGTGGAGGGGACCGAAACCGCAGGGAGCGAACGGCGCATGCAGCGTTTCCCGTCGAGGATTGACGAGGTCGATGCGGTGGTGGCTCGGGCCATCGCCGCGCTGCCCGACCTGGGCGCCGCCCGCGCCATCGCCGGCGAGCTGGAGCGCCTGGGCGGCGATCGCGCCGTCTTCGCCCGCTGCATCCTCACCCTCGAGCTGGCCATCGCCGGCGATCCGCAGTCTCGCGAGGAGCTCTCCCAGCACGTGGCGGTGCTGATCCAGGCCTACGAAGACCCGATGCTCGCCATCCTGCTGGTGGCCGGCAATCCGCTGCTGGTCGCCCGCTGGGAGAAGGTGCGCCCCGTGGTCCAGGACTTCGTGCGCCAGCGTTCCGCCGCGGAGCCTGGCGCCAGGCAGCAGCCGAAGTCCGACGCGTCAGGCCCGCCCGTCCTCTATCCGAAGCAGGCGCCGAAGGAAGGGATGGCCCCGCCGCAGCTCTCGCGGCAGACCCCGGCTCCACCGGCTCCACCGACGCTGCCGCTCAGCGCCCCCTCCACACAGCCGGCCGCCACCCAGCCGCCCAAGCCGGCGCCGCGGCTGGCGACTCCGCTGGAGCTGATCGCGGACATCCAGGCCCTCGCCGCCCAGCCGCCAGCGCCCGCCGGCGCGCGCCCGCCACCCGCGCCGCCGCTGCCGCGGGTCCCCACCCTGCCCTACCGGCCGCCGAAGCCGACCGATCGGCTGGCCACCCCCACCGAGCTCATCCTCGAGATCCAGGAGATCGTCGAAGTCGCCGAGCCGCCGCCTCCACCGGCCGATTCGCAGGAGGAACAACCGGTCTCCGAGGAGTGCCTGGCGTTCTGGCAGTTCACCGAAGAGGCGCTGGGAAGGGCCCCGGATCCCAGCGGCTCGACCGTGGGCCAGAGCAGCTTCCCGGTGCAGAAGAGCTCGGATCGGGCCCGGCTGGTGCGCTTCGCCCACAGCCTGCTGGAGCGCTTCTCCCAGGTCCCGCAGGCGCGCTCGCTGGCGGCGCTGGTGCTGCTCTTCGTCGCCGGACACGAGAAGGAGCGCGGCCTGCTGGGCGTCAACCGCGAGCGCGTCGAGATGCTGCGCACCGGCCTGTCGCTGATGGGCGAGCTGAAGCCCGCCTCGCAGGTGGCGGCGATGTTCGAGCACGACGGCACGCACACCCGCGAGAGCTTCATCGTGGTGCTGGAGGCGGTGCGCAAGTACCTGGGCTACTGCCTGGCCAACAAGCTCGACCCCCGCGACCCCGAGACGGCGCGCAACTACCCGGCGATCTAGCTCTCGCCCGCGCCAGCAGTCCGCCGCCCGCGCCACAGGCGATGGAGCAGGCGAGGCTCGGGGCCAATTCCAAGCCTGCGCGCGGTTGTGCTAACAGAGGGCGCCCTTTCGCCCTCTCAAGGACCCCGATGCACCTCGCCATCCTGCACAACGACGACTTCGCCCACCTCCCCGCCGACCTCACCCGGCGCTCGCAGGACGCGGTCGTCGACATGGCCCACGCCTTCGCCGCCTCGCTAACCAAGCGCGGCGCGCAGGTGGAGCTGGTGGCGGTGGGCGCCGAGCCGCTGGCCTTCCTGCCCGCGCTCGACCGGCTCGCTCCCGAGGTGGTGGTCAACCTGTGCGAGTCGGTGGGCGGCGATTCCCGGGCCGAGATGGTGGTGCCGGCGCTGCTCGAGCTGCACGGCTACGCCTACACCGGCTCCCAGCCGCTGGCGCTCTCGCTGGCGCTGCACAAGGCCACCGCCAAGGACCTGCTCAAGGGCCGCGGGGTGCCGACTCCGGAGCACGCCCTGGTGGAGAAGCTCGAGGACTGCCGCCGGCTGTCGGTGCCGCTGCCGGCCATCGTCAAGCCGGCGCGCGAGGACGCTTCGATCGGCATCGACCGCTTCTCGGTGGTGCGCACGCCGCAGGAGCTGGAGCGGGCCTGTGCGCGGGTACTGGAGCGCCATCGCCAGCCGGCGCTGGTGGAGCAGTTCATCGACGGCCGCGAGCTGAACGTGGCGCTGCTCGGAGATCCGGCGCAGGTGCTGCCCATCGCCGAGATCGACTTCTCGGGGATGCCCAGGGGCGTGCCGCGCATCGTGACCTATAACGCCAAGTGGGACGAGGCCTCGGCCGAGTTCCTCGGCTCGCCGCCGATCCGCTGCGTGCTGCCGGCGAAGCTGGAGCGGCGCGTGCAGCAGGTGGCCCGCGAGGCCTTCACCGCGGTGGGCTGCCGCGACTACGCCCGAGTCGACATCCGGCTGTCGGCGGACGGGGTGCCCTACGTGATTGAGGTCAATCCCAACTGCGACCTGAGCCCCGACGCCGGCTTCGCCCGGGCGGCGCGCAACGGCGGCGTCGATTACGACGCGCTCGCCTGGAAGTTGGTCGAGCTGGCTCGCGGCCGCGCTCTCGCCCGGTCTGAGCCCAAGCCTCGGCGGAAGGCAGCCAGACCGTCGTCTTCGCGCCCGGTTCGCAAGCAGGCCGGCCGACGTGCGGCCTCCCGTCGCCATCCCTGAGGCTGATCGGCCGCCGGCCGTTCCCTTGGACCAGTGCCGTTTGGCAGTAGACTTGGCCTGTCATGGCGCCCGGCAAGGACGACCCGCTCGACGATCTGCGCAAGAGCCTCGACGACGAGGGCTCAGGGCTCCCGGCACCGCCGCGCGCCGGGGCGCCGAGCGCCGCGGCCTTCAACGCCGCGGCCGTCGCCCGCCCTCCTTCCGCTCCGCCGCCCCTGCCGCGCGCCCGAGCGGCCACCAATCCGACCCTCGCCCCGCCAGCTGCCTCGGCTCCGCCGCCGGCCTCGCCGCCAGCGCCAGTGCCTCGGCAACCCACCGGCAAGCCCCGCGGCGACCCCTTCCAGGAACCGGCCGAGCCACGCCCGCCCAAGGGCGGCTCGCCCGACGACAAGCTCGAGTACTTCCGCTCGGTGGTGCGCCTCAAGGAGGAGACCCTCCAGCGCGCCCGCCAGCTGTACGCCGATCGCTGCGCCGAGCTGGACAAGTCGACCGAGGCCCTGGCTGCCACCAGCACGCAGCTGCAGGCGGCCAGCGCGGCGCTCGAAAAGGAGCGAGCCAAGGCCGCCGCGCAGGAGAAGGCGCTGGCCGATGGCGACGCCGAGCGCAAGGAGCTGAGCCGCAGCCTGATGGAGACCGAGGGGCAGCTGGTGGATATCGGCCAGCAGCTGGCCAAGTCCAAGGACCTCTGTGACCAGCTCACCGGCCAGCTCGCCTCCTCGAACACCAAGTCCGCAGGGCTGCTCGCCGAGGCCGAGGGGACCAAGCAGGAGCTGAAGCGGCTCGAGGCGGAGGCCAACGCCGCCGGCGCCCAGCGCGACGCCACCTCGGCCGATCTGAGCGAAGCCCGCGGGCAGATCGCCGAGCTGGAGACCGCGCTGCTGCGAGTCCAGCAGGAGGCGCAGTCCGCCAAGGACGAGCGCGAGGCGCTCGCGGCCAAGCTGGCCGACCTCTCGGCCAGGCACGGCCAGCTGGAGAAGGACCTCGCCGCGGCGCAGGAGCGCGAGGGCAAGACCGTCGCCGAGCTGACCACCTCACGCGAAGAGGCCGAGCTGCACGCCTCCGAGCTGGCCGGCGAGCGCGACGCCCTGACCGAGCGGCTGTCGGCGCTGGAGAAGGAGCTGGAGGAGGCCGGAGCGCAGCGCGACGAGGCCCGGCAGCAGGGACAGCAGCTCGAGCAGAAGCTGGCCGAGGTCTCCGGCGAGAGAGAGCAGGCCAGCCAGCGGGTCGAGGAGCTTCAGGGCGAGCTCTCCCAGGCGACCCAGCAGGCCGAGGTCCTCGAGGTCGAGCGCGACGACCGCGACAAGGAGATCGCCGGGCTCAAGCGGCAGCTGGAGGAGAGCCAGAAGGCCGCCGGCGAAGAGCGCGACGGCCTGCGGCATGAGCTGGAAGAGAGCCGGATGTCTAACGCCCAGCTGCAGGCTGATGTCGCTACTCAGCGCGAGGAAGCTGGGCAGGCCCAGGCGGCGCTCGAGAAGGAGCGCTCTCAAAATGCGGCGCTCAGCCAGCAGAAGGACGAGCTGGCGAGCCAGCTGGAGCAGGCGCGCCAGGGTGCTCAGCAGCTGGAGGCCAAGGTCCAGGAGGCCGAGGCGCAGGGCGCCGAGCAGCTGCGCACCGCGCAGTCCGAGGCCAAGGAAGAGCAGTCGGGCCAGGCGCGCAAGCTCGAGGAGCTCAAGAAGCGGCTGGAGAAAGCGGAAGCGGGGCTCTCCCAGGAGCGCACCCGCGCCGCCGAGCTGACAGGCGAGAGGGACGCGCTCAGCGAGCGGGTGTCGCAGCTGGTAGCCGAGGCGGAACAGCTCTCGTCGAGCGCCGAGCGCGCGCGCGCCGAGGTCGAAACCGATCGGGACAGCCGCCTGGGCGAGCTGCAGCGGCGCGCCGAGAAGGCCGAGCAGGCGCTGGCGGCGGAGAAGAAGGCCAAGGCGGAGCTCGAGGGGCGCCGCGCGTCGATGGAGAGGGCCGGCGCACAACGAGACGAGGAGCTCGCCGAGCTGCGCGAGAAGCTGGAGCAGGTCGAGCATGCCCGCGCCGAGCTCGAGAGCGAGGTCGAGCAGCTGCGCGGCGGGGCGGAGAAGGTCCGGGCGGACGGCGCCAGCGCGGAGAAGAAGCTGCGCGAAGATCTGTCAGTGCTGCAGAAGAGGGCCGCCGAGCTCGAGAAGTCGCTCGCCCGCGAGCACCAGGCGCGAGAAGAGCTGCAGGCCGAGCTCGAGGAAGCGGAAACCAAGCAAGCCTCCGCTGCCGCGCCCGAACCGGCGCCGGGCAATCTGATCTTCGAGCGCGATCAGCTCAAGGCCGAGGTCATCTCGCTCAAGCGCAAGCTGGCCCAGGCCGAGTCGAGCGGCTCGCCCGCCGGGGCGGCGGACGTGACCGCCGAGCGGGACAAGCTCAAGCAGGACGTCGCCGCCATGCGCAAGAAGCTCATGGCCGCCGAGTCCGCCCTCGAGTCCGCCGCCGCGCTCAAGGCCAAGGTCGCCAAGCTGGAGAGCCAGCTCAAAGGGCAGAAGGCGAAGTAGCCGCCCTGCCCCGGCTCTCTGAGCGCGTCAGATCCGGGCTTCTGCCCGACGATGCGCCGCCGCCCGCTCTCCGATCGACCCGCGGAACCAGCCGTAGAGCGCGACGAGCGCCAGCCCAGCCAGGCCCACCAGGCAGTAGATGACCCTCGAGAACCAGTTCGAATCGAGGTGGGTCGCTCCGCCGAAGATGGCGTTGATCAGGTTCCAGTTGAAGAAGCCGATCAGGCCCCAGTTGATCGCGCCGATGATCGCCAGCACCAGAGACACGTTCCTGAGTGGATCCAACCGCCGCATGGCTCGCCTCCTCGGAGCAGGGCCCCACGCCCGTCCTCCGCAGCTGTGACGATTGGATCTGCCCGCGCTCGGCGCATGGACGCCGTCCGCCTCTCGAACCGGGCAGGCGAGAGTGTGGGCGATGGACAGCTGCTCGGCTGGATCGACCGAGGCCGTGCGCCCTCTCAATCAGTCTGCCGGCGAGAGAAACCTGGCTTTGATTCGGCGCTCGCCCGCTCCCGGGAACCGCACCGTTACAGTGGGATCTGGGCCGCCGCTCGAATCGACGACCAGCCCCTCGCCAAGCTGCTGGTGACGCACACGCGCTCCGACCGCGGGCGCCGGCCCGCTCGCGCGCCGCACCGCCGGCTTGATCGCTGGCCGGCGCTCGTAGCGCTCGTGCTCGGAGCGCTGGTCGAACTCGTCGTGGGAGACGAAGCCGTCGGCGTCGTCGAGCTGCAGCTCCGGCTCGCGAACCACTCTGAGCTCGCCGGGCTCGATCTCCTCCTCGGAGGCCTGGGGCGCGAGCGCCGCGCCGAACTGGAACAGCTCCTGCGGGACGTCCTTGAGGAAGCGCGACGGCTCGTTGAACTGCAGGTTTCCGAAGAGCGCCCGCGATCTCGAGAGCGTGAAGAAGAGCCGCCTGCGCGCGCGGGTGATCCCCACGTAGCAGAGCCGGCGCTCCTCGGCCATCTCCTCGGGATCTGCCCCTCCGAAGGCATCGCCCTCCGTCGCGCGGGAGTGCGGGAAGACGCCCTCCTCCATCCCGGTGAGGAAGACGACGTCGAACTCGAGCCCCTTGGCCGCGTGCAGCGTCATCAGCGACACCCGGCCGCCGTCGCCCTCGGAGTCGGCGTCGCCCACCAGGCTGATCTGCTCCAGGAATGCGTCCAGCGGCGCCTGGGGCGGCTTGAGCGGCCCAGGTTCGTCCGCGGGCCGCGGCGCCTCCTCGCCTGCACTCGGGTGCAGCTCCTCGGCCCGCAGGCGGTCGAACTCCGCCGCGGCGCCCAGGAACTCGCGCAGGTTCTCGGCCCGCTCTTGCCCCTCGTCCGTCCCTTCGGCAACGTGCGAATCGAGCAGCCCGGAGAGCTCGAGCATGGCTGAGACGGCGGTGTGGGCGTCGGGGCCGGCCTTGGCCTTCTCGCCGAGCTTCACGACCAGCTCGCGGAAGCTCTTGAGCCGGCGCTGGGCGGCGGCGTTGAGCGTGCCGATCTGGTCGACCTCGGCCAGGGCCTCGAAGAGGCTCACCTCGCGCTGCTGGGCGTGGGCCTGCAGCCGCTCGACGGTCGTGTCTCCAATGCCGCGCGCGGGGACGTTGATCACCCGGGCCAGGTCGGCGTCCGACTTCGGATTGACCGCCAGCCGCAGGTACGAGGCGGCGTCCTTGATCTCGGCGCGATCGTAGAAGGCCCTGCCGCGCACCACGTGGTAGGGCACCGAGGCCAGCCGCAGCCCTTCCTCGAGCACGCGCGATTGGGCGTTGACCCGATAGAAGACCGCCATTTGCGCCAGCGAGTTGCCCTGCGAGGCGAGCGACTTGACCCGCGCGGCGATCAGCTGCGCCTCGGAGCGCTCGTCGGGGGCGTAGATCAGCTCGAGCGGCTCGCCGCGCGGGCGATCGGTCCACAGCCGCTTCTCCTTGCGGCGCGCGTTCTTGCGGATGACGGCATAGGCGGCGTCGAGGATTCCGGCGTCGGAGCGGTAGTTGCGCTCGAGCTTGACCACCTGCGCGCCGGGAAAGTCCTGCTCGAAGGAGAGGATGTTGGAGATGTCCGCGCCGCGCCAGCGGTAGATCGACTGGTCGTCATCGCCGACCACGCACAGGTTGGACCGCCCCTTCGGACACAGCAGCCGCAGCAGCTCGTACTGCACCGGGTTGGTGTCCTGGAACTCGTCCACCAGCACGTAGCGGAAGCGCCGGCGAAAGCGTTCCAGCGTGTCCGGATCGCGCTTGAACAGCCAGACCACCTTGAGCAGCAGGTCGCCGAAGTCCACCGCGTCGGCGGCGCGCAGCAGCCGCTCGTAGAGGGCGTAGACCTTCTTGACGGCCTGGCTCTGAGGGTCGTGGGGCGCGTAGTTGAGATCCTCCGGCCGCTTGGCGTGGTTCTTCGCCTGGTCGATGCGGTGGCGGACCAGCTGGACCTTGAGCCGGTCGGTCAGGCCCAGGTCGGAGAGGGCGCGGCGCAGCAGCTGCGTCTGGTCGGCGTCGTCGTAGATCACGAACGAGCGCGACAGGCCGACCTTCTCCGCCTCGCGGCGCAGGATGGAGGCCCCGGCGGAGTGGAAGGTGGAGACCGCGACCTCGCCCGCCGCGGGCCCGAGCAGCTTCACCAGGCGCTCGCGCATCTCGCCGGCGGCCTTGTTGGTGAAGGTCACCGCCAGGATGTTCCAGGGCGCGACCTGGCGGCGCTCGACCAGCCAGGCGACGCGGTGGGTGATGACCTTGGTCTTGCCGCTGCCGGCGCCCGCGAGCACCAGCAGCGGGCCGTCGCCGCTGGAGACGGCGGCCTGCTGGCTCTCGTTCAGGGGCGCGAGGAGGGGGTCGGCCGACGGAGGAGAGATCTGGGGCTGTTGCTCGCTCACTGGCGAAAGATAACCGGAATCGCGCTCTGCCATCGTCTAAACGCTGTCCGCCGGCGCACTTTCGCCGGCTAACCCGCGCCGCGTTGACCCCTTCGAAGGCCGCGTGCTACGTCAGTCGGCATGTCGAGCAAGCCGGACGACGAAGCCAGCAGCGCAGACGAGCGGCGTCGGGGCGCCCGCCACCCGGTGGAGATCGCCGTCGAGATCTCGTTCGGCAGCCAGCTTCACATCCACGCGACGGGGAACCTGAGCGCCGGAGGGGCGTTCTTCCACCGCGCGATCCCCTACGCCGTCGGCACCAAGGTCCGCCTCAAGCTCCACCTCCCCGGCGATCCCAAGGCGGTGGAGTGCGACGGCGAGGTGGTCAACGTGCCCAACAAGAAGGACCTGGGCATGGGCGTGCGCTTCCTCGAGCTCTCCCAGGACGACCGGCGCCGGCTGGACGAGTTCGCCGCCGCCAACTCCCGGAGCCTGGGCAGCTAGCACGCGGACAGGAGAGAGGTCGCCATGCCGGGTTCCCGCCTTTCGGCCCAGAAGCTCAAGAGCATCGCCTCGATGAGCTTCTCCTCCCTGGTCCTCAGCGAGATTGGCCGCGCGCGCAAGCGCATCGCCGAGCTGGAGCGGACCTACCCCTCGGCCGATCGGCGGGAGCTCAGCCAGCGGCTGATCGACGCCAAGAAGACCATCGCCTCCACCTCGGGAGCGATCAGCGGCCTGTTCGGCCTGTTCTCGCTCCCGCTGGATCTGGTGTTTGTCGCCTACCTGCAGACCTCGCTGCTGGTGGACATGGCAACCCTGCATCGGGTGAACCTCAAGTCGCCCCGGGCGCAGGCCGATCTGCTGGACCTGCTGGCCTGGGCCAACGGCGCCGGTGGGCCGCTGGTCCGCGCCGGGCCCAAGCTGGTCGGCCGGATCGCGGTGGCGCTCTTCCAGCGCGGCGGGCTGCCCGCCCTGGGGCGCGCGGTGCCGGTGGTCGCGGCGCCGGTGACCGCGTGGCTCAACAACCGCGCGCTGGCGCGGGTGGGCCGCGAGGCGATGCTCCACTACAGCCACGAGAGCAAGCGCGAGCGCGCGGTCGGCTAGCTGCCGGTGGCGCCCTCGCCCTAGGTCCGCAGTTGCTCCAGGCCGGCTCGCAGCACCGCCGCGTGGCGCGTGAGCGCCTGGGCGGCGCTGGCCAGCTCGTCCACCGCCCGGCGATCTTCCTTGGCCAGCTCCATCAGCTCGGAGAGGTTCTTGAGCACCTGCGCGGTGCCCTCGCCGTGACGCTCCACGGTGCTGTCGAGGCGCGCGATCATCCGGTTGATCTCCTCGACGCTCTCCACCTGCTTGCGGCTGAGCTGCGCCTGCTCCTCGAGGGCCCTGCCCACGCGTGCGGTCAGAGGCGACAGGCTCTGGGCCATGGCCTCGATCGATTTGCTGCCGCGCACCAGGAGCTCCACTCCGGCGAAGCCCTGCGCCATGTCCACCACCCGCGCGGCCAGCTGCTCGATCTGGTGGTTGCTCTCGGCGTGGGCGGAGACCGCGGGGGCGATGGTCTGGGCGATCGTCCGGCCGTGCTTGGCCTGCTCGGCGATTCGCGCCAGCGCCGCCCCGCCCTCGCGCGCCCGCTCGACGCCTTGTACTGCCAGCTCGTCGCTGTGCTGGATCGCGCCGCGGGTGGCCTCCACCTCCAGCCCCACGCCGGCGATGATGTCCCCGATGCGCTTGGTCGAGCTGCCGATCTGCGCCGCCAGCTCGCGGATCTGATCGGCGACCACGCCGAAGGGCTTGCCCTGCTCGCCGGCCTGGGCGGCGATGATCGCCGCGTTGAGCGAGAGCAGGTTGGTGCGGCCGGCGACCTCGGCGATGAAGTCCACCACCGCGGTGATGTCGCTGCTGCGCTTGCCCAGCGCCTCGACGTGGGCGCGCGCCTCGGCCACCACGCCGCGGATGGCCTCCACCCCGCGCACCCCCTCCTCCACCACCTGCGAGCCGGCGGCGGTCTCCTCGTAGAGACGCTGCGAGACCCGCTCGCTCTCGTGCGCCGCCTCGGCCAGCGCCCGCAGCGTTCGCCCCGACTCGGCCACGGTGGCCAGCGTCGAGCGCGAGGCGCCGGCCAGCTGGGCGATCTCGTTGCGGGTGGCCTCGGCGGCCTTGAGCAGCTCATGCACCTCCAGCCGCGCCGCGGCCACCGAGCGATCCAGCTCGGCGCCGTGGCGGCGGACCTCGTCCAGGGCGGCGGCGAACTGCGACAGCGCCGCGCCGGTCGACGCCACGAACTCCGACAGCCCGGCCACGTCGTGGCCGACCTGGGCCACCGACTGATCCATCTGCGTCATCTCGGCGGTGGCCTGGGCGACGCCGCTGTGGCGCGCCTCCAGCCCGTGGCGCACCAGCGTCCCGGCGGTGGCCACCACGTTCACCTGCCCGGTCAGCGTCTCGGCGGCGTCGTGGACGTTCTGGACCATGCTGCGCAGCCCGGAGCTCATCTTCGAGAAGCTGGAGGCCAGCGAGCCGATCTCGTCGCCGGTGAGGACCGGGACCTCGCGGGTCAGATCGCCGCGGGCCATGGCCTCGGCGCCTTCCGCCAGCCCGCGCACCGGCGCGGTGATCGCCCGGGAGGCGGCCAGCGCCACTCCCACCGCCAGCATCATGGCGATGCAGCCGAATGCCGCCAGCTCGCCGGCGAAGGAGAATCCGCCCTCGCGCTTGCCGCCTGAGCGCACCAGCGCGTAGAGCGTCGCCCCGCTGCGCAGCGGCATGCTCAGCAGGGTGCCCTTGGGGCCGCGCCCGGCGGGCAGCTCGCGGATCCCCTCGGCGCCCAGGCTCGCCAGCACGCGCCCGCCGACTGCCACCTCGGCAGAGCCCTCGCAGGCCTGCGCGGCCGCCTCGACGATCTGCTGGGAGGGCGCCTCCACCGAGACCAGCGCCTTGAGGACGCGCTCGCAGCTGGAGACAGCCGAGCGCTCGAGGGCGACCTGGTGATCGAGGTAGGCGCTGACGCCGACGAAGGCCACGCCCACCAGCAGAATGGCGACGCTGGTGACCAGCACCCGCACGCTGATCGGCGAGCCCCGCACCGGCCGCCGCTCGCAGGGGATCTGGAGGCGGACCTCGTACAGCTCGCTGCTGGCCAGGTAGTAGAAGAGCAGCGCTGAGAGCGCGCCGGTGCAGCCGCCGGCGAACATGCCGGCGACCGCCGCGTCGCGAGGCAGCCCAGCGTCGATCAGGGTCGGGCGCAGCAGCAACCCGCCCAACAGCCAGCCGATGCTGGTGACCACCGCGCCCCAGCGCGGCAGGCGGGCAGCGCGAGCGTCGGCGAGCCGCGCCAGCTCCGGGTCGATCTCCTCGCGCCGGCTCTTCTTCCAGAGCAGGGCGCGCAGGGGCCGCAACCGCAGCCACGAGGAGACCATGATCAGCGCCCCGAACAGCGCGAGCAGGGCGGAGATGTGGAGGATGATCCCGCTGCGCGAGGCGACATCCACCGGGTAGATGAGCCAGAGGTAGAGGACGAAGATCGCCCCGATTGCCGCCAGGAAACTGGCCAGCCGCAGGTGCAGGTGGACGATGGGCCAGCTGGGGTTGAGGGGATCGGTCTCGGACATGGGCGACGTTCTCGGGCGCGACGCTCTTTGGGAGATGGCTCGCGCGAGTGGGGATTATAGGGCCACTCCAGCCTGGTGACGGGTTGGCGACCGCTCGAACTGCCCTGGGGCGGGCATAGGGAACTCCGGACAGAAGGCAGCTCGGCAGGCATCGAATCCCCGCGCGGCGAGGCCGAGGCGCCTTTTCCACAGGCTGCGCCAGGTCCACTTCGAAGCCGCTCAAGCAGTTTTCTTCAGCAAACCCGCATAATTGCTTCAGAAGCTGCCTTTTTGCGCCTGAAACTGGCGTCGGCTGTGGAAAACTCGATCGTATTCTTCTGCTTTCCGGAGGCGGCTGGCAGAGCCGCTATTTTCCTGAAGGAAATACCGGGGCTTTTGCAGAACCGATCCCTTTTTGGCGTTGCGGGCGTTGCACGAACCGGCGGCGGCTGGTATTCGGTCGGAGTCTCAAGGAGAGATTTCCTGGCAGGAGTTCTCCACAGCCCGGGAGGAGCTCGTCGCCGCGGCCACCTCGGCATTCCTTCGCTGGCGCACGACCCCCGGCAAAGGTTTTCCACAGGCGAATTGATCGCGCGAGCGCTGTGGAAAAGTCGCTAAACCCCTGAAGGCATTACACCTGCAATCACATCCAAACCCGTCGCAGCACTTTTCTTAGTATTCCCGCTTGATTCCTGTTTTGCGGGCGTGTTACATCGGCCGAAGCGTAAAGCGGGTTCAGAATCCATTGCGGGAAACCCGGCGCGCGCGGCTTTTGGTCAAAGGGGAGCACCCCGATGCGTATCAGGCGATTGGAAATCTGCGGCTTCAAGTCGTTCATGGACCGCGCGGTCTTCTCCTTTCACGACGGCGTCACTGGCGTGGTCGGCCCCAACGGCTGCGGCAAGTCGAACGTGGTCGACGCCATCCGCTGGGCGATGGGAGAGCAGAGCGCCAAGCACCTGCGCGGCCGCTCGATGGAAGACGTGATCTTCAACGGCTCCGAGTCCAAGCCGCCGCTGGGCATGGCCGAGGTGACGATCACCTTCCACAACGACCACCCCGAGCTGTTGCCGGGGCAGTACCAGGGCTTCTCCGAGGTCGCCGTCACCCGCCGCCTGTTCCGCAACGGCGAGAGCGAATACGCCATCAACAAGACCCCCTGCCGCCTGCTCGACGTCACCGAGCTCTTCCTGGGCACCGGCGTGGGCACCAAGGCCTACTCGATCATCGAGCAGGGCCGCATCGGCCTCATCGTCTCCTCCAAGCCCGAGGACCGCCGCTCGCTGATCGAGGAGGCCGCCGGCATCACCCGCTACAAGAGCCGGCGCAAGGCCGCCGAGCGCAAGATGGAGTTCACCGAGCAGAACCTGCTGCGCGTCGGCGACATCCTGCGCGAGCTGGGCACCCGCCTCGGCGTCCTCGAGCGGCAGGCCCGCAAGGCCGAGAAGTACAAGCAGCTCAAGGCCCAGATGCGCGAGATCGAGCTGCACACCGCCTCGCTGCGCTTCCTGGAGCTGACCGCCCTCACCAGCGCCGCCCGCGCCGCCATCGAGGGGCTCTCCGGCGAGGAGCGCGAGCTGGCCGAGAAGGTGATGGCCGCCGAGAAGGCCGGTGAGGAGCTGCGCGAGAAGCTGGCCGCCGACGAGCGGGCGCAGCAGCAGCTCAACGACGCCGCCCACAAGGTGGACAACGAGGTCAAGGTCGGCCACGCCAACCTCGAGGCCTACGGCCGCGAGATCGAGCAGGCCGCCAGCCGCGTCGCCGAGGGAGAGAAGGAGCTGGCGGAGATCGCCCTGGCCCGCGAGACCTTCTCCAAGGAGCAGGAGTCCCTGGCCGCGCAGAAGGGCGAGCTCGACTCGCTGGCCAGCGGCGACGAGAAGCGAATGCTCGAGGTGCGCGACCTGCTGGCCCAGCTGGCGCGCGACGAGGAGGCCGGCGCCGCCCGCCTCGACCACGAGCGGCAGTTCCTGGTCAGCGCCTTGAGCCGCATCGCCGCCGGCAAGAGCCACCTCGACAACCTGGCCCGCCAGCGCGCCGATCTCGACAAGCGGCTGGAGCGGACCCGGCTGGAGCGCGACGAGCTGCAGACCCGCGCCAGCGACATGGAGCACAGCCGCCACGACTTCGTGCAGAAGCTGGGCAACACCCGCCAGCTCAAGCTGGCGCTGGAGGAGAAGCGCCAGGGCGAGGAGGAGGCGCTGCAGCGCGCCCGCCACGAGCTGATGGAGAACGAGGCCCGCCTGATCGCCCTGCGCGAAGAGCTGGCCGACCGCCGCAGCCGGCTGCAGTCCCTCAGGGAGATCGAGAAGAACTACGAGGGCTACGGCCGCGGAGTGCGCGCGGTGATGGCCCAGGCCGGCGGCAAGGCCCGCGAGCAGGGCGTCTTCGGCCTGGTCTCGGACGTGGTGCGCGCCCCGGCCGAGCTGGAGCGGGCGGTGGAAGCGGCGCTGGGCGACAAGCTGTCGACCATCGTCGTCGCCGACAAGGACAAGGGGCTGGCCCTGGCCGGCTACCTCAAGGAGACCCGCGAGGGCCGCTCGGCCTTCCTGCCGCTGTCGCTGGCCTCGCACCACGACGCGCCGGTCCCGGTGGACAGCGCGGTCCCCGGGGTGTTGGGCTGCGCCGCCGACCTGGTCAGCTTCGAGCCCGAGTTCACCCTGCTGGTGCGCCACCTGCTGGGCCAGGTGGTGGTGGTGCGCGACCTGGAGTCGGCGGTCAACTACTCCAAGGCCGGCCGGCCGCAGACGGTGGTCACCCTCGACGGCGAGCTGATCGAGCCGACCGGCGGCGTGGTGGGCGGCCTGCTCGAGGGCCCCGGCGTCGGCGCGCTGCAGAAGAAGCGCGAGATCGCCGAGCTGGCCGAGAAGGTCAAGGTCATCGAGTCCGAGTACCAGGTCGCCCAGGAGCGCCAGCGGCGGGTCAACGAGCGCATCCAGCAGATCGAGGGCGCGCTCAAGGGCCTGTCGCAGGACAGCCACTCCGAGGCCCTGTCGGTGGTGGAGCAGGAGAAGGACCTGCACAAGCTGAGCGAGGACCTGGCCCAGGCGCGCGAGCGGCTGGACAGGCTGACCGTCGAGATCGACGCCATGCAGAGGGCGCTCTCGGAGATGTCGGCCGAGGAGACCAGCGCCGCCGGCCTGTCGGCCCAGGCCGAGAGCGAGCGCGAGGGGCGCGAGAACAAGGTCCGCGAGCTGTCCGAGTCGCTGGCCGCCCTGCGCGCGCAGATCGGCGACCTGACCGCCGAGCGCACCAGCCTGCAGGTCAAGGTGGCCGCCGACTTCGAGCGCCGCGATGCGGTGGAGAAGTCGCTGGCCCGCGTCGCCTCCTCGCTGACCGAGCTGGTCGATCGCCAGGCCCGGCTCGCCGCCTCGGTCGAGGAGGCCCGCACCCGCCGGCTGCAGCTGGTGGAAAAGGTCACCGCCTCCAAGGTCGAGCTGGAGGAGCTGGCCAAGAAGCACGCCGAGCTCACCGCGCAGGAGCAGCAGGCCCGCGCTGCCTGCGACGCGCTCTCCGAGCAGCTGCGCGCCGAAGAGGTGCAGCTGCGCGCGGTGCGCAAGCGCCTCGAGGAGCTGCAGAGCGGGCTGTCGAGCCACGCTCTCAAGGAGCGCGAGTACGCGCTGGAACTGGCCCACCTCACCGACTCGGTGCGCGAGCGCCACTCGGTGGAGCTGGCCGAGGAGCTCAGCCGCTACCACTGCCTGCCGCCGCCCAGCGAGCAGGCCATCGCCACCCTCGAGGACCTGCGCGATCAGGTCGAGCGGATGGGCGAGATCAACCTCACCGCCATCGAGGAGCACCAGGAGCTGCGCGAGCGGCACGAGTTCCTCAGCAACCAGCGCAAGGACCTGGAGCAGTCGCTGGCCCAGCTGCGGCGGGCGATCAGCCGCATCAACAAGACCAGCAAGGAGCGTTTCGAGCAGACCTTCGAGGCGATCAACGAGAAGTTCCAGCAGGTCTTCCCGCGGCTGTTCAACGGCGGCCGCGCTGGGCTGGTGATGATCCAGAGCGATGAGGGCGGCGAGCCGGGCATCGAGATCATGGCCCAGCCGCCGGGCAAGAAGCTGCAGAGCGTCAACCTGCTCTCCGGCGGCGAGAAGGCGCTGACCGCGGTCTCGCTGATCTTCGCCATCTTCCTCATCAAGCCGACCCCGTTCTGCCTGTTGGACGAGGTCGACGCCCCGCTCGACGAGGGCAACGTCGGCCGCTACAACGACCTGGTGAAGGAGATGAGCAAGATCAGCCAGTTCATCCTCATCACCCACAACAAGCGCACCATGCAGGTGGCCGACGCCCTCTATGGCGTCACCATGGAGGAGCCCGGCGTCTCCAAGCTGGTGGGCGTCAAGATCGGCCAGCTCGCCGAGGAGAAGCCGGCCGAGCAGAAGGCCAGCGCCTAGCCGAAGTCGCCTCGATCTCCGTCCGCGGCCGGCCGTCCCTCGGGATGGCCGGCCGCTTCGTTTGAGCGCCGCTTGAGTTGTGCGGACGGCTCTGTTTCCATCTCCACGATGTCCCCGCGCCTGCTCATTCCGCTGTTGCTGGCCCTGGTGGCGGCGAAGCTCGCCGCCCAGCACCTGGCCGACGCCGACCTCTTCTGGCACCTGCGGTTGGGGCTGGACATGCTCGAGCGCGGCGAGCTGCCGCGCACCGTCGAGTACACCTGGGCGCTGGCCGACAAGGCCTACCTCCCCAACGACTGGCTGGCGGAGCTGGCCTTCGCCGCCTCCTTCCGGATCGGCGGGTACCTCGGCGTGGCGATCCTCAAGGCCCTGCTCGCGGCTGGCCTCTCGATCGCTCTCTACTTCGCCTGCCTGGTGCGCGCCCGGGGCAACGCCCGAGCGGCCGGTCTGGCGGCGTTCATGGTGCTGTTCGTCGGGGCCACCAACTTCATCGCCCGCCCGGTGATGCTCGGGCATCTCTGCCTCGCCCTGGAGCTGCTGCTCGTGGAGCTCGCCTTCCACGGCCGCCCGCGCGCCGCACTGTTCCTGCCGGCGGTGTTCGCCCTGTGGGTCAACGTCCACGGCAGCTGGCCGCTGGGGATCGGGGCGCTGGCGGCGGCCACCGCCTACGAATGGCCGCTGCTGCGGCGGCTGGCCGGAGATCGGGTCCTCTCCGGCGCCGATCGCCTCCCTTTCCGCCTCGGCGCCGCCCTCTCCCTGTGCGCGCTCCTCCTCAACCCGGTGGGCGCCCGCATGTTGTTGCGCCCCTTCCAGCTAATCGGGCGGCAGGCGGACATCACCGCCCTGAAGGAGTGGAGCCCGGTCCCGCTCGGGGACAAGAGCTCGTGGATCCTGTTCGCAGTGGCGGCCCTCCTCTTCGTCCTGCTCTGGCGCAGCCGCCTCAAGCGCCCGCTGGCCGAGGCCGGGCTGGCCGCCGCCTCCCTGGCGATGGCCCTCGCCTCGGCGCTCTACCATCTGGGCTTCGCGGTCCTGGCCGCGCCGCTGCTGGCCGGGCTCCTCGCCGAGAGGATTTCGCCGCACGGGTTTGAGAAGCGGGGCGTCAACCTCGCCGTCGCCGCCCTGGCCACAGTCCTGCTCGGGGCGCTCACCCTGGCGCAGTGGCGCCTGATCGACGAGGAGATCCGCCGGGAGGCGCCCGTCGAGGCGGTGGCCGCACTCGAGCGCTCCGGAGTCTCGGCGGCGCCGGGCTTCAACTACTTCGACTGGGGCGGATACCTGGTGCTGCGCCGCATCCCGACCTTCGTCGACGGGCGGCTCGAGCCCTTCCTGCACTCCGGGCTCTTCACCGCCTACCTCGACGTCGAGCGCCGGGGGGCGCTGGAGGAGTTGGAGCGGCGGCAGGTGAAGTGGGCGCTCACCCCGGCGGATACGATCCTGGCGGCGCGGCTGCGCGCGGCTCCCGGCTGGCGGGCGGCTTTCGAGGACGGGCGTGCGGTGCTCTGGCTGCGCGAACCCTAGCGCACCGGCAGCACTCCCCTCGAGGCAGCTTGTGTTCGGGCGCTCTGGTGGCGACGCATCAGGCAAGCAGCTCATCCGAAGGGCGCCATGCATCCCACCTCCCGCCGCAGCCCCCCGTCTCCGCCGGCCCCTGGCCCGCTGGCCGCAGCGCTCCTCTGCACCTGGGTCCTGGCGTGCGGGGGAGCCAGCAACTCGGAGGTCCGCGGCGGGCTGGGGGTGCTCACCGGCGGGACCGACACCTCGATGCTAGGGACCTTCCGGCTGGCCGATCCCTCCTTCGAGACCGAAGGCGCGCTGCGCCTGCTGGTGCTGCGGATGGACCGCACCTTCCACGCCGAGCTGATCGTCAGCTGCGCCAGCAAGCCCTGCGCGGCGGTGGCGATCGACGGCGGCTACCGCCAGATCCGCGACCTGCCCAACCCCAGCCGCGCCAACTCGATCAGCCTCTACGCTCAGTACACCGACCCGGCCGCCCAGCAGCCGGTGGACTACAACCTGTCGCTGCGCCGGGCGCTGGTGAAGAACTCGCCGCTGGTGGGCCTGTTCCACCAGGACTCGCCCGGCGATCCCGCCCCCTATTTCGAGCTCCTGCACCCGGAGGAGCTGTGGTGCGCCAGCCCCGACGACTGCGGCCAGCAGGGCTCGACCTGCCAGGCCAGCTGCACCGCCAACCTGTGCGGCTGCGAGTGAGCGCGGCCGCCGCTCACAGCTCGGGGCTCGGCGACAGCTGCGCAGCCGCCGCCTTGCGCAGCGCCGGGAAGTCCTCCAGCGCCGCCTGCGCCGCCAGCCAGCCACTGTAGATGGCCCCGCTGAATCCGCCGCCCGGGAACGACCAGGCCGAGCCGAAGTACAGCCCCTTGATCGGCGAGCGCACGTCGAGCCGGTTGAGGCCCGACTGGCGCACCAGCTGGGCGAAGCCGTAGACCGAGCCGTGGGGGTTGCGGGTGTAGCGCACCATGGTCCGCGGAGTCGCCACCTCGCACCACTCGATGGCCTCATTGATCCCGGGGACCAGCTTCTCCAGCCGCTCCCGGAAGATCCGCTCCACCTGCTGCTTCTTGGCCTGGTAGTCGGGCTCGCTCAGGCTCTCCCAATCCGACAGCCAGTCGCGGGCCACCAGCACCCCCAGGCCCTTGCCCGGGGGCGCCAGCCCGGTGTCGGCCTGGCCGTAGTCGACGAAGCTGTAGCCCCGCTGCGAGTAGTCGCTGCGCAGCTGCCGGCGCAGGCTGTCGAAGCCGTCGATCCCTTCCATCACGAAGGTCGAGTAGTGCCGGTGCCCGAGCTCGGAGAGCGGCCGGTTGAAACCCAGGTAGAGGCAGATCAGCGACAGGCTGGCGCGCCCGGCGCTCACCTTGCGCTGGAAGGCGGGGGCGGCGTCGGCGGGCAGCAGCTCGCGGGCGACCAGCGGCATCGCGGCGTTGGCCACCACCAGCGGCGCTCGCGCCTCGCCCTCCTCGTCGCTGCGCTTGTTCTTGAACCGCACCCCCGTCGCCCGCCCGTTCTCGAGCAGGATCCGGGTGGCCTCGGTGCGGGTCATCACCGTCCCGCCGTGCTTCTCGATGTCGCGGGCCAGGTAGTTCGACAGCTCCTGCGAGCCTCCCTTGATGAACCAGCTGCCGCCGACGAAGTAGCTGGCCTGCCCGAACGAGAAGTAGAGCATCGACAGCTGATCGGGGTTGTCGCCGTAGTACCCGAAGTTGGTGGCCAGGATCAGCTTGAGCTTGTCGTCGCGGAAGTGGGCGTCGAGGAATCCGGTGAGCGTCTGGTGGGAGGACTTGAAGAGGTTGGGGCACAGCAGCGGGATCAGCGGAATCAATCGGCGAAGCGAGCGCGGCTGGCTCGGCAGCCGAGCGCGCTCGCGCCGGGTCTTGAGGATGCGCTCGAAGAAGGCGGCGATCCCCTTCTTCTCGTGGGGAAAGCGCTCGGTCAGCGCCGCC
The DNA here is from genome assembly GCA_037442205.1 of Myxococcales bacterium. Lineage (GTDB taxonomy): Bacteria > Myxococcota > Myxococcia > Myxococcales > UBA5297 > JBBIQS01. The sequence goes on from JBBIQS010000016.1 coordinate 91,234, forward strand.
ATGGCCTTGTCCGCCGAGTCCGGCATCACGAAGTCGATGCCGTCGGCCACCAGCCGGTAGAACTCGGGCAGCCGCACGAACTGGACGCCCTCGAAGACTCCCAGCTGATGGAAGATCTCGTGCTTGTGGTCGCCGACGTCGAGGCCATCGAGCTCGTGGAGCCCGACCTCGACCTTGAACTGGCCGTGCCGGTAGGTGGTGGCGTAGCCGCCGACCACTGCGTACTGCTCGAGCAGCAGCACCCGCTGCCCCTCGCGGGCAAGCTTGGCACCGGCGGTCAAGCCCCCCAGCCCACCGCCGATGACGATCGCGTCGTAGCTCGCCATGTCGCCTACTTTCCCGGGGTCAAGGCCTCCGTCTGAGTCGGAGGAGCCGCGTAGTCGGGGACGTCCGCCCCGAGCGAGATGAAGCGGGTGGCCGCCGAGCCCTGGCCGTCCGCCGGCCTGGCAATGATGCGCATCGCCACCGCGGTGCGTTGGGTTGCCAGCCGGGCGCGCTGCTCCTCGGGCATTCGGGCCATCATGTTGTCGAGCTCGATCAGCTGATCCTTGGCGAGCCCGGCGTCGTTGCGGTCGAACAGCGGCGAGCCGTCGCCCAGCTCGAACAGCGCCAGCCCCAGCTGGCGCCCGCGCTCCCCCGCCCCGGTCAACAGCAGCGTGCCCACCCGCTGCGTCAGGCTGGCGCGAGCGTCGTGCGCCTGGATGGCGTAGTCCACGCCCTTCATCGCCTGGGCCAGGGAAAGTGACTGGGTGTAGGGGGCGTGAATCAGCGCCACCACCAGCCGGGCGCCCTGCTTGCGCAGCGCGGCGCTTTCGCGGTTGGCCGCCTCCAGCGCCGGGGTCTGCCTGAGGCCAAAGCGGCCGAGCTCCAGCCCGTCGACGACCGCGAAGAGCCCAACCTTGACCCCCGCGACGTCAACCACCCGCCCACCCTCGAAGGCGCTCTTGCCGTTGGCTGCGCGCAGATTGGAGGCGAGCAGCGGAATCTTGGCGGCGGCGGCCAGCTTGCGCAGCTGGGCGATTCCCAAGGCCAGCTCGCCCTCTCCGACGGCGAGGGCGGCGTAGCCCATCTGCCCCATGGCCTGCATCACCTGCTCGGCCCGCTGAGTCGCGGCGGCGTCGAGGGCGCCGTCCTTGGGAAGGCCAACCGAGAGAGCGTCGCCGGCGTCGACCAGCAGCGCCGGCCCCTGCGCGCGCAGGCGCTGGACGGCGGTCAGGCGCCGGGGCAATCCGCCGGCGGGGCCGGTGCGGCAGCCGCAGGGAGCGACCTCGCCGCCGTTGTCTCCGGAGAAGAGGAGCGTGACTCGCGCCGGCGAGGGGACCGCCGGAGTGGCGGCCAGCGTGGCGACGGCGACGAGGATCAGGCTCACGGCTTGCCAGGCTTCTTGGCGCCCTTCTGTTTCTTGAGCGCCTCCAGCCGCTGCTTGGCGGTCTTGGCGGCCTCGCTCTTCGGGAAGGAGGCCACCACCTCCTCCAGCGCCAGCCGCGACTCCTCGTTCATCTTGAGGCCGGCGAAGCAATCGGAGGTCCGGAGCAGCGCCTCGGGGAGCTGGTCGCTCTTGTTGAAGTTCTTGTTGATCTCGCCGTACTCGCTCAGGGCGGCGCGCCAGTCCTTGGCGTCGGCGAAGCTGTTGCCCAGCTCGAGGTGGACCTTGGCCGCCAGCGCCACCGAGTCCTTGTCCTTGGCGCTGCCGAACTTCTTGAGCCAATCGTTGGCGAGGGAGCGGCCGGTGGCCGGCTCGCTCTCGAGCTTCTGGAAGACCAGCTCGGCGAAGCCCTTCTTGTCGGTGGGCTTCTCCACCGCCTCGACCGCCTTCTTGCCTTCGTCGGACTTGTCGGCCTTATCGGCCTTATCGGCGGCGGCTGCGGCGACCTTGGCCTCTTTCTCCTTGATCAGCTTGAGGGCCTGGTCGAGCTCGTCGATGCGGTGCTGGTAGGCCTCGACCTGGCCGCGCAGGCTGTTCAGGTCCTGCATTACCTGCTCCATCTGCACGCCGATGTCGGCGCCGGTGCGGCGGGCGGCCTTGTCGAGCAGCGACAGCGCCCCCTCGACCTCCTTCACCTTCTCGTCGAGCTTGGGGATCTGGGCCTCGAGGCGCTCCTTCTGCCGGCGCAGCGCCTCCTCGAGCTCGCGGTTGGTGACCTCGAGCTTGTCGAGGCGCTCCTCCATCATCTTTCCGCGCTCGGCAGGGTAGAAGCAGCCGCCCAGGGGCGCGAGGAGCAGGGAGATCAGGATCTTCTTCTGGATTTCGGCGCGTCTCATCGTGGGGCCAACCATAGCAGATGGCTTCGGATGGGGTCACCGGAAGGGCCGTGAATCGCTACCTGCCCAGGGCCTGCCCAGCCTTCTCGGCGTACCGCTCGCGCAGCGCGGCGCAGGTCCGGGCGAGCTCCAGCGCCTGGACGAGCGGCCGGTGGGCCCCCGGGACCTCCTTCATTCGCGGGGCGAAGAAAGCGTCCGCCTGCTCGATTTCGCTGCTGTTGCACAGGTAGGCGACCGGCGAGCTGAGTCCCAGCGAGAGCGGCCCCGGCAGCTTCTGACGGAGCTGCGGCCAGCGCTCCTCGATCCAAGCGAGCAGCAGAGCCCTCGACTCCCGGTGCTTCATCGCCGGGCGCATCAGGTCCGCCTCCAGCTCGGAAGGGCGGATCTGATCGGTCAGCCCCAGCTCGAGCGCTCGGCGCAGCGCAGCCGGGTCGGACAGGCTTCCCAGCGCAGCCAAGAGGATCAGCCGCTCGGCCGGAGTTCCGGGCCGCCCCAGCGCCGCCGCCAGTTGCTCGAAGCGCGCCAGGCCCGCGCCTCGCGAGGCGAGCGGCACCGCCAGCTCGGCGGTCTCGGGATCCACCGAGGTCGGATCCTTCAGCCAGGCCGCCGCCACGGCGTCGGCCTTCTTGCTCCACTCCTGCTCCCCTCCGAGATCCACCGCCGCCGCCAGCACCGATGCGCGCATCAGAGTCGCGTCCTCGGGCTCGCCCGGCTTGTGCTCCAGCCCCAGCGCCGCCGCGCGTTTCGAGAGCCGCGACCGGACGTACTTCGCGAACACCTCGCGGTCCTTCGGCTCCACCAGCGACCGATCGAACGACTCCAGGATCCTCACCGCCAGATCGACCAGGTCGCGATCGGTCTCCTCGTCGAAGCTCGGCAACACCTTCAAGAGCAGCGCCGGCTCCGCCTCTCCGGCGCGCACCTGGGCCCAGAGGTTCGACAGCAGCCCGGCCCGCTCGTCGACGCTCAGCGCCTCGCGCCCCTCGGCCAGCGCCAGCCACTCCTCCTCCGGAAGGCTGAAGCGCAGGTAGCCGGCTTCGCTGCCGTTCGGATAGACCCACCGCGGCACCTGCCCGCGCCAGCTGATCGAGCCCTTCTTCTCGCTGAGCACGGTGCAGCCGGGCTCGCCGACGCTGGCCTTGGGGCACAGCGGGATGGTCCAGAGCCGGTCCGCGCTCTCGCCGCTTCCCATCGGCCGCCAGGGGAGCTGCCCGAGGTTGAAGGTGAGGACCGGAGGCAGGCTCTTCAACATCTTGCCGCGCTCGAAGCGCACCTGCGGCACGCCCGGTCGATCGAGAAAGCTGGCGGCGATGGCCCGCACCGGCTTGCCCGAGCCCGCCTCCAGCGCCGAGAGCAGGTCGCCGGAGGTGGCGTTGCCCCAGGCGTGGGCGGTCAGGTAGGCGCGCAGGCCATCACGGAAGGTCTCCTCGCCGAGATAGGCCTCGAGCATCCTCAACAGCGCCGAGCCCTTGCTGTAGGTGATGGAGTCGAACGACTCCTCGGCCTCGCTGCTGCTGCTCACCGGCGCGCGGATCGGGTGCGACGAAGGCAGCCCGTCCTCGTCCATGGCGTGGAAGCGGTACAGCAGCCCCTCGCGCAGCGCGTGGAATTCCGGCTTCCAGGCATCGACCACCTTGCGCTCCATGAAGGAGGCGAAGCCCTCGTTGAGCCAGAGGTCGTCCCACCAGGCCATGGTGACCAGATCGCCGAACCACTGGTGGGCGATCTCGTGGGCCAGGGTCAGCGTCACGTCGCGGCGGGCGGAGGCGGTCGAGCGCTGGGGATCGACCAGCAGGCTCTCGGCGCGCCCGGTGATCAGCCCGGCGTTCTCCATCGCCCCAGCCTGGAAGTCGGGGATGGCCAGCAGATCCAGCTTCTCGAACGGAAAGGGGCCGAAGTACTCGGCCAGCCGGCGGACCAGCTCGGCGGTGTCGGCCAGCGCCTGCCCTCCCAGGCGCGCCAGCCCCCGCGGCGCCAGCAGCCGGATGGGCACCGGGGTCTTGGGCCCCTCGAGGACCTCGAGGGGGCCGACGCCGAAGGCCACCAGGTACGTCGGCAGCGGCGGCGTCCTGGCGAAGCGGATGGCGACCTTGTCCCCGCGCTCCTGGCGCGACTGCTCGACGGAATTGGCTACCGCCACCATCTCCTTGGGCACCACCAGCTCGACGTCGAACGGCGCCTTGAAGCCCGGCTCGTCGAAGCAGGGAAAGGCACGGCGGGCGTCGGTGGCCTCGAACTGAGTGAAGGCGTACCACTCGCCCCCGTGCTCGACCCGGTAGAGCCCGGCGAGGTCGGCGGCGAAGGGCGCCTCATACTCCAGCTCCAGCCGGGCCTTGCCGGTGGCCGGGATCTCCCAGGTGACCAGCAGCTCCTCGGCAAACAGCGCTCGCGCGTCCTTGCGGGCCATTGCCTGGGCCACCAGCGGCCGGCCACCTTCGGGGGTCAGCCGGGCGCGATGCACCTCGATATCCCGCGCGTGCAGCAGGAGCATCGTGCTCGGCTTGGCCAACTCGAGCTCGATGCGCGCGAATCCCTTGAAGCGCGGCAGCCGCGGATCGACTTCCAGCGCCAGCGAATACGAGAGCGGCCGGGCGCTCGCGGGGAGCCTCCCGTCAGCGGGCGAGGATTCCTCGGCGGCGGGACGCGGCCGGACGCCGCTGCAAGCGGCCAGCACCAGGGCGAGAGCGAAGAGTCTGCAAGTGCGCATGGTCCGGCACGCTGCGCTGCCGGGCCGGGCGCGGTCAAGGCCCTGAGCGACGATTCCGGCTCGGCCTCAGACGGGAGGGAGGGAGCCCAGGAGCCGCTGCAGCCGCAGCACGATCTCGTCCAGCGGGGTGCTCTTGGCGATGGCGTCGTTGGCGCCTGACTTGATCGCCCGCTCCAGCGCCGCCGGCGAGGCGGCGGAGAGCACCGCGATCTTCAGATCGAGCTCGCCCCCGAGGCGGCGGATCCGGTCCAGCAACGAGAATCCGTCCATCCCCGGGATGTGCAGATCGAGCACCATCAGATCGAGCTCGAACAAGGACTGGGTGAGCCGCTCCATCGCCTCCTCGCCGGTGCGGGCGCTCTCGGCGTCCATGCCGACCTTGAGCAGAGCGTCGGAGAGTACGGTGAGGAAGAAGCGGTCGTCGTCGACCACCAGCACTCGTGAGCGGCGCCGCGGCAGCGCCTGCAGGCAGCGCTCGAACTGGGCCAGGAAGGCGGCGTCGTGCTCGCTGAAGCTGACCCCCAGGCCCGGCGAGGTCCCGCGCGCCCTGGCGTCCTCGCGGGTCACCAGGTGCACCACCTCGGCCTCGGTGGAGGCGGAGGAGCCGTCGGGGAGCTTGACCTGGACCCGCACCTTGCTGCGCACCGGCACCGGCTTCTCAGTGCGGATGAACATGCCGCCGCGCGAGATGTTGGAGGCGAACTCGCCGGCCAGCGAGGGGTAGTCGCTGAATTCGACGTCGAGGCAGGCCTCGTAGCGGGTATGGATCCGCCGCCCGCCTGCCGGACCGACGACCTTGCCGGCGTGGGCGCTCGCCGACCGCCGCGAGACGAAGCGCACCAGCGCGTCGCCGGGGACGATGCTGGCCCGGAAGCCGGCCCCATCCCTGCCGTCGACCCGGTGCTCGATGACCTGGCCCTTGGCCTCCATCGGCGCCTGCCCGGGCACCAGGAAGACCAGGCTGACCTCACTGCCGATGTTCGGAGGCTTGCGCGAGGGGACGAACAGCGAGCCCTCGGCGATGCAGCGGGCGTAGGCACTGGCCACGTCGTCCGGCGAGGCGAAGGCCAGCTGGTAGACGTGGGCCGCTCCGTGGACCAGCCCCATCCCCTCGCGAAAGACGGCGATGGCCTCCTTGACGTGCCCGGTGGCGTCGACGTGGACGTCGTAGGCCTTCAGCCGGTCGGAGTAGAAGCGGTGGCGGTCGCTCTCCTCGAGCAGGTGGGGCTCGATCAGCCGGCCCTTGAGCCGCTGCGACTGTCGCTCCATCTTCTGGCGCAGCGCCCCGGAGTAGGCGGCGAAGGGGAAGCGGTACAGCAGCAGCACCTGGCCGTTTTCGGTGCGGCCGAAGAGCTCCACGGTCGGATTGAAGGATCGGTACCGCTCCTGCACCTCGGCGATCTGCTCGGCGACGACCTCGAGCTCGACGTCGGCGTGGGCGAGGATGGCGAAGTCGTAAATGGCCGCTGAGAACTCGGGCATTTGCTCGGATGCTAGCCCAACAGTTTGAAGGGCAGGTAGACCAGCGCCGCGACCGCCGCCGACGCCGGGATGGTCAGGATCCAGGCCCAGACCACGGTGCGGGCGATGCCCCAGCGCACCGCCGACAGCCGCCGGGTGGTGCCCACTCCGACAATGGCCCCGGTGATGGTGTGGGTGGTGCTCACCGGGATGCCGAAACTGCTCATCAGAAGCACCGTCACCCCGCCGCCGGTCTCGGCGCAGAAGCCGCCGTAGGGCTGCAGCTTGGTGATCTTCGAGCCCATGGTCTTGACGATCCGCCAGCCGCCGAAATAGGTCCCCAGCCCGATCGCCAGGTGGCACATGAGGATGATCCACCAGGCGATGTGCTCCTTGGCCTTGAGGTGCACCACCCCGTCCACCACCCGCTTCTCACCGAACAGCCGCACCGTCTTGCCGGCGGCGTCGGGCGCCTTGGTGTAGCGCTCGACCTCCTTCACCGGCTCGAGCACGAAGCGCTCGCCCTGCTCGGTCTGCAGCACCCAGGCCGATTCCGGCTGCTCGGGGGCCTGCAGCTTGCCTTTGGCCTCGATCACGTCTCCGGCCACCGCGAAGGTGCCCAAGCCCACGGCCATCAGCAGCATCGAGAGGATGCCCATGGTCTTCTGGGCGTCGTTGGAGCCGTGCGAGTAGCTGTAGATGGCCGCGCTCAGCAGCTGCAGCCGACGGAACCACTTGTCGATGCGCGCCGGCCGCTGGCGGCGGAAGATCCAGGCCACCGCCACCATGAAGAACAGCCCGAGGACGAAACCGATCACCGGAGCGGCGACGATGTAGATCGCGATGCCGCCGATGCCCTTGTAGACCAGCGGGGTCGAGGTCTTCTCCCAGAGGATGAGGGCCGCCATCCCGCCCTTGACCAGCCCGGCGCCGGCCAGCCCGCCGATCAGCGCGTGCGAGGAGCTGGAGGGCAGGCCGTAGTACCAGGTGATCAGGTTCCAGACGATGGCTCCGGTGAGCGCCGCCAGCACCAGGTTGGGGTCGACGATGCTCGAGTGGATGATCCCCTTGCCGATGGTCGAGGCCACCAGGGTCCCCATTCCGAAGGCGGCGATGAGGTTGAAGAACGCCGCCCAGGCCACCGCCAGCCGCGGGGTGAGCACCCGGGTGCTGACCACGGTGGCGATGGAGTTCGCGGCGTCGTGGAAGCCGTTGATGAAGTCGAAGACCAGCGCCACCACCACGATGAAGACGATGAAGGCGAGGTAGGCGGTGGTCATGGGCTCTCCCCGCGTCGGCAGCCGGCCGGTGTTTCCCAGGAAGGCCGGCTCCGTTCGGCGCGAGCGGAGGGCGAGCAGGGCGAGCCCGGATCCGCGGGCCCCTCGACTGCGCCGTCGCTCCGCTCGGGCTGACCGGGTTTTCGGGGTGTCATTGAGGGCGGGCTAGGCGTTCTTGAGCACCACCGCCTCGAGGGCGTTGGCGACGTCCTCGCAGCGGTCGGTGGCGGTCTCCAGGTCCTGGTAGATGTCCTTCCACTTGATGATGTCCACCGGGCTGTGGCTCTCGAACAGCGCCGCCAGGGCGTGCTGCACCAGCCGGTCGCCGGTGTTCTCGTGGGTGTGGATCACCACGCACAGCTTGAGGACCGCGTCGGCGTCCTTCAGGTTGCGCAGCTTGCCGATCGCGTCGCCCACCGCCTGCGTCGCCTGCACCAGGCAGTCGGCCAGGCCGCGGGCGTCGTCGGTGGGCGCCGGGATCTTGTAGAGCAGCATCCGGTTGACGGCGGTGTCGATCAGGTCGATCACGTCGTCGAGCCGGCTAGCGATGTTGTGGATGTCCTCGCGGTCGAGCGGGGTGATGAAGGTCTTGTTGAGGTGCTCGAAGATCTGGTGGGTGAGGTTGTCGCCGGCGTGCTCGAGTTCCTTGATGCGCTTGGCCTTCTGCTGCACGTCGGTGAAGTCGTGCATCAGCGCCGCCAGGGCCTCGGCGCCCTGGTGCACGTTCGCGGCGGCCTGCTCGAAGAGGTCGAAGAAGACCGTCTCGCGGGGCATCAGCTTGAACATGGGGACCCTCAGTCCAAAGGACTCCGGGCGCCCTTCTAGCACCTTCTGGCAGGCGGCGTCGTCCGATAAACGACGCCATCGACTGCCGAACTGGCGACCGCTTCGGCGGCTAGCCCAGGGTGGCGAGCAGGGTCTTGGCGCGATCGGCGCCGGGTCCGCCGGCTTTGGCGGCGGCGTCGAGGGCGGGCCTGGCCTTGGCGCCGATCTGCCCGAGCGCCTGGGCGGCGTCCTCGGCGATGTCCCCCTGCTCGTTGAGCCGAGTGACCAGCGGGGCGATCAGCTCGTCGGGGTACTGGATCTCGGCCTGCAGGTGGTCGGCGGCGCGCGAATCGCCCGGGCGCAGGGCCAGCGCCCGCATCCAGGCCACCACCGCCTGAGCCCGCAGCTCGGAGTCGGCGGCGTTGCGGCGGATCAGGTTCACCCCGAGCATGGTCCACGCGTCGGCGTTGCCGGGGGCCTGCTTGAGGACCTCGCGGCACAGCGACTCGCCGCGCGCCAGGTCGCGGGCGTTGGTCGCCTCGTCGGCCTGCGTGAGAAGAGCCCCCACCTCCGGGCCGCCCGACTCCTGCTTCTTGCGTTCACCGAATAGCCAGCCGAAGACCATGTGCCGCGCGCTCCATCGTCTGAAAGAAGGCACCGACCCTACCACGAAGCGCCGGGCGTTGGTCAGCCTTCCCGGCAACACCTCCCGCGCCCTCAAGGCAAGCTGGTAATGTGCCGCCCATGATCCAAGCGCGCATTGCCAACATTGACGTGGGGGACGGCCGACCGCTGCTCCTGATCTGCGGCCCGGACGTGGTCGAGGGCGAGGAGATCACCCTGCGGGCCGCCCGCGCGGTGAAGGGGCTGGCCGAGCGGCATGGGGTGCCGCTGATCTTCAAGTGCTCCTTCGACAAGGCCAACCGCACCTCGATCAGCAGCTTCCGCGGCCCGGGCATCGACGAGGGGCTGCGGGTGCTGGCCAGGGTGAAGAAGGAGCTGGGGCTGCCCATCCTCACCGACGTCCACGAGCCGGCACAGGTGGCCAGGGTCGCCCAGGTCGCCGACGTGATCCAGGTGCCCGCCTTCCTCTGCCGGCAGACCGACCTGCTGGTCGCCTGCGCCATGAGCGGCAAGTCGGTGAACGTGAAGAAGGGCCAGTTCGTGGCCCCCAAGGACATGCGCCACGCCGTCCAGAAGATCCGCGACAGCGGCGGCAAGGACGTGCTGCTGACCGAGCGGGGCAGCAGCTTCGGCTACAACAACCTGGTGGTGGACATGCGCTCGCTGGCGATCATGCGCGAGCTGGGAGTGCCGGTCTGCTTCGACGCCACCCACAGCGTGCAGCTGCCCAGCGCCGCCGGCGGCACCACCGGCGGCGAGCGCCAGT
>JBBIQS010000017.1:0-101021 GCA_037442205.1 Myxococcales bacterium
AACCAATCGAGCGGCGAGGGAGGCAACAGGAAGGACTGCGAGGGGCTGTAGGCGCGATAGGTCTTGCTCACCGCGCCTTCAGACCACGCTAAAGCAGGCCCTGTCTATTTCCGCAACACACTCCTAGGCCGCGCCCGACAGGCGGCGGCCGCGGGGACGAAGCGGCCCGCCGCTAGATGCAGAGGCCGCCCTGGCAGGTGCCGCTGCCGCCGCCCGACTTGGAGCAGGCCCGCTTGTCGCAGTCCGGGTCGGCGCAGTCGAGCTTGCCGTCGCAGTCGGCGTCCTGCTGGTCGCACTGCTCGGCTGCGGGCAGGACCTCCCCCTGGCACTCGCCCCAGGCTCCCTTGGCGCAGGCCTGCCTGCCGGCGCGGCAGCTCCCCACGCCGGCGGTGCCGGCCGGTCCGGTGTAGCAGCTGCGCGGGGGCAGGTCGTCGATCACGCCGTTGCAGTCGTTGTCCTTGCCGTCGCACTCCTCGGGCTGAGGGAGGCAGCAGTAGGCGGCCTGGCCGGAGGGATGCGCGCAGACGTAGCCCCCGCCGCCGCAATCCCCGTCGCCGCTGCACTGGAACGCACCGTCGTCGGGGATGTTGACGATGCACGAGGCGGCGACCAGCGCCAGCGCGGCGGTGGCCAGGGCCAGCGGGAGCAGCGGCCGCGGAGAAGGGGAGTTGGGCGCCACTTAGAAGGTACCTCCGGCTGCCAGCGTCAGGCTGGCCTCCCGCAGCGAGGGCGCGGCGCCGGCCTGCGGCGAGGGCGCCCCCGGTTCGACCAGGAACCAGATCGCGCCCGAGCCGAACGCCACCCCGCCGACGGCGAACAGGATGTTGGCGATCTTGCCGTAGCGGCGGGCGGCGACCGCCTCGGCGCGGGTGATGTCGATCACCCCGTCGCCGTTGGAGTCCCAGGCCCGACGCTCGAAGGATCCGCCCATCGCGCCGAAGCCGACCCCGGCGAGCAGGGCAGCCGCGCCGGCCCCGGCGAGCCAGACGCTCGGGCGCCCCGCCAGGCTCCCGGAGCCTGCCCGGCGCGCGTCGGCCCGCAGAGCCGCCTGCAGGTCGGCATCCACCGGGGTGGGCAGCGGCTTGGCCGGGGCCACGATCTCGCTGCTCCCCCTGGGCTCGAGCACCACCGAGGTCTGGTAGGGCAGGTAGCTGGGATCGCTGACCGCCAGCTGGTAGCGGCCAGCGCTGACCAGCACGTCCACCGTCCCGCTGCCCAGCGGCCGGCCGCCGAGAGTGACGATGGCCTTGTCCGACTGACAGGTGACGTGCAGGTGGGACAGCTCCACCGCCAGCCCCTTGAGCAGCTTCTGGTAGGCGTCCCAGACCTGCTTCTCCAGCCCGAGCGCCTTGCCCGGCTCGCTGAGGGACACCTGCTTCACCTCGCCGGTTCCCCGGTCGTAGGCGAGCAGCCGCGCCGTGATCTCCCGCTCGCCGAACAGCATCTGGGCGGAGAAGACCCGCTCCACCGAGAGCGTCTCGGCCAGCTCCTCGAAGCAGTTGGCGGCGGTGCAGCCGGAGAGCTCAGCGGTGTGGCCGGCCAGCTTCCGCGCCACCTGCGACGGGTCGAGGACGCTCTTGAAGGAGCGCGCCGCCTGGGCTCCTTTGACGAAGGCCTCCGCCAGGCGCTCTGCCCGCCCGCCATCCACATGCCCGGGCGCGCCCGGCAGCGGCAAGCTCCAGACCCCCAGCACCGCCAGCGGGGGGCGGTAATCGACCCGGGGCGGCGGGCTCGCGCCCAGATCCAGGCCCAGCTCCGCTCCGTGGCTCGGCGGAGGCTGCTCGGCCTTCGGCTGGGGGCGAGGCTTGGGGGCCGGCTTTGGCGCCGGCGCTTCCTCGGTCAGGTCGAGCCCCATCTCCTGGGCCGGCGCCGCGAGGGGCGCGGCAAGGAGGCCCAGCAACAGCAGACTGTGGCGATTCAGGGTCGGGGACATGGGACGGTGCTCGGAAAGAGGCACTTCGCTATTGTAGACGGCTTCCGCGCTGCCGAGCGAGATGCCGGCAGCGTGGCGAGGGCCTGGCAGGAGGCCCCTCGGGCTGCAGTTCCTTCTCCCTCAGCGCCCCGCGCCCCTCCTTCGATTCCGGCGCACCGCCAGCGCGCCGAAGGCCAGCAGCACGGCCGCCGGCGCCAAGGCGACGCCGGTCTGGCAGCCGCAGCCCCCGACGTCGTAGGAGTGCATCTCCGCGGTCCCGGCGTCGGCAGTAGGCTGGACCTTGGCGAGCGCCGCCACCGAGTAGTTGCCGCAGGTGTCGCGGGCGAAGACGCGGTAGGGGGTGCCGGCGGCGGCCACCTCGCTGTGCTGCTGCTGGGTGCCGGCGTAGATCACCGTGCTGGTCTCGATGGCGTCGCCGACCTTGTAGCCCGTCCCCTCGAGCGGCAGCCCAAGGGCTCCCCGGACCAGGATCACGCCGTCGAAATCGGGATCAGTCGGGTTGAGCCAGCTGACCGACTCGTCGGTGCCCTCGACCACCGCGGCGTCGGTCGGGGACGAAGGAGACTCGTTGTCGATGGTCAGGGCGGCGCTGCTGGAGTCGTTCAGGCCCTTGCCGCCGGAGTTGGAGGTGAAGTCGCTGACCGTGGCTGTGATGGCGAAGGTGGCTCCCGGCGGCGGGGGCATCGCCGCGTGGCTGCGCGGGGTCAGGCGGATCTGATAGGCCCGCTCGCCGACGGTGGGAACCGAGATGTTGGCCAGCAGGGGGTCGAAGGAGATGACGTCGCCGGTCGGGTTGATCGCCGTCGCCACCAGGGCACCGGTATCCACGGAGTAGATCTGGACGAGGCCGATCCCCTGCCAGCTCCCGTCCGGCTTGAGCTGCACCTTGAAGGCGGTGATGGTGTCCGGGTCTCTCGAAGACTTGACGGTGAAGGAGTCGATGACGACCGCGCTGCCGCCGGGGCACAGCTTGGCATCCGGCGGGTCGACGCCATTGCCGATGGTGGTCACCGAGGCGGCGGGGGTCTGCGGATCGTAGGCACTCCCGGAGCTGTAGTTGCCGCAGGAGTCGTAGGCGAAGAGCTTGTAGTAGTAGGCCACGCCGTTGACGACCTGCGTGTCGGTGAAGGTGCCAGCCAGCCCGACGTAGACGACCTTGGCCGACCCTCCGAGGGTCTGGCTGGCGAGATAATTGGTCCCTTCGGTCGGGCTGACGGTGATCGGCGTGAGGTCGCGCACAAGCAGTACGCCGGCCGGGCTGCCCTGGTTGTTCCAGTTCAGGGTGATCTGCTTGTCGCCGACGACGACCGTGGTCCGGATGGGATCCGGCGGGGACAGATTGTCGATGGTGACCGTGGCGCTGGCGGGGTCGCTGCCCGACAGGACGTTGGAGCAAGCGACCGAGGTCACGGTGCCGGTCACGTCGTAGCTCTGGCCCGCCGAGGGGGGCGGCATGGCGGAGGCCGACTTCGGGGTGATGCGGATCCGGAAGGCGCTGGGCGTGGTCCCGACGGTCAGGGAGACCGGGACCGTGACCGGGTTGGAGGTCGGGTTGGCGACCGAGCCGACGGAATTGCCGGCATTGTCCACGATCTCCAGCAGGGCGATGGCGGGCAAGGTGCCGTTCTTGAGGGTGACGGTGATGCCGGTGACCGCGTCGGTGCCGCGGTTGGTGCCCAGGGTGAAGGCGTCGAGGAACACTGGCTGCGTTCCCGGGCAGATGCCCGGGGCCGCGATGCTGGCGGGGTCGTTCCCGTCGGCAAGGTAGGTCGTGGGAGGCGACGGCCTGAGAGGGCCGGCCGCGACGCCGGTCGAGTAGTTGTGGCAGCTGTCGAAGGTGAAGATCGAGTAGTAGTAGTCCTGGCCGTTGGTCAGCCCGGTGTCGCTTAGGGTGCCGGTGCCGGCGCCCGCCAGGATCACCGTCGAGGCCCCGATAGTCGAAGGGACGCTGTAGCTCTGCCCGTCGGTCGGGGTGGCGGTCGAAGAGGTGCTGCGCAGGATGAGCACCTGGGCGCCGGAGGGGGCAGTCCAGGCGAGGTCGACCTTCGTGTCCAGGGCGGCGTTGCTGCCCCAGGTGGCGGCCGCCGGGGCTTGGCGGTTGATGGTCAGGGTGGCGCTGCCGCTGTCGCTGGCGGAGGTAGCGGTCGACACGGTCGACTGGGCGGCGGTGACCCGGCCCGAGACGGCGTACAGGCCGGCTGCCAGGGCGTAGCCGCGCGGAGTGACTCGAACGCGGTACTGGACCGCGGTGGGGCTCACGGCGATAGAGGTCCCGACGGTGATGGTGTCCGAGGTAGGTGAGGAGGGAATCGTCGCAGTCCCGTAGACCGTGGCCGAGTCATTGCTGGTGATCTCGACCAGCGAGAGCGCAGCGGCACTTCCGCTCGAGAGAGTCACCGTCAGCCCAGTGACGGTGTCCGGGCCGGCGGAGGTGGCGAGGGTGAAGTAATCGAGATCGGCGGGGCCGGAGCCCGGGCAGGCCGTCTGCGAGGGCGGATTGGCCCCTCCCGACAAGAAGTCGCCGATGAAAAGCGTGCCGTGCGTGGTGTACGGGCCACTGAGGGCCGGCCCCGACCAGTTGAGGCAGCTGTCGGCGGCGAAGACCGCATAGTAGTAGCTGGTGCCGTTGGTCACGCTGGTGTCGACGAAGGTGGTCGCGTTGCTGCTGACCAGCACCACGCTCGCTCCGCCGATCGAATTGCCCAGGGCATAGCTAATGCCTGCCGCGGGAATGGCGGTGATCGGAGAGGTCGAACGCAGCACCATGACGCTGTTGAAGTCGGCGGTGGGGTTCGTCCAATTGAGGGTGATCTGGCTGTCGGCAGTGGCTGCGGTGACCGAGGGCGGAGGCTGGGGCGCCAGGTTGTCGATGGCCATGGTGGCGCTGGTGGCGTCGTTGACCGAGGTGACGTGGCTCGAGCCCGAGGTGATGCCGGTGACTCGCGCGGTGACGGCGTAGGTTCCCGCAACCATCGAGTGCGTCCCCGGAGTGATGCGCAGGGCGTAGTGGGTCTGCGAGCTGGTGACCGGGATCGACGGTGACACCGAGATGGAGAGCACGTCTGCAATCGGGTTGGCGACCGAGCCGTAGACGGTGGGAGTGGCGGTGGTGCCGACGACCTCGATCAGGCTGAGGGCCTTGTAGCTATTGGCCGACATCGTCACCTGCACAGCGGTGATGGTATCGGTGGCCCCGCTGACCACGAAGTCGTCGATGACCACCGCCCCGCTTCCCGGGCAGGGAGCGGCATTGGCCACGCTCAGTCCGTCCCCGACCGTGGTGGTCAGACAGGCGGTGGTGGTGGCGGCGACGGGAAGGGTGGAGGCCCCGTCGCAGGAGGTATTGGTGGCCCGCACCCGGTAGTAGTAGGTCTGGCCGCAGCCGAGGCCGCTGTCGGTGTAGGTGAGGCCGACGATCGGGCTGGCGTTGAGCACGGTGTAGGTCCCGGCGGCGCTGGTCGAGCGCTCGACCTTGTAGGAGTCGGCGCCGCCCGCGGGTGCGAGCCAGTTGGCAGTGATGGAGGTGCTGTTGGCGGTGAAGGTCAGCGCCGTCGGGACGTCGGGGCAGGTCAACACCGGACCGACCACCACCGACTTTGGCGACTCCTCGGCCAGTCGCGCTCCGGAGCCCGTGTCGAAGTCGGTGACCTGGTAGTAGTACTGCGAGTTTCCAAGGGTGGTGGTGTCGGTGTAGCCGGTGCCGCTGCTGAAGGCGAGGGGAGTGGTCGTCGAGGCCACCACGCCCCGGTAGACCTGGTAGGGATTGGCAGCTCTCAGCCCGAGCGCGCCGGTCCCGGCCGCGCTCGCGGTCCAGGACAGCGCCATGTTGGTGCTCCCCGGCACAAAGTTCACCGACAGCCCGCTGGGAGAAACGTTGAGATCGAGGACGTCGATGAAGGCGCCCTGGTTGCCGTTGTTGTCCAGCGCCACCGACCAGGCGGCCCTCAGGTTGAAGGTGCCGCCGGGCAGGCTGACCGGGGTAGCAGCGGTGCTGTTGCGCGTCCAGACGTTGTTGTCGTTGATTGCCGCCGTGCTGTTGATGGTGACCAGGTTGATCAGCGAGGTTGGGATGGCGGCGCTGTCGAACAAGTCGATGCTGAAGGTGTAGGCGGTTACCGCGGCGTTGCTCGAGGTCGACTGATAGGAGCCGCGCAGGAAGGCATTGACCGGGGCGCCGATGGTCACCGGCTGCGTGATGGATCCGGTGGCCAGCTGCCCGTTGCCGTTGGCGGTCCACTCGCCGCGGAAGATTTTGGTGCCCAGCTCCGGGGTGGGACTGCTGCCCGAGCCCCAGTTCCCGAAGTTCTTGGCCGGCGGGGCGGCCGTCGACTGCAGCGCCCAGTCGCCAGCGCCGGGCGCAGTTTCGAAGCTCCAGTTGTTGAGCTTGTTGAGCGCCTGGGAGCTGGCCGGGATCATGAGCCCTGCCAGCAGCCCCGCCAAAGCCAGAGACCGGCGGAGGAGTCGCAAGGACGAAATCGCAGGCTTCGGGGCCATTGGTTCCTCGGTGAAAAAGACGAGATATCTTACACAGTTCCAAAGGATGAAGCAGCGACCCAAATTGCGCGGGCCTGCCGCGCAGCGGTATTTCCTCGGGGAGCCCATTAGATCGACCCCAAAGCAGCTGTTTGCGAGGTCTTGATTGCCCCAAGCGTCCCCTTCCAGCCGAGCGAGCGGCAGAAACCGGCGCCTGCTGATGGCGGCCTTCGTGGGGATCGCCGCGCTCTTCACCGCCACCTCGCTGGTGGCCATGCGCCGGGCCGCACAGGTCGAGGAGACCACCCGCTCCATCGTCGGCGACACCGAAGAGAGCATCCTCCTCGCCGACCGGATGGGGCGCGACACCGATCAGATCCGCATCCTGATCGCCTGGCACATCTTCGAGCGCGAAGGCCAGCACATGAGCTCGCTGGAGGAGCAGATCCGCCGGCTCGAGCTGGATTTCGATGCCGCCGCCAAAGACTACTCGGCCATGGTCTCCGCTCCGGAAGAGGCCCAGGTCTGGAAGGCGCTGACCGCCCAGGTCGACGCCACCCGCGGGCCGCTGCACGAGGTGCTGCGGCTGTCCAAGCTCAACGAGGACGCCGCGGCCCGGGACGCGTTGCTCCAGCTGGAGGGCCGCTTCACCGACATGGATCAGCTGTTGGCGGTGCTGGTGCGGGTCAACCGCGAGGACGCCGCCATGGCCGAGCTGAAGGTCGGGCAGCTGCACCGGTCGGCGTCGACCCTCTTCGGCATCATGGCGGCGGCCGGCATCGTTCTGACGCTGCTGGTCGGGGTGGGGATCTCTCGCGGGGTCCACGCCCACGAAGAGCAGCTGCGCCAGTACTCGGCGGCGCTGGAGCTGCGCAACCGCGAGCTGGACGCCTTCGCCGGCCGGGTGGCCCACGACCTGCGGGGCCCGCTCACCCTTGTCGGCATGGCCGGAGCCCAGCTCGCCAAGCAGGCGCCCGCCGAGGTGTCCACTGCGGACATGCTCAAGCGCGGCCTGCAGCGGATGGAGAGCCTGATCGAAGACCTGCTGGCGCTCTCGCGGCTGGGAGGGCAGCTCCACAGCGGGGCCTGTGACGTCGCGCTCGCGGTCGAGCGCGTGCGCGAGGATCTGGCGTCGCGGCTCCAGGAGGAAGGGGTGGCGCTGAGCGCCGCCATCGACCCGGCGAGCGTGCGCTGCAACGAAGGGCTGCTCGGCCAGGCGCTGTGGAACCTGCTGGACAATGCCATCAAGTACCGGCGCCCGGGGGCCACCGCCAAGGTGGAGATCGCCGGAAGCTGCGACCGCGACGGCTACCTGCTCAAGGTGAGCGACAACGGCCAAGGCATGTCCACCGACGACATCAACCAGGCCTTCGACCCCTTCTATCGCGCGGCGCGCACGCGCGAGACGCCGGGAACCGGCTTGGGGCTGTCCATCGTCAAGCGCATCGTCGAGGCCAGCGGCGGCACTGTCGCTGTCCAGTCCCGCCTCGGCGAAGGCAGCACTTTCGCGATCCGCCTCCCGCTGGCCTGAGCGCGCTCTAGTTCTTCTTCTGCCCCTGGTTCACCAGGAACGCCTCGGCCTCGCGCTGGTAGATGGGCAGGATGGCGGCGTGGTGCTCGTACTCGCTGCGGGCGTTCCTCTTCGGCTCCAGGTTCTGGAGGTACTGCTCCCAGCGGGCGGCGGCGACCTTGGGAGCGTTGGCCTTGGCGGCGGCCTGCGCCGAGGCACCCAGCGCCAGCAGGTGATCAGGGACGGCGGCGAGGATCTCGTCCAGGGTCGCGCGCGCCGCCGCCAGGTCGCCCTTGGCCAGCTGCAGCAGCGCCAGGTGGTACTTCCCGTCGGCGTCGCCCTTGAGATCCAGCTTCTGGTAGGCGGCCAGCGCGGCGGAGATGGCCGCCGGCGCCTCGGGGGCCTTCGACTCGTGGGCCATCATGGCTTCGTTGAAGAGCTCGTCGGCCTCAGCCAGCGGATCCTGAGGGGCTTGGGGCGCCTGCGGGGCCTCGGCCATACCCTCGAGCGCCGGCATCCTCTGGGGATCGGCCATCGCCGGCATGGCGGCGCCGGCGGCCGGGCTGCCCATGCGAACGACCTGGTTCTTGCCGGGCAGGCTGTTGGCCGCGGGGCCAGGCGGGGGCGGGTTGCGGCTGTTGCAGGCGCCCAGGGCGCCGAGCACGAGGAGGAGGGTCGCGGTTCGCATCGCGCGATTCTAACGTCGGCGGCGGCGGCTTGCGCCAAAGGATTGCTCCCTCGGGAGGCGGACGCGGTGGCTGCCGGCCGAAGGGCGCCTCATCGGCTATGTTGCGGGCGTCCGCGCCATTTGCCCGGGAGTCCACGATGTTCGCCCAAGCGCTGCTGCTCGCCGCGCTCGCCGCCTCCCAGCCCGCCGCTCGCCCGGTGCTGACCGTCCTCTATTTCGACAACCACACCGGCCCCGAGTACCAAACGCTGCGCAAGGGCCTGGCGGACATGATCATCGCCGACCTGGTGGCCTGGGACGGGGTCACGGTGGTGGAGCGCGAGAAGCTCGAGTCGGTGATGGAGGAGCTCAGGCTCCAGAGCTCCAGGAGCTTCGACCCGGTGACCGCGGCGAAGATCGGCAAGCTGGTGGGAGCGCAGTTCCTGCTCACCGGCTCGGTGGCGATCTCCGAGGGCGAGATGCGGCTCGACGCTCGCCTGATCAAGGTGGAAAGCGGGGTCGCCGTCGCCTCGGCCACCGCCCGCGGACCCAAGGACAAGGTCTTCGACCTCGAGCAGGAGCTGGTGGAAAAGATCACCGCCGGCATCGACCTCAAGGTGAAGAACCTCGCTGCCCGGCGCCGGGTCAAGGTGCCGAGTTTGGAGGCGCTGCTCGACTACTCCAAGGCCATCGAGCTGTCGGACCAGGGCAAGGAGGAGGAGGCGAGGGCGGCCCTGCAGCAGGTGGTCTCCAAGTCCCCGACCTTCCTGCTCGCCCGCGAGCGCAAGGATCAGATCCTCAAGGCACTGGAGGAGAGCCGCAAGCGGCGCTCGGAGATGGTCACCGAAGCGGTCACCGAATTGGGCCGTCGCGCGGAGGCGGTGCTGGCGGTGCCCATGCCGCCCTTCGAAGAGCGCGACGAGGATTCGATGGGGCAGGTGCTCCGCATGCGCCTGGTGCGGGCGGGCTACCTGGCCCGCGTGATGAGGTCTCACCTGAGCCGCCACGACGATCGGCTGAAAGTGCCGCTCAAGGGCGAGGAGAAGGCGGTCGGCGCGCTGGTGGAGGCCTATGCCCAGAACCTGCAGTCCCTCTCCGAGGAGACCGAGCTATTCGCCAGGCGCTTCCCAGGGCGCTCGCCGAAGGGCGATCCGCAGCTGGATGAGCTGGCCCGGAGCGCGAGCTTCGGGGATCTGCATGGCCTGGGCAGCCCCGTCTTCGCGATCGAGACCTGGGTGCGGTTCGCCATGCTCGGGACGGTGAAGGACGGCGACTCGACCTACGCGGTCGCCCCGGCGCCGGTGGAGCAGGACTCCGTGCTTGGCGAGAGCGCCATGGCCGATCTGGACCGCCTGGCGGACGCGGCGGAGAAGAAGGCCAAGGCGGCGGATGGCCCCGCGCGTACCCTCGCCGAGCAGGAGGCCATCGGGCTGCTGGACGCCAAGGCCGACGTGCTGGAACAGCTGCGCCAGGACGACGAAGCCGCGGCTGCGCTACAGCGCATCCTGGACCTCTTTCCGAACTCGGCGCGGGCTGCGGCCATCGAGCGGCGCATCCGCCGCATCGCCGGCGCCGAGCACGACCACCAGCGCTCCTTGCGCGAGAGCTGGGCCAAGGCGCTCGCGGAAGGCTGCAAGGACGACATGGACATCCGCAAGGGCCTCTCCGCGGCCCTCGACTTCCGCCTCGGGCGCGAGGGGCTGGCAGGGCTCTCCGCCCTGGCCGCCGAGCTCGAGAAGGCCTGCCAGATCACCCCGCGCAATCGCAGCGCCTTCGCTGGCGTCTACCGCGACCTGGCGATGGCCGCAGCAAAGCTCGACGACTGCGAGTCCTCGCAGCGCTGGTGGGCGCGCTACCTCGCCGCGGGCGGCTCGGTCGGCGATCTGCGCGGCTACCACAAGAACTACGCCCCCTGGTGCTCGCTCGGCGACGTCGAGAAGACCGCGGTCTGGATGTACTCCAAGCTCGATCGCGATTGGAGCCTCGAGCTGTCGAGCGACCTCGGCTCCTCGCTCTCCGACGGCGGTGAGGCGCTCACCGTGAGCGGCCGCAAGTCGGGGCAGGACGAGAGCTTGAGCCTCGCCTTCAAGCGCTCGGGTGCGGGCTCGTTCATGTGCAAGCGAGCGACGTGGAGGCGCTACGACGGCTCGACGCTCGAAGGGGACTGCTTCGGATCTCTGTCCGCGGACTCAGGGAGGGATGGGTTCGACCAAGGAAACTACCGCGCCACCTTCAAGCGCGAGGGCGAGCCGCTTCGCAGGCAGCTCGAGCTGAGCGAGGGGACCTTCCGGGTGCCGAGGCGATGACTCCGTCCGCGCGCTGCCAACACTGTGGCGTTGAGCTCTCGGGGACCGCCGCGTCCTGCCCGGGTTGCGGTCGAGTGCTGGCCGATTCCCCGACGACCGACTCGCTGGTGGGGCGGCTGGTCGCTGGCAAGTATCGCCTGCTGCGCCGGCTGGGCCAGGGCGGGATGGGCGTGGTCTACCTCGCCGAGCACGCCGGAGTCGGCCAGAAGGTGGCGATCAAGTTCCTGCACCCCACCTTCTCCGCCGATCCCGAGATCTCGCGGCGCTTCCACAACGAGGCCCGCTCCTACGCCCGAGTCGTCCATCCCCATGCCATCCAGCTCCACGACTTTGGCCAGGACGAGCAGGGCGGGCTCTTCATCAGCATGGAGTATGTGGAGGGCAGCGACCTGCGGCGCGTGCTGAGCCAGGGGCCGCTGCCGCCGCGCGAGGCGCTGGACATCGTCCTGCAGGTTGCCGACGTCCTCTCGGCGGCGCACGCCTCGGGGATCGTCCACCGCGATCTCAAGCCCGAGAACATCATGCTGGCGCGCGAGATCCGCGGCTGGCACGCCAAGGTCCTCGACTTCGGACTGGCCCAGCTCGCCGATGGCGGCGGCAGGCTCACCACTCCCGGCGCGGTCTCCGGGACGCCCCGCTACATGGCGCCCGAGCAGGTGGAGGGACAGCCGCTCGACCACCGCGTCGACATCTATGCCTTGGGGCTGGTGCTCTTCGAGGCCCTCACCGGCAAGAGCCCGTTCGACTCGCAGTCCATCTCCGAGCTGATGCGGCTGCAGCTCTCGGTGCCGGTGCCGCGGCTATCCCAGGCCGCTCCCCACCTCGCGATCGATCCGAGCGTCGACCTGGCGATTCAGACCGCCACCGCCAAGCGACGGGAGGAGCGCTTTGCGAGGATGGCCGACTTCGCCCAGGCACTCTCGAGCGCGCTGGCGCGGCTCGGCCCGGCGCCGGTGACCAGCTCGATGCCCGCGGAGGACGAGAGCGGCCCGACCCTGGCCCGCATTGCCCCGACCCCGCGCAGCCAAGCGAGTGCGCCTTCGCCGAAGAACGCGACTCGAGCCTGGGCCCTGGCCGCGGCCCTCGGCGTGCTCGTTTCAGCCGGCGCCTTCTGGGCCTGGCGCTCCTCGGCGACGGAGAGGGCTGCGGCTGACCGCCATCGACGGGAGATCGACGAGGCCTTTGTCCTGCGCCGCGAGCCGCCTCCTCCTGCGAACTGCCGCGAGAAGTCTCTCGAGCTCCTGAAGAACCTGGCGGCGGCTTCGCGAGGCGACGCCTCCGCGCTCGAAGCCGTGCGCGCGCACGAGGGCGACAGCGCCGAGGCGGCCTACCTGGTCTCCCGAGCTGCCTTCGACAAGGGCGCGCGCGAAGGTCACGTCGGCTCCGCCGCGCTGGCCTGTTCTGGCTTTGCGGCCGCCGAGAACCTGGCGGGCAACTACGCGCTCCTGCACGGCGCTCTGGAGGAGGCGGAGAAGCGCTACCAGGCGGCGCTGGCCGATGCCCCGGGCTTCCTCTCGCCCAAGTCCAACCTGGCGCTGCTCCGGTTCCAGCAGGGGCGCGACGAGGAGGCCTTCGCTCTGATTCGCCAGGTGCTCGCGGCGCAGCCCGACGACCCCAAGGCCCACTTCACCCTGGGGATGCTGCACGAGCGCATGGCGGCCACCGAGGCCAGGCGCGGGAGCAGCGAGGCCGCCTCTCGCGAAGCGGAAGCGGCCAATGCCGCCTTCTGCCGGGCACTCGATCTCGGGGACGCGCGGGCTCGGGGCCGCTGCCGCCGCTGACCCTAACGCACCAGGTTGGCCAGGTCGGTGGCGGCCAGGGCGAACCCAGGCTGCTCCTTCACCACCGCTTCGAGCTCCCGGCGGGCCGTCGCCGTGTCCTTGCGGTCGATGGCGTCGAGCGCCTTCGAATACCGGACCGCGGCCTTGGCGGGCAGTTTTCGGTCGGGCTGGGAATCGTGGGCGGGCTTCGGCGGCGGCGGGAGCCTGGCCAGCGAGGCGCAGAGGTCGGCGGCGAGCTTCTGCTCCAGCTCGTAGAAGTCCTCGGGCTTGCCGCGGGCCCTGGCGGTCCCGACGGCTGCGGCAGTCTCGGTCTGCACCGCCCGGGCGTTGACCACCAGCTGCCCGCCCAACTCGAAGTAGCCGCCCATCACCAGGTACCGCGCCCCCAGCAGCTTGCCGACCTTGGCCGCGGTGGCGGCGTCGACCTTGCCCGACTGGCCGAGCTTGAGCTCCTCGACGACCTCCTGAAGCCGGGCGCGCTCGACCACCTTGAGCTCGCAGCCTCCCAAGTCGGTGATCAGCATCTGGGCCAGCCCCTTGCGCAGCACGCGCAGGTCCTCGGCCTGGCCGTCGTAGTCGAAGTAGAGGACCGCGACGGTCGGCGGCTCGGCGAGCGCGAGGGCGGGCAGGGCCAGGCACAGCAGCAGGGCAAGGCGCGGCATGGACTGGAGCATACCTCTCAAGCGCCTCGTGGCAGGCGATGGCCGATTTGGGCTAATGTCCGCGGCCCAACATGATCGAGCGGACCATCAGCGAGGACGGGGCCGGCCAGCGGCTCGACAAGTACGTGCGCAAGCTGCTGCGCGACGTGCCCCTCTCCCACGTCTACAAGATGTTCCGGACCAAGAAGGTCCGGGTGAACGGTTCCCGCGGCAAGCCCGAGCAGCTGCTGCAGGCCGGCGACGTGGTGGTGATCCGCGGCGACGAGGAGCAGCTGCTCACTGCGCGCCCGGAATCCGAAGGCGCGCCGCGGCCGTCGCGCCAGCCGCTCAAGGTGCTGTTCGAGGACGAGGCGATGCTGGCCATCGACAAGCCGTCGGGGATGGCGGTCCATCCCGGCAGCGGCATCGAGTCCGGGACGGTGGTCGACGAGGTGCGCGCCTACCTGGGGCCGCGGGCGGTGCGCAACGAGTTCGCCGCCTCGCCCGCCCATCGCATCGACCGCGACACCTCCGGCGTGCTGCTGGTGGCCAAGACCCGCCGGGCGATGGTCCGCTTCACCGAGATCTTCACCGAGGGCAGCGCCCACAAGAGCTACCTCGCCCTGGTGAAGGGCAAGATCGAGAAGGATCGCGGCACGATCGACCTGCCGCTCTCCGAGCACGAGCAGACGCTCAAGAGCAAGCAGCAGCGCGGCATCAACATGCAGGAGGCGGTGACGCACTACCGCGTGCTGGGCCGCGGCGCGCTGGTGACGCTGGTCGAGTGCACCATCGAGACCGGGCGAACCCACCAGATCCGCCGGCACATGGCGGCCATCGGCCACCCGGTGGCCGGCGACCGCAAGCACGGCGATTTCCCCTTCAACCGCGAGCTCAAGGCCAAGCTGGGCCTCAAGCGGATGTTCCTGCACGCCCAGCGGATCACCTTCCACCACCCGATCAAAGGCGAGCGGGTGACGCTGGAGGCGCCGCTGACGCCTGAGCTGACCGAGGTCCTGCGGCGGGCCGGGATCGACGCCCCCAGCTCGAACGACCGGCCAACCCGGTCATCCCGAGCGTAGCAAAGCGGAGCCGAGGGGCTGTTCTACCCGGCGCGAGTCTTGAGCGCGGGCGACCGCGAGGCCCCGGAGCTCCGGGCCCCGCGGGAGATCGCGAAGCCGAGCATCGCCACCGCCAGCAGGGTCCATAGGCCGGCCCAGAACGCCGAGGGAACGTGGGTCGCTCGCGCGAGCAGGCCGGCGTCGCTGTGGGCGCGGCGCGCGCCGCTCCACAGGTCGTCCTTGAGATCGAAGAGCGCGTAGAGGCCGCAGAACACGGCCACGAAAAAGGCCAGCAACTGGCCGGCGGTTTCGGGCAGCCACCTGGCGGCGGCGAAGAACGCGATCGCCAGGCCGGCGCAGACCGCGAGGGTGAACGGCGTCCGAGCCCATAGCCCGCCGACTGCCGTCGCCATGGCCGCCAGTCCGAAGAGCACCGCTTTGCCCGAGTTGAGACGCAGTGTCAGGTAGAGCATCGCCGCGCCGCCCAGGGCGCTGCCCAGGTACCCGGCGGAGCTGGTGACGATCTCGTTGAGCTTCCCGGGCGCCACCGCGAACCGGCACAGCCCGCCCTGGAACTGATCGATCGAGATCGAGACCACCTGTCCGCCGACGGCCTTGGCCGCCAGCGCGTGGCCCGACTCGTGGATCAGCACCACCAACAGCTTCAGCGGAAAGAGCGCGGCGCTGTCCCAGAAGAAGAGGCCGAGCGCCACGGCGGCGGCGATGGCCAAGAGCTTGCCGAAGTCCAACGGGCGCCCCTTCGCGAAGCGGCTCTCAGGACATCCCCGGGATGCCCAGGTGCCCGACGAACACGTCCTTGTCGGCGAGCATTCCCTCGGCGGCCAGCCGCTGGGGCAGGGTGCGCAGCACCGGGTAGTCCTTGATGAACTCGTTGAACGCGCGCTGCGGCAGGTAGGTGAGCATCGTCGCCTCGGACGAGGCGATGGTGCAGCGGCAGGGCGAGCCGGAGAGCGCCGACACCACTCCGAAGAAGTGGCCGCGGGTCAGGGTCGCCAGCTTCTGCTCGTGGGCGCCGCCCACCCGCCTCTCGACGTGCACCGTCCCCGACATCACCAGGAACAGCCCGTTGAAGACCTCGCCCGGCGAGACCACCTTCTCGCCCTTGGCCAGGGCGCGATCGCGGAACTGGCCGATCAGCAGCCCGCGGGCCACCGCGCTCAGGTCCTCGAAGATCGGCGAGGCGGCGAGGAAGTTCTCCAGCAGCCGCTCCTTGTAGAAGGCGGAGAGCGTCTTGCGAGCCTCGGGGTGGCGGCGGACCACCTCGTTGAGGGCGCTGGCCGGAATCTCCAGCACCGCGGCGTGCCCGATCGCCCGCACGCTGGCCGCCCGGTGCTGGCCGGCGAAGAGCCCGAACAGCCCGAAGACCTCGCCCTCCTCGAAGTGGCGCAGCGCCAGCTCGCGGTTGGCCCGGCTGCGGCGCACCATCTCCAGCGAGCCCTCGGCCACCAGGAAGAAGCTGTCCGCCTGCTCGCCCTCGTGGAAGACGTACTGGCGGTCGGCGAAGGTGCGCAGCATCACCGCCCGCGCCAGCGAGACGAACGAGGCCCGGTCCAGGGCGGCGAACAGCGGCACCCGCTGCAGGCTGTAGATCACCTTCTCCGGATCGGCCGCCCGCGACTCCTCGATCACCTCAATCTCGTCGTCGACCACCTCTTCGGCCTCGGCGGTATCGACCGGATTGCCGTCCTCGTCGAACAGCTCGATCTCGCCGCGGGCGTGCAGCTCGTGGAGCACGTCGGGCGGGACCAGCGCTGGCAGTGGGCGGGCCGGGCCGTCGGCCTGCTCGGCCCCCAGCGCCTCGGCCTCGTGGACCCGCAACAGCTCCTGGGCGTCGAGCACCGACTCTTCCAGCTTGGGGGAGAGCGGCACCGCCACCGCGTCCAGCGGGATGGCCACCCGGCTGCCGAAGTCCCGCGCGCTGCGCGAGAAGCGGTCGGCCAGCGAGGCAAAGGCCTGACGCTCCTGGGGAATCACCTCCGACATCTCCTTGGCCACCGCCAGCGCCTTGACCGCCTCCCCCAGGGCCGACAGCGCGTCCACCGTCGAGCGGTACCAGGCCGCGGCCTGGGCGCTGTCCCCCAGCACCCGATAGGCCCGCGCCACCTGCAGCCGCTCGTGGGCGCTCTCGCTCTTGCTTCCGGTCGCGCGCTCGAGGACACGGCGGGCGTCGGTCTGGGCCTTCTGCAGTGCTCGGTCGTGGGCTCGCGACATGGCGCGCGAAGCTCCTGCAACCCCAGGCGTTTGTCAATCGACGCTCGGCCCACCGCCGCAGGCCCCCCGACAGCTGCCTTGCTCGCCCGATTGCCGGGCGTGTGACAGGTGCCCAGGTTCCAGCAATCGGGCACTGGCGGAGGTCCTGGACAATGGCGGCCTGGGCGAGGGCGGCGGCGATGGCGATGGCGTTGGCGGGCTGTGCCGCCAGCAAGCAGCAGACTCGGCCGCCGGGGCCCGAGCCCGAGGACCTCAACACCGCCGAGCCTCCCGCGGCGACCGCCCCGGCCCCGGCCCCGGCGGGGCCCGTGGCATCGGCAGCTCCGCCGACAGCGGGGCAGACCTACGTCGACAAGACCCATCACTTCAAGATCGACCGCCCCGGCCCGTGCTGGAGCTTCAAGACCGGCGAGGAGCTGGCCAGCGAGTCGATCGAGGTGCCGGTGGTGGTGGCCTGCGCCGACTCCGGGGCCCAGGTGGTGGTCCAGGTGGCGCCGGCGGTGGCCACCCCCGGCCAGTTCGCCCAGCGGCTGACCAGCGGGCTGCGCACGCGCACCGGCTTCGAGACCACCGACGCGGTGCCGATCGCCTTGGCCGAGGGCGCGGTGGGCTTCGACTTCGCGGTGCAGGATCAGGTCAAGGGCAAGGTGGCCATCCTCGACGGCGGCCAGGACCGGGTCTTCGTGCTGCTGGCCACCTGGCCGCTCAACGCCCCGAGCGCGGTGGAGAAGGAGATCGACCAGATCATGGCCAGCCTCAAGACCGAGGCCGAGTGAGCCGCGCCGCGCCCTGGCCTCAGGGCTCCTCCGAATCCTCGCCCGGCTCGGCCCCGGTGTTCACTCCCTGCTTCTGCAGCCGCCGGTAGACCGCGCCCCGCGAGACCGACAGCGCCTTGGCGGCGAGGGTGGCCTTGGAGCCGACCCGGCGGTAGGTCTTGAGAATCGCCTCGTCGCCGATCTCGTCCAGCGACTTGTTGAGGATCGAGACCCGGTTGAGATCTCCGTCGGCCGGCGAGGGGTAGCTGGGGGCCGGCTCGCTGGCCACGAAGCCGGCGTCGAGGTCGCGGTCGAAGTGGATGTCGCGCTCCTCGATCCGCTCGCCCTGGCGCAGCATCAGGCTGCGGTGCAGGGTGTTCTTCAGCTCGCGCACGTTTCCCGGCCAGTCGTGGTCCAGCAGCCGCTGCTCGGCCTCCTTGCTCAGGCTGACCGGCGCTCCCGGCGGGCTGAACATGTGCAGGAAGTGGCTGATCAACGGGCGCAGGTCGCCGCGGCGGGCCCGCAGCGGCGGCAGCTGCAGCGGGATCACCGTCAGCCGCCAGTAGAGGTCCTCGCGGAAGCGCCCCTCGCGGATCTCCTGGCGCAGGTCGCGGTTGGTGGCCGCCACCACCCGCACATCGACGTGGATCGGCCGGCTCGAGCCCACCCGCTTGATCTCGCCCGACTCCACCGCCCGCAACAGCTTGGCCTGCATTTCCAGCGGCAGCTCGCCCACCTCGTCCAGGAAGAGGGTGCCGCCGTCGGCCTCCTCGAAGGCTCCCTTGCGCTGGCGCTCGGCGCCGGTGAAGGCCCCCTTCTCGTGCCCGAACAGCTCCGACTCCACCAGCTGCGGGCTGAAGGCGCCGCAGTTGACCGGCAGGAAGGTCTTGGCCGAGCGCGGGCTGCGGTTGTGGATGGCCCGGGCTACCAGCTCCTTGCCGGTCCCCGATTCGCCGAACACCGCCACCGCAGCCGTCGACGGGGCGATGCGCTCCACCGTCTCGAACACCCGCCGGAACACCGGGTCGTTGCCGATCAGCCCCTCGAAGGCCACCGGCTCCTGGTCCCGGTGCCGGATCAGCACCAGCTCCGACTCGCCAATCTGCAGCGGCCGATCGAGCGGCAGCTCCGCCTCCCACACCCGCACCCCGCCGAGGAAGAGCCCGTTCTTCGAGCCCAGGTCGCGGGCCACCACCCAGCCGCCGCGGCGCTCCAGCTTGAGGTGGGCCGAGGAGACGAAGGGGTCCTCCAGCCGCACGTCGCATTGCTCGCCGGTGCCCACGGTCATCTCCCGCTGGAAGGGCACCGAGCGCTCGCCGAGCGCGGAGCGGATCAGCAGCCGGTCGGGGAGGGCGGAGGGGGAGGCCGAGGAGGTGGGGCGGACCGCGGTGTCGCCGCCGACCAGCTGGGTGGCGCCCTCGCCGGCGGCGGCCCGCTCGCCCAGGTTGAACACCGCCCGCCACTGTCCCAGGCCGATGTCGATCCCGTCGGTGAGGTTGAGCTGCTCCACCCTGGCGCCGGTGCACTCGGTGCCCCGGCCCGACAGGTCGCGCAGCCGCCAGATCTCCCCGTCGCGCTCCAGGGCGAACTGCTGGCGGGAGACGCTGGCGTCGGGGACCAGGATGTCCACGCTGCTGCCCCGGCCGACCGACACCCGCCGGCCGTCGAGCAGCACCCGCATCATCTCTTCGCTGCGGCGAAAGAAGACCAGCTCGGCCATGGCGCTCACCTCTCCCCGCCCGCTCCGCCGAAGGCAGAGCAGGGCGTCCGCGCCAGTTGTACCGCGAGATCGGCCGCGATTGGAAAATCCTCCTCGCCCTGGTGGGAGGGCGAAGAGTTGGAACTCTCACATTCGCGGCGACACGTAGCGGGCCAGCAGCAGCAGGTCCTCCCAGTCGATGTCGGAGAAGGAGACCGCCACCCCGTGCTTCTCGCGGCGCTCGACCTTGCAGGTGGTGGCGACCTCGCCGCCCTCCTCGGGCAGCGGGATGCGCACCAGCACCTTGTCCGGCAGCTCCAGCGCCCCGGTGAGGAACAGCCCGGTCATCGACAGGTCGCGGCCCTGGGCGGTGATGGACCTGGCGCCCAGTTGCACGGTGACGGTGAAATCGGCCTGGACGCGGGGGTGGCGCTGGGTGGGCGCGGCGGCAGTCTGCATGGTCGGCTCCTCGAGAAGTGTTGCCGGCTGTAGAAAACTGTAGCAGGCCAGTCAAGAAACCGGCCGCCCGCCAGGCTGCGTTCTTTACTGGGCGGCGAGCCCCGATAGAATCGGGCAATGTCCTTGTACGAGCAGATCCAGGCAGCGGCGGCGGCGGTGCGGCAGCGCTCGGCGATCGCCCCCAAGGTGGGAATCATCCTCGGGTCGGGGCTGGGCGACTTCGCCGACACCTTCGCCGAGAAGACGGTGGTGCCGTATAGCGAGATCCCCGGGTTCCCGACCTCGTCGGTGCCGGGCCACGCCGGGCGGATGGTGCTGGGCAAGCTCGGCGGCGAGCCGGTGGTGGCGATGCAGGGCCGGGTCCACATGTACGAGGGCTATCCGCCCTGGCAGGTGGCGTTTCCGGCGCGGGTCCTGTGCGCGCTGGGGATCAAGACCCTGGTGGTGACCAACGCCGCCGGCGGCATCCGCCACGATCTGGAGCCGGCGGACCTGATGGTGATCACCGACCACATCAACCTCTCCGGGCAGAACCCGCTCACCGGGCCCAACGACGAGCGGCTGGGGCCGCGGTTCCCGGACATGAGCACCGCCTACGACGGCGGGCTGCGCGAGCTGCTGCTGAAGAAGGCCGAGGAGCTGAAGATCCCGCTCAAGCAAGGGGTCTACGTCTGGCTGGCCGGGCCGTCCTACGAGACGCCGGCCGAGATCCGGATGCTGCGCACCCTGGGCGTGGACGCGGTGGGGATGAGCACCGTGCCCGAGGTGATCGCCGCCGCGCACATGAAGGTCAAGGTGGCGGGGATCTCGTGCATCACCAATTTCGCCGCCGGGATCGGCAAGAAGCCGCTGTCGCACCAGGAGGTCGCCGAGACGGCCGAGCGGGTGCGCGACCGGTTCGCGGCCCTGCTGGCAGCCTTCCTGCCGGCGGTCGCGCGGCAGGCCTGAGAGCGGCCGGGCGCCCTCGCCGCCCATGACGCGCCGCGCGACTCGTACTATAAGAATGCGGGTTTTCCGACTTCTTCCGGGAGCAATGGAATGGCAGCCAACGACAAGGAGCGGCGCAGCGGCCGGGACCGGCGCGACGATATGATCGACGCCGAGGTCCCCAGCACTCGCAAGCGCGAGCGGCGCATGGGTGACCGGCGCGACTCTCCTCGCGTTCCGCTCACGCTGCTGGTTCGGTCGGTGGAGGAAGGCGGCTCGTTTGTCGAGCACAAGGGCGACATCAGCGTCGGCGGGGTGTTCTTCTCCGACCGCCACGCCCCCACCGGCCGCCAGGTGGAGCTGCGCTTCCGGATCGCGGGCTACGACCGGGAGATCCGCTGCCAGGGCGAGATCATCCGCGTCTCCCAGGGCAAGGGCCAGAGCGGCGCCCACGTGCGTTTCGTGGACCTGCCCACCGACGTCGAGCTGGCGGTGGCCCGCTTCATCGACGCCCATCTGGCCAAGAAGAAGGGCTGAATCCGATCAGCCTGCGATCCATCGGCACAGGAAATCAGTGACCGGGGCCCCGGAGGGCCCTTCTGGTGACCGCGACCAAGCGTCTGACGCTCTTCGACTGCATCGGCATCGGCATCAACGGCATCGTCGGCAGCGGGATCTTCTTCGTCCCGAAGTGGGTCGCCGGGGGCGCCGGGGCCTGGGGGCCGCTGGCCTTTCTGGCCTGCGGGCTGATGTGCGCGCTGGTGGCGCTCAGCTACGCCGAGGTCGGCGGCATGTTCGACCGCTCCGGCGGGACCTACCTCTACGCCAAGGAGGCCTTCGGCGACGCGGTCGGCTTCGGGGTGGGATGGCTGGTGCTGGTGTCGGCGGTGCTGGGCTACGCGGCGGTATCGCGGGCGCTGGGCGACGAGGTGGCGCGCGCCTTCGCCCTGCCGGAATGGAGCGGGCGGGTCTTCTCCGCCGGGCTGATCCTGCTGCTGGGAATCACCAACTTCCTGGGGGTCAAGACCGGAGCGCGCTTCTCCGACCTGCTGACCATCGCCAAGGTGCTGCCGCTGCTGTTGTTCGTGGGCGTGGGCCTGTTCTTCATCGACTGGAGCCGCTTCCACGCGCTGGGGGCGCCGGCCAGCGTCTCGCACTTCGCCGAGGGGACCTTCTCGGCGCTGTTCGCGCTCAGCGGCTTCGAGTTCGTGGCGGTGGTGGCCGGCGAAACCGAAAACCCAAGGCGCAACATCCCCTTGGCCATCCTCGGCTCGCTGCTGGGGGCGACGGTGGTCTACGCCCTGATCCAACTGGTGGCCACCGGGGTGCTCCCCGGGCTGACCTCGTCGGAGGCGCCGCTGGTCGAGGCGGCGCAGGCCTTCGCCGGCAGCTGGGGCGGCATGGCGATCCGGGTCGGGGCGATCATCTCGATGATCGGCTTCTGCTCGGGCAGCGCGCTGGTCGGGCCGCAGCTGTTCGCGGCGCTCTCGCGCGAGGGCGTGCTGCCGGCGGCGGTCGCCACCCGGCACGGCAGGTTCCAGACTCCGCACGTGGCGATCCTGCTGGTGACCGGCTTCGGGTTGCTGGGGACGCTGGCCCTCGACTTCAAGCAGCTGGCCGACCTGACCATCATCACGCTGTTCACCCAGTACGTGCCCACCACCTTGTCGGTGCTGGTGTTCCGCAAGAAGCGGCCGGAAGCCAAGCGGCTGTTCCGCATTCCGCTGGGGCCGGTGATTCCACTGCTGGCGCTGGCCGCCATGGCCCCGCTGATCCTCAAGATCGAGCTCAAGTCGCTGGCGATGACCGGGGTGATCATGGGGGTGGGGCTGGCGGTCTACGTCGTCCACCGGATGGTCGCTAGGCCTTCGACCGGGGCGGTGGGGCCGCAGCCCTGAGCCTGGCCGGTCGCTTCGCAATCCGCGCCCGGCTGTTAGACTAGGCCCCGATGCCTCGCCTCGCTCCATTCATCGCGCTGGCGCTCCTGCTGAGCGCCGGTTCCGCCCGTGCCGCCTCGGTCTGGATCGACGCCGGCCACGGTGGCGCCAAGGCCGGAGCCCCGGGCCCCAAGCAGCGGATGGAGAAGGAGATCACCCTCGAGCTGGCCAAGCGGCTCAAGGCCGAGCTCGAGAAGGCCGGGGCCCGCGTCGGTCTCTCGCGCGACAGCGACGTCGAAGTCGGCCTGCAGGAGCGGATGCGCCGGGCCAACGCCACCGATCCCGACCTCTTCATCTCCATCCACTGCAACTCGATGCCGCTCAACAGCCCGTCGCGCAAGACGGCGCGGGGCGTGGAGACCTACTTCCTGTCGGCCGACGCCTCGGGCGAGCAGGCCGAGCGGGTGGCCGCCCTGGAAAACGCCGAGGCCGGGGCCGCCGCCGAGTCCGCCGACCCGGTGGAGAACATCCTCAACGACCTGGCCCAGACCCAGGCCCACCGCGACGCCTCGGCGCTGGCCTATGCCATCCACCAGCAGCTGGTGAAGGACCTGGGAGTGCCCAACCGCGGCGTCCACCAGGCCCCGTTCCTGGTGCTGATGGGCGCCAAGATGCCGGCGATCCTGGTGGAAGTGGGCTTCCTCTCCCACCTCACCGAAGGCCCCAAGCTGGCCGAGCCGGCCTACCAGAAGAAGATCGTCGCCTCGCTGGCCGCCGGGATCCGCGCCTTCCTGGCCGGCCGCGCCGGCCAGTCCGAACCGCCCAAGACCAGCGCCAAGCCCTGAATCGCGGGCGGCGGCGGAAAGTTCTCCATTTGACGCCGGGGCAGGGGCGCCGCTAGCTTGCGCGCCTTCTTGGCGAGGGGCCAACCCGTGGTCGGAGTGCGAGGAGGCAGCATGCGTTCAGGTGGCCGTGGAGTGCGCGACTTGCGCCCGGTGAAGTTCACGCCCGGCTTCACCAAGCACGCCGAGGGCTCGGTGCTGGTGGAGTTCGGCGACACCCGGGTGCTGTGCACCGCGTCGGTGGAGGAGAAGGTCCCGCCGCACGTGATGGGCAGCGGCAAGGGCTGGGTCACCGCCGAGTACGGGATGCTGCCGCGCGCCACCCACACCCGCGGAAGCCGCGAGGCGGCCAAGGGCAAGCAGACCGGGCGCACGGTGGAGATCCAGCGGCTGATCGGAAGGGCGCTGCGGGCTTCGATCGACCTGGGGCTGCTCGGGCAGCGCTCGATCCTCATCGACTGCGACGTGCTGCAGGCCGACGGCGGGACGCGGACCGCCTCGATCACTGGCAGCTGGGTGGCGCTGTCGCTGGCCTGCCGCAAGCTGCGCAGCAAGGGCGTGATCCTGCAGGACCCGATGCGCGAGCCGGTGGCGGCGGTGAGCGTGGGCGTGGTGGGAGGCCAGCCGATGCTCGACCTCGACTACGGCGAGGACAGCAGCGCCGAAGTCGACATGAACGTGGTGGCCAACGAGAAGCAGGAGCTGATCGAGATCCAGGGCACCGCCGAGGGCAAGGTCTTCAGCAAGGCGACCTTCGACCAGATGCTCTACCTAGCGCTGGACGGCATCGGCCAGCTGGCCAAGCTGCAGCGGGAGGCGGTGGGCAAGTGAAGCTGCTCTTCGCCACCGGCAACAAGGGAAAACTCGAGGAGCTGCGGGCGCTTGTGAAGGGTCTGCCGGTCGAGGTCCTGTCGCTGGCCGACGTCGAGGCGGTGGAGGTGGTGGAGGACGGGGCGACGCTGGAGGAGAACGCGCTCAAGAAGGCGCGGGCCTACGCGGCGCTGCCGGGGATCGCGGTGCTGGCCGACGACACCGGCTTGTGCGTGGACGCGCTGGGCGGGGCCCCTGGGGTTCACTCGGCGCGGTACGCCGGGGTGAGCAGCAGCGAAGAGGCGCGCTACCGCGCCAACAACGAGAAGCTGCTGCGGGAGCTCTCCGGCAAGCCGTTCGAGGGGCGGGGAGCGGAGTTCCGCTGCGTGCTGTGCCTGATCGTTCCGGGGCGCGAGCCGCTGAGCGTGGCCGGGGTGTGCTGGGGGCGGATCGCGCTCTCGCCGCGCGGGGGCCAGGGTTTCGGCTACGACCCGCTGTTCGAGCTGCCCGAGCTGGGCAAGACCTTCGCCGAGCTGACCGGGGGCGAGAAGAACACCCTGTCGCACCGGGCGCGGGCGTTCCAGGGGCTGCGGCCGCACCTGGAGAAGCTGGCGCGGTAGGGCAGAAGGCGGCTTGCAAAGCCGGTTCAACCCGTTTAAATGGTCGGGCTTTTTCGGGGCGTAGCGCAGCCTGGTAGCGCACCTGCCTTGGGCGCAGGGGGTCGGAGGTTCAAATCCTCTCGTCCCGATAGAGCGGGGCCGCGGCAGTCGGAAGGCTGCCGCGGCCTTGTTGACCGGCGCCAGTAGCTCACCGGGATAGAGCAACGGCCTTCTAAGCCGTAGGTAGGGGGTTCGAGTCCCTCCTGGCGCGCTCGATGTCGTTTTTTCTCTCGCGCCAGGGCCCGGCTCTGGTAATAAGGAGGCGCCGCGGACGGTCGGCGCGCCACGGCGCCGAAAAGCAGTCGAGGACGCGGGACGCAGCGAAGGCAGCACGGTGGGTGTAGCTCAACTGGCAGAGCACAGGACTGTGGCTCCTGGGGTTGTGGGTTCGAGCCCCTCCATCCACCCTCTCTTCTCTCGGATCGCCAAGACAGCACCGGCGGTCCCACGGCGTGCGATTCCGCAGCCGAGCGCCTGTAGCTCAACTGGATAGAGCGTTGGGCTTCGAACCCAAAGGCTGGAGGATCGTGCCCTCCCAGGCGCGCTGTATCTTGCCGCGGTGACTGGCGTTCTCGGGCGCCGCCTGGTCCTCGCTCTCATGGTGCGGCCAGGGCAGTAGGGCTAACCTCTCCTCGATGTTCGAGGACACCTCACCAGAGCAGTTGCGGCGCTACCACGAGCTGCTTCGCTCAATGACGCCGGCTCAGAGGCTGCGCCAGGCGGCGGCGCTCACCATGGCTGTGCGGACCATGGCGATCGCGGGAATTCGCCAGCGGCACCCCAACGCCACCGAGGAGGAGGTCCGCGCTCGACTCGCGGTGCGCCTCGACGGACGAGCTGCCGCCCGGCGCCTGTGCCGCGAGATTCCCGATGACGCCGTCTGAGTCGGACCTTCCCTCTCGCTGCGAGCGGAGCCCTCGTCGCTCTCAAGCACCGCCCGATTCGCTTCGTCCGGCTCCTGCCGGCGCGCGACATTCCTCAGATCGGAATTGCCCAGTTGCGCCGAGCCGATGCGAGCGCGATCCTCGGGTGGTGCGGCGCCCGTCTCGGGTGCGAGCGAGGGGGTAGTTCGTTGAAGCGGCCAATTCTCGTGTGGTCAGCGATCGCCGCCTTGGGCGTGATCGGAGGACTCGCCGCGGTCGCTTGGCATCTCCATGTGGCGGCCCCGATCGCTGCCGAGGCGGAGGCAGGAGCTGCCGAAGTGCCGGCGCAGGCCCGAGCGGCAGCCGCGGTCCCGTCCGCGCAAGGCGCGTCGCAGAACCTCGGCTACGTGGTAGTTGCGGTGACCGTGAACGGAGCACCGCTTGCGACCGGAGAATTGCGCGCCTATCGACTCGACGAGGTCGATTCCCGGCGCCGATGGAGCTCGGCAGCTAGTGCGCCGGTAGTCGATGGGAGCGCCCGCCTCCAGGTCGGCCGCGGCGAATTCCTCGTCGTGGCGCACGCGAACGGCTATGCGCCGAGCCGAGTGGTCCTGGAGCGCCAGACTGCCGACGAGCTGACCAGCCTCGCGCTGGAAATGAAGGCGGGCGTCGAGCTCGTTGGCCGCGTGATCGCCGGGCGCACGCACGACCCGGTTCCCGGCGCTGTGGTTTCCCTCGAACTGCTCGATCCGACGATGCCCCGGCGCGCGGCGGCTCCTGCCGAGGAGCGCATCAGTGCGTCGAGCGATGCCAAGGGCGTGGTCATTCTCACCGGCCTCACGAAGGGAAAGTTCGCGGCGCGGGTCGAGGCGCCCGGCTATCGCAGGATGGGAAGCGAAGTCGCCGTGCCGCCGGAGAAGGAGTGGACGATCGAGCTCGAGTCCACGGCGTTCATCAACGGGCACGTCCTCGACGACCGAGGCAATGCCGTGGCGGACGCTGAGGTCTTCGCCAGCCCAGCCAGGCGCTTCGCGTTCAATGAGGTTCAAAGCACGCGCACCGGAACCAAAGGGGAGTTCGTGCTCGAGGCGCCTGCCGGCGCCTACCACCTCTGGGCCCGCCAAGGATCCCTCACTGGAAGAGCGCCCGGCCCAGTCGCGGTTACGGCGGGAATGACGCGCAATGATGTCATCGTCAGGCTCGGTCCGGGCGCCGCCGTGGAGGGAACGGTGGTCGAGAGCAGCACCAAGTCCCCAATCGCCGGAGCCGAGGTGACGGTGCACGAATCTTGGTTCGCCGAAGACGTGGGAAAGGCAGAGACGGACGCACAGGGGCGCTTCGAGATCAGTGGGATTCCGGCCGGCATCTACCTGGTTTCCGCACACCGCGATGGATTCTCCGGCGGCAGCCGCGACGACATCGGCCTGATTGCCGGCGGCCGATTCAAGGTTTCGATCGCGCTCAGCAGACCCGAATCCGGATCCATCGAGGGACTGGTGCTCGGCGCCGAGGGACAGCCGCTCGGCGGAGTCCTCGTGAGCGCTGGCGAACGGCGAACCCGCACCGGCGCGGACGGGCACTACCGTCTCGACAGCCTGGATTCCGGGTTCCGGCCGGTCACAGCTGTGATTCCCACTGTTGAGGCTCCGCTGGAGGACATGGTGCAGGTCAGGCCCGGGCAGGTCGCGCGCCTGGATCTCCAGGTGAAGCTGAGTGGCCGGGTTGCGGGGCACGTTCTCACGCGATCTCATCGCCCTCCGGTGCGAAGTTGCTCGGTCGAGGCGGAGCCTTCGGATGATGGCGACAGCGTGAAGCGCTACCTGTGGAAAGGAACCCCTGAATTCGCGCCCAAGATCCGCTCCGATGGTGGGTATGAAATGGATCTGCCGGTGGGAGAGCATCGGATCCGAGTGCACTGTGCGGAGGATCGAGAGAGCGGTGGAGAGGCAGTCGTCCACGTGGTCGCCGGCGAAACCACGACTCACGACTTCGTCATCGACGATGATCCACCTGTATTGCTCGAGGGCGATGTCCTGGAGCCCGACGGCACTCCGTCGATTGGCGCCAAGATAGCCGTGACGGATGAACGCGGTTGGTCGCCAGGATCCTCAGAGACCAAGTCAAACAGCGACGGCCACTTCACGCTTCGCGATTCCGGTTGGCCGGCCAATCGAGTCCTGGTCGTCCGCGCGAGCAATGAGTCGCGCACGGCTACGCTCAAACCAGTTCGAGCCGGAAGCAGATCTCTGGCGATCAGGCTTCAGGCCGGGGCTTCGCTGCGCGGTCGGGTGATCGGAACAATGCCGGTGGAGCACTTCTCGCTGCGGGTTGAAGCGACTGGCACCTCGGCGAGGGTGGAGTTCTCAGACAGCGAGTTTGAGCTCTACGACCTTCCGCCAGGTCCGGCCGTGTTGTCCGTGGATGCTGGAGCGGCGGGAAGCGGGACGAAAGCCGTGAACTTGATCCCCGGCCGGGAGGCGGAGACCGAAATCCGGCTCGGCTCGGCCGGACGGGTCGTCGGGAGGATGGTTTCCCGTGCTCCGGAGGAACCTTGGCACTTCTGGCGCGCCTCCGCTACCGATGCGAACGACAACAAGATTGGCGAAGGCCGTTGCGACGGTGACGGCCGATTCGAAATCAATGGATTACCGGTGGGCGACTACACAGTCCACCTGTTCGGTAGCAGCTGGATGACGGAGCGCCGCGTCGCAATCCTTGGCGGGCAGACGATTGACCTGGGCGACGTGAACGTAGACGGCTTCCGTGCTCCTCCCGGAAAGATCGGCGTCGGCCTCGAGGACCGTGCGGATGGTGTCTACGTCGGGTCCCTCGCCAAGGATGGTCCGGCAGAACGCGCGGGGGTACTGGAGGGAGACCGAATCGTCGCGGCAGACGGGGTGCCCGTTTCCTCCTCGAAGGAGGTGATGGAGCGCGTTCCAGGAAAACCGGGAACGCCGGTGGTCATCGCCATTTCGCGCGGCGGCCAGGAGCAGTCTTTGACCATCATTCGGGCGGAGTAAGTCGGAGGCGCTACCGCCGAGCGAGCCCCAGCTCGAACAGCCGCACGCCCTCGTCCTCGCCCTGCTCCCACATCCCGAGCGAGGACCAGAAGGCCGCCGCCCCGTCTTCACCCGGCGCCACTCCCAGCTTCACCGTCTGGTAGCCCTGCGCGGCCAGCACTCCGAAGAGCGCCTCGGCCACCTCGCGCCCGACGCCCTTGCCCCGCTCGCTCTGCACGATGGCCAGCAGCGCCAGAGTCACCTCGCCGCGGTGCGGGGTGTCCATCGCCAGATCCAGGATCCCGACCGGCGATTTCGCCTCGTCGTTCCTGGCCACCACGAACAGCCGGCGCTGGTCATCGGCCAGCGCGTCGAAAAGCCGCTCCGCCGCCAGCTCCTTGGCCGGGCGCGCTCCCTCGGTCCGCTTGAAGTAGTCGGCAGCCCCCTTCACGCAGCGTTCGACGGCGGCCAACGACGACTCTCGCGCCGGCAGCGCGATCAGGTTTCCCAACGCAAGCTGGCCGGCGAGGCGTCTCACTTGTCGTGCAGCTCGTCCTCGGGCGCGACCACGCGGCCGCTGGGCGCCGAGAAAATGGCGTAGACGTTGGTGACCTTGCCCACTCCACCGGTGTCCAGGACGGTGGCCTTGAGGGTGAACGGCTCGTGCTCGGGCAGCAGCGCCGAGACGTCGACCTCACCCGGCCCGAAGGCGAACTTGAGCCCGCCCAGGGCGTCGATCTGCTCGGTGCCCACGGTGCAGCCGGCCTGGAAGCCGACCGCCACCCGGTGCCGCACCGTCCCCGAGGCGTTGCCGATCTCCAGCAACAGGAAGTTGTCGACCGACCAGCCCTCCTGGCCCGCCTCGTCGCCATAGAGCTTGACGGTGGCGCCGTGGCGGCTCACCGGGCCCATCTCGCCGGAGGCCACGACGTAGGGCACCGGCTCGCCGTTCTCCACCGTGACGTAGACGTCCTGGCGCTTGTGCGCGCGGGTGGCGGTCTCCGCCTCGGGCGTCTCCTGCAGGAGCTGGTAGGCCTTCGGCGGCCCGGAGTAGACCGGCAGCGCCGGCGCCTGGCTCTTGGGGCATCCAGCGGCGAGCAGCGGAATCAGGAAGGCAAGTGCACGGCGCATCGGACCCCTCGAGTGTGTCAGGTTGAACGGCGCGCACTTTAAGCCAGCGCGCCCCCGGCTGGTCAAGGGAGCCCAGGCGCCGCCCTGGACGCCTGGATCGCGCGCGGGCGGCGGAATACCATCGCTGCCTCACGCGGCAACAGGAGGGGCGGGCGCTCATGCGGCGGGCACAGGTTCTCCTCTTCCTCCTCCTTCTTGCTGTACCGCTGGTCGCTCGCGGTGAGACCGCCGAGCCGGCCGACGCCGAGCTCGAAGTCCTGCACTCGAGCCTGCTGCCCGACCAGCGAGCGGGAATTTCCTCGGCCGTCCGCAATCTCGCCCGGCTGCCGCGCTATCGCATCGACGCTCGCCTGGAGCCCGACGCCTTCCGCCTGCTCGCCACCGAGGAGGTCTCGGTCTTCGTCGAGGCCGAGACCCGCGAGCTCTTCTTCCGCATCCCGGCCAACGCCGCCTTCCTCGACCGCGGGCTGGGGGCTCCGGTGTCGGTGGCGCTCTCCGACGACTCGCCGACGCTGCGCGCCGAGTCGGTGCGCCCGGGGCTTCTCCGCGTCGGCCTGGACGTGCCGGCTCCGGCGGGCTCGCTGCTCGCGGTGCGGTTCGAGGTCATCGCCAACGTCCCCAAGCAGTCCGCCAGCGCCCCCGCCGCCCAGCTGATGCAGCAGGCGATGGCTTTCATGGGCGGCGGGATGGCCCGCGATCGCCAGACCGACTACGGCGCCTTCGGCTGCCAGGATGGCGTCTTCCACCTCGCGGGAGCCTTCCCCGAGCTGGTGGCGCCCGAGGCCGGCGGCATCGATCTCGCCGGCGAGGCGGGCCTGGGCGAGCCGCGCTGGGGGGCGCTCGGTCACTACACGATTTCGCTGGTGACTCCGGCGGGTTGGCTGACCGCGGGCACCGGGACGGTGGTGGGCGAGACGGTCGAGCGCGACGGCAGTCGCCGGGTGACGCGGGTGGCGGCGGCGGTGCGCGGGGCAGCGCTGGTGGCCGGCCAGGGCTTCGCCGAGCAGAAGCTGAGCGCCGGCCCGGTCCGGGTGCGCCTGATCTCGCGGCCCGAATTCGCGGCCCAGGGCAAGAAACTGCTCGACACCGCCGCGCGCGCCGTCCGCTTCTTCGCATCCAAGCTGGGGCCCTATCCCTGGTCGGATCTGGAGCTGGCCGAGGCCCCGCTCATCGACGGGATGGAGTGCCTCTCGTGGCCGGGCTTGATCAGCGCCTCCTCGATGCTGATCGATCCCGACGCCTCAAATGCGGTGGCCGGCCTAGTCCCCAACCCCGAGCAGACCTACGACGCGGTGCTCGAACTGGCGGTCGCGCACCATGTCGCCCACCAGTGGATCAAGGGAGTGGTCGGCTCGGATGCCCGGCTCCACGCCTCCCTGCACGAGCCGCTGGCGCTCTGGCTTGGCATCGCCTACGTCGAACAGCGGCGCGGGGCCGACAGCGCCAAGGCGCTGCTCGAGCAGCAGGTCCGCCGGGCCTACCGCATCTACCGGATGCTGGGCGGGGCCGATGCGCGGGTCGATCGCCCCATCGACGAGTATCGGGGCCGGGCCGAGATCGACGCCCTGCTCCACGGCAAGGCTGTCCTCTTCTTCGAGGCGCTGCGCAAGCTGGCCGGCGACAAGCTCCTGTGGGCTGGCCTCAAGCGCTACCTGACGCAAGAGCGCTTCCATCAACTGGAGACCGAGGGGCTGCTGCCGGCGCTTGCGGGAGTGGCGCCGGCCAAGGCCGAGCGCGCGCTCCAGCTCTACGACCGCTACTTCCACCAGCTGCACGGCGACGAAGACGTCGGTGGCCCGATGTCGCTGGAGGCTTTGCTCAAGGCGGCTGGGATGCAGCTCCCGCCGGGAATGCCAGGGATGTCGGGAATTCCGGGCGCCAACTCGGGCAGCTTCGTCCCAGTCGCGCCGGTCGCGCCGCCCAAGGCTGCTCCGCCGGCTCCGCCGGCCTCCGGCAGCGGCCAGCCGGCCACGCATCCCTGAGGAAATCCAGGCCGTTTCAGCTGCCCAGAACCGCCAGCACCCGCGGGTCCTCGAGGGTGGCCACGCACAGTTCGGCTCCCAGCTTGGAGAGCTCGCCGACTCCGTAGCGCCCGGTGGCCACCAGCACGCAGCGCGCCCCGGCCGCCCTCGCCGCCGTCAGATCGCGCGGCGTGTCGCCGATGATCCAGGGATCGGCCGCCTTCCGGCCCAGGATCCGCTCGCCGCGGGCCAAACCCGCACGGATCAGCGCGGCGCGATCTTCATGGTCGTCGCCGAAGCCGCCGAAGCCGAAGTGGCGGTTGAGCCCGCCCCTCTCGAGCTTGATGCGCGCCCCGGCTTCGACGTTGCCGGTCCCCAATCCCAGCACCCGGCCGCGTGCGACCAGCGCCTCCAGCAGCACCTCGACCCCGGGGTAGATGAGGTAGCTCTTGGAGGCCGCCACCTCCTCGGCCAGGTACTCGAGGTAGGACTCGATCATCCGGTCGATGTCGTCCTCGCCCCAGGCGCGCTCGAGCTGATGCAGCGCCGCGCGGACGATGGCCCGGTCGGTCATCCCGTCGAAGAGGATGCCGTCGAAGAAGTTGGGCTTGCCGTGCAGCCTCGCGGCGGCGCGGTCGATGGCCCGCCGGCCGGCTCCGCCGGTGTCCACCAGGGTTCCGTCGATGTCGAAGAGCGCCAGGTCCACGCTTGCTCGTCCCTACTCCGCGGCGGGGGCCGCGCGCTGGCCGCGCTTGTTGGCCATCACCGACTCGGCCAGGTTGCTCACCAGGTTGTTCACCCGCCGCAGGTAGGAGAACACGTCGAGGTGGATGGAGCTGGTGTCCAGGGTCTCCGGCAGCCCCTGGTGCAGGCGGCCGATGTGCTTCTGCTTGAGCTGGGTTTCGATGGTGATCAGGTAGTCGCGGTGGCGCAGGACCTTGCGCGCCAGCTCCTCGTCGCCGGTGGAGAAGGCGGTGATCGCCAGGTCGAAGTTCTCCACCACCTTGCCGTGGAACAGCTCGATCTCCCGCTGGCCATCCGCGCTGAACTGCAGCCCGGCGACCGCCTTCTTGCGCGCCATGGAGAGCAGGTTCTTGTTGATGGTGTCGCCGGCGTTCTCGATGTCCGCGGTCATGGTGATCAGCGTCATCTGCCGCTCGGCCTGCTCCGGGGTCATGTTCTCCTGGGCCAACCGCGCCAGGTAGAAGCGGATTTCCCGGTTGAGGATGTCGACCTTGTCGTCGCGGGCTTCGATGTCCTCGATCAGGTCGAGGTCGTTTTTGGCGAAGGCCCGCATGCTGTCCTGGAGCATGTCGCGCACGATGTCGCACATGCGCAGGAATTCGCGGGTGGCCAGCCCGAAGGCCAGCGACGGGGTTTCGATGGCCGCCGGGTCGAGGTAGCGGGGGCCGAACTTCTCCTGCTCCGGCGGCTTGTAGAAGCGGGTGATCAGCCCGGCCGCCAGCCCGGTGAAAGGCAGGAACAGCAGCGCCAGGATCACGTTGAACAGCGTGTGGGCGTTGGCGATCTGCCGCGCCAGGTCGTGGGCGGTCATCTCCACCAGCTTCTGGAACAGCGGCAGCAGCGGCAGGAAGATCCCCACCCCCGCCACCTTGAACAGCACGTGGCTCAGCGCGACCCGCTTGCCCTCCGGCTTCTGGCCCATCGAGGCCAGCACCGGGGTGACGGTGGTCCCCAGGTTGGCGCCCAGCACCATCGGCAGCGCCGCCTCGAGGGTCAGCGGATGTGCCGCGCCGCCGGTCGAGGCCGAGTGCGCCAGCGACAACAGCAGGCCGATGGTCGGGGCCGAGCCCTGCAAGAGCACGGTGAAGCTGGCGGCCGCCAGCACGCCGAGGATCGGGTTGTCGGCGAAGTACTCGGCGGCCCGGCCGAAGGCCTCGCCGCGGGTGAGGGGCGAGGCCCCGTCGCTCATCAGCTTGAGGCCGTAGAACAGCAGGCCGAAGCCGAGGATCGAATCGCCCAGGTAGCGGGCCTGGCGCTTGCGGGTGCCGAAGCGGATGGCGAAGCCGATGAAGGCCAGCAGCAGCGCGTAGTTGCTCAGCCGGAACGAGAGCAGCTGGACGGTGATGGTGGTGCCGACGTCGGCCCCCAGCAGCACCGCCATCGCCTGGGCGAGGGTGAGGACCCCCGAGGCGGCGAAGCCGACCAGCATCACCGTGGTGGCGGTGGAGGACTGGATGATGGCGGTGACCCCGGCCCCGGAGAGCAGCCCCAGCACCCGGCTCTTGGTGACCGCGCCGACGATGGTGCGCAGCTTCTCGCCGGCCAGCTTCTGCAGGCCGTCGCGGGCCAGGCCCAGGCCGTGGAGGAAGATGGCCAGTCCGCCCAGGGTGATGGTCAGGTCGAGGAAGGTCATGGTGGCCCGACGAGAGGGCGTCGGCGAGCTTAGCCGCACAGCGAGAGGGCTGCGAATTAATCGACACTGACCGCGGCAGGTCAGACCCGCGCCAAGAGGAGGCGGATGGACGGCGGCAGGGCGGGGAAGTCGGCGCCTTCAAGGAGCGCGAGCGAGGCGCTGCTTGCCGCGACGCGCCGCGGTGCCAGCTTCAAATCATGAACGTCCTGCGCCTGCTCATGCAGCAACACGATCGGATCGAGGGGCTGCTGGTGGACCTGACCCAGGCCAGCCGCCAGGGCGGCGGCGAGCGGGAGCGGGCCCTGGCCGAGTTCGGCCGGGAGATGCGCCGCCACTTCGCCTTGGAGGAAGCGCTCTTCTACTCGGCACTGCGAGGGCGGCTGATCCTGGTCGAGGCCGGCCGCTTCCTCGACGAGCACCGCCGGCTCGAGGCGCTGGCCGCCGACCTGGAGTCGCAGGTCGGAGGGCCGCAGTTCGAGGACACCTTGGAGTCGGTCCACGGCCTGCTCGTCCAGCACGTCAGCGACGAGGAGATCGAGCTCTTTCCGGAGGTGAAGCGCCGGCTGAGCCTGGACGAGCTCGACACCATGGGCGAGCACTTCGAGCGGGCGCTGGAGGGCGAGCCACTGCCGCCGGTCGAGGAACCCGCCACGCACCCGGAGACTTGACGAGCCGGGGAGCCCCAGCTCGTCGCGAGTCAGCGAGGGGCAGGCGTCCGGCCCAGGGCAGCGCGGGCTTGGAGCCCGGCGCTCGGCCGTCAATGCCGCTACTGGGGTTTCAGCCCCACAACCCGGCCAGCCAGAGCCGCAGGCGCATGCCGAGCTCGGAGGTGTAGCCGACCTCGGCAAAGCGGATTACGCCATTGCGATCGAGGAAGAGCGTGGTCGGGAAGCCCTGCACGCCGAAGCGGTGCGCCAGCTTGCCCTCTTGATCGAGCACCACCGGGAAGCTCAGGCCGTTGGCCTTGAGGTAGCTG
Source organism: Myxococcales bacterium (assembly GCA_037442205.1). Classification (GTDB taxonomy): domain Bacteria; phylum Myxococcota; class Myxococcia; order Myxococcales; family UBA5297; genus JBBIQS01. Next base: position 34,940 of record JBBIQS010000017.1, read on the forward strand.
GCGACCTTGGCGGCGTCGCCCGATTCGGCAGCGATGGTGATGACCTTCCGGTCGGACGCCAGCGACTGGATGCTTCCCTTCTCCATGGCACAGACCGAGCACCAGGTGGCCCAGAAGTGGACCGCCACCGGCTGGCCCTTCAAATCGGCGAGCGCCAGGGTGGTGCCATCCAGGGTCCTGCCCGACAGCTCGGGCGAGGGGCCGCTGGGGAGATTGCGCTGCTGCCAGGCGCGCATGCCAACGAGCACCGCCAGGATGAGCGCCGCGTCGATTAGTCTGCCGCGCCACTTGCTTCGCCGGGGCTTGGCTGGCTGCTCGGGTTTCGATTCCGCTTCCATGCGGCTTTAGAGCCTCGCACAGCGGCGAAAGTTTCGCCCTGCCGTCGCCATGGGCCGGCGGCGCCTTGATCGGACGGCCGCCGCCGAACCCTTCCCTTGGGATGCTCCCGGGATTCGCCGGCTCGCCTACGGGCCCAGCTTGAGCAGTTCTCCGCCCTGCCCGGCGGCGTAGACCGTCGAACCGATTCCATGGATGGCGACGATCGGGCTGCTGGCGACGTCGCGATACCGCGTCCAGCCGAGGCCGTCCCAGTGGACGATGTCGTTGGGGGCGCCGAACTCTCCCGAGCGCCCGACCCACACGTCGTTGGGCCCAGTTCCCCAGAGCGGCCGGTAGAACACGTAACTGTCGATGATCACCTCTGTCCACCAGGTGGTGGCGTCGAAGTGCATCAGATGGCCGGGCCCGCCGGCCCACACCTCGCCGCCGCTTCCCCAGACCTTGTAGAAGGCGCCGTACGTCGACAGGAAGCGATCCCATCCGCTCCCGTTCCACCGATACATCCCGTCGTCGGAGGCAACCCAGACGTTCGAGGGACTCCCCACCCACACGTCGTTGGCGTTGGCGTAGGTCGACGACGAGGCGCTCGGCTTGACCGTCCAGGCGGTGCCGTCCCAGTGCGCCGTCTTGCCCTGATAGCCGACGGTCCAGACGTCGTTCGGACCGGAGCCTCGCACCGAGTAGTAGTGCGCCAGTCCCGCCGGGTTGCCGGTGCTCCAAGCAGTGCCGTCGTAGTGGATGAGCGCGCCCAGGCCGACCGCCCAGACGTCCGTCGAAGAGGTGCCCCAGACCGCGTCGAAGAAGCCCGAGCTGTAGCCGCTCCAGATGGTACCGTCCCAGTGCCGCATCCCCTTGCCGGTCGCCAGCCAGGCATCGGTGGCCGAGGACGCCCAGAGCCCCAGGTTGCTGTGCATCGGCGGTGTGACTTCCGCCCACGCCGCGCCGTTCCAGTGCGTCAGCAGCCCGTTGGTCCCCGCCCCCCAGGCCTCGCTCGGCCCCGCGCTCCAGATGTCGCGCAGCTCGCCGTAGCCGGTCGTGGCTGGCCAGTAGGTCCATGCGCTCCCGTTCCAGTGGTGGGCGCCCTGGGCGTTGGTCGCCCAGACGTCGCTCGCGGATGAGCCCCCGAGCGCTGGAGAGGACGAGGTGTAGAAATCGTGCTCCGTCGGGTGGGCGGCGTCGTTCTCGGGGAAGGTCAGGACCAGCGAGGACGACTTGGCGAAGCTATAGCCGGCGGCGAAGACGTGGCTCGGATCAGCGACCAGCACCGAGCTCAGATCCTGGCTGATGGTCGCGACGGTGCTCCAGTTCCTGCCGTCGTAGTGCAGCAATCCTCCCGACGCGATGGCCCAGACGTCCGAGCTGCCGAGTCCCGAGAGAGCCTCCACGTAGGTGTTGGCGACGGTAAGGGGTGCGGCGGAGAGGTTCTGGCCATCCCAGTAAAGGAAGAGCTTGTCGCCCCCGATCCAGACGTCGGCGACCGACGATCCCCACAGCAACCGGAGCGAATTGCAGGTCGGGGCGGCGAGCTTGCTCCAACCGGCGGCAGTGCGGTGCAGCACGGTCCCCAAGGTGCCGACCGCGTAGAGATTGGTGGCCGAGGTGCCCCACAGTCCGGAGAGCGTTTCGCAGGTACCGCTCTCCTCCGCCGACCAGGAGGTTCCGTTGTAGTGCAGGATTGTGCCGCCCACGCCCGCTGCCCACACGTCGTTGGCCGAAGCGCCCCAGACCGCGTAAAGCGTCTGGCCCTGCGGCTGAGGTTCGACCCAGGTCCAATGGTTTCTTCCGCAGAGCTGGGTGCCGAAGGGGCCGGCGTGAGGATCGACGCAGCCTCCGGGGCCAGGCGCGCCCGCGTCGAAGGGCACGCCAGAGTCCGCCGCACCGGCGTCAGATCCCGCGTCCGGCCCGGGAGTCGCGGCGTCGGGCGCAGGCGTGCCCGCGTCCGGAGAGCCTGAATCCGGGTGGCCCGCATCAGTCGAGCCCGCGTCGGGAGATCCGGCGTCGTGTGGTCCTGTGTCGGGCGATCCGGCGTCGTGTGGTCCTGCGTCGGGCGATCCCGCGTCGTGGCCGGCGTCCCCAGGTTTGCCGGCGTCTATCTTCGCCGCCCCAGCGTCCGGGCTGGATCCCGCGTCGTCGGCCGCGACCTCGGCGTCGAAATCCCCGGCGTCCCACGTTTCGGCCTGCGGATCGGCGCAGCCCGCGCAGCTCGCGAGCGAGGCCGCCAAGGCCAGAGCGACAAGCCACCGAGAAAGAACCACGGTTTCACCGCCTTCCAAGAAGATGCGCCCTTCGGCCGCGCCGAGACTGGCAGGGAGAACTAGAGATCATCGAGGGGTTTGTCGGCTAGAGCCGTCGAGAAGGGAAGAAGAGGTGCCGCCCGGCGGACTGTGGATGGAGCCCTTGCTGCGCACGGCGATGCCGGACCAGGACGGTAGCGGCAGCCGTGGTTATTCACGCCGGGCGGTAGGAGGCGTCAACCCATCTCCATTTCTGGGAGTGCTCGCCTCGCGCTCTCCGCAGCGAGTTTTTGGCACTCTGGTCTGCCTCGCATCGTCGCGGGGGCCGCGGCCGGCTCACCAAAACGGATCGGGCGCTTCAGATTGGAGCGGCTCCAGGCGGAGCAGTCCTGCCGAGACGCCCAGTGATTTCAGCGGGTTGGCGCGTCTGATCGCCAGCGGGACGCCGGCACGCGGCTTGCGGAAGGGTCAGCCGGACGACAGGGCAGGGCACCTGACGGAGGCGAGCCATGGAAAAGATCGCGCGCAACCAGGCGGGCCGGGATCCGATGAAGGTCGAGGTCGAGACGCTGATGCCCGGCGCGGCGGTGATCCACGCCGACGACGAGCATATCCTGTGCGGCTTCCCGGAGGAAGTGGCCAAGGCCTGCTTCGCCAAGGGCAAGCAGATCACCGCCTGGCTGATCCCCGACGTGCGCAGTTCGCGCGGTGTGGTGCAGTGGGCGCTCGAGTTCCCGCTCTACGTGGCGCTCTTCGTCCAGGGCCTGTTCGCCAAGGGCAAGAAGCTGTCGGTCTTCGTCCACCGCCGCGACTGGCCCGAGGTGGTCGAGTACCTGCGGCTGACGCTCTTGGGTCTGAGCCGCGGGGAGATGGAGCAGGAGGGGCTGCGCGCCGAGGTCATCGACTTCCTGGAGAAGGAGGCGATCGCGCTGGCGCTCAAGCAACCCGACGGCAGCGTGGCCCAGATCGAGGACTTCCTGAACCCGATCTTCTTCGGCGAAGACGGCAGCGCGGTCTTCGGCGGGCTGACCGTCACCTCCCACGGCGACAACACCTACAGCTTCGCCACCGCCGAGGACCGGGTCGAGCGCTTCGTGCTGCCCACCGACGGCGAGGTGCTGCCGCCCTACACCCGGCCCATCAACCCGGCGACCACGCCCATCCTTTCGCAGCAGTTCGAGGTGGTGACCCTGGGCGCCTCCAACGGCTTCGACATCAGCGGGCCGTGCTCCAACCTGGTGGTGCAGGCCAGCGGGCGCTTCCTTCTGATCGATGCGGGGCCCTACATCCAGCAGGTGCTCGAGGCGAGCGGCATCAGCCTCAACCAGCTCGACGCGGTGGTGCTGACGCACGCGCACGAGGATCACGCGGTCGGCATTTCCGCGCTCTTGCAGCTGGGGCGGCGCATCCGGCTCTTCACCACCCGCGAGACCGCGGCCATCCTGCGCCGCAAGCTGGCCATCCTGAATCCCAAGGTGGATCGGCCGGAGAGCCTGCTCGACGAGGCGTTCGAGCTGGTCTACGTCGAGCCGGGCGAAGAGTACGACTTCGCCGGGCTCTCGATGCGCTTCCACTACACCATGCACTCCATTCCCTGCGTCGGGGTCGAGCTGGCCTGCGACGACCGCGGGGTGATGCGCCGGGTGCTGGTCACCGGAGACAACAGCTCGCGCCCGGCGATCGAGAAGGCGGAGCAGGCCGGGGTGCTGTCGGAGAAGCGGCGCGCGGAGCTGACGGAGCTCTTCCAGCGGCAGTGCGACCTGGTGATCGCCGACGCCGGCGGCGGGCTGATCCACGGCGTCACCGCCGACTTCGAGCAGAACCCCTCCACCAACGTGGTCTACGTCCACACCGGCAAGCTCCCGGAGGAGGAGGCGCACCGCTTCACCCTGGCGGCGCCGGGCCATCGCTACGCGGTCATCCCCGAGAACAGCCGGCCCACGCCGCTGGAGCGCGAGTGCGCCCACCGCGCGCTGACGAACAGCTTCCCCAGTCAGAAGGGCGAGTGGGTGAGCGCGCTGCTCGATACCGCCGTGCCCTGGTCGGTGAACCGCGGCCAGGTAGTGGTGCGCCAGAACGACCTGACCCGCGACTTCTTCGTGGTCCTGAGCGGCAAGCTGGCGGTGCTGGTGCAGAGCGGGAAGGAGAGGCCGCAGAAAGTGGCGGAGATCCATCCCGGCGAAATCTTCGGGGAGATGGCGGTGATCATGGACCGTCCGCGCAGCGCCACGGTGGCGGCGCTGACCCCGGTGCGGCTGCTGCGGGTGCCGGGCGAGTCCTTCAAGCGCTTCGCCCTGCGCGAGAACCTGGCCGGCCAGCTGCGCAACGTCTGGGCCCGGCGCAGCGAGATCCAGTCGGTGGACATCCTGGCGCCGCTGCCGGTGAGCCTGGTCGATGAGCTGGCGCGGCTGGCCACTCCGCAGACCATCGCCGCCAGCTCCACCCTGATCCGCGAGGGCTCGCGCAGCAGCAGCGTCTACATCCTGGTGCAGGGCCGGCTGCAGGTCTTCAAGGGCGAGGAGCCGCTGCAGATCAATGGCGCGCCGGTGGTGCTCCACCCCGGCCAGCTGGTGGGCGAGACCGCGCCGTTCCGGGCCTCGGCGCGAAACGCCTCGGTGGTGGCCATCGACGAGTGCCAGGTGCTGGCCATCCGGGGCGAGGACTTCCGCCGGGTGGTGCGCCAGGCCCCGCAGCTCCACTACCGGATCTCGATGATGGTCAAGGCCCGCGAAGCCGCCTGAGCCGGTCCGGACCGCCGCTCGAGAACTGGCAAGCGCCTGCCAGCCCGCTAACGGTGACTCTCCGTTGGCGGGCTCGGGCGTGGGTCATTTCGATCGCGTCCCGCCAACCTCCCGCTCTTGCTGCCGAAAATGGCGCGCCCGATCATGGCCGCGGTTGGCAGGCCTTGTGCATTCAGGCCCGCAACCCTCGACGGCAGGGCCGCAACGAGATTGAAAGGAACTGGGCAGAGGCGATGAGTGGACGAGGTGCGATGGACAGCACCGGCGACCATTTGATATCTCAGCCCACCCGCAGCATGAAACCGCGGAGGTTTTGGATGGCCACAAAGAAGCTCCTGGCGACGATGGCAGCGCTGCTCCTCCTCGCCGGACCGGCCGTAGCGGCCGAAGACGCCGCGCCGGCCGAGGCCGCCAAGCCCGAAGCCAAGGTCGAAGCCGCGCCTGCTCCCGCCGCGCCCGCCGCTCCCGCCGCTCCCGCCGAGCCGGCTCCCGCCGCCAAGGAGGCCGCTCCCGCTCCCGCGGTTCAGCCCGCTCCGGCGCCTGCTGCGGCTGCCCCTGCGCCGGTCGCTGCTCCCGTGGCCGCCCCTATTCCCTCCGTCGCTCCGGCGGCCGCTGCCACTCCCGAGTTGACTCTCGAGGAGAAGCGCGAGGCCGCCGCCAGCCCGTGGGCCGGCAGCCAGGTCATGTTCGAGAACACCGGCGGGGTGATGGGAATCAGGAAGGATTCCGAGTTGACGTGGAATCCCTATGACGCGGTGAGCGTCTCGCTCCGCCCGTCCTACAAGGTGCTTCCTCAGCTGATCCTCGAGGGCCGGTTTGACGTGGAGAAGGAAGTCACGAACTCCGACGAGACCACGCTCAAATACGAGACGGTCTGGAGCGATTTCATCCTCGACGCCAAGAGCCCCGGCTTGAAGCAGAAGGTCCAGGGCTTCGGCGAATTGATGCTGTCTCCTGGCTTGCGGGCCGTCCTGCCCCTCTCCAAGCTGGCCCACGCCCAGACCCTGCGGCTGGCCCTGGCTCCGGGCGTCAGCGGCGGCGCCAAATTTGACGTCATGGGCGGGTTGACGGTGAAGATGTCCGCGCGCTGGACGCAGAACTTCCACCAGTACACCACCGTGCAGCAGGACGCCCAGAGCATCCACTGTGGCTCCTCCGAGGGCTCGGAGTGTGGCCGGTTCTTCCACGAGGGCCAGCGCAACGCCTTCGGCCGGCTCGCCTGGGGCCCGATGGTGGTCTTCGACCCCACCGACAAGCTCGAGGTGACCTTCACCTGGAGCATTCGCCACGACTTCCTCTACGGGCTGACCGGCTCGGAGCTGGTTCCCGACGTCTCCGGCGACTATGCCTACCGAGACAGCCAGTGGGCGATTCTCGACGTCACCTACCAGGTGTTCGACTACCTGGGCGTCTCGCTCGGCACCTCGACCCTGCATCCCACGCTCAGGCCAAACTCGACCTACTACACGCCGATCTTCAACCGCTACACCAACCTCTACCTTGATCTGAGCGTCGATCTCGACGCCGTGGCCTCGCGAATCCACTTCTAGTTTTCCCAATCACCACCGAAGTCGATGTCTCACCTCTCCTCTGGAGGGTTCATGCGTCCGTGCCTCAAAACGTTGCTCGTCGCCGCCGTGGCGCTGCTCGCCGTCGGCTGCGCTCAGGAGCGAGCCCCGGTCAACCGGGTTCAGCCCAACTACTTCAAGAAGTCCTTCTTCGTCGGCGAGAAGCTGCTCGACACCAGCGACGACCCGGAGTTCTGGGCCCAGGGCACGGTGATCGACGTCGGCTACGGCGCCTCCCAGGACGGCCTGTTCACCTCGACCTACGCCCAGCCGCTGTCGCGCGTGAAGTTCGTCATCCAGGAGAAGCAGCTCATCGCCCGGCTGACCTACGAGCGCATCAAGAACAGCGACGGCAAGGGCGTCGGCCGCGCCAGCAAGGACGGCATCATCGTCGCCGTCTACCCGATCGAGAGCCACTTCGACATCAAGCGCTCCTACAACCCCACCACCGGTGAGGAGCTCAACGTGCTGGAGGAGAACTCCTCCGACCGGCCCTGGTACGAGCGCGAGTACATGCGCGTCGACTGGTCGAAGAACCTGAACACCGACTCCTACGACTTCGACACCCTGTCGCAGATGGGGATCTACGGCGGCATCAGCTACGAGCCGCTGGCCTACTACATCAACGACCCCTCCGACGAGAACGCCCCGCACTTCGCCGAGAACGACGGCTACCTCGACGTCACCAACAAGGCCTTCGCCGTCCCCGGGACCATCGACCTGGCCTACCTGGGCTGGGGCATCGACCGCTTCCCCTCCTGCATGCTGCCCCCGGAGATCGGCGGCGGCACCGCCCCCACCGGCAACTGCAACCCGGTGGAGCTCACCATCCGCCAGGCCTTCCGCAAGATCCAGGACCACGACGTCGAGCCCGAGGAGTGGGACGGCTACAAGTTCCAGGCCTTCGGCGCCTTCACCGCCGACCGCTACGGCTACACCCGCAACTACGGGATGACCGACAGCGACTGGCACCGCATGATCGCCCGCCACAGCATCTGGCAGCGCAGCCACTACTACGATGACCCGGCGGCCATGACCGGCGCGGTCGAGTGCTACAAGCCCGACACCACCAAGTACGGCGAGGACCCGCACCGCGACGTGATGGGCAAGGGCAACTCGGTCAACAAGCTTCCCGACGGCACCGAGGACGAGTGCCAGGCGGTCAACAGCAAGACCGACGCCAACGGCAATGCCCTGCACCGCGGCTCGCGCTGCGACACCTTCACCCAGAAGTGCACGCTGCCCTTCCGCGACCGCGAGACCAAGACCCTGGCCTGGTACTACACCACCGGCTCGAACCCCGATTACTTCGAGGGCTCGCGCTGGGCGGTGCTGGAGTGGGACGTGGCGCTGCGCAGCGCGGTGGTCACCGCCCGCTACGCCGAGTGCATGCGCGCCGGCGACCCCAGCTGCAGCACCCAGTACCCGGTGCTCACCGGCCAGATGGACGACGACGCCGACGCAGTGGCCCTGACCCGCGAGGTCGAGGACTGCCGGGCCGCGGTCCGCGCCGGCACCAGCAGCGAGGACTGCAATGCCACCGCCGTCCGCCTGGCGGGCGCCCGCGGCTACACCCCGCAGGTCTCCTACCTGGCTCAGCTGCAGCCGATGATCGTCCTCTGCCACAGCCCGGTCGAGGCCAGTGACCCCGAGGCCTGCGGCAGCCCGCGCCTGGCGGCCGGCACCACCGCCGCCGACTGCTACAACGCCCGGCTGACCCGCAACAGCGCCAAGCTGGCCGAGTGCGACGCCGCCCTCAACGCCCGCATCGGCGACATGCGCTACCACCAGGTCAACGTGATCACCGGGCCGCAGACCCCGTCGCCCTGGGGCATCATGGTTGACTCGGTCGACCCGCTCACCGGCGAGAAGGTGGCGGCCTCGATCAACGTCTGGAGCTACGTCACCGACTTCTGGAGCCAGACCGTCGTCGACCAGGCCCGCCTGATCAAGGGCGAGTACAACGTCGGCGAGATCACCGACGGCGCGTACATCGAGGCCTGGGCCAAGGCCGCGGCCGCTGCCACCGGCGGCATGGCCCCGCGGCTCTCCAACGCCGAGTACGTGCAGAAGCTGGCCGACTACGCCGGCGTGGCCCCGGCCGACCTGCCCGACATGTCCCGCGCCAACCCGGCCTTCCTCGACCGGCTCAAGGGCCTGAAGAAGGAGCTGGTCAGCACCGTCGCTGACGCCAGCGCCCCCTCGGCCACCCGTGCCACCTACGAGGCCCGCCGCCAGCTGGCGGTCGGCAGCCAGATGGAGGCCGAGCTGACCACCAAGATGATGCAGCAGCTCTCCGGGCTGGGCTCGTCGGCGGACACCGAGACCGTGCTCGCGCTCTCCTCGCCGATGCGCGGGGCCAACCCCTCGGTGCTGCGCGATTTCCGCCGCATGCACGAGCTGGCCCTGGCTCAGCGTGGCGTGTGCGTGCTCAACGAGGCCCCGGCCCCGCTGGCCATCGCCGACCTGGCCAACGTGCTGGAGGACAAGTTCGGCAAGTTCGATCCCACCAACACCCAGAGCGGGGACGTGAAGAAGGCGCGCGCCGACCATATGCGCACCTACCTGGCCCAGCGGGTCCACTACTCGGTGATCGCCCACGAGATGGGGCACTCGATCGGTCTGCGGCACAACTTCGTCTCCAGCTCCGATGCCTTTAACTACCGGCCGCAGTACTGGCAGCTGCGCACCCAGAACGGTCAGGTGACCACCAAGTGCACCGACCTGGTCAACGTCGACAACGCCGAGAGCTGCGTCGGGCCGCGCTACTTCGACCCGGTCTCCCAGAACGAGAAGGACAACCTGATCTGGATGTGGATGGACTCCTCGATCATGGAGTACCCGGGCGAGACCACCCAGGATCTGATGGGCCTGGGGGCCTATGACTTCGGCGCCGCGCGCATGTTCTACGGCTCGACGGTGGCGGTCCACGCCGACGCCAGCTACAAGGCCACCGCGAACCGCGGCAGCGGCGTGATCAGCAAGATGGACAACTTCGGCGGCCTGACCGGCTTCCAGTACGAGGAGGCGCCCAACAAGCGCATCCACTACTCCGAGCTGCAGCGGGCCTTCGAGCTGATCAAGCCCGAGACCTGCAAGGCGGTGACCACCGACAACTTCAAGCCCGGCAACTGGAATGAGGCCGCCCAGGGCAAGTGGAGCCCGCTGGTCGACGGCCTGATGGTCAAGAACGTCGACGGCAAGTACTACCGCTGCCGCCAGCAGCCGGTGGACTACGTCCAGTGGCAGGTGCTGACGCCCAATGACGGGACCATGAACGGCCGCGCCGGCCCGCTGTTCGACTCCCAGGACCGCACCCGCGTCCCCTACGGCTTCGCCTCTGACGACTGGGCCGACCTGGGCAACCTGAGCGTCTACCGCCACGACAACGGCGCCGACGCCTACGAGCTGTTCGACTTCTTCATCACCCAGCAGGAGACCAACCACATCTTCGACAACTACCGCCGCAACCGCACCACCTTCTCGGTGCGCAACGCCTCGCACCGCGCCCTGGAGCGCTACAACGAGAAGATGCGCGACGGCGTCAAGGCCCTGTCGCTGTACGCCAACATGGCCAAGGACTGGGCGGCGACCGAGGGCGTGCCCTACCGCGAGCTGTGGCCCTGGGTGGTGGGCAGCTGGTTCCCGGACAACGTGCTGGCCAACGAGATGGCCTTCAACTACTTCGCCCGGCAGCTGGCCCGCCCGGCGGCAGGCGGCCACTACCAGCCCGCCGGCGACAGGGTGCTGCGCTCCACCGAGGACTCGACCTCGATGGTCACGCTGCGTCCGTCGATCCAGGTGAACAACGGCGCCACCGGCATGTACGGCAACGTCTTCTGGGGCGGCCGGCCGGTGGAGAACAAGCTGGCGGACAACAAGGGCAACTACGACCGCGACTACACCATGAACTGCGGCTCGTACTACGAGAAGGCCTACACCTCGATGCTGATGACCGAGTCGGTCGACAACTTCATCAGCTCGTCGCGGCGCGACTTCACCGACCCGCGCTACCGCGCCGTGTCGATCGCCGACCAGTTCCCGGAGGCCTATCGCCGCTGGCTGGCCAACAACCTGACCGGCGACGACGAGATCAAGGGCCCGCGGCTGGCGGCCGACGCCACCGGCAAGCCGCTCAAGGACGGCAGCGGCTACCCGGCCAACGGCATCGGCTGGACCGACTGGACCGCGCCCACCCCGCAGAGCTGCTTCTACTCGGCCAACGGCATCGTCAAGCCGGGCAGCTCGGTGCTGCAGCTGGCCTGCGCCTCGGCCCCGCCGGCGAACACGATCGCCATCGACCCGCAGGTCGACTGGGAGCAGCAGCGCTTCCTCATCGCCTGGACGCTGCTCTACCTGCCGGAGAACCAGCAGCAGAGCTGGCTGGACATGATGCGCATCTGGGAGCTGGGCCAGGACGCCGATCCGGGCTTCACCACCGCCCAGCGGGTCGAGTTCCACAACCCGGCGGGCAAGGTCTACGTGGCCAAGACCTTCGGCACCGAGACTCTGTTCGGCAGGACGGTGCAGCGCGGCATCGCCGCCCGGGTGGTCGAGTACGCCAACGAGCTGCTGCAGGAGGCCTACGAGACCGACCCGATCGCCGATGCCTCGGGCCACGTCTACGGCTACGAGGTGCGCACCGACGCCAACGGGATGCCGATCGTGAAGTTCGACCCGACCTTCACCAACAAGATCAACGACCAGGGCCAGCTCGTGCCGCTGGTTACCCCGGGCTGCGACTCTACCGACAACAGCAAGTGCACCTGCAACGACAACCACGCCTGCCTCAAGCTGCAGCGGTATGTGGAGATTCCGTTCTTCCTCCGCCAGGCGCTGTCGACCTACCACCTGCACAACCCGGGCATGAGGGGCACCTACTAGCCCGTCGGTAGGCATCGCGAAGTTCCCGCGGCCGCGGTCCCTTCCGAGGGGCCGCGGCCGCGGTCATTCAGGCGGGAGGATGCCGCCGCAGGCTTGCCTCAGGCGGCGGGCGTCGCCATCTCGGCACGAGATGGAGCCGTGGATTCCAGGGGCGCTGCTCGGGCGGGACGGGACGCTCTTCCGGGTGTGGGCCCCGCGCGCCGAGTCGCTGGAGCTGCTGGTCGAAGGCGAGCGCCCGACCCCCATGCGCCGCGGCCCTCAGGGGCGGTTCGAGCTCCACCGCTCCGGGGTGCGGGTTGGAGCGCGCTACCAGTACCGCTTCGCCGATGGCCGCGCCCGGCCCGACCCCGCCTCGCGGCTGCAGGAGGGCTCGATCCACGGGCCGTCGACGGTGGTCGACCCGGGCTTCGACTGGAGCGACCGGCACTGGGAGGGGCCGGAGCTGGCGCGGATGCTCTTCTACGAGCTGCACGTGGGGACCTTCACGCCGCAGGGGACGCTGGCCTCGGCGCAGCGGCGGCTGCCGCAGCTGGCCGAGCTGGGGGTGACCGCGGTGGAGCTGATGCCGCTGTCGGCCTTCGACGGGCCGCGGGGCTGGGGCTACGACGGGGTGCAGCCCTGGGCGGTGCATCAGGGCTACGGCGGCCCCAAGGCGCTGCAGCAGTTCGTCGACGCCGCGCACGCGCTGGGGCTCTCGGTCTTCCTGGACGTGGTCTACAACCATCTCGGACCCTCGGGCAGCTACCAGCGCGAGTTCGCCCCGTACTTCACCGATCGCCACCAGACGCCCTGGGGCGACGCGGTCAACTTCGACGGGCCGCAGTCGCAGCAGGTGCGCGAGTACTTCGTCGAGAACGCCCTGTACTGGCTGCGCGACTACCACCTCGACGGCCTGCGGCTGGACGCAGTGCACGGGATCATCGACGCCTCCCCGGTGCACGTGGTGCGGCAGATCGCAGAGCGAGTGGAGCGGCTGTCCAAGGAGGTGAAGCGGCGGCTGGTGGTGATCGCCGAGAGCGACCTCAACGAGCCGAAGCTGGTGCTGCCCCGCGACCAGGGCGGCTGGGGCGTGTCGGCGCAATGGAGCGACGACTTCCACCACTCGCTGCACACGCTGCTGACCGGAGAGCGCACCGGCTACTACCAGGACTTCGGGGCGCTGGAGGACCTGGCCAAGGCCTACCGCGAGTCGTTCGTGATGGACGGCCAGCTATCGAGGTTCCGCGGCCGGCCCCACGGGGCCTCGGCGCGGGGCATCCCCGGGCGGCGGTTCGTGGTGGCGTCGCAGAACCACGATCAGGTGGGCAACCGGGCGCTGGGCGATCGGCTGTCGGAGAAGCTGGATCCGGCGGCGCTAAAGCTGGCGGCGGCGGCGACGCTGCTCTCTCCCTTCCTGCCGCTGCTGTTCATGGGCGAGGAGTGGGCGGAGAAAGCGCCGTTCCAGTACTTCACCAGCTTCGAGGATCGGCAGCTGGGGCGGGCGGTGAGCGAGGGCCGGCGCAAGGAGTTCGCCGGCTTCAAGTGGTCGGGCGAGGTGCCCGATCCCCAGGCGTCAGAAACCTTCGAGCGCTCGCGCCTCGACTGGTCGCGCCGCGAAAGCCCCGAGGGCGCACGGATGCTGGGCTACTACCGCAGGCTCATCGCGCTGCGCCAGCAGCACCCGGCGTTGAGCAGCGACAAGTCCGAAGACCGCGAGGTGTCGCTGTCCGGCCGGACGCTGCTGCTCCAGCGGCGGGGCCGAGGGCGCGAAGCGCTGCTCTGCCTGGTCTTTTCGGCCGAGGGCGAGAAGGTGGCGCTGCCCGAGGGGCGCTGGCGGCCGGTGCTCGATTCCTGGGCGCCCGAGCACTCGGGGACGACGCAGTTCAGCCTGCCGGCGCTGGCCATCTCCGGCAGCCTGTGCCTCGGGCCCTGGCACGCGGCGATGTTCGAGCGCGCCTGACCGCGCTCGCTCTACAGCTTCGGCCAGGTCGGCAGGATGTCCACCGGCAGGTCCTTGAGGGTGCCGATGCGCTTGACCAGTTCCTCGGGCGGAGCGCCGTACTTCTCGAGGAACTCGGCCAGCTCGTTGGGCGTGCCCGAGGCCTGCAGCAGGGTGAGCCGCTCGAGCAGCGCCCGCGCCGCGGCGAACAGCTTGTCACCGACCACCTGCACCCGTCCGCTGGGCTCGAGCGCCAGCGCCCCCTGCTCCTTGAGGAAGCAGTACTGGATGACGTTGGCCCGCCCGTGGGCCTCGTTGAGCCCGAAGCGGGCGGAGCGGTAGAGGCCGGCGAGGTAGCTGACCCCCAGCACGTCGGGAGCGACCTTGGGGATGCCGAACTTGCCGCCGAAGCACAGCAGGAGCACCAGTCCGCCGATGTCGGCCTTGGCCTCCTCCAGCGGCGTGTGGGCGCTGCCGCAGGCCTCGTTGATCGAGCGGCCATCGGCGCGATAGGCCGGGCCCAGCCCGTGGGTGACCTCGTGCAGCAGCACGTGGTGGAAGAAGGCGTCGAATGAAAGCTTCGCCGCCTGTTCCTTTGGGAAGACCCGCTCGGCGATCCGCCGCGCCACCACGTCGAACTTGGCGTTCATCACGTTGCGGATCAGGATCTGCTTCCAGCCGACCTGGCCGCGCACCACCGGGTCGTTGGGCAGGTTGAAGGCCGAAGCCAGGATGCCGCCGTGGCCGTCGCCGGCGGCCAGAAGCTCGTCGGCGACGATCAGCGGAGCCATCCCGCCCACCGCCGGGCGGCTGTTGGCCGGGCAGGGGATCTCGCGGGCCAGCTCGCCCAGCCCTTGCTCGATGCTCTTGAGCCGGGCGCAGGCCTCGGGGTCCACCTGCAGCAGCATCCCCTCGTAGAACGCCTTCACCCCGCGCAAGTGGTCCTGGTAGACCTCGTACGGCCCGACCACCACCTCCAGCGGCGGCAGCTCCAGCTTGACCCAGGCGATCTCCGCGTCGCGCAGCGGCTTCTTCCCGAGCAGTGCGTCGGCCTTGAGCAGGAGGTAGCTCTTGAGACCCTGGTGCTCGATGCGGGAGGCGGCCTCGCGCAGCGCCTGGGCCGCCGGCATCAGCTCGTCGGCGTAGGCCTGGGTGTAGTCGATGGCCTCCAGCTTGTCGCCGTTGCGCACCACCACCGAGCAGGGATCGAGCAGCTTCGCCTGCTGCTTGGCGCTGCAGGTCTTGAGGTAGGCCTCGAACTCGTCGGCGGAGAGGTCGTCCGGATAGACCGCCTTGCCCGGCGCCGGGGGCTGCGTTCCCGGGAGCAGCGGCCGGTCCTCGTCGAGGCGATCCCAGGGGCCCTTGTAGGTCCAGAAGGCCTTGGCCTCGTCGGTGGCCTGGTCGCGGTACTTCTCGGCCTGCTCCAGCAGCTTGCGGCCTCCGAGCTGGCGGAAGTAGAGGCGGTTCATCGCCTCCAGGGCTCGCACCAGGTCGGGCAGGGCGGCGCGCACGTCGGGGGAGAGCGAGGCCACCGGTGCTTCCAGGGCCTGGGCCGCGAGCCGCGACAGCGCGCGAGAGAGGGGAGTGGTGTCGGACATGGGCGCCTCCGGCGCGAATGGCTCGCCGAGACTTAGGGGGTACGGTGCTCGAAAGGAAATCTCACTGGTGCGCGATGGCCCTCGACCCCGCTTTGCTCCGCTCGGCAGGCCGGCGGGCGGCGGACTCGAAGGCATTATCCGCTAGAAGCCCCAGGCGACCTTGGCGGAAGCCGCGATGGCATTGGCGTTGTGGACCAGCAGCGTCTCGTTGAGCACCAGGGTGCGGTGGTACTCGACCTGGAAGCCGATGGCGGTGTTGCTGGCGACGTAGTACTCGGCCCCGCCGAAGATCGGCACTACCGCGAACAGCGCGTCGGGGAACAGCCCGCTGTCCGAGCCGAAGAAGTGCAGGTAGGAGATGCAGCCGCCGACGAAGGGGCGGAAGTCCTCCTGCGAGAACAGGTAGCGCAGCCCCAGCGCCGGGAAGACGCCGATCAGGTTCTTGGGGTTGGGCATCCCGCCGCCCTCCTGGTGGAGGCCGGCCTGGGCGCGGAAGTACAGGTCGACGCCGTGGTCCAGGTAGAGGGTGGAGTTGATTCCCAGGGTCGGCCCGCTGGTGGCCCCGACCTCGGGGGTCAAATAGAAGAAGCCGGCCTCGAAGCCGATGCTGTGGTTGGTGAACTGGGCCTGGGCGCTGCCGGGGAGGCAAAGGGCGGCGAGCAGGGCCAAAGGGGCGATTCGGGTGAGAAAAGCTGCGCGCATGGCGCAGAGAGTAGCCCAGATTCCCGAGTCGTTGAAAGCACTTGCTCCAGGAGGTCGGGCGTTGACCGCCCGCGCGCCGGCCCTCTAAGATCGCCACCCCATGAATCGTTCCCTCCTCCTCCTCGTGGCGCTGCTGGCGGCGTCGGGCTGCAAGACTGCCGCGCCCATCCATCCCCTGGCCGCCGAGCACAACACCTACGGCGCCGCCTACCTGGAGCAGGGCGACCTCGACAAGGCCCAACAGCGCTTCGAGCTGGCCCTCGAGTACAACGACGACTACCCCGACCCGCACAACAATCTGTGCCTGGTGTTCATCAAGCGCGGCCAGCTCGATCGGGCCAAGCAGGAGTGCGTCAGGGCCATCCGGCTGAACAACGACTTCTCGCTGGCCTACAACAACCTGGGCTACATCTACCTGCAGGAGAAGTCGCTGGGGAAAGCCCACGACGCCTTCCGCAGCGCCCTGCGCATCAACCCCGGCTACATCGAGGCCCGCTACAACCTGTGCCTGGCCCTGACCGGCCTCAAGCGCCGCGAGGAGGCCCGGGTCTGCTACGACAAGGTGATCGAGGTCAATCCCAACGTCGCCGACCCGTACAACAACCTCTGCGCGATGGACATCGACGACCAGGGCTACACCGACGCGATCCAGTACTGCAACAAGGCGGTGGAGCTCGCCCCCGACTTCGCCGGGGCCTACTTCAACCTGGGGCGCGCCTACCAGGGCGCCGGCAAGCACTGCGAGGCCCAGGAGGCCTACAAGCAGTGCATCGCCATCCAGCAGAACAATGCCGAGTGCCTGAACAATCTGGCCAGCGCCCACCGCCACTGCGCCCTGGTCAGCCCCGACCTCAAGGAGATGAAGGAAGAGGCGGCCAACGACAACTCGGCAGCCAGCAACTACAAGCTCGGCCTGGCGGAGAAGGAGAAGGGGCTGATCCCCGAGGCCGAGCGGCGCTTCAAGAAGTGCCTCAAGCTCGACGGGCGCTTCGGCCTGTGCCACTGCCAGCTGGCGGAGATCAAGCACAAGGACGCCCTGGAAGACGAGGCCCGCTCCTACTGCCGCAAGTGCGTTACCTACACCTCTCCCGAACAGTCGAGCGACGAGCGCGACCTGTGCGAGAAGATCCTCAAGAACTGACGCTCCGCCCTCATGCCCCTTCGCTTCACCATCAAGTCCAAGGCCGAGACCGGCGAGAAGCCTCCTGAGCAGGTGGTCCTCGACGGCGAGGTTCTGACCGTCGGCCGCGACAAGGTCTGCAACCTGGTGCTGGCCGACCCGGTCGTCTCGCGCAAGCACGTGCAGCTCACTCGCGAAGGGGCGCTCTACTTCCTCGAGGACCTGGGCAGCTCCTTCGGCACCCGCGTCAACGGCGCCCAGCTGCCCGCGGGCGAGAAGCGGCTGCTCAAGAACGGCGACGTGATCGCCGTCGGCCCCTATGACCTGACCTTCGACCGGCTGGCGGCCCCGGCGCCCTCGGACTCGGTGGCCGCCGAGCACAAGACCCAGTTCCTGGCCAAGAACCTGGTCAAGGACGCCTTGCGCGGGCTGTCCGGCGGCAACCCTCCCTACCTGCGGGTGATGAACGGCCCGCTCGAGGGCAAGAAGGTCGAGATCCTCGAGGCCCAGGAGATCTTCGTCGGCCGCGAGGAAGGGGTGGAGATCCGGCTGGAGAACGACGACCTGGTCTCCCGCCGCCACGTCAAGGTGCGCCGCGACTGGAGCGGCATCCACCTCGAGGACTTGCAGAGTCGCAACGGCGTCCGGGTCAACAAGAAGAAGGTCAACGGCAGCCAGCCGCTCAAGGACCGCGACGAAATCGAGATCGGCAATACCCGGCTGCTGTTCCTCGATCCCAACGAGGTGCGCGAGGCGCCGGTGGTCCCGAGCGCACCGCCCAGGGTCGAGGCGCCCAAGCCAGCCCCGCCGCCTCCCGCCCCGCCCAAGCGCGAGGAGCCTGCGCCGGTCGCCGCCAAGCCGCCGCCGCCCGCCCCGGCGCCCCCGGCCCCGGAGCCAGAGCCGGAGAGTGAGCCCGAACCCGAGCCCGATCCGGAGCCGGAGGAGCACGAACACACCACCGCCGATCCGCCGCCGGCCGCCGCGCACGAGGATCCGCCCGTGGACGAGGTGCCGGCTTGGAAGAAGCTGATGCCCATCGTGGTGGTCGCCGCGGTGGCGCTGGGCGCCCTGGGCCTGTTGGCGGCGGTCTTCTTCGCCGTCTGACAGCGAGCGCTCGGAGAGCGGCCTCCCATCCAGACGCTGGATTGGCAGGCAGCGGCCATTGTGGCCTGCGCCGCCGATTCGTAGCTTCCTCCAGGGGGAAGCGGACATGGCGCTGGCTCGGTCCTTGGGAGTGGCGCTGCTCTTGATCTCCGGAGCGGCGGCGGCGGTCCCGCTGTGGCAGGAGGGCGTGCCGGCCTCGGTGCCCAAGTCGGCGACCTTGCCCGACTTCACCAAGATCGCCCAGAAGTCGAGCCTGGCGGTGGTGGCCATCTCCACGCTTCAGGACGCCGAAGACGCCGGCAACCCGATCAAGAACCTGCTCGACCCGCATCACTCCGAGCAGCAGAAGGGCCTGGGGGCCGGGTTCTTCATCCACCCCGACGGCTACCTGATCACCAACTCCCACGTGGTCGAGGGCGCCACCGAGATGAAGGTGGCGGTGATCAAGAAGAACGGGCGCACCCGCGACTACCAGGCGCGGATCGTCGGGGTCGATGCCGGCACCGACGTGGCGCTGCTCAAGGTCGACGGCGGCGACGAGACCTTCCCCACCTTGCCCCTGGGCGACTCCGACCAGCTGGGCCTGGCCGACTGGGTGGCGGCCATCGGCAACCCCTACGGCCTGTCCCACAGCATCACCGTGGGAGTGGT
The DNA here is from genome assembly GCA_037442205.1 of Myxococcales bacterium. Classification (GTDB taxonomy): domain Bacteria; phylum Myxococcota; class Myxococcia; order Myxococcales; family UBA5297; genus JBBIQS01. The sequence continues at coordinate 53,799 of JBBIQS010000017.1, forward strand.
CAGCTTCAAGGGGCGCACCGACGTGGTCCCAGCCGGCCGCGACGGCTACTACGACTACATCCAGACCGACGCCTCGATTAACCCCGGCAACAGCGGCGGCCCGGTGATCAACGTCCGCGGCGAGGTGGTGGGCATCGCCAACGCCGTCAACGCGGTGGGCCAGGGCATCGGCTTCGCCATCCCGATCAACATGGCCAAGGCGGTGCTGATGCCGCTGCTCAAGGATGGGCGGGTGCACCGCAGCTGGCTGGGGATCACCGTCGAGGACCTGCCTTCCGACGCCGCCAAGGAGCTGGGGATGCAGCCGGACGCCGACGGGGTGCTGGTCTCGGAGGTGGTCGAGGGCGGACCGGGGGCCAAGGCCGGGCTCAAGCCGGGAGACATCATCACCGCCATGGACGGGGTGACCCTCGACGACGCCCAGCGGATGCGCTGGCTGGCGGCCTCCACCGGGGTGGGCAAGCAGGTAGCGCTGGGAGTGCTGCGCGGCGGCAAGGAGGAGCAGCTGAGCGCCGAGCTGGGGGCCATGCCCGACGCCGAGCCGGCCACCGCCATCGCCCAGCCGACCGAGGTCGGGCTCCTGGTGCGGGAGGTGGACGTGCCCACCGCGCGCTCGGCGGGGCTGGCGCTGCCGATGGGGGCGGCGGTGCGCGAGGTGCGGCCCGGCTCCGCGGCCGAGCAGGCGGGGATGCGCAAGGGGGACGTGATCCTCAAGGTGGACGACTCGAACATCACCACCGCCGAGAGGGTGTCCAAGGCGCTCTCCCACCTGCAGGGGGGCGGGGTGGCCCGGCTGGTGGTGCGCCGGGGCCAGGAGACCGTGTTCGTCGGGCTGCGCAAGCCATGAAAGCGAGGGGAAAGCGGGAATTCCTCTTGCGGGCAGTGCCTTCGATCGGATATCAACCGCGTTTCCAAAAGTGGACCGCCGTGCGCTAACTGAGGCGTTCGGCCGATCGAAGGAGAAGTACCGTGGCTGAGACCGCCAAGAAGCACCAGGGCTCGAAGGCGAAGAAGTGGAAGCGCGCGCCGCGCGGTGGCGGGAAGAAGACCTGCCAGGTGAAGGACTGCAAGCGGCCCTACCGCGCCAAGGGCTACTGCTTCTTCCACTACGCCAAGTGGCGCGTCGGCGAGCTGCCGCACGCTCGCTACGACCGGTGCAACACCGAGAAGTGCACCAAGAAGCAGTTCAAGGCCGGGCTGTGCCAGACGCACTACAACGAGTCGATCGGCAAGAAGCCGGAAGCGGCTCCCGCTGCTCCGGCGGCCTAGCCTAAGGTCGGATTCGCTCTCGACTTTCCGAGCGCCGCGGGGCCCTTCGACGGCCCTGGCGGCGCTCGTGTATTTGCCGCTCGGCGGCCCGCCGTCGCCGGCGGCCGCTCTCCGGGCCCGGCTCAGCCCTTCCTGTCCATCTGCCGCTGCAGGTGCTTGAAGGCGTTGAGCAGCAGCTCCGCCTCGCGCTGGGTGGGGTTGGCCCGCTCCAGGAGCCGCTTGAGCTCGGAGAGGATCTCGTCCGGGTTCTGCAGGTTGAGGAAGTCGGCGGTCAGCAGCGCCTCGCGCATGCGGGTCCACAGCGCCTGCAGCGTGGCCACCTGGGCCGGCGGCGGGGCGTCCTCGGGCGGCAGCTTGGGCGCCAGCGAGGCCTCGTAGAGGGCGTGGCCGACCAGCATCACCGACTGGGCCAGGTTGATCGACGACTTCTCCGGCGCGGTGGGGATGTTGACCACCAACTGGCAGTGGTCGAGCTCCTTGTCGGAGAGCCCGCGCTGCTCGTTGCCGAAGACCAGCACCACCTCGCCGCCCTGGTCGGTCTCGCGGCTGGCGCGCTGGACGAACTCGCGCAGCCACATCGACGGGCGCTTGGCGGGGATGCGCGAGGTGGTGCCGGCGACCAGCGTGCCGTGGGAGACGGCGCTGGCCAGGTCGGGGACGAGCTGGACTTTCTCCAGCAGGTCGTCGGCGTCGGTGGCCATGACCCGGGCGCGCTCGAAGTCGCGGGTGACCGGGTCGGAGAGGATCAGCCGGGCCAGCCCGCTGTTCTTCATCGCCCGCAGCGCCGACCCCAGGTTGTCGGGGTGGCGCACCTTGTCCAGCACCAGGGTGACGCGGCTCAGGTCCATGCGCTCGAGGGCCCCACAGCTTTTGAGGGGGCGCGGAGTCTACACCGCCAACCCCCTGAATCGACCGGCGAATTGTCGGGAGGCGGAACCGGCGGGCGAGGGAGCGGTCTAACGACCCGGATCGGATGTGGATGGGGCCGCCGGCCCCGCGTATCATGGAGGGGTCATGGCGCACCGCTCATGGACTTGGCGAGGGGGCAGCGGGCTGGTCGCCGCGCTGCTGTTGCTCTCGTGCGGGCCGGGGGCGCTCTCGCCGGCGGACGCGGCCATCCAGGACGTGCTGGTCTCCTCCTCCGATTACCTTGAGCTGACGCCGCCTGCGCGCCGGGCCCAGCTCTTCGCCGAGCTGGGAGCGCAGGCCGACTCCCAGGCGCGTGAGCAGGCGATCGACAGCCCGGCTCTCGTGGCGCTGGAGCGCCAGGGAAACCTCATCGCGGTGCCGCTGCCGGCGGCAGGGCAGCTGCTCGACGGCGGTCAGGCGAGCGTCGACGTCGAGACTTCATCCGACCCCTGGCCGATCGATCCCCGCGAGAGCCTGGGCGGCCAGAGCGAGCGCGAGCGCGCGCTGGCGGTCGGCTCGGCGCTGGCGGCCCTCCTCGGCGCCGATGGGCAGGTGGTCATCCAGCGCGCCGCCGGCGCTCCCTACGCCGCCGCGCTGCTTCTCGGAGAGCTTCGGCTCAATCCGGCGCTGCTCTACCTGGCCTCGGCCGCCGCCCCGGAGCCGAAGCCACGGCCGCTGGCCTCGCCCTCCGACGCCGGCGTCTCTTGCGCCAGCGCCTCTGGAGCTGCTTTCGCCTGGCTGATCCCGCTGCTCGCATGGCCGCTCCGCAGGCGAGCGATCGGGGCTTAGTCTCTCCCGGCCTCTGAGCAGGTTCGAGCCGTCCCTCGCTGCTCCCCAAGGCGGTGGCGCAATGGATTCCTCCCTCTTCCGCAGCCAGCTCCTCTTCGCGCTGGGCGATTTCGACCTGCCGGCCCTGGGCGAACTGCACCGGGGCAAGGTGCGCGACAGCTTTCGCAAGGGCGATCGGCTGACCATCGTCACCACCGACCGGATCAGCGCCTTCGATCGGGTGCTGGGGACGGTCCCGTTCAAGGGCGAGATCCTCAATCGCACCGCCGCCTTCTGGTTCGAGAAGACGCGCTCGGTGGCCCCCAACCACCTGCTCGACGTCCCCGACCCCAACGCGATGGTGGTCCGGGCCTGCCGGCCGCTGCCGATGGAGTTGGTGGTCCGCGACTATCTGACCGGCAGCCTGTGGCGCGACTACCAGTCCGGCGCCGGGGCCAAGGCCTACGGGCTCGAGCTGCCCCAGGGGTTGGCCAAGGACCAGCGCTTCGAGACCCCGCTGATCACTCCGACCACCAAGGCCGAGCTGGGGGCCCACGACGAGCCGATCAGCCTGGCGCGGCTGGTCTCAGAAGGGCTGGTGGAGAAGCGGCACCTGGAGCGGGCCTGCGAGATGGCGCTGGGGCTCTTCGCCGCCGGCCAGCAGTGGGCCCAGACCCGCGGGCTGATCCTGGTGGACACCAAGTACGAGTTCGGCCTCGCCGGCAACGAACTGCTGGTGATCGACGAGATCCACACCATGGATTCGTCGCGCTATTGGGAGGCGGCCGAGTACCAGGCGCGCCTCGCCCGCGGCGCCGACCAGAGGATGCTCGACAAGGAGAACGTGCGGCAGTGGTTGATCCGCGAGCGCAACTTCTCCGGCCAGGGGCCGACGCCCTCGCTCCCCGACGAAGTTCGCGCCGACGTCGGCCGCATCTACGCCCAGGCTTTCGAGCGGATCACCGGCCAGAGGCTGCCGCTCCAGGTCGGCGACACCCGGGGGCGCATCGAGAAGAACCTGCGCGCCAAGGGCTACCTGTAGCCGCCACTCAGCCCTCCGCCGAGTGGGCGAAGACCCGGGCGAAGACCTCGTCCACGTGGGCCAGGTGCTTCTCGAGGTCGAAGCAGGCGCGGATCTCGTCGACGCTCATCGCCTTCAACAGCTCCTGGTCGGCGAGCAGCGCCTCGAGGAACGGCGTGCCTTCCTCATAGAAGCGCATCGCGTTGCGCTGGACGACGAGGTAGGCCTGCTGCCGGTCGAATCCCTTGCGCGTCAGGGCCAGCAGCACCGACTGCGAGTGCACCAGGCCGCCCAGGGACTCCAGGTTCTGCTTCATCCGCTCCGGGTAGACCCGAAGCTCGCCGACCAGGCGAGTGAAGCGGTCGAGCATGAAGTCCAGGGCGACGGTGGCGTCGGGGGCGATGATCCGCTCCACCGAGGAGTGGCTGATGTCGCGCTCGTGCCAGAGGGCGACGTTCTCCATCGCCGAGAGCGCGTGACCGCGCAGCAGCCGCGCCAGGCCAGTCAGGTTCTCGGAGAGCACCGGGTTGCGCTTGTGGGGCATCGCCGAGGAGCCTTTCTGGCCCTGGCCGAACGGCTCCTCGGCCTCGCGCACCTCAGTGCGCTGCAGGTGGCGGATCTCGGTGGCGAACTTCTCCAGGCTGCTGCCGATCAGGGCCAGCACCGTAAAGAATTCGGCGTGCCGATCGCGTTGGACGATCTGCGTCGAGGCCGGGGCCGGCTTGAGCCCGGCGCGCCGGCAGACGTGAGCCTCCACCGCCGGAGGGAGGTGGGCGAAGGTCCCCACTGCGCCGCTGATCTTCCCCACCGCGATCCGCTCGCGGGCCCGGGCCAGCCGGTCCACGTGCCGGCGCAGCTCGTCGTGCCAGACCGCCAGCTTCAGCCCGAAGGTGATCGGCTCGGCGTGGATGCCGTGCGAGCGGCCGATCATCGGAGTGCGCTTGTGCTCGAAGGCCCGGCGCTCGACCGCCTCCATGGCCAGCGCTAGATCCTTCAGGAGCAGGTCGCAGGCGGCGGTCAGCTGCATCGCCAGCGCGGTGTCGAGGACGTCCGAGCTGGTCATCCCCAGGTGCAGATGGCGGGCCGCGGGCCCGATTCGCTCCTCGAGGAAGGTGAGGAAGGCGATGACGTCGTGGCGGGTGGTCTGCTCGATCTCTTCGATGCGCGCGCAGTCGGCAGCGGAGAAGGAGGTGACCTTGGCGCCGCAGTCGGCCAGCGCCTCGGCGGGGGCCAGCCCCAGCTCGACCATCGCCTCCAACGCGTACAGCTCGACCTCCAGCCACCTCCGGTAGCGGGCCTCCGGCGACCAGAGGGCGCTCATCTCGGGCCGGCTGTAGCGCGCGATCATCGGAAAGCTCCTTGGCGAGGAGGGATGTCGGTCAGGCCCGCGCCACCGCCAGCAGGCTCATCCCGACCGACGGCCGGGCCCGATCTTCGACCGCGGCGATCAGCGGCGCCACCAGATCGTAGGCCCGCAGCTGCAGCGGGGGCATCGCCCGCCGGCGCAGCAGCCGGCCGTTGACGAACCAGCCGGGAATCCCCAGCACGTTCATCGACTCCAGCCGCTCGACGGTGAAGCCGCACCCCTCGAGCAGCTCGCGCAGCCCCTGGCGCGAATAGCGGCGGAAGTGGCCCACCGCCTCGTCCAGCGAGCCGAAGAGCATCTGGTTGGCGGGGACCAGCACCACCAGCCGACCGCCGGGGGGAAGCACCGACTTGAAGCGCTGCACCGCCTCGCGGTCGTCGGCGATGTGTTCCAGCACGTTGGAGAGCAGCACCGAGTCGAACTTGTGATCCAGCAGGCCGCGCCAGTCGGCGTCCTCGATGCCGGCCAGGTGCGGGACCACCTGGGGCATGTGGGCGAACAAGTTCTTGAGGCGGTCGTAGTAGAAGCGGTCCATCTCCAGCGCCACCACCAGCTGCCGTCCCGAGGCGATCTGCTTGGTGATGGTGCCGATGCCCGCCCCGACCTCGAGCACCCGCTGTCCCAGGTGTGCCGACAGCTTGCGCCCGAGCCAGGCGTTGTAGCGCGGCGCCCCCTCCTCCATGCGCAGCAGGGTGTTGTAGCCCTCGTGCGTGTTGTCGGCGTCGTTGAGGGCGATGGCGTAGCGCATCAGGGTAATCGTCCGCTGCACGCGCCGGCGCATCGGCTCCGAGGCCTGGCGGCTGTCGTAGCTGATCGGCTCCTGGTGGATGCGGAAGAGCTGCGCCGCCAGCTTGACCGCGATCTCGGCGTCGATGCCGCCGCCGGGGCTGGAGAGCGGCATGCCCTTGAGGATCTCCGCGCGGAAGGCCTTGAGGCCCGTCTCGGCATCGGCCAGCGACAGGTCGGTGACGACTCCGGTGAGCAGGGAGAGGAAGTTGTCGGCCAGGTTGCCGTAGAAGGCGCCCACTGGCCGCGGCGCGTTGCCGCCCAGCTGGCCGTGGCGCACCCCGTAGACGGCATCGGCGCGCCGGGAAAGCAGCGGCTCCAGCAGCCGGGGGTAGTCGGCTGCCCGGTACGCCGGGTCGGGATCCTGGAAGATCACGTGCTCGCCGCGGGACTCGCGGAGCGCGGCCTTGATCGCGGTGCCACGGCCGCCGAACACCGCCAGGCTTCGGGCGCCGAGCGAGGCCAGCCCTGCCCGGTCGGATTCCGAGAGCCGCCCAGCGACCACCACCTCGCCCACCTGCTCGAGGGCCAGCGCGTCGCGCAACAGCTTGTGCACCCCGGCGGCGGTGCCCCGGTCTTCCACCGGGATCAGAATGGTCGCCTTCGACATGGGTCCGGGGTTCTACCACGGCCGGAGTGTCGGCCGGGATAGCTGCGCGCGCGATTCTCAGGAGGTCGCCGGCTCGCCCGGCCGCTCCTCCCCGCGCTCCAGCAGGTCCAGCCCGGCGCGGAGCGACTCTCCGGAGCCGACCAGGAACAGGGTGTCGCCGGCCTCGAACGCCATCGTCGGAGCCAGCTCGTTGAGCAGGGCGCCCTTGCGGCGCAGCGCCACCAGCAGCGCCCCGGTGCGGCTGCGCAGCCGCAGCTCGACGGCGTTGCGCCCGTTGGCGTGCGACTTCTCCTCCACCAGGAAGCTCTCGATCTTCAGGTCGGTCAGCTCCGCCAGCTCGCCCAGCCGCGGGCGGGGCAGGGTGAGGCGGCGCTCGGTTTCCTGGGTGTTCTCGCGGGCCTGCCGGAGCTGGGCGACGATCAGGTTGCGGGGCACGCCCGCCCGGCGCAGCACCCTGGCCATCATCTCCAGGCCGGCCTCCAGCTCCTCGAACACCGCCACGTCGGCGCCGGCCTTGATCAGCGCGGCCTGCTCGTTCAGGTAGCGGGTGCGCACGAAGATCGGCACCGAGGGCGCGCTGCTGCGGGCCGCGGCCACCGTGCGGCGCGCGGCCTCGGCGTCGTTGATCATCAGCACCAGCGCCTGGGCGTGCTCGAGGCGCACGTGCGCCAGCACCTCGGGGCTGGTGGCGTCGCCGTAGTAGACCGGCTCTCCGCCGGCGTGTGCCCGGCGCACCGACTCGGCGTTGAGCTCCAGCACCAGGTAGCGCACCCCGCAGGCGGCCAGCGCCCGGGCCAGCAGCTTCCCCGACAGCCCGTAGCCGACGATCACCACGTGGCCCTGGGCCAGCGACTGCTCCTTGACCGCGTCCTCCACGCCGCTGACCCGCAGCAGCCGCTCCAGCGGGCGCAGCAGCCGCTCGCCGGCGGTGAAGCGCGGCGCCAGCCGCATCGCCATCGGGGTCAGGAACATGCTCAGCACCCCGGCGCTGAGCAGCGCCGCGGAGTCCGAATCCTTGAGCAGCCCGACCCCCTCGCCCAGCTTGGCCAACACGAAGCCGAACTCGGAGAACTGCGCCAGGCTGACCCCGGCCAGCCAGGCCACCCGCGACGGGAAGCGCATCGCCAGCGCCGAGAGGGTGGCCACGAACCCCTTGCCGACCAGCAGCCCGAGCAGCAGCGAGAAGACCAGCTGCGGCCGGCTGGCGATGACCTGCACGTCGAACAGCATCCCCAGCGACATGAAGAACAGGCTGGTGAGTGCGTCGCGCAGCGGCAGCACGTCGGTGAGGGCGCGGTGAGCGTAGTCGCTGTCGGCCAGCACCATCCCGGCGAGGAAAGCGCCCAGCGCCAGCGACAGCCCCATCAGCGAGGTCAGCCAGGCGGTGCCGATGCACACCCCGACCACCGCCAGCAGGAAGATCTCGCGGCTGCGGGTGGCGTCGACCCAGGAGAAGAGCCGGCGGGCCAGGGCGCGGCCGAAGCCGACGGTGACCGCCACCAGCAGCGTCGCCTTGCCCAGCGCCAGCAGGATGCCCTGGGCCGCCCCCTCGCCGCTGCCGGCCAGGACCGGGACCAGCAGCACCATCGGGACCACGCACAGATCCTGGAAGATCAGGGCGCCGACGGTGATGCGACCGTGGGGCGCGTCGACCTCGCCGCGCTCGGCGAGGCCGCGCAGGACGATGGCGGTGCTCGACTGGGCAAAGATGAACCCGTAGAGGATCGCCCGCTGCATCGGCTCGCCCAGGGCGCGCGCGGTGAGCACCACCCCGGCGATGGTAAGCCCCACCTGCAGCGAGCCGCCGAGGATCACCTGGCGGGCGATGACCTTGAGGCGCTCGATCGAGAACTCGAGCCCGATTGTGAAGAGCAGCAGGACGACCCCGACCTCGGCCAGGGCGTCGATGGTCTCGGGGCGAGTGACCAGCCCGAGGCCGTGCGGGCCGACCAGGGCGCCGGCGGCCAACAGCCCGGCGGCGGCGGGGATGCGCAGACGGCCGAGCAGGGCCGCGACGGCGACGCCGACCAACAGGATGAGGGCCAGGGGGCCCAGGCTCGGGATCGTGGACACGGGAGGTGCTGGCTCCAAGTATTACCCAGCCGCGGGGCGCCCGGCCACCACACGGCCGAATCTTTCAGGAGCGCAGGTCGAAGGCGAGCTTGGCCGCCAGCGCCAGGGCCACCGCCACCACCACGCGGCGCACCAGCCGATCGCCATTGCGAATGGCCAGGTGTGCTCCCAGCCAACCGCCGGCGAACTGCGCCGCGGCCATCGGCAGAGCCACCTTCCAGATCACCGTCCCGCGCCAGGCGAAGAGCGAGACCGCGGCGAGGTTGGAGGCGAAGTTGACCACCTTGGCGTCGGCGGTGGCCCGGGAGAGCGAGTCGCCCAGCAGCGCGACGAAGGCCACGATGAGGAAAGTGCCGGTCCCCGGCCCGAAGAAGCCATCGTAGGTGCCGATGGTCAGCGCGACCGCACCCGCGACAAACCGGGCCGCCCTCGGGCCGACCAACAGCCGCGGCTGCGCCAAGCCTGGGCGGCGCAATCCCACGAACAGCGCCGCCCCGGCCAAAAGGATCGGGATCAGCGGCTTGAGTGCCTGGGGGGAGAACTCCAGGACCAGGGCTGCACCGGCGAAGGCACCGGCCAGTCCGAGGGGAAAGGTGATCCGCGCCCGCCGGCGGTCGACCAGCCCGCCGCGGCCGAATCGCACCAGGGCGGCGAACGAGCCGAAGACCGACTGGCCCTTGTTGGTCCCCAGCGCCAGGTGCGGCGGCAGGCCGGCGAAGAGCAGCGCGGGGAGGGTGAGCAGCCCGCCGCCGCCGGCGATGGCGTCGATGGTTCCGGCCACCAGCGCCACCAGCGCCAGCAGGCCGATGCGCTCGGGCGACAGATCGGTCATGGGGGCGGTCTCTTAGCACACGGCCATGCTCGTCCAGCAAACGAGCGAGAACGCGGGGGGCGAGCGGCTCCCTGGGTGACCTGCAAGTGGATGGAATTGCTCGCGTTTTTGCCGGCGCTCTGCGCCCTGGCCGCCCGCCTGGGCGCGCGAGGAGTGCCCGGAGCCGGACCGGGCTCTGTTATGCTCGAAAGCGAATGAAGGCCTTCGTCAAACGCTTGGTGGAGCGGCTGTCGGACCCGGACGGCCCGCTCTCGCGCAATCGGCACTTCGACGCCCTCGACAACCCCGAGGGGCGCCAGGCGCTGCGCGTGTCGCGACGGCTGCGTGCGCTGCGCCTGGAGATCGAGGAGCAGGTGCGCTCAGGTGAGCCGATCCGGGTGGAGATGGTGCGCGAGAACGGCGCGGTGGTGCGGGTGCTGCTGGAGATCGTGCGCCTCAAGGCGAGGCGCACCGCGTTGCTCTCCGCCGACGAGCTGGAGCTGCTGATGCAGAGCGAGATCGTGCGCCGGGCGCTCGAGGGGCCGCTCAAGGCGGCCTGATCACCGCTGCGGGGAAGCGAGCGAGCGAAGCATCCAGAACAGCGCGCGCAGCAGCGGGTCCTTGGGCAGGTAGAGGTCGGGAATCGGCTCGCCGGCGCGCTCAGTCCAGGGCTCGTAGGAAACCGAAGAGCCGGACTTGATCCACAGGTGGATCCCATCCCGCGCCTCGAGCCGCAGCTGTTGGCCGTCGGAGGTCACCAGTTGGAGTCTGGGCGCCTCGACCTTGGCCTGGCCGATGACCAGCTGAGAGGCGACGACTTCGATGGTGATCGGGGACCCCCGCGCATCGGGAGAGGGGTGCTCGCGCGTCAGGTGCAGCGACAGCCGGCCGCCCAATGGCGTGTCCCCAACGGCGCAACCCTTCCCGAAGTCGACCTCGATCGAGGGCGAGCCAGCCGACTCCACGACTCGAGCGTCGGGGCACGAATGGAAGGCCAGGCGCAACGAGCGGCTCAGGCGAGCGCGCACCTCGGGCAGCGTCCCGAGGGGATCGAACAGCGGCTCGTCGAGCTTGAGGTTGACCTGGATCGCCGTGCCGCCGGGGTTGGACCACTCGCCCGAGGGCGACGGCCGCCCAACCGGCGGCCGCGCGGGGGCGGTCGCCGGCCTCAACGGAGTCTGCGGCTCGGCGGCGAGCGGCGCGGGCGAGTGGGCGCAGGCGGAGGGCGCCCACGCCACTGCCAGCAGCATCCTCGCCGCGCTGCGGATCACGCCTTTGCTTCGGGGGCGTTGGGCGCCGGCGCGGAGGGCTTGCCGGCCTCCTCGGACTTGGCGGCCTCTGCCGCCTTCGGCTCCTCGGCGGTGGGCCGCAGCGACTTCATCTCCCTCTCCACCAGGACCAGTTTCTTGGCCAGGTCGTCGCGCTCCAGGGTCAGGGCGCTGTGCTTGGCCTCGAGGGCGCGGAACTTGTCCTTGGCCACGTCCAGCTCGCCCTTCTGCACGATGAACACCCGCCGGTCGGTCTCGGCCCGGCCCTTGAGGCGCTTGACCTCCTCGTCCAGCGAGCGGAGCTGCTCCCGGGCCTTGCCCAGCTGCTTCTCGGCCGAGTCCTGGCGGGCCTTCTCCTCGGCGCTCGGCTCGCGCGGCGCCTTCTCGGCGGCGGGCTCGGCCTTGGCCTCGGCCGGCTTCTCCTCGCGGACCGGGCGGCGCGACTTGAGCGCCTCCACCTCGGCGGTCGCTTTCTTGAGCGAGCCCTTGGCGACCTCGGCCTCCTCGCGGGCCACCGCCAGCTTGTGCTCCATCTCGCGCTCGATCTCGGCGCGGGCGGTCTCGAGGTCGCTCTTGAGCTTGGAGGCCTCCTTCTCCTCGTAGCGGCGCTTCTTGACGTCGCGCAGCTTCTCCTTGAGCTCCTCGGCCTCCTTGCGCTTGGCCTCGAGCCCCTCGGTCGACTTCTTGGCCTCGTCCCTGAGCCCGCTCAGCTGCTGCTTGAGCGCCTCCAGCTCGGAGAGCGCCTTGTTCGAGGCCGCCCGGGCCCCGCCGACCTGCAGGCCCATCAGGATTGCGGCGATCGCCGCGAACGCGAACAGAATCCCCAGCACCACTTCCATGACCGCTCCTTGCCCTGCGTGGACGGCGCGCCGCCCCCGATGCCGGGCTCGGGCCCGGCCTGACACGCCGCGAAAAAGGGGCCTTAACCTAGCCCGGCCCCCACCGCCGTCAAGGGCCAAAGGGCGCGAAATGAAACGGGCGGCCGCCGGGCCGCCCGCTCGCAACTCAGACCGATGGCTGGCCGAAGGCTACTCGGCCGGGGTGGGCATGAAGATCTCCATCGTGTCCAGGGTGGAGAAGCGGCTGCCGGCGTCCATGTCCACCCCGCCGATGACCAGCACGCTGCCGTCGTTCAGGAGGGTGCAGCTGTGGAAGACCCGGCGGTCGGCCATGTCCGCGCCCTTGGTGGCCCGCACCGCGGCGCCGCCGTCGGACAGCACCGCGGTGCTCGACACCGAGGCCACCGGCGAGCCGCCGCGCCCGCCGATCACCAGGGCCCGGCCGTCCTTCAGGGTGACCGCGCAGCTCTGGCCGACGGCCAAAGGCAGCTCGTCGCCGCCCTGCTCGACTTGCGGGCCGGTGGGAGGGCCCTGGACGGTGATCACGTCGATCTTGCTGCTGGGGGTCGCCGGGAAGAGGTTGAAGGGGTTGGAGGAGGAGAAATCGGAGAAGCCGCCGGCCAGCGCCGCCTTGCCCTTGCCGCCGGAGTAGAAGCCGACCTCGGCCGCCGCCGAGTATTGCCGCAGCCGGGTCAGGTCCAGCGGGGCGCCCGGGAACTGCAGGGTGTTGTTGAGGCTGTTGACCTGGGTTCCGTCGTACGAGAAGAACTGCGCGGCGTTGGGGGTGAGCGCCGGCGCCTTGTCGGTGGCGTTCTGGACCGCCGCCCCTGCCAGGAGCATCACGAACTGGCCGCTGTTGGCGGAGACGGCGGCGTGCCCGCTGCGCGCGATGAACCTGGTGCCGGTGGTGGTGCTCAGGCTGTGCGCGCTGCTGTCGGTGCTGTCGTACCACTCGGCGCTCTCAACGAACCAGGGCTTGCTGGGGCTGCCGCTCCAGAAGATGCCTCCGAAGATGATCGCCATCCCCTTGCGCTCCAGGGTGGCGGTGTGGCGCGAGCGGGGCTGGCGCGAGGTCGAGACCATGAAGATCCCGCTTCCGCCGCTCCCGGTGGGGTCGAAGAGCAGGGTGACCTGCTGGGTCTTCATCGCCGGCGCGCTGCTGGCCGGCTTGTCGGCGTACTCGCCGCCCACCACCAGCACCTGGTCGGTGGCCGGCAGGTAGGTGGCGCTGTGGAAGGCGCGCGGGGTGGTGGCGCCTCCGTTGACCCCGTCCTTGGCCATGGTCAGGTGGTCGGGCAGCTCGACCAGGCCGGTATTGAGGTCGAGGAGCTCGGCGGTGGCGTGGTAGGTCCAGTTGGTCTGGGTCTGGCTGGCGCCGGTGAACCCGCCGGTGATCAGCACCCGGCCATCGCCGATCTGCGTGGCGGTGTGCCCGGCGCGGGCGACGTTGAGGCGGGTGGCCTTGGCCGGCTCGTCGGCGGTCACCACCGGGGAGAAGGACTCGACCGGGCGCAGGAAGACGTTGATCGCCAGCGGATCGGGATTGCTGGCCAGGTCCTCGGGAACGGTGAATTGCCCGGAGACGCCGTTGCTGACGATGCTCCCGCCCGGCGGGGCGCCGTTGAAACCGGTGACCTGCAGCCGCACCGGCACGCCAGCGGGGATCGAGGTCAGGGTGTCCTTGCTGTTGCCCACCGCCGACACCTTCTCGGACAGCGTCTTGCCGTCGGCGTCGAGGGCGCGGAAGCGCAGGTGGGACACGTCCTTCATCGGGTTGGTGCTGCCGGGGCGGAGCACCTGCACCGCGATCCGCGCCTCGCGGTTGCAGGCGGCCAGGGCCAGCACGGCCAACAGGACAGGGGTGCGAACAAGAGCGCGCATGGAGTCCAGGTCTCTCACCAGTTGATGGTGGCGGTGCCGGTCACCGGCCGGGTCATGTAGGAGTAGCCGAAGAAGCCGCCGGCCCCCACCGCGCCGACGGCGACGATGCCCAGCGCGATCCACAGGGCGGTGTTGCTGCTGCCCTTCTTGAGCGCCGGAAGCTCGCTCTCGTTGGGGCCCGTCGGCTCGCCGTTGAGGTCGCCGGGCTGGGCGATGACGTTGCGGACCTCGGAGCGCGGGGCGGTCTCGACCACCCGGGGCGCGTCGCCGCCGCGGCGGGACACCACCCGTTCCGAGCCACTGGCCGGAGCGCGGGTCTCACCGTCGGAAGAGCCGCCGTAGCTGGAGCTGGACGACGAGCTGGAGCTGGACGAGCGGGAGCTGCCCGAGTTGGAGGAGACCGGGGCGCGGCCGCCGCCGCCCGCCGGGCGCCGCCCGCCGGACTCGGAGCTGGAGCCGGCACTGACCGAGGCGATGGCCGAGGACGACGAGCCGGGGCGGGGCAGGGCGTCGCGGGCGACCTTGGTCGGGATCCTCTCCTCGTCGCCGAAGATGTCGACTCGGTTGGCGACGTCGGCGCCCACCTTGTAGACCTCGATGCCGGCGCCGAGCATCTCCTGGTCGAAGACCACCCGCTGCAGCAGGCACAGCTTGCGGTTGGAGGTGTTGAGCAGGTGGCTGCTGACGACGATGGTGTCGCCCTCCTTGTGGACGCCGCCCAAGACCACGAAGTCGGCCTTGGCGGAGTCGGCCAGGGACAGGGCCTTGGAGACCGCCACCTCGTCGAGCGCGTTGCGTGACAGCAGCGCGGCCAGCTCGCCGCCCGGGCCGCCGCCGCCGCCCAAGTCCGGCGAGACCTTGGCTGTGTCGTTCGGCCGCACCTCGATCCGGTCCGCCCAGACATCGCCCGAGGCGGGGACCACCGCGAGGAAGTGGCGGCCCTTGATGACGTCGTTGATCTGCAGCGGGGATTTGCCCAGCTCGCGGCCATCGAGGAAGACGGTGGCCCCGGAGGCGCCGGTCACCTGGATCGAGCCGCGGGGAGCGCCGCGCAGCTTGCCGCCCAGGTTGTCGAAGATCCGCAGAAACACCGGGGGAAAACGCTCGGCGTCCAGCTTGCGGTCGGGTTCGAGGCGGATCACCTGGGACAGCATCCGCTCGCCGTCCGAGTCCTGGCTGAGCCGGAAGTAGGCGACTGCGAGGCTGAGGTAGGCGCTGGTCAGCTCCCCGAAGTCGACGTAGGCGTGCTGGCCCTCGAAGAGGGCGATGGCCTTCTCCAGCTCGTCGGCGGCCGGCTTGAACTTGAGCTTCTTGATCAGCTCGTCGGCCTTGTTGGCGTGCTCCTTGGCCTCGGCGAGCAGGCCGGAATCGCGGCGGGGGGTCGGGTTGATCTGCTTGGTGACCACCGGGGCCGCTTCGGCCTTGAGCTGGACCAGCTGCAACTGCTCGGAGCTCTTGAGCTCGTTGCTCAGCAGGTCGGCGGTCTTCTCGCCCACGCTCGCCGGCAGGCTGTCGTAGATGGGCGCGTAGGGGAGGACCAGCACCTTGGGCAGGTCGCCGGCGAAGGCGGGGGGAGTGAGCAGGCCGCCGGCGCTGGTGAGGACCAGCGCCACGAT
The DNA here is from genome assembly GCA_037442205.1 of Myxococcales bacterium. Lineage (GTDB taxonomy): Bacteria > Myxococcota > Myxococcia > Myxococcales > UBA5297 > JBBIQS01. The sequence continues at coordinate 69,016 of JBBIQS010000017.1, forward strand.
GGTCGTGGAGGCGACCGCACGGCCGGCGCGCTCTCTCAGCGCGGCCAGCGCCGCCATCCCTCGGCGTGAACTCATGAAAATGCTCCTTCTTCGCCCGGTTGGACCCTTGGGGGCCAACCGAAAAAGCTACCTTCCGCCAGCAGGCAGGTCAAATCGCAGCCCAGCGGCGCCTCCCGTCCGATCGCGGCCAGTGTTCACCACCAGTTGGCGAGAAGGCGAGCGCGCGCTAGAAAGGCTCGCTTCTGTGACCGATGAGGAGCTCCGCATGACCCGTCTCTTGTGCGCGTCCCTGCTGTGCGCCGCGCTGGCAACGCTCGGCGCGCCGGCCACCTGCCGCGCCCAGGAGGGCCTGCAGCTGACCGCGCCTCCGCTGCTGGAGAACACCGAGCTCTCGCGCACGATGGAGCCCAGGCTGCTCCACGAGCAGCTGCTGTTCTCGGGAGTGACCGCGCTGGTGGCCGTGCCGGCGGCGATGGGGCTGGGCTCGCTGTGGGGCCGGATCCCCTCCAACCTGATCGCCGCGGCGCTGCCGGCGGTGCTGTTCTACCTGGTCGTCCCGCCGCTGGCGACGGCATGGGTGGCGCGCCTCATCGGCTCGGAGAGCCAGAACCTCTCTCCCGGGCTGTTCCTGCCGGCGCTGGCTGGTTTTGGCGTCCACCTGGCGGCGACGGCGGTGGGAGTGCTGCTCAACGTCTCCACCAGCCAGCCTTGGCTGGCGCTGCTGCTGGCGGTGGTGGACGCGGTGGCGATGACCCCGGCCACGGTCTTCGCCATGAACGCCCTCGCCGCTCCGCGCGCCCCCGCGCCGATGCCCGCGGCGCCCGCGGTCGAGACTCCGGCCCCTGCCGGCTCGCGCGAGCTTCCCGACGCCAGGCCGCTCTTCGCCCTCTCCATCCCCTTCTGACGATCGCGAGCGAACCCCATGAGAAGTCTCCTCGCCTCCCTCGCGCTGCTCCTCGCCTGGTCGCCGGCGAGTGCGCCGGCCCAGACCTGCCCGGCCTCGAGCGGCTTTCCCGGCGCCGCCTGGACCGATGCCAGCGCCGCCATCGCCGCAGCGCGGACCGCCGAGATCAAGGCCCTCGAAGACTACATGTTCACCCTCACCGGCACCGATGCGGAGCGAAAGGGCATCCGCACCGACTCGGTGGTGATCATCCAGGGTGGGAAGCTGGTGTACGAGCGCTACGCCCGCGGCTTCAACCCCGACCGCCGCCACATCGCCTGGTCGGTCACCAAGAGCTACACCGGCACGCTGATCGGCGTGGCGGCGCAGCGCGGCCTGCTCAAGCTCGAGGACTCGATCTGCAAGTACGTCCCCGAGGCTCCCTCCGACAACTGCTCGATCCGCGTGGTGGACCTGCTCGAGTTCGCCAGCGGCATCGACTGGAAGGAGATCTACGAGAACCAGAGCAATCAGGAGTCGAGCGTGCTGGCCATGCTCTACGGCCAGGGGCACACCGACATGGCCGGCTTCGTGGCCGGGCATCACCGCCGCGACGAGCCGGGCACCAGCTACCAGTACTCCACCGGCGAGACGACCCTGCTGGCGGCGGTGGCGGCAGGGGCGCTGGAGCCGACGCTGGGCGCGGAGTGGCCCTGGCCGGCGCTGTTCGATCCGATCGGGATGCAGAACCCGGTCTTCGAGCGCGACGCCCGCGGCCACTACGTCGGCGGGGCCTTCCTCTACCTGACCGCGCGCGACCTGGCGCGCCTGGGCTGGCTGATGCGCAACGACGGCTGCTGGAGCGACCAGCGCCTGCTGCCGCAGGGCTGGGTCGCCGATTCGACCAAGGTCAGCGAGCCCATCAAGAAGAAGACCCTCGAGCGCGCGGACGGCGACGTGCAGGGCCGCCAGTGGTGGATCAACACCCCGGTCCCGGAGCAGAACCAGGGCGTGCCCTGGCCCGATCTGCCGGCCGACACCTTCATGGCCCAGGGGCATTGGGGCCAGTTCTGCGCCGTCATCCCGTCGCTGGACATGGTGGTGGTGCGCATGGGCGACGACCGCGACTCCACCGCCCTGGACCTCAACAAATTCGTCAAGCTGGCGATCGAAGTGGGGAAGAAGCCATGAAGACCGCCAAGTTCTCCCTCGCGGCAGCGGCGCTGCTGCTGGCACTGGCGCTGGGCTGTGGCAGCTCGCGTCCGGGCTATCCCTACTCTTGGAACGACCTGCGGCTGATCAGCTCCTACACCGCCAAGACCGCCTGCTCCTGCCTGTTCGTCATGGAGTTCGACGAGGCCGCTTGCCGGGCCTACGCCAAGCAGGAGCCGCCCATCGCCACCTGGACGGTCGACCGCAACGCGAAGACGGTGGACGCCTCGACCGGCCTGATGTGGGGCGCGCGCGCCCGCTACATGGGCCCCAAGTTCGGCTGCACACTGGAGTAGCCGGTCAGCGGTGGCGCAGGGTGAGGAAGGCCACCTCGCGAGGGGCGGCCACCCGCAGCGGCAGCGCCGAGCCCAGCCCGCGGCTGACGTAGAGGTGGGTCTCGCCGACGGCGAAGAAGCCGGACAGGTACTTGACCCCGATCCGCCGGGCGATCCCTCGGGTGACCCTGGGCAAGAGGATCTGTCCGCCGTGGGTGTGGCCGGCCAGCGCCAGCGCCACTCCACGTCCGGGCAGCAGGTCGGCGGCATTGGGGTCGTGGGTGAGCACCAGCCGGGTTCCGTCCAGCGGCAGTCCGGAGAAGGCCGCCTGGGCATCGGAGTTTCCAGTGCGGTGATCGTCGATGCCGATCAGGTGCAGGTCCTGGTCGCGCAGGCGGACGGTGGCGAACTCGTTGCGCAGCACCGCGATCCCCGCCCGGCGCAAGCCGGCCTCGATGGCCCGCGGATCGGTCCAGTGATCGTGGTTGCCGAGGGTGGCGAAGGCCGGCGGCTGCAGGCGCGACAGCGCCAACTCGAGCCGGGGAATTGCCCTCGCCGAGGTGCACACGTAGTCGCCGGTGAGCAGCACCAGATCCGGCCGCCGAGCGTTGATCAGGTCGAGGATCCGCCACAGCCGCCTGGGCCGCAGCGCGGCCGAGACGTGCAAGTCGGTGAGGTGGGCCACCACCACGCCGTCGTGCTCGGGCTGGATGAGCGGCGAGCGGACCTCGTATTCCTCGAGATTCACCCGGGCCAGCCGGCGCGGCCTTGGGGAGAGAGGGCGCCGGTCCTCGGTCAACGGCAGCTTCATCGCGCGGCCAAGGTAGCGCGAGAGCGGGCCAGATCGCAGGCTTCGGCCTGAGGAGCGCCTGCCCGCTTGTCCGGGAAGCGTGAGGTCGTCCTGGCACCGGTCCGGTTGCCTGCGACCCGGGCGGCCAAGATCGCAAGCAGTGCGGCATTCTGCACCGCTAGTCGCGCCAAAATTGTCGCGGACAGGCCACAGCAGGGTGGAGGCCGACCCGGTGGCGAGCCGTCGGCAACGGCCGCCTGTGCCGGAAACCTCTTGGCCGGCGGGAGGTTGGTGGCCGTGGCAGCCGCCGCGAGGTCGCCGCTGTAGGGACCAGCAACGCTGGCACGCCCGGCGCATTCAACAGACGGCGGGCGAGCGGTGGGACTGGTGAAGGTGCCGCGCGCCCAACGTAGGTGTTTCGAGCAGCCGGTCGAAGGAAGAGGAGGAAGAAAGGCAGGACGCCATGAATGCCCAGAACCACTATTGCTGTCGTTGTCACCGGACGACCAAGTTCGCGGTCGACGGAGTGAAGCTCACCTGCACCAGCTGTGGCGTGATCGTCGAGAGGCAGGCGCGCAGCGAAGGGGCGCGAGGCATGGTCGGCAATCCCCTGCGCTCTTTCAAGACCTCGTTCGCCGCCTGAGCTGGGCGCGGTTTCCCTCCCGCCCCGCACGCCGAGGCGGGGTCCCCTTCCTTCTTTCTAGCGATCGCCCCCGAGCGCCGAAGTCCAGCGCTGGCGCGCCCGCGTCATGCGTTGGCCGGCGAGCCTTGGCGCCCCGTGGGGCAAGCGCTGATGCCCGCGAGGCCGAGCGGGGAGCTGCGGAGCGCCCGGCGCCTGCGCGCCTCCGCACTCGGAGTGACCAGAGCCGTCCCGAAAGTCGCTGGAGAGCTTCTGCCGCGGAGCTAGTGGCCGCCGAGCATCTGGGCCTCGACTCGGTTCCGACCGGCCTGCTTGGCTTTGTAGAGGTACTTGTCGGCGGCGGCGATCAGGGCGCTGCCGTCGGCGAACGAGCCGTCGACCAGCGTGGCGAGCCCGAGGGAGATGGTGACCTTCATCTCCTGGCCGTTGAAGCTGAACTGAGTGCTCTCGATGAGCCGGCGCACCCGCTCGGCGAGGATGAACGCCTTGTCCTCGGGGGCCTCCCGCAGCAGCAGCACGAACTCCTCGCCGCCGTAGCGGGCGAAGAGGTCCTCGGCGCGGATGGTGTCGGACACCTTCTGCGCCAGCCGCGCCAGCACGTAGTCGCCGGCAGGGTGGCCGTGGGTGTCGTTGATCTTCTTGAAGTGATCGACGTCCATCATGATGGCGCTAAGCGCCACCCGGTGCCGCAGGCAGTAGGCGAACTCCTTCTGCAGCGAGTCGAGGAAGAACTTCTTGTTGTAGACCCGGGTCAGCGCATCGCGGGTGGCCGAGTCGTAGAGGTTCTTCTGCAGCGCCTCGTCGAAGGCGTCCTGATAGCTGAACTTGAGGATGGTCGCCGAGCCGATCTGGATCTTGTCGCCATCCTTGAGCGCCTGGATCTCGATCTTCTCGCCGTTGGAGAAGGTGCCGTTGGTCGAGTTCAGGTCCAGCAGCTGGATGGTGCCGTCGGCGCGCACCGAGATCTTGGCGTGCTTTCGACTGACCCCCTCGTCGTCGAGCATGATGTCGCACTCGGCCGCCCGGCCGATGACCATCTCGTTGCGGTCGAGCTTGAACATCTTGCCGACGCTGGTCTTGCCCGAGACGACGATGAGGTAGGCGTTGACGCGCTTGGCCTGCGACAAGAGCTCGGAGACGGTATGGACTATTGTTTTGTCTTCCAAAACGAGTCCTCAGTGGCAGGCCGACCGACCGAACCATCATAACAGCCCTTTCCCAGTGGGTGCCATGCCCGCACGCCGCCCTCTAGTGCTAGCTCCTTTGCTCGTGGTGAACCTGCTGGGTTGCCTGCGCCCCGCCGCTCCGACCGTGCAGCTGCAGGCCTTCCTCGGCGCCAGCGAAGAGGGCGGCTATGAGATGGCCGAGGTCACTTCGCACCCAGGCGAGCCGCAGAGCGCCCGGCGAGTGATCGTCGGTCCCGACGGAAAGGTCGCCTCCTCGCAGACCCTGGCGAGCGAGCGGGCCCAGCAGGCCATCGCCGCCGCGCTCGCCGGCACCGCGGGCCGGCGCACGGCCGAGGATTCTCTCGGAGGCATGGAAGGAAAGGCGTTCTCGCGCGAGCGAGCGCGCGTGCTCGAGGTCCCCGACCAGCTCCCGGCGAGCTGGCCCATCGAGCCGGTCCCTGGACTGAAGGCGCAGCTGGCGGTCGAGCGACGAGCCGAGGGCGGGCTGCTCTTCCGGGTCCAGCTCGAGGGCGGCGGGCGCGCCGCGCTGCTGTCGCTGCCGGAGCTCGAGGGCGGCGCGCTGGAGTCGGTGCTGCTGCTGCCCGAGGGGCACCTGGCGCTGGCCCGGTTCTGGGCGTCGTCGGCCGGAGCCGGGCGCCACCGCCTCGAGGGGCTGGCGCAGCTCGAGCTGGGCAAGGCGCTGGCCTCGCTGCTCAACGCCCGGGCCATCGACGAGCTCAAGCAGGGCCAGCTGGCGGCGGCCCGCGGCGATCTGGAGCAGGCAATCCGCATCGCCCCCGAGGACGCGCTGGCCCGCTACAACCTGGCCTGCGCGCTGACGCTCGAGGGGAGTCTCGACCAGGCGCTGCTGACGCTCGGGCGGGCGGTCGATCAGGATCCCGACCTGCGCCGAGAGGCTGTGCGAGACCCCGACTTCGCCGCCCTGCGCGGACGGGTCGAGTTCAGGCTGATGGTCGAGCCCCGCGCCGGCGAGGAGCTGTGACTGGCGCCGGTGCAGGCCGAAAAACCTGAGCGACCAAGGAAGGTCGTGGAGCTTGCTGGCCGGGGAGCCGCCGTTCGGCTTGCCGGGAAACGGCCGTCTGGCGAGGCGTCTTTCGCTCGGAATCGGCCTGCGCGCCTCGGCAGCTGCGTGCTAAGGTCGGCGGCTTCCGAGGAGGGCCGTATGAACCTGGCCGAGGCGAGCCACTACTACTTCACCAAGGCCGCGAAGCTGATGGAGGTCAGCGACCGGGTGGCGACGCTGCTCACCAACCCGCTGCGCGAGATCACCGTCCAGATCCCGATCGAGATGGACGACGGGCAGATCAAGACCTTCGTCGGCTACCGCATCCAGCACGACAACGCCCGCGGTCCGATGAAGGGTGGAATCCGCTTCCACCCGTCGGTCAACCGCGAGCAGATGCAGGGCATCGCCGCGCTGATGACCTGGAAGACCGCGGTGGTCAACCTCCCCTACGGCGGCGCCGCCGGCGGAGTGGCCTGCCAGCCCGCCTCCCTGAGCCCCCGCGAGCTGGAGCGGCTGACCCGCAAGCTCGTCGACCAGATCCAGGACGTGATCGGGCCCACCCGCGACATCCCCGGCCCCGATCTGAACACCAACCCCCAGGTCATGGCCTGGATGATGGACCAGTACTCCAAGTACCGCGGGCACACTCCGGCGGTGGTCACAGGCAAGCCGGTCGAGCTCTACGGCTGCCGCGGGCGGGACAGCGCCAGCGGGCGCGGCCTGCAGCTGATCTGCCGGGAGATCCTGCGCGACATCGGGATGGAGGTGCGCGGGACGCGCTTCGCCGTCCAGGGCTTCGGCCACGTCGGGCGCCACGCGGTGCGGCTGCTGGCCGAGGATGGGGCGCGCATCGTCGCGGTCAGCGAGGAGGGCGGCGGCACCTTCAATCCCAACGGCCTGGACGTCCCGGCGCTGCTCGAGCACTTCCGGACCAGCGGCTCGATCAAGGGCTTCGCCGGCGGGCAGGCGATCGCGCCGGCCGACGCGCTGCTGGTCGAGTGCGACGTGCTGATCCCGGCGGCGCTCCCCGGGTCCCTCACCGGGATCAACGCCGGCAGCGTGCGCGCCAAGATCGTGGTCGAGGGCGCCAACGGCCCCACCGATCCCGAGGCCGACGAGATCCTCGAGAAGCGCGGGATCATCACCGTCCCCGACATCCTGGCCGGCGCCGGCGGGGTGACGGTCAGCTATTTCGAATGGGTGCAGAACATCCAGCAGTTCACCTGGGAAGAGGAGCGGGTGAACGCCGAGCTGGAGAAGCTGCTCAAGGACGCCTACGAGCGGACCGCCCACCTGGCCAAGACCCGCCGGGTCTCGCTGCGCACCGCCGCCTATGCCCTGGCCATCGGCCGGGTCGGCAAGGCCACGGTGCTGCGCGGCGTTTAGAGAAAGGGGCCGCCCGCGCCGGGCCGGCCGTCGCACCCATGGATCCGATTTCCCGAGACCTCGCCAAGTGGATGCCGCGCCTGCTCGCCGTCTGGCGCAAGCGGCGCCGCGATGAAGGCGGGCCCACCGACCGGCTGCGCTCCGAGGAGCTGCGCGAGGCGGCGGCGGCGGTGCGCGCTCTCTCCAAGGGGCTGACCCGCGACCGCGAGCTGGCCGGCGCCCGCTACATGGAGGACCGCAAGCTGCTGGGCGGCTACCTCTTGTTCTACTGGCCGGTCTCGTACGCCCAGGCTCGCCACGCGCTCAACGAGCTGCCGTCCAGGCCGCGCTCGGTGCTCGACCTGGGCTCGGGCCCCGGCCCGCTCTCCTTCGCCTGCCTCGACGCCGGCGCGGGCGAGGTGGTGGCCGCCGATCGCAGCCCGGCCGCCTTGCAGCTGGCGCGGGAGCTGGCGGGAGAGGCCGGCGAGGCGATCGCCACCCGGGCCTGGAACGGCAGCGCCGGCGACGCGTCTCCCGAGGGCCAGTACGACCTGGTCACCATGGGCCACGTGCTCAACGAGCTGTGGGCCGGCCAGCCCGACTGCGTCCAGCGCCGGGCCGGGCTGGTCGAGCGCGTCAGCGAGCGGGTGAAGAAGGGCGGGTCGCTGCTGTTGATGGAGCCGGCGCTGCGCGAGACCTCGCGCGCCCTGCTGCAGGTGCGCGATCGGCTGGTGGCTGACGGCTACGTGGTGCGCAGCCCGTGCCTGTTCCGCGGCAGCTGCCCGGCGCTGATCAAGGAGAGCGACTGGTGCCACGCCGAGCGCGACTGGGAGCTGCCGCCGGTGGTGCAGCAGATCGCCAAGGCCGCCGGGCTGCACAAGGAGTCGCTGAAGATGACCGCGCTCTTGATGGGCCGGCCGGGCGAGTCTTGGCAGGAGCTGCCGGCGGGGAGGCTGTTCCGCATCGTCTCCGAGCCGCTGTCGTCCAAGGGGCGGCTGCGCTACATCGGCTGCGGGCCGGAGGGGCGCTTCGGGCTGTCGCTGCAGGACAAGCACCTCAACCCCGGCAACAAGCCCTTCGCCCGCCTCTTCCGCGGCGACGTGATCGCCGTCGAAGGCACCGAGGAGAAGGGCGACGGGCTGGCGCTCTCCGAGACCAGCAAGGTCGAGATCAGGGCGCACGTCGGCCAGCGCATCGTCTCCCCGGGCCAGGAATTCTGACCCGTTGAGCGCTCGTCGAGCGGGCGCTCGCTTCCAGGCTCGGCGATCCTCGAATCCCTGAGGGGACCCGCCCGGCGGGCCTCGGGTTTCTGCCGAGCGCGCGCCCGAGCGCTCAGTAACTAGCCGATTTTCCTGGCGATTGGCGCGCCGCTCCCGTGGCGCGTCGGTTGCAGACCGTGCCGTCGACCATTTTCCGCGACCTTGCGGAGACGAGGGAGACGAGGGAGACGACATGCGACACCAATTGATCGCGACCCTGGCAGCGGCAGCGCTTCTCGGCCTGGGCTGCAGCTCGAAGACCACCAGTGATCCGCTGCACCAGAAGCCGCCGCCGCTGGGGCAGGACCACGCCTCGCTGGTCAGCTTCGCCAGCTGCGACGAGCTCGAGCAGTACATCGAGGACACCGCCACCCTGCAGATGAAGGAGATGCTCGAAGGGAGCGGCGGGTACATGCTCGGCGGCGTCGCGGACGGCAAGAGCCCGGCGGCCAATACCGCCGGCGGCGCGGGCGCGGCGCCGGCCCACTCCGAGACCAACACCCAGGTCGCCGGGGTCGACGAGGCCGACTTCGTCAAGACCGACGGCAACCGGGTCTTCTACCTCAACGGCGGCCGGCTGCTGGTGCTCAAGAGCTGGCCGGCGGCCGAGACCGCCATCGACGCCCAGGTCGACGTCGAGGGCTATCCCCAGGAGATGTTCCTCGCCGACAACAGGCTGGTGGTCTTCTCGCAGGTCTACGACCCGGTGCAGTACCCCGGAGTCTGGGACTACTACTACAACTGGATGACCGCCTCGGCGACCAAGGTCTCGGTCTTCGACGTCACCTCCAACCAGCCGGTGCTGCTCGACGCCTGGTACCTGGGCGGCTACTACAACACCTCGCGGCGCATCGGCAACGCGGTGCGGATGGTGATGTGGGCCAGCCTCAACTGGCCGACCGACCTGCAGTACTGGATCCCCAATCGCCACTGGGATCACCCCGAGCTCGACGCCAGCGCCATCGCCCAGGTCGAGGCCGACAACGAGGACAAGATCCGCGCCCGTACCTTGGCTGAGTGGCTGCCGCACAACTACCTGCTGCAGCACGGGCAGTTCGTCGAGGCGCCGCTGCAGTGCCAGCGCTACGCGCGCCCGAGCGTGCCCTCCAGGCTGGGCCTGACCATGGTCGCCACCCTCGACCTGGCCAACCCGCAGAATGGCATCGATCAGATGGGGCTGATCGCCGATACCGGCACCGTCTACTCCAGCCTGGAGTCGCTCTACATGGCCACGCCGATCTGGTGGTGGGGCTGGTGGGGCCGGGCCGACGGGCAGAGCGAGGACTGGGACCGCACCTACCTGCACAAGTTCAGCCTCTCCGATCCTGCCAGCGTGCAGTACCAGGCCACCGGCGTGGTCCCCGGACACATCCTCAACCAGTTCTCGCTCGACGAGTACCAGGGCAACCTGCGGGTGGCCACCAACACCTGGCCGGTGTGGGACTACGTCACCGGCACGCAGATCGGCGGCCGGGAGAACCGGGTCTACGTGCTGCAGCAGGCCGGGCAGGAGCTGGTGACCATCGGCGCCACTCCCGACCTGGCCCCCGGCGAGAGCATCTACGGCTCGCGGTTCTTCGGTGAGAAGGGCTTCGTGGTCACCTACCGGCAGATCGACCCGCTCTTCACCCTCGACCTGAGCGATCCCACCAATCCGCATGTGGTCGGCTCCCTGCACATCCCCGGCTTCTCGACCTATATCCACCTGCTCGACGACACCCACCTGCTGACCATCGGCCAGGACACAGTGACCACCGCCACCGGCGAGCGGCGCAACGGCGTCAGCCTGCAGCTGTTCGACGTCGGCGACATGGCCAACCCGAGGCTGACCGCCAAGCAGGTGGTGGGCACCAACTGGGGCTACAGCGAGGCGCTGTGGGACCACAAGGCCTTCAACTACTTCGCCAAGACCGGGGTGCTGGCCATCCCGTTCACCGACTACGTCAGCACCGGCGACGCCAACTACTGGAACTACTTCCAGAGCAAGCTCAAGGCCTTCAAGATCGACGCGGCCGGGGCCATCACGCCCATCGGAGAGGCTGACCACAGCGAGTACTACCAGCACTACGGTTACAACAGCTGGTACTGGTGGTACGAGCCGTACATCCGGCGCAGCGTGCAGATCGAGAACTACGTGTACTCGTTCAGCTCGGCGGCGGTGAAGGTCAACGACATCGCCGACCTGACCCAGACCGTGGCGCTGGTCGAGCTGCCGCCGCAGCGCACTGGGCCGTAGTCATCCGCGGTCGCTGAGGAACCAAATTGAAGAGGCGGTCCTTTCGGGGCCGCCTCTTCGCTTTCGCGCGCTAGAAGGAGAAAGTCGCCCCGAGCAGCGCGCCGCCGTTGGTCGGAGCGGCGCCCACGGCGAGCAGCTTGAAGGCAGCGCTGTCGGTCTCGGCGGAGGCGGTCTTGAGGGTGGCGCGGCTGCGGCTCATGGCGCCGAAGCCCACGCCGCCGAGGACGCCGGCGATCGCTACTCCAGTGCCGCCCACGACCAGGCTCGTGAACAACAGGGCGCCGGCCAGCTGGCTGTCGCCGCCCTTCGAGGCGACGAGCGCCGAGAGGCCGAACACCCCGCCGACGATCGCCACCGGCACGCCGATCCCCAGCCCGACGATGCCCATGACCATCAATCCGGCGCGGCGCTTGTCCAGGATCACGGTCGAGGGGCCGGCGGGGAAGACGATGTCCTGGTTGTAGGAGGCGTCGCCCTCGACGCGGATGCGGTGGCGACCCGGAGTCACCACCACGTCGCAGGGAGTGTGGCAGGCAGTCGCGCCCTCGACCTCCACCGTGAAGTGGTGGTTCTCGCCGTCAAAGTGCACGGGATAGCCCATCGCCGGAGCCGGAATCGGGGCCGGGGCAGGCGCGGCAGCCTCAGGAGGCGGGGGCGGCGGGGGCGGCGGAGGTGGCGGCAGCTCGGCCTGCGCCCGCGCCGAGAGAGGGATGAGAAGCAGCCCCAGAATCAAGCCCGACGCGCGCATGAGGATTCCCTTCCTGTGTTCGGCAGTGTCCGCCTCTCAATATCATGCAGTTCCTGGCTTTTTCGAATCGCCGGCCGAGGCCGGCGGCGAGCCAGGTCCTGGCCGGTCCTCGCCCGGTTGCCGCCGTCCACCTCAGGCGAGAAGATGGACGCCGTTCCGGTTCCCCGGGAGGCCCGCCATGATCGCCGCCGTGCTGTCGCTGTCGCTGCAGCTGGTCCTCGCTGCCGAGCCCGTCGAGCAGACCATCCGGGTCAGCCCCGGCACCCAGCAGGTGATCAAGATCCCCGGGCTGACCCGGGTGGCGCTGGCCGACCCGACGGTGGCCGACGTCAATGTCACCGGGGCGGGCGAGCTGCTGGTGCTGGGCAAGCGGCAAGGGCGCACCTCGATGACGCTGTGGGTCGCCGGGCAGAAGGGGATTCTGACGCGGACCATCGCCGTCGACGACGGCAAGTTCGCCGAGCTGGAGGCCCTGTGCCGGGAGAAGGTCAACCCGTCGATCAAGTTCCTCACCGCCGCCGACAAGGTGGTGGTCGAGGGGACGCTGGACTCGATGGAGGAGTACCGCCGGCTCAAGGTGATCGTCGGCGACGACGCGCGCATCAAGCTGATGGTCAGGCTCAACCCCCGGCTGCTGCCGGCCATCGCCAACGCCATCAACGAGGCGCTCAAGAAGGCCGGGCTGAGCTCGGCCAAGGCAGTGGTGATGGGCCAGAAGATCGTTCTCGAGGGCTCGGTGGCCGATGCCGAGGAGAACAAGCGGGCCCAGCTCATCGCCGATTCGTATTACCAGGACCTGGCGGGCAGGTAGCCGAAGGTCCGCGCTCCTCTCCAACCCACGAAAGACGAAGGCCCGGGAGAATCCTCCCGGGCCTCGCCATTTCCACAGGAAGCGAGGGAGGTTGCCGCTACTCCTCCTCCACCTCGGCCTTGGCCTTGCCCTTGTGCTCGGCGACCACCTTCTCGGCCAGGTGGCCGGGCAGCTCGTCGTAGTGGCTGAACTCCATGGTGAAGCTGCCGCGGCCGCTGGTGATCGAGCGCAGGTCGGGGGCGTAGGTGAGCAGCTCGCTCATCGGCACCTGGGCCTTGATGATCTGGTTCTTGCCCTTGGTGTCCACTCCCAGCACCCGGCCGCGGCGCTGGTTGACGTCGCCGATCACGTCGCCGGTGCACTCGTCGGGGATGGTGATCTCCACGTTCATCACCGGCTCGAGCAGGACGGGCTTGGCCAGCAGGAAGCCGGCCTTGAAACCCTTGCTGCCGGCCATCTGGAAGGAGAAGTCGCTGGAGTCGACGTCGTGGAACTTGCCGTCGTAGAGGTGGACCTTGACGTCGACCACCGGGTAGCCGGCGTAGACCCCGCGCGCCAGGCCGGCGCGGATCCCCTTGTCCACCGAGGGGATGAAGTTGCGCGGGATGGACCCGCCGACGATCTCGTCCAGGAACTCGTAGCCGCCGCCGCGGACGTTGGGCTCGATGTTCAGGTAGCAGACCCCGAACTGGCCGCGCCCGCCGGACTGCTTCTTGTGCTTGCCCTCGACGCCCTTGGCGGTGCCCTTGATGGTCTCGCGGTAGGGGATCTTCGGCGGCAGCAGCTCGACGTCCACCGAGTACTTGCGCTTGAGCCGCTCGACGGTGACCTCGATGTGGGTCTGGCCCACGCCGCCGATCAGCGTCTCGCCGGCCTCGACGTCGCGGCTGATCTCCAGGGTCGGGTCCTCCTCGTGCAGGCGGTGCAGGGCGTTGGCGATGCGGTCCTCGTCCTGCTTGGTCTTGGGCTTGAGGGCGTAGGTGATCACCGGCTTGAGGCGCGGGATGTCGGGCAGCTTCACCGGCTGCTTGGACTCGGTCAGCGAGTCGCCGGTGAGGGTGTCCTTGAGCTTGGCGATCACCGCCAGGTCGCCGGCCACCGCCCTGGGCACCGGTTCATACTTGCGGCCCTGCAGGTTCAGCAGCTGGGTATAGCGCTCGGTGGTCTGGTGGTTGGCGTTGTAGATCTGCCCGTCGCCGGGCATGGTCCCCGACCAGACCCGGAACAGCGACAGCTTGCCCTGGAACTGGTCGACGATGGTCCGGAAGACCTGGGCCGCCAACGGGCCGTTGGGATCGCAGGAGCGCTCGACCTCGGCGTGCTCGCCCTTGGCGTCGTGGGCCTTGACCGGGGTCCGGTCGGCCGGGGAGGGGCAGCTGGCGACCAGGAAGTCGAGCAGCGCCGAGGCGCCGATGTTGCGAGTGCCCGAGGCGTAGAGCACCGGCACCAGGGTGCCGGCGTTGACCGCCTTGACCAGCCCGCCCTTGAGCTCCTCGGCGTTCAGGTCGCCGACCTCGAGGTAGTGCTCGGTGAGCTTGTCGTCGGTGGAGGCCACCGCGTCCACCAGCGCCTCGCGGGCGCGCTTGGCGGTGGCGGCCAGGTCGGCCGGGACGTCATCCTCCTGCACCGCCCCCGAGTCGCTCTTGTAGCGCAGGGCCTTCATGGTCAGCAGGTCGATGATTCCGGCGAACTTGTCCTCCTTGCCCAGCGGCAGCTGCACCGGAGTGGCCTTGTCGGAGAGCGAGGCGCGAATGTCGGCCAGCACGCCCTCGGGGTCGGCCCGGTCGCGGTCCATCTTGTTGATCACCAGGATCCGCGGCAGCCGGGCCTCGGCGGCGAAGCCCCAGGTGCGGTCGGTCTGCACCTGCACCCCGGAGACCGCGTCGACCAGGATTACCGCCACGTCCACCGCGGTGACCGCGGCCCGGGTGTCCATCAGGAAGTTGGAGTCGCCGGGGGTGTCGAGAAAGTTGACCTTGTGGTCCTTCCAGCCGGCCCAGGCCAGGTGCAGGCCGATCGAGGCGTGGTGCTTCACCTCCTCGGGCTCGGTGTCGAGGTTGCTGCTGCCGTCGGCCACCGAGCCGAGCTTGGGGGTGGCCTTGGCGGTGCAGAGCAGGGCCTCGAGCAGCTGGGTCTTGCCCGCGCCCTGGTGGCCGAACAGGCCGGCGTTGCGGATCTTCCGGGGGTCCTGGACGTTCATGAGCGCCTCGAGCGCCCGCCTCGACGTCAGGCAGGGCGCGACGTTGATGGAGAAGAGATCGGGGGGCGGGCGGGATCGGTTTTTCCCAAGGCTTGGCTCCCCTTCCAACCTTGCTGCCGAGCGGGCCCTCGCCTGCCCGGCCGCGGAAAAACTGGCCGTACACTAGGCAGATGGACCTGGGCGAGTCAAACCGCGCCGCTGGCCACTATTCGACGATCCACTGCCCGACATAAGCAGAGTTAAAACAAGGACTTCTGGGGCTTTCTGGCGGCGGAAATCGGGCGCGCCGAGAGCGCGCCGGGCGCGACGGCGGAGAGGCGCCGGCGGCGATCCGGTCGCGCGAGCGCCGCCGTCGAGACGAATCGCCGGAGCGCGCGCGGAGCCCAAGACCGCGGCTCGCCGCACCGCCGGCTGGTTGCCTGCCGCGGAAGTTCGGTGCCGGCGCCGCGCTAGTTGGCCCTGGCGGAGGCGCCCTTGGTGCTGCGGTGGCGGCCCTGGTGGCCGTTGGCCTTGGCGTCGGCCGGGGGCTTGGAGCTGCCGGAGGCCTTGGACTCGTCGGGCCAGAGGGTGAGCTCCTGGCCGACCTTGAGGGAGACCGTGCGCGAGGAGAGCGAGTTCCAGGAGACGATCTTGTCGACGGTGACGTCGAACTTGCGGGCGATGGTCCACAGCGAGTCGCCGTTGGCGACGCCGTAGACGATCTTGACCTTGCCGTTCTCGACGGTCTTCTTGACCACGCCGGTGGGGGCCTGGGGCTTCCTGGCCGGCGGCTCGGCGGGGATCTCCTCGGCGGCCGGGGCGGGGTTGAAGCCCTTCTTGCGCGCCTGGGCGGCCAGCGCCTCCTTGCTGCCGGACGAGCGGGCCACCGGGATGACCAGGTCCATGTTCAGCTTGAGCTTGCGCGAGTCGCGGATGCCGTTGATCCGCATAATCGCCTCGCTGGCGCTGCCGTAGCGGGCGGCGATCTTGGAGAGGGTGTCGCCGCGGGTGACGTGGTGGACGCGGAAGGTCAGCCGCTCCCTGGGGGCCAGCTTGGAGAAGTTCTCGGCGAACCTGTCCTTGGTCCCGACCGGCAGGCGGATGCGGTAGTTCTCATTGCCCTTGGAGGCCGGCGGGGTGCACCAGCGGCGCAGCTCGGGGTTGAGTTCCTGCAGCTCCTCGACCGTGGTTCCCGCCGAGCGGGCGATGACGTCGAGATCGGTGAACTCCGGGACCTCGGCCTCCTCGAACTCCAGCGGCTTGAGCGGGCTGAACTCCGCCTCGGAAAAGCCGAAGGCTTTCAGGTGCTTGCAGATCAGGGCCGCGGCCATCAGCTTGGGGACGTAGTGGCGGGTCTCCTTGCGGAAGACCCGGCTCTTGCTCATCTCCCAGAAGTCGGTGGTCTTGCGATCTTTGACCGCGAAGCGGACGCGGTTCTCGCCGGCGTTGTAGCTGGCCCAGGCCAGCCGCCAGTCGCCGAACTCGGCGTAGAGCTCTTTGAGGTACTGGGCGGCGGCGGCGGTGGCCTTGATCGGGTCGCGGCGCTGGTCGAGCCAGAAGTCGCTGGCCAGGCCGTAGCGGCGGCCGGTGGCCTCGATGAACTGCCACATCCCCGAGGCGCGGGCGCGGGAGTAGGCCAGCGGGCTGAAGCCGGACTCGATCATCGACAGGTAGACCGTGTCCTCTGGGAGGCCGGATTCCTTGAGGGTCTGGCGCATCATCGGCAGGTAGCGGGAGGAGCGCTCGAGCCATTTGACGAAGTGCTTGCGGCCGACGGTCTGGAAGAAGCGGATGTACTCGGCGACCAGGGGCTGCATCTCGACCGGGATGTCGTAGAGCTTCTTGGCCTTCTCGATGTCGAAGGCGCCGACCTCGGCCAGGGCCTCCTGCTCGATCTCGCGGGAGTCGGGGATGAGAGGGAGGGCGCGAGAGGGATCGAGGGCGTCGTCGAGGCGCTGGTGGAGGGGGTTGGCGGCGCCGGCGCGCTGCAGGGCCTTGAAGATCTCGATGGCGTGCTTGGAGCCCTCGTCGACGGTGGCGGCCTCGGCGGCCTGCAACTCCTCCATCTCCTGCTGGGCTTCCTTGATCTCCTTGGCGATGGCGGGAGCCTCGGGAGAGTCGGCGGGAGGGACGGGCTCGACGGCCTCGGCGGCTGGTTGGGCTTCGGGGGCGGGAGCGGCCGGAGCGATGGCGGCCGGCTGAGGAGCCGCCGGCTGGGAAGCGGCGGGTGGCTCAGCGGGAGGGGCTGCGGGCGCTTCAGTGGCGGCAGGCGCAGGAGCGGCTGCGGGGGCCTCGGTAGAGGCGGCGGGCTCTGGTTTGGAGGGAGAGGGAGGCGGTTCCGCGGCAGGCGCGGGGACCGACGCCAGCAGGGTTGCCAACAATAGGCCGGGCAATAAGCGCTGCATTCGACTCTTGGCGTAGGGGTTTGGCGGCAGGAAGAGTGGCCGCGTTGCGCCGCATGGTAGGAGGCGCCACTCGACCCTGTCAAACAAGGGAAGCGAGCGACAATTCCTGGGCTTGGATGGCTGGAGATGGAGCGAAGGGAACGCGCCCCGCTAAAGATCGTTGGCGGCCCCATGAACTTCATGCGAGTGTTGGGTCGCTTGGTCGCTCGATCAGGCGAGGGGAGGGGTCATGGACAAGAAGAAGCTGGTGGTCGCGCTTGCCCTCGGGGCGGCGGTGGGGGCGGCGCAGTTTGCCTGCGGCAAGCCCCCGCCTGAGAAGGTAGATCCGTTCCTGGTGATCCGGGTCGAGCCATCCACGATCCCCACCGACGGGACCGAAGCGGTGATCTCGCTCACCGGCTGGGGCAGGGACGGGGCGGATCTCGAGGGAACGGCCACGGTGCGGGTCACCTGCGGGACGGTCGATGGCGTCGACGCGACGCACGGCGTCCCGGTTCAGGTTTCCAAGAACATTGGGCTGGCCAAGTATTCCTGCGATGCGAGCAAGTTTCCCTGCTGCGAGACCTGGGGGCCGGTCGATTTGGCGGCGACCATGGCCGGCGGGTTGGCGAGCAAGACTTCGGCGACGATTGGGGCCGGTGGGGTGGTTGGCGGTGGGGGCGGTGGAGGAGGTGGCGGCTCGAGCTCATTTGCCGCGGATTCGAACAAGGTGATTTTATACGGGGACCTAATTGCGGGGCCTTGTGGGACGCAGGCTGTTGCGCAAATTGAGAGCCCAGGTCAGCCGACGATTGCCTTCCCGTGCACCGCAAATCTCGAAACTGGCAAGATTTCTCACAAAGGGGATTTGTACTACATGCAAGGCGGGGTCTCGATCCGGCGATGGGTCCCCGACAAACTTGTTTGGGATAGCTACAGAAAGGCGTGGAGTATTCCAAGTGGTCCGGACGCCAACGATCTGATCGTTGCTACGCCAGGGTGCGTCGACCCGGCCGCTCCGCGAAGGTTTGTTCTTCAGCAGGGTGGAGACGGCGTCGCCTATGCGTGCTATAACAATTCGAATGAGCCCACCTGGTTTGATGTTACGGGGAGCCAGGTGGCTCCTGCACCTGACGAGTTGCTTGCTTGGAGGGCCGACGGGCTCAAGTTGGTCTACGCGCGTACTGTGACGTCTGTTACGCTGGCTGTCATCGATAATGCCGGAAACAAATACAACGTCGCCGGAGTTTCCCGGGCAGCGCTCGTAAGGGGGCATGCTGGCGGCTTCTGGGTGGCGGCCCCAAACGCCGCTCAGGAGCTCGAGCGATGGTATATCGACTCGGCTGGAGTCGCCTCGCTCGAGGGAAAATATGTCCCGGCGTCGCCGGACTCTGTGCAACGGGAGCCTGAGGCGATGGATGCGCAAGGGGATATCTTCAGTGTTGGGCACAAAGGGGTTGATGCCTTCATCGTGAAGAGAGGGCTGTTGCCTGGGGTTGCTGCTGTCGTTCTCAAGCAGGACACCTCCTTTGTGCAGGATTGGGCGAGCACTCCGCCAAAACTCCGGATACTCATGGCTCAAATCTCCTACCATGGGCTCATCACCGGGCCCTGAGGATGAGCAGGTGATCTATCCGTTGTGCCCGTAGTATTGGTCGAGAATTGGGCGATTCTCGCAATGGCTATGGCGAGCGAAGGACGAGTTGACAGGGCAGGAGAGTCGAGATCGTGGGGGTGAGGAGTGAGGCGCACAACGCCGATCCAGGGTCACACTTCCCGAATGGCTCCGGTGCCAGGAAGGCACAGGTCTGCGGCCTCCGGTGTTTCTTGTGCGAAACCGGGTTATCTTTCGCGGGTCCTGATGTTGAGTCAGTTGTTCGGGATTTTCCCAGTGGCTTACCGCTTGTGGTGAACTTGCCTCGAACCGTGGCCCGAATCGTGTTGCGAGCTGATTGCCTCGTCAATGCCGGTCCTCGACGAAGTCTCGCCAGTATGGCACCCCCGGCAAACCGCCTCGGAGGGCTTCGCCAGCGGCCGCGTCGAATTGGCCAAATGAGCCGACCCCGGCCCATGGCAAGCCTCGCACTGCACGCCATCTCGCCCCTGCGGCTGATCAACCCGGCAAACCCCGCCCGGAGCGAACAACCCGGTGACATGGCACCGTGCGCACTCCAGATCGAAGGCCCGGCCCTTGGCGCGCACCGCCTCGAACGCCCTGGCGTGCGGATCCTTCTCCCATGCCGCGTACTCCGCCGCATGGCATCCCTTGCACGACTCCGCACCGGCATAGGAGAGCTGCGCCGCGCGAGTGGCTGAGCACGGCCTCTCGTCGTTGACCCGCCCGCCGTTCAGCGCCTCGAGATCCCTGACGTACGAGGCGGTGATCGCCTGCACCTCGCCCGTGCCCGCAACCTCAGGCCCCACCTTGATAAATCGGACGATGGCCGGCGCCGCGTTCGGGTCGTGGGGCTTCTCCGGACCCACCGAGAACGAGAACCCGGTCCGGCCCTCCTCGATCGACAGCTCGAGCCTCAGAAGCTCCCTCCCACGGCTCGTCGGCTGGAACACCGGCACTGAGCCGGCCTTCGACCAGCTCGACTCGCTCCCCAACTCCCCCTGGCTGTGCCCGGCGATGGCGGCGTCGACGGCTCCTCGCGGCAGGTGATCGACCAACTGCCGGGCCTCGGTCATGGTCGCGTGCAAGAGCGCGATCACCACCCTCGCTCCGGCTTCCCGCGCCTTTTGCGCTGCCAAAGCCAATCCTCGCTCGCCGGGACTGGCCGCCACCAAACCCACTGGAATTCCGGCGACATCCTTCAGCGTCCAGGTCGGCGCTTCCTCCGGCCCGTAGCCGGCGTTGAGCAGCGAGCGCATCCCCAGCGACCGCAAGAACTCCGGCCCGCGCAGCAGGTCCCGCTCGCCGGGGGCGAAGGCGTCCACTCCGACCTTGGTGAAGATCTCCGCCAGGGCCTTGGCCTTGCGCTCGGCCTGGGGAATCAGCGCCTCGGCGAGGTCGGTCCGCCCGAAGAGCGCGTCGCCAGCGTCCACCCATAGCACCCGTTCCGACTCGGCCCGCGCCCTGGCGATGAGCTGGCCGATGCCGGCCAATCCGCCGCCGCCGTTGCCGGCGCACAGATCGAGTGCCCCCTGCGCCCCGGCGGTGGCGAAGATCGTCAGCGTGCGCGCGGGAGCTTGCGGCGCGGAGCGCGGGCAGGAGGCGGCGCACAGCAGCAGGATGGCGATTGTGGCGAGGGAGCGCGGCAGGAGCCGACGGAGGTGGCCGGCTACCAGACGATGCTCTCCACCAGCTCGTCGATCTTCAGCGCCAGCGCCTCGAGGCCGTTCTGCTTGGAGAGGAAGCCGTCGGCGCCCACCTGGTCGGCGAGCTTGGCCAGCTCCTCGTCGGACAGCGAGCTGAACAGGACGATCGGGATGTCCTGGGTGTCGTACTCGTGCTTGAGGACCCGGCAGATGTCGGTGCCCTTGGCCTCGGGCATGTGGATGTCGGTCAGGATCAGGTCCGGCCGCCAGCCCTTGAGCGTGTTCTCGAACTCAGTGAGCGTCGAGGTGGCGCGCACCTCGTAGCCGCGCTGCTCGAGCACCGCCTTCTCCATGGTGAGGGCGATCTCGCTGTCGTCGATCAGCAGTATCCGCTTCTTCTCGGGCACGGGATCCCTCAGGCAAATCGGGCGACATGATATCCGGATTCGACTCGAGATCCAGTCACTCGTAGTGGTTGGGTCGCCAGCCGGCCTGCCGGGCACCCTATCCGCCGACCCGGCGCCGGCTCGTTTGACACACGGGCGCGGCGCGCGCTAATACGCCGCCCTCTTTTGACCCGGAGGCCGCATGGCCAACACCAATTCTCAGGTGGCTCGGCGTGCGGTCGTCCTCCCAGCCCGGGCCCCGGCCGAGCTTACCAGGTCGCTTACGTCCGCCGGGTTCGAGGTGCGCCCCGACGGCGATCCCTGTGCTCCGGACGTGTTGCTCGCCGATCCGCTGTTGGTCGCCGCCTGCCACGGCAGCTTGGAGAACGTGATCTCCGCCCGCGCCGGCGAGCTGCTCAGCCGCCTGGGCGACGGGGTCCCCGACCTCCACGACGCGGTGATGAGCCAGATCGAGCGCGGCCTCTTCAAGGCGGTGCTCGCCCACACCCGCAACCACCTGGGCCGGGCCTCGAAGATCCTCGGGCTCGACCGCAACACCCTTGCCCGCAAGGCCCGCGCCATCGGCCTGGTCGCCGAGCCCTCGCGCGGGCGCAAGCCGAAGACCGCCAAGCCGGCCGGCGCCTCCCGCCGCCGCAAGACGGCTCGGCGGTAGCTCCCCTTCTCTCCTGAAAGTCGCTTCTCAGGGCGCCCACGAGCGAGTCGAGGGGCCTTCGACTTCGGGCTCGGTTCGCTCGCTCTCCGCTCAGGCTGACCGGACCGGCAGCTCAGCCGCCCACGTGGCAGGCGCCCGCGCTCTGCCGTCGCCTGCTCGAGAAAAATTCCAGGAATCTGAAGGCTCGCCCGCTGTTCTGTCGGGCGCGAAAAACCGTTGTGCCGGCGCGGGGCGCAACCCTAGACTCCCGCGCTCCAAGTTCTTTTCGGTCGTCCCTGCCCGGTGAAGAGGGGCTTCTCCGGGGCCGCGGATCGGCCGTCAGCGAGGTCGAGCATCGCCATGCATCAGGACATTCGCGCCCTCAACGAGCTGGTTCAGCGGGAGAGTACCTTCGTCGACACCATCATGGCCGAGACCGGCAAGGTGATCGTCGGCCAGAAGGCCATGCTGGAGCGGATACTGCTGGGCCTGATGTGCGGCGGCCACGTGCTGATCGAGGGCGTCCCCGGGCTGGCCAAGACCCTCACCGTCAAGACGCTGGCCGACACGCTCTCGGCGCAGTTCATGCGCCTGCAGTTCACTCCCGACCTGCTGCCGGCCGACGTGGTGGGGACGCAGGTCTACAACCAGAAGACCCTCGAGTTCACCGTCCGCAAGGGCCCGATCTTCGCCAACCTGGTGCTGGCCGACGAGATCAACCGCGCCCCGGCCAAGGTGCAGAGCGCTCTGCTCGAGGCGATGCAGGAGCGCCAGGTCACCATCGGCGAGCACACCTTCCCGTTGCCCAAGCCGTTCCTGGTGCTGGCCACCGAGAACCCCATCGAGCAGGAGGGCACCTACCCGCTGCCCGAGGCCCAGGTCGACCGCTTCATGCTCAAGGTCAAGGTGGACTACCCGACCCGCGAGGAAGAGAAGCAGATCATGGAGCGGATGAGCACCGCCACTCCGCCCAAGGCCAACAAGGTGCTCGGCCCCGAGGACATGGCCCGCGTCGGCTCGGTGATCGAGCAGATCTACGTCGACGACAAGATCAAGGAGTACATCGTCAACCTGATCTTCGCGACCCGCGACCCGGCCAAGGCCGGGCTGCGCGACCTGGCCGACTACATCGAGTACGGGGCCAGCCCGCGCGCCTCGATCTACCTGAACCAGGCCGCCCGCGCCCACGCCTTCATGCGCCACCGCGGCTTCGTCACCCCCGAGGACATCAAGGCGGTGGGCATGGACGTGCTGCGCCACCGAATCTCGATCACCTATGAAGCCGAGGCGGAGGAGCTGACCAGCGAGAAGATCCTCCAGAAGATCTTCGACCGGGTCGAGGTCCCCTAGCGCGCCGCCGTTCCGCCCGGGCGAGCCGGGTCGAGGGCCCCTCGACTCAGCTTCGGCGCGCTCGGGGCGAACGGACTGGCGCTCACTGGCTCTCTTTCGGGCAAGGCGATCGCGATGGTTCCCAAGGAGCTCATCAAGAAGCTGCGCAAGATCGAGATCACCACGCGGCGGGTGGTCAACGAGACCCTTGCCGGCCAGTACCACTCGGTCTTCAGGGGGCGCGGCATGACCTTCGAGGAGGTCCGCCCCTACCAGGCTGGCGACGACATCCGCACCATCGACTGGAACGTCACCGCCCGCATGAACGAGGCCTTCGTCAAGGTCTACACCGAGGAGCGCGAGCTGACGGTGATGCTCCTGGTGGACCTGTCGGCCTCGCAGGACTTCGGCTCGCGCAGGAAGACCAAGGGCGAGATCGCCGCCGAGATCGCCGCGCTGCTGGCCTTCTCCGCCATCACCAACAACGACCGGGTCGGGCTGATCCTCTTCACCGACCGCGTCGAGCGCTTCGTCCCGCCGAAGAAGGGCCGCAAGCAGGTGATGCGTCTCATCACCGAGATCCTCACCGCCCAGCCGCAGGGCAAGGGCACCGACCTCGGCGTCGGTCTGCAGCATCTGTTGCGCGTCTACAAGCGCAAGTGCGTGGCCTTCCTGATCAGCGACTTCATCGCCGACCGCTATGAGGAATCGCTGCGCATCGTCGCCCGACGCCACGACCTGGTGCCTATCGCCCTGCGCGATCCGCTGGAGGAGTCGATTCCCTCCTCGGGCATCGCCCTGGTCGAGGACCCGGAGACCTCGGAGCGGATGCGCATCGACTTCTCCAGCCCGCGCGTCCGCGAGCACTTCCAGGCGCTGGCCGACGCCCGCCGCCAGGAGCGCGACAAGCTGTTCCGCAAGCTGTCGCTCGACTTCGTCCAGATCCGCGCCGGCGAGGAGTACCTGCACTCGCTGCTGACCTTCTTCCACACCCGCGCTCGCCGCATGGCGGCCTGATCTTCCTCGAGAATATGACCCTCGCCGCCGCCACCGCCGCCCTGCTGCTCGCCGCCGCGGCCCCCGTGCGCGACCAGCCCGCCGACGCTCTGCAGGGAGTGCCTGACGCGCCGCAGGCCCAGGGTCGGGCCGAGCCCAAGAGCTTTACCGCCACCGTCAGCCCGGAGAAGGTCCGCCTGGGCGAGCAGTTCCTCTACACCATCGAGATCCGCCACCGGGCCTCCGAGCGCTACGAGCTGCCGCCGGGCCTGTCGCTGGGCAAGGACGTCGATGTCATCAAGGTCGATGCCGCGCGCGAGGGCACCGGCGACGATCGGGTGACCCGCTTCACCCTCGCCGCCTCGCTCTTCGCCTTGGGCGAGCAGACCCTGGCCGATCTCGAGCTGCCGGTGACCACTCCCCAGGGCCAGCTCAAGCTGACCGTCCCCGGCGCCAAGCTGGCCGCCGAGGGCGACATCAAGGAAGAGGAGAAGGCCGAGCTCTACGACATCCAGGCGCCAGTCGAGGTGAGCGTGCCCCGCTACGAGCGGTTGCTGATCGCGCTGGGTATCCTCGGGGCGATGGCCGTCGGCTTCTTCCTCTGGCGCTGGTATCGCAACCGCCCGGTTCCGCTTCCCACCGAGCTGGTCGCGCCGCCGGTTCCGCTCTTCCCGCGCACCCTGGCCGCCCTCGAGGCGCTGCAGCGCGAGGACCTTCCCGGCCAGGGCCGGGTCAAGGAGTTCCACTTCCGCCTCTCGGAGATCGTCCGCGGCTATCTGGGCGAGCGATTCGGCTTCTTCGCCATCGACCAGACCACCGAGGAGCTGCTGGGCGCGCTGTCGCGCATCTCCACTCCCGGGCTCGACTACGCCAGGTTCGAGGCCTTCTGCCGCGAGGGCGATCTGGTCAAGTACGCCAAGGCCGAGGCCAACCAGGCCACCTGCAAGGCGGCGATCGAGCTGGCCTTCCAGTTCGTCCGCTCCACCGAGCCTCCTCCGGAAGCGCCCAAGCCGCGTCCCAGCTCGACGCAGGGGGCGGCCGCCTGATGGGCTCGACCCTGGTCTGGCACGAACCCTGGGCCTTCCAGCTGCTGGCGGCGGCGCTGCCGCTGCTGGCGGCGCTGGCCTTCCTCGAGAAGAGCCGCTCCCCGGCGCTGCGCTTCCCGCTGGCCGGGCTGCTCTTCAAAGGTCCGCGCGGGTTGGCCCGGTTGTGGTGGCTGCCCTGGCTGCTGCGCGCTTTGGCGGTCACCGCGGCAGTGGCGGCGCTGGCCCGGCCCCAGGTGCGCGGCGAGCGGGCCCGCGACCTGTCGGTCGAGGGCATCGACATCGTGGTGGCCTTCGACATCTCCACCTCGATGAACGCCGCCGACTTCCGCCCCCGCGACCGGATCAGCGTCGCCAAGGAAGTGCTGCGCAACTTCATCGAAGGCCGGATCAACGACCGAATCGGCCTGGTGATCTTCGCCGGCGAGGCCTACACCCAGGCTCCGCTGACCCTCGACTACCACGTGCTGGCCCAGATCCTCGACTCGGTGCGCACCGGGCTGATCGAGGACGGCACCGCCATCGGCAACGCCCTGGCCACCGCACTGAACCGGCTGCGCGACTCCAGCGCCAAGAGCAAGGTGGTCATCCTGATCACCGACGGCGACAACAACAGCGGCAACATCTCGCCGATGGAAGCGGCGGCGATGGCCAAGGACCTGGGGGTGCGCGTCTACACCATCCTGGTCGGCAAGGGCGGGCGGGTTCCCTATCCGGCGGGCAACGACTTCTTCGGCCAGGCCACCTACCGCGAGGTCGAGCTGCCGGTGAACCCCGAGCTGCTCAAGGCCATCGCCAACCAGACCGGCGGGCGCTTCTACAACGCCATCGACAAGAAGACCCTCGAGGGCGGCCTCAACGACATCCTCGACCAGCTGGAGAAGAGCAAGCTCTTTCAGTCCGGCGCCTACCAGAACATGACCGAGGTCTACGAGCCGTTCCTGGTGCTCGCCTGCCTCCTGGTGCTCCTCGAGCTGGCGCTGTCGGCGACGCGCCTGAGGAGCTTCCCATGAGCGTCCTCCAGTTCTCCTTCCTGGGCTGGGCGATGCGGCTGGCCCGCCCCGAGTACCTGGCCGGCCTGGCGGCGGCGCTGCTGCTGATGCTGCTGGGAGTCGCCGCCTCCCGCCGCCGGCAGCGGCTGCTGGCCAAGACCTTCGAGGGCGCCACCTTGAACCGGGCGGTGCCGCTCCTCGTCCCGGGGCGGATGGCGGCCAAGAACCTGCTCGGCGCGCTGGGAGTGGCCTGCTTCTCGCTGGCGCTGGCCCAGCCGCAGTGCGGCACCCACAGCGAGCTGGCCAAGCGCTACGGCATCGACCTGGTGATCGCGGTCGACGCCTCGAGCTCGATGCTGGCCCGCGACGTCAAGCCCAGCCGCATCGAGCGCGCCAAGCTCGAGCTGTCGGGGCTGATCGACCGGCTCAAGGGCGACCGGGTGGCGATCGTGGTCTTCGCCGGCGACGCCTTCACCCAGTGCCCGCTGACCACCGACTACGCCGCCGCCAAGATGTTCCTGCGGGCCATCGACCCCGCCAGCCTGCCGGTGCAGGGCACCGACATCGCCCGGGCTCTGGAGGAGTCGAAGAACCTGCTGGTCGAAGCCGAGCGCGGCGCCAAGGCCCGGGCGATCGTGCTGCTCACCGACGGCGAGGACACCGCCGGCAGCGCCGTGGACAAGCAGGCCCAGGAGCTGTCTTCGCTGGGGATCAAGGTGCTGTCGGTGGGCATCGGCTCGGCCATCGGCGAGCCGATCCCGGTGGTCGATTCCAAAGGAAATCCCCTCGGCTACAAGAAGGATCGCGAGGGCAACACCGTCATGTCCCGGCTCGACGAGACCGGGCTGCAGGCCCTGGCGGAGAAGACCGGCGGGCGCTACGTGCGGCCGATGCCGGGCGGGGTCTCGATCCAGGAGGTCCACGAGGAGCTGGACCGGCTCGACAAGAGCGAGTTCGAGAGCCGGCTCACCGTCCGCTACGAGGAGCGCTTCCAGCTGCTGGCACTGCCGGGAATGCTGTTGCTGCTGATCGGCGCCGCGCTGCGGCCGGGGCGCAGGGGGGCCGGGGCATGAGGCACGCGCTGTCCATCGCCGCCGCGGGGATCCTGGCCGTGCTGCCGGCATCGGCTCTCGCCGGCATGCTCTCGGGCGATCATCCCAAGGTCGCCGAGGGGACCGCGGCCTATCAGAGGGGCGATTAC
The DNA here is from genome assembly GCA_037442205.1 of Myxococcales bacterium. Classification (GTDB taxonomy): domain Bacteria; phylum Myxococcota; class Myxococcia; order Myxococcales; family UBA5297; genus JBBIQS01. The sequence goes on from JBBIQS010000017.1 coordinate 95,851, forward strand.
GAGGCGGCGCTCAAGGCCTACGAGGAGGCCGAGCGCGAGCTGCCGGGGCGCCCGGAGCTGCAATACAACCTGGGCGACGCCTACATGAAGCTCAACCGCACCGACGACGCCCGCCGGGCCTACTCGGCCGCGCTGCAGTCGGCGCCGGACTCGCTCAAGGCCCGCGACTACTACAACCTGGGCAATGCCCTGGCCGGCCTGAACCAGAACGACGACGCGGCGCTCGCCTACCGCCAGGCGCTCAAGGTCGACCCCAAGTTCGAGCCCGCCCGCCACAACCTGGAGGTCTTGTTGCGGGGCAAGCAGCAGAAGCCGCCCTCCAAGCCCTCTCCCGGCGACGGAGGCACGCCCGACGCCGGCCAGGACGGCGGCTCGGCAGACTCCGGCAGCAAGGACTCGCCCGATGCCGGCAGCGACGGCGGAGGCATGGATGGCGGCAGCGACGGAGGGGGCGAGGACGCGGGCAGCGACGGCGGCGGGGCCGACGCGGGCAGCGGCGACGGCGGCTCCGACGGCGGGCAGGGCGACGGCGGCGGCCAGCGCGATGGCGGCCAAGGAGACGGCGGCGGCGACGCCGGTGGCCAGCAGGGAGACAGCCAGCAGCAGCGACCCGACGCGGGGATGACCTCGGACGGTGGCGATCAGGACGGCGGGGCGATGGCCGAGCGCGAGCCGGAGAAGATCGAGCGCAAGAACGTCAGCGAGGAGGAGGCCAAGAAGCTGCTCGACGCCCTGCGCCGAAACGAAAAGCAGTTCCTGATGATGCAGCACAAGGACCAGAAGGTGAGACAGCGTGCGCACCCTGAGAAAGACTGGTAGCGCGGCCGCGCCGCACCGGCGGCTCCTCCCGCTGCTGGGGTGGAGCCTGGCGGCGCTGTGCCTGGCCTGGGGCGGCAGCGCCGCCGCCGGCGAGGTCGACTTCTACGCCGTCCTCGACAAGCAGGAGATGGGGATCGACGACTCGCTCACCCTGACGGTGACCATCTCCGCCGACGCCGGCCGGTTGAACGAGGAGTCGCTGCGCCTGCCCGACAGCCAGGACTTCCACGTCGAGAGCCGCAGCCAGTCGACGCAGATGTCCTTCGACATGCGCCCCGGGGCGCCCTCCAGCTTCCGCCAGGTGCGGGTGATCACCATGCTTTTGGCGCCCAAGAAGCTGGGCACCTTCACCTTCACTCCTGGGCGGCTGGTGGTGCGCGGCAAGGCCTACGAAACCGGGGCGCTGCAGGTGCGAGTGGTCCAGGGAGGCGGCCAGGCGGCGCCCTCGCGGCCGCAGGCCAACCGGCCCCCGGCCAATCCGTTCGCCGGGCTTGGCGACGACGACGCCGATGCCCTGAGCCAGCTCTTCGGCGGCGAGCGCCCGGCCGCCGACAGCGACCTCTATCTGCGGGCGGTGATCGACAAGCGCCAGCCGTTCGTGGGCGAGCAGGTGACCCTCTCCACCTACCTGTTCGCGCGGGTGGGCGCGGAAGTCTCCGGGGTCGACAACCCCAAGATGCCCAAGCTCGACGGATTCTGGGCCGAGGATCTGGAAAGCCCGAGAACGCTGGAGGGAGAGCTCAAGGTCATCGATGGCGTGAACTACCGCGTCTTCCTGGTCCGGCGGCAGGCGCTGTTTCCGCTCAGGTCCGGGAAGCTGACCATCGACCCGATGGAGTTGGACATCAGCACCGGGATGGGCTTCGGCTTCGGGTTCGGGGCGCTGTCCGGACGCAAGGTGCACCGCGCCGCCCCGGCGCTGGCGTTGGAGGTCCAGCCACTGCCGGCCAATCCGCCGGCCGGCTTCGACGGCACCAGCGTCGGCCAGTGGCACTTGTCGGCCGAGGCCACCCCCAGCCAGGTCAAGCTGGGCGAGCCGGTGATGCTGAAGGTGATCCTCGAGGGCACCGGCAACCTGCACGGCGCCGGGCTGGTCAGGCTGCCGCCGATCCACGGCTTCAAGACCTACGACCCGACCTCGACCGAGAAGGGCGCCGCCAACAAGAAGGTCTTCGGTGGCAAGCGCACCCTCGAATACCTGCTGATGCCCGAGCAGACCGGCACTTTCGAGATCCCGGGACTGCGCTTCGTCTACTTCGATCCGGCGCAGCGCCAATATCAGGTCGCCCAGACCGATCCCATCTCGGTCAGGGCCGAGGCGGGCTCGGGTCCGACAGTGGCCTCGGGAGGAGGGGCGGTCGGCGCCGCCGAGCGGGCGGTCAACGTCCTGGGCGGCACCGGCCTCCGGCCGCTGCGCTACAAGGGCGAGCTCACCCCGGCGGCGGCTCCCCTGTACCTGCGGCCCTTCTTCTGGCCGGCGGCCAGCGCTCCGGTGCTGCTGTGGGCGCTGGGGCTGGTCTACTCCGCCGGCCGGGCGGCGCTTCGCCAGAGCGATCCGAATTCGCGACAGCGCTCCGCCGGGGCCCGCGCCCGCAAGCGCCTGAGGAAGGCCCAGCAGCTGTTGGAGCAGTCGCAGCCCGACGCCTTCTACGCCGAGGTCAGCCGCGCGCTGCACGACTACCTGGGCGACAAGCTGGGCTCGCCGGTGCTGGGGCTGACCCGGGCCGAGCTGACTGCGCGGCTGCAGGCTGCCGGGCTCGCCGAGGATTGCGGCCGCGAGCTGGCGGCGGTCCTCGACACCTGCGACGCCGGCCGGTTCTCCCCCGGCGGCTCGGGAAACGCGGCGATGGAGAAGCTCTGGCAGCGGGCCCTGGCGCTGATGGACGCGGTCGAGGCGGCGCGGCTGTCGAAGGAGGTGCGCCCGTGAGGCAACTCGCCCTTGCGCTGCTCGCCCTCGCCGCCGCCCCCGCTTTCGCGCAGGTGGCTGCGGTGCTCACCCCGGCCGAGGCCGAGGCCGGCTTCCGCAGGGCCGGCGACGCCTGCCTCAAGGAGCAGTACCCGGACTGCGTCGCCGCCTACCAGCAGCTGGCCGACTCCGGCTACGGCTCGAGCGACCTGGAGTACAACCTGGGCACCGCGCTCCTGCGCCAGGGCAAGCTCGGCCTGGCGGTGCTCCACCTGGAGCGGGCGCTGCGCCTCGACCCCTCCGACGCCGACGCCCGCGCCAACCTCGACCGGGCCCGCCAGCTGCGCGTCGACAAGCTGGTCGGTGCCCCCGAGGAGCGGCCCGGCGAAGAGCCGCTCGCACAGAGGATCGCCGCCCACACCGATGGCCAGCTCTGGACCGCGCTCTTCCTGGGGCTCTGGTGCCTGGGCGGTCTGCTGCTGGCGGCGCTGTGGATCGCGCGCCCGCCCGCACTTCGGGCGGCCTGCAAGGTGGCCGGCTCCTCGCTCTTGCTGCTGGCGCTGCCGTGCGCGGCGGTCACCGCCTGCCACGCCTACCTGCGCGAGCGCGCCCACGAGGCGGTGGTGGTGGTCGAGGCCCTGCCGGTGCGCGAGGGCCCGCAGCCCGACGCCAAGCCGGCCTTCGAGGTCCACGAGGGGCTCAAGGTCCGGGTCCTCGACCAGGAGGGCGGCTTCCGCCGGATCCGCCTCTCCAACGGCCTGCAGGGCTGGGTGCCTGCCCCGGGTGTGACCGAGATCACCCCCGGCTGACCGTCGGCCGGCGGACACTGTCGCCGGGCCGGCACTCGGATTGGCGCCGGCGGGGTGAGGCCACGTACAATCCGGCCGCTGCGGTCTGCCGAGGTGTCCATGGGGGAGAAGTCCGCCACCTTCCGGGTGATGCTGGTCGATGACGAGCCGGTCATCCGCGAGCTGGTGCGCACCATGCTCACCAGCGGCTCGGTGGAGGTCGAGGTCGCCGGCGACGGGGTGGAGTGCCTCAAGCTGGCCAAGACCCGGGCCTTCGACCTGATCTTGTTGGACATTGTGCTGCCGGGGATGGACGGGATCACCGTCTGCCGCCTGCTCAAGAGCGACCCGGCCACCTCGCGGGTGCCGGTGTACATGCTCACCGCCAAGGCCAAGCAGTCGGACGTGGAGGTCGCCCGCCGGGCCGGGGCCGACGGCTACATCAACAAGCCGTTCAAGGGCGCCGAGCTGATGGATCTGGTCGACAAGCTGGAGAAGGGGCGGACCCCCGTCTGACGCGCTGCGTCGCCGAGGGCCGGCGCGGTTCTCCAGGCGGCCGTCTTCTTGCCCGCATCCCAAAAAGTCTGATAATCAGGGGGTCTATCCCAAGTTCGGGGCGGCGAAAGCGCCTCTCGGTTCGGGAGCCACTCATTGCTCTGCTACCGCTGCGGCAGCCACGTCCCGGACGGAAGTGAAGCCTGCGGCGCCTGCGGGCAGAAGTTCTCTTCCGGCGCACTGCGCCAAACCACCGGCACCTTCTCGCGCAAGAAGCTGCTGGCCGCGACGGTCGACGGCGCCCCCTACAAGCCCGGGGACGTCCTCGCCTCCCGCTACCAGATCAAGGACGTGGTGGGCGCCGGCCCGGTGGGCTTCGTCTTCAAGGCCCAGGACAAGGAGATCGACGTCGAGGTGGCGCTGAAGGTGGTCTCGCCGCGGCTGGTGCAGACCGCCGAGGAGCGCAAGGACTTCTCCCGCGAGATCCGGCTGGGGCGCAAGCTGTCCCACAACAACATCGTGCGGGTCTACGAGGACGGCGAGGACCAGGACCGGCCCTTCTACACGATGCAGTTCCTCGACGGGCTGACCCTGCGCCGGATCATCGACCTGCGCCGGGAGAAGAACCAGAACTTCTCCCTGCGCGAGGTGGAGCCGATCCTGGCGCAGATCTGCGCCGGCCTGGACAACGTCCACAAGACCGGGCGCCACGGCGACGTCAAGCCCGAGAACGTCATCGTCCTGCCCGACCTGCTCAAGCTGACCGACTTCGGGCTGGCCCAGGCCATCCCGCGCCAGCCGTTCGCCCAGGCCCAGAAGCCGAAGCTCGGCCATCGCTACCTGGCCCCCGAGTACCTGGGCGATCACGAGGTCGACGACCGCGCCGACGTCTACGCCGCCGGGGTGATCCTGGGAGAGATGCTGGCCGGGGTCTTCCCCGACGGCTCCAACATCCCTGAGCTGCGCGCCAAGAATCCCTCCCTCCCGCCGGCGGTGGAGTCGCTCTACCGCCGCGCGGTCAACGAGAACCCGGCCTCGCGCTTCGCCACCGCCGGCGAGCTGTTCGACGCCCTGGCCGAGCTGGTGGCCACCGAGCCGCCGTCGGCCGAGCCGGTCCGCCCGGCGCCGATGCGCCCCGCCCCCCCGATCGCCCCGGCCCAGCG
>JBBIQS010000018.1:0-100894 GCA_037442205.1 Myxococcales bacterium
GGCCCCGGCCGCCGCTCCGGCGGCAGCGCAGTAGCCGCGCGGCGGCAGGACCGCGCGCAAGATCGAAAGGCGCCCCGCAGCCGGTTCGCTGGCTCGGGGCGCCCGTCTATGGATTGGCCCCGGTCTCCGCTCTGGTGCGGCGACCGGCCACTTTCCGCCGAGGCTGGACGCCCTCGAGGGCCCATGCCGGCAAGCGATCGACTGGTTGACAGTCCGCGGGGCAGGGGCCTAACGTCCGCCGCCGTGGCAAATCCTCCCGAATACCGGCCATTTCGCAGGGCCGCCGCGGCCCTCTACATCGCCGCCGCGGTCTTCGTCGGCCTGTGCATCCTCAGCTCCGGTTTCCTCGGGGCGCGCCAGCGGATGGGCGTCGAGCCGGCGCCGGCGCCGCTGGCCTCGGTGGACCCTCCGGCGCTGCGCCGGTGCCTGATCGATCTGGAGGGGCTCTTCAACGAGCTCAACGATCGGATGGAGGCTGCTCTGCAGAGCTCGAAGGCGCACCTGAGCAGCCAGGAGTGGGAGGACTGGTCTCCCGGCTGGCGCCAGCGGGTGCTCGACACCGGCGCCCGCTGCCGGCTCTCGCCCGGCGACGTCCCCGGCTCCCAGCCGGTGGCCGAGGCCTTCCGGCGGCTGTTGGAGTTGCACCGGCACTACACCACCCTGGCGGTGCAGTTCTCCAAGGAGATCGGGCCTTTCGCCGAGCAGACCCGGCAGGCGCTGGAGCAGGCCCGCGGCGCGGTCGCCCCCTGACTCAGGGAGAGCTGGAGTCGGGCAGGATCAGCTTGAACTGCCCCAGCGAGTCGCTGAGCGCCTCGTAGATCAGCAGCGGCGGCTGGCTCGGGTCCGAGTACCCGGGCTGGAGCCGGTAGATGGCCACGATGGCGTGGGCCACCGCGGCGCTGGTCCCATCGGCGTTGGCGACCCGGACCATTCCCAGCACCTCGCGGGCCTTGGACACCGAGATCTGCAGGTCGGTGTTGCCCTTGACCGAGATCCGCCGGGCAGACCAGGGCAGCCGCAGGTCGGCGCCGGGCTTGACCGCCACCCGGTAGGAGCCGGGCTCGACCCGCACCGCGAACTCGCCCTTGCCGTCGGTCTGGACGTCGCCTTTGGAGACGCCGGGATCAGCGGCGGCGCCGTTGCCCTCGTACTGCACCAGCACCCCGGCCAACGGCTGCTGCGAGGCGCCCAGCACCTTGCCCCGCAGCTCGTACTTGGGCGGGCAGACCACGGTCGGCAGCACGGCGCTGGTGGCGGTCACCGTCGCCCGGGCTGTGGCCGAGGCGAACTGCGACTGCTGCGGCGGGTGCGCGGTGATCGAGTAGCTGGCGCCCGAGGCGCTGGGAAGCAACTGGACGAGGTACTCGCCCAGGGAGTTGGCCCGGGCGGTGCTTGAGAAGGTCCCGCCGCCGCCTACCGTCCCGCGCAGCTCGAGCTCGGCGTCGGCCACCGGATTGCCGGCGCTGTCGCGCACCGTGCCGGCGACCGCGACCGGGGTGCCGAAGTCGCCCAGCTCGAACTGGTCGGGGAACAGCCCGCCGCTGTCGCTGAGGAATTCCTTGGAGGGGAAGCTCAGGGCGGCGTCGCCCATGGGCGTGACCCGCAACACCAGCGGGTTGGTGCCGCTGAGGGCCTTGAGCTGGAAGTGGTCGGTGGCGGCGAAGACCTTGGCCTGCGAAGCCGCCGCTCGCGTCGCGAAGTCGAAGAGCTGGGCGCGGAAGCTGGGCGCCGGGATTGGCCATTGGCCCCCGGTGGCCGCGCCGAGCGCCAGCGCGCCCTCGACCGGGAGCAGGTTGTCGCCGGGAATGAGCAGCGAAGGGTCGAGCACCTCGCCGGAGGTGACCGAGCGCTGGGCGCGGATCGGCGGCAGGTCGAGGTCGTCGGCGGTGGCGGTGATGGTCCAGGTGCCCGCCGGCAGGGCCAGCGAGTAGTTGGGCCCGGACTTGACGTACTGGCTGAAGGGATGATCGAAGGCCAGGCCGGGGATGATGGTCGAGACTCCGCGCATCTCGACGGCGAAGGGGCCGGCGGCGTAGCTGGAGGTGGTCTGGCCCTGCTTGATCTGCAGCGCGCCCTCGATGATCGCCGGCGGCAGCAGCGACAGGTCGACGCTGTTGCCGCGCCCGACGCCCACGTAGCTGAAGTCCTGGGTGACGTGTCCGCTGACGGAGAGCGGGGTGACCCGGGCCGCGAAGTCGAGGGCGCTGGCGCAGCCGTCCTCGAAGCAGATCTGCGAGGGGCCGCAGTCGGAGTCCGAGCTGCACGACCGCAGCGAGGTCTTCATGGGCCCGTTGGCGCAGCCGCAGACCGCCGCCAGGGCGATGGGGAGGAGTCGATTCATTTGATGCAGTCCGTGGCGGCGCTGGCGTCGATGGTCCAGCTGACCGAAGTGACGTCCCTGCCGGCCTGGGGCGTCGCCGAGTCGGTGGGCAGGCTGGAGAACCCGTCGCTGAGCACCATGGTCACCACGTGCACCCCGGGGCTCTTGATGGTCAGCGGATAGGTGGTGACCCCGGTGTTGATCCGCTCGACGCTGCCGCTGGGGTCGATGGTCCCGCCGACGTAGGTGTTGAGCGCGCCCGGGCTGGGGTCCCAGTCCACGAACCAGCGCACGCTCAAGGTGTCGTTCAGGTCGTCGTCCTCGACGTAGCCGACCGAGAGTGTGACCTTGCAGTCGTTGGGGACGACGATGCGCGACCAGTTCAGCGGCTCGACCGCGGCTTTGGGGATGCGCGGCGGATGGTTGGTCGCCGGCGGGGGTGGGGTGCGGCCCTCGATGGGATCGGTGATCAGGCAGGAGGTGGAAGCGAGAAGCATCATGGCCAGGCCGAGTCGAGAGAGCACCCGCCCCCCATCGAGCAAGCGCCTTGCCAGCCGGGGCTCCCTGGAATCCTTAGGAACCGCGCCTGGTTGAGGTGCCTCGCCGCCCGGCCGGGGTGGCGGGATTGCAGGCACGTGCGACAGCGGCGCCATATCAGCCCTGCTCCTGCTCGCCGCCGGGCTCGTCGTCGGGAGGCAGCGGCTTGCCGCTGGCCTCGGCCTCGAGCTTCTCCAGGTGGCGGAAGATGGTGCGCGGATCGACGCCCAGGTCCTTGGCGGTCTTGGTGCGGTTGCCGTTGTTCCGCTCCAGCACCTCGTTGATGTAGCGCTTCTGGAACTCCTCCTTGGCCAGCGCCAGCGGCATGATCGGGTCGAGGTTCTCCGGGCGCAGGTCCATGTCGTCGGCGCTGATCATCGCCTTGTCGGCCAGCACCACCGCCTTCTTGACCCGGTTCTCCAGCTCGCGCACGTTGCCCGGCCAGGCGTACTTCTTCATGGCGATGGTGCAGCTGGGCGAGAACCCCTTGACCTTGGCCGCCAGCTCCTTGGCGTAGCGGGTCAGGTAGTACTTGGCGATGACCGGGATGTCCTCGCCGCGCTCGCGCAGCGGCGGCAGCTTCAAGGTCACCACGTTCAGCCGGTAGTAGAGGTCCTCGCGGAAGGTGCCGCGCTTGACCTCCTCCTCGAGCACCTTGTTGGTGGCCGCCACCACCCGGATGTTCACCGTCTCCGAGCGGCTGTCGCCGACCTTGGTGACCTGCTTCTCCTGCAAGGCGCGCAGGATCTTGACCTGCAGCTCGAGCGGCATCTCGCCGATCTCGTCGAGGAACAGGGTCCCGCCGCTGGCGGCCTGGAACCGTCCCTGGCGAGTGGCCACCGCCCCGGTGAAGGCCCCGCGCACGTGCCCGAACAGCTCGCTCTCCAGCAGGTTGGCGGGGATGGCGCCGCAGTTGATGGTGATGAACGGCCCCCTGGCGCGGCCGCTGCGCTTGTGCAGCTCCCGGGCGATCAGCTCCTTGCCGGTGCCGGTCTCGCCGGTGATCAGCACCCCGATGTCGGTCCCGGCGACCTTGTCGACCTTCCGGTAGACCTCCTTCATCGAAGCGCAGGCGCCGATGATCTCGCCGTACTGGCTCTCCTCGAGCTTCTTGCGCAGCTCGGCGTTGTCCAGGCGCAGGTCGTTGACCAGCATCGCGTTGCGCAGGATTAGCGAGCCCTGTCCGGCGTAAATCGACAGCAAATCCAGGCTCTTGGGCTCGAATAGGTTGGCGATCTTGTCGTTGCCGACGTAGATGATCCCGAAGACCTCGCCCTTCTCGGTGAGCGGTGCGCACATCACCGACAGCAGCTTGAGGTTGACCACCGACTCGCTCGACTTGAAGGCCGGGTCGGAGAGTGCGTCGGGGACGATGATCGGCTCGCGGCTCTTGAGCACCTGGGAGATGATCGAGTCCGAGACCCGGCTCAGGGCGTCCTCGATGTTCTCCTTGTTGAGGTTGCGGGCCACCTTCACCCGCGGCTCGTTGCCCTCGAGCAGGATCAGGAAGCCCTTGTCGGCCCGGGTCAGCTCGATGACCTGGTCCATCATCTCCTCGAGCAGCGGGGTGAGCTCGTAGCGGCCCAGGAGCTGCTCGGAGAAGCGGACCAGCTTGCGCATCGCCTCGGGATCGGTGAGCGGGCCGGTGGTCGAGCTTTGCCCGGGCCGCGGCTTGGTGGCCTCCTCGGAGAAGCGAATGCTGCTGGCGCCGACCTCGATCAGATCGCCCAGTGCCAGGGCGGCCTCCTCGGCCTTCTTGCCATTGACGCTGACCTGGGCGCCGCCGTGGGCCACCAGCGAGTAGCGGCCGCCCTCGGCGCGGATGTGGAAGGCGAAGTCCGGGGCGCGCTCGTCGTCGAGCACCACCGCGTTGTCGGCGGCGCGGCCGACGCTGGTCAGCTGCTTGACCAGCGGCACCAGCCGCTCGTGGCCGGCAGGGGTCTTGACGCTCAGGCTGGGCATGCTTCGCTCCTTCGAGGCTTTGACCGGCGTGGCTAGAACCGGCCGATGATTCCGGCGGCCACGCCGCCCGGGGTAGGGGAGAGGAACAGTCTGGCCGCCGGCCTGGCGGGAGCCTTGGAAGGCTCGGCGGGGAGCGGACAGGCGATGTCGGTCTGCTCCTGGTAGTGGGCCACCGCGTCGACGAACCCGCCGGCGAGGACTCCCAGGGTGGCGCCGAAGGAGATCCAGTTGGCGGTGCGCCAGGCCTTGGCGCGGTCCAGCTGGGCCGAGTCAACCTTGCCGTCGGCGCCGACGAGCGACTTCACCTGGGCGTAGCTGACGATCGAGGCAGTGAGGGTGAGGACCTGGCCGACGGCGAACAGCGCCCCGGCCTGCGGCCGCCCCTGCTCGAACTGCGCCGCGCCGAAGGGCAGGAAGCTGGAGAGCAGCGAGTGGCGCTCGAAGCACTTGCGCAGCAGCACCGGCGCGTCCTTCTGGCGGCGCAGGCGCTCGGCCTCCTCCAACTGCTTGCGGCGCGCCTCCTCCTGCTGGCGCTTGAACTCGCGGCGCTGGTCGCGGATCGGCGCCAGGCTCGGCTCCTGCTCGGCCTTGACCGCGTCGAACAGCCGCTTGGCGTCGGCGGAGACGGTGTGCGGGTCGAGCTCGAAGTCGGGGTCGGTGAAGAGCAGCTCGACGAAGGCCCGCCGGGCCTCGGGCTCGCTGCCGCAGTAGACCTGCGACAGGCCGAGGATGCGCCAGCCCTCGACCAGCTCGGACTCGGCGGCCAGCGCCTTCTCCTGCTGCAGCTGCTTCACCTTGGCGATGGCCTCGCGGCACTGGTCGCGGTCGAGGGCCTCGCGCGCCTCCTCCAGGAGCCTGGGCTCGGCCCGCGCCGGGGATGCGGCGATGGACAGCGCCAGGCCGAGCAGCAGTGAGCAGAGGGGGCGCATCCGGCCGAGCTTCCTGGTCATTCCCGCTCCAGCCGCACCTGCAGGCGCGAGGTCTGGCCGGCTTCGAAGTCCACCTCGCGGCGGAACTCGCGGAAGCCGGGCTGCGTGCAGCGAATGGTCGATTTGCCGCTGAGCTTGCCCTCGGGCAGCGGCACCGCCAGCTCGTCGGAGCCGAGATCGGCGATCATCTCCCGGGGAGTGGCGTCGACCCACAGCCGGCAGTTCTGGTTGCTGGCCACCGCCAGCCGGGCCTTCTTCGGCGTCAGCCGGACGTTGGCCGGCGGGGTCTGCTCGCCGGGCTTGACCAGTACCGTCTTGGTCCAGGGATCGCAGCAGGTGGTTTCGACCTTGAGCTCGTGCGGGCCGGGCTCCAGCTGCAGCTCGAAGAACGGCGACAGGCCGCGGGCCATCGGCTGGTCGTCGACCTTCACCGTCCAGAAGACGTTCTTGCCGTCGACCTCGTTCTGCACCACCCGCAGCGCGCCCTTGGGCAGCGGCTCGGCGGCGGCCAGTTTGACCTCGGGCGGCTTCGGCTCGCGGTGAGCGACCTCGACCGCCAGGGCGATGGCCCGCGTCGGCGCGGTGTGCCGGACCGGGGGCGCCGGGGGCTCGCTCGGCCTGGCGGGCTCGGCCGCGGCGACGGGGGAGGAGGGCGCGGGCTCGATCGCCGGAGTGCGCGGGGCGGGTGGAACGACTGGCGGCGGGAGCGCGGCAGCCACTGGCTCGGCGGGATGGATCGCCGGGCGCGGCTGCAGCAGCGTCCAGGCGCCGAAACCGGCGGCGGAGAGCGCCACGATCCCGGCGAGCGAGCCGGCGGCGAGCAAGAGCTGTCGCCGGCGCTGGCGCCGCCTGCGCATCGAGTCGAGCAGGTTGCGGGCGCGGTCGTTGAGCGGCTCGAGCGCCAGCACGCGGTTGAGGGCGTCGAGGGCGCGAGCCTGGTTGCCGGCCTGCAGCGCCTTGTCGGCCCGCTCCAGCAGGCGCGCCACCAGGCTCGCCTGGAGCCGGGCGCGGTAGGCGTCGGGCTCGTCGAAGAAGGCGTGCAGCTCCTCTCCCGGGCGTTCGATGCCAGAGTCGGCGAGGAGCGAGGCCAGGGCGTCGCGCAGTTCGCCGGCGTCGCGGTAGCGATCGACGGGCTCGCGCGCCAGGCAGCGGGCGATGATCGCCGCCAGTTCGTCGGAGACCGCGGCGCACTCCAGCCGCGGGTCGGGGTACTGGGCGTCGAGGATCAGCTTGAGGGTCTGGGTGGTGTTGTTGCCCTGGAACGGCAGCTTGCCGCAGCACAGCCAGTAGAGGAGGGTCCCCAGCGAGAAGACGTCGGCCTCCCGCCCGGCCTCCTGGCCCTCGATGATCTCCGGGGCCATGTGCGAGGGCGAGCCGACCAGCGCCCCGGTCATGGTCATCTTCTCGTCGCGGTCGATGACCTTGGCGATGCCGAAGTCCATCAGCTTGAGCAGCCCGTCCTCGCGCAGCATCACGTTCTCGGGCTTGAGGTCGCGGTGGATGACCCCCGACTCGTGGGCGTGGGCCAGCGCGCTGGCCAGCTCGTGGGCGGCCATGGCCGCGATCTCCGGGGGCTTGAATGCCACCGACTCGGCGAACGCCCGCAGGGTGCTGCCGCGGATGAACTCGGTGACGATGAACGACTCACTGGCTTCGTCGCCCGAGAAGTCGAAGATCTCCAGGATGTTGGGATGGTGGAGCTTGGCCACCGCCTTGGCCTCGCGGCAGAAGCGGCGGCGCGACTCCTCGCGCCCGGCCAGGTGGGGATGCAGGACCTTGACCGCCACCTCCCGGTCCAGCGACGTGTCCAGCCCGCGGTAGACCACGCTCATCCCGCCCGAGCCCACCTGCTCGAGAATCCGGTAGCGGTCGATTTGCCGTCCTGCCATCCGCTGCGGCCCCTCGCCGCTCCCGCCGCCAGCAAGGGGACCTCCATCGCGGGTCCGTGTGGCGTCGTTGTCAGGCATGAGCGTTCTGCCCGAAGCGGGCAGCAGCGCTCATTCTAGAGAGGGGTAGGGCGTCCTTGTCAACGGTTACCATGATCGGAAAGTCATGGCGGGCGGCTCAGCCCTTGCGGCGCTCGCCGACCCGGGCCAGCAGGCTGGCCAGCACCGATTCGCGGTCGGGCAGGGGCCTGGGCTTGGCCGGTTGCGGGGTGGTCACGCGCACCAGCTCGCTCAGCTCCTGCAGCCGCTCGCGGGCCAGCTGGTGGCTGGGGCGGGCCGAGAGGATCTGCTGATAGGCCTGGAGGGCGCCCGGGTAGTCGCCGTTCTCGAACATCCCCTCGGCGAGTTGCTCGGGAGTGGCGGAGCGCTCGGCGCCGACGGCCACCGGCGCCGGCGTGGGAGCGCTCCGGCCTGCGAGCTCCGAAGGCTGGAGCAGCGACTCGATGGTCGCCAGGCGCGCGCGGGCCGCGGCGTCGCCGGGGTCCCGCTCCAGGATGCGCCGATAGAGGAGCACCGCCTCCTTGAGGTCGCCGCGCCGGAGAGCGCGCTCGGCGTCGGAGGCAAGCTGGCTGCGGTCGGCGGGGGCGATGCTCATGGATGGTCGCAGGGTAGCCGCGAGGTCGGCGCCGCGTCAAAATGCCGCGCGATGAGCGCTCTGCCCGCCGCCCTCTCCATCCTTCTGCTCGCGGGTGCGCCCGTATCCTTGGATCCTCCCTCGGGATTCGACGCCCTCGACGCTCGGCTCTTCCCCGGCGCCGGCCTGTTGCCGGTCCCGGAGGGCGGGCGCGCCGTGGTCGGCCAAGCCTGGATTGGGCCGCCGGCGCAGGCGCGGGCGAGCATCGCAGTCGGGACAGTGGAGCCGGCGCCGCCGCTCGACGCCGCCGTCCTCGGGCGCGCGCTGGTTGAGTGGGGAAGGCACGGGCTCGATCTGGAACTGACGCTGCTGTCGGCACAGTCGATCGCCGGGCCGGTGCCGCGGGTGGAGGCGCAGGCTTCCTTGTTTCTGGGCGCTGAGCGCAGGCTCTTCGCCGCCTGGGTGCCGGGTTCCCAAGGCGGATTGGTTGTGCTCGCCTCGTTGCCGTCGGCGGACGCCGAGCCGGTCATCGCCGAGCTTCGGGCGCAGCTCGATCATCTCGAGGCCAGGCCGCGAGAGACGCCCGCCCCGGCGCCGCTGGCGATCGGCGGGTTGCTGGTGTTGGTGGCGGCCGCGGCCGGGGCGTGGCGCCTCAGGCGGGGAGCACGCCCTCCAGCAGGAACTTGAGCAGCGCCTGGTCGAAGGCCTGGGGCTGCTCCAGGTTCGACAGGTGCCCGGCGCCCTCGAGCTCGACGTAGCTGGACTGGCGCAGGGCGTTGGCCATGCCCTTGGACTCGGCGGGGGGCGTGAGGATGTCCTGGGTGCCGCAGAGCACCAGGGTCGGGCAGCTGATGCGCGGCAGGACGCGGGTGTGATCGGAGCGCAGGGCCATGGCCCGCAGCGCCGCGGCCGCGCCCTGGGCCGAGCTCTGGGAGATCATCTGCTCGACCTGCCGGCGGACCTGCTCGCTGGCTCCTTTGGAGAGGAGGTTGGGGAGCATCCGCTCGGCGAGGATCTGGACGCCCTGGGTCTCCACCGCCTGGGCCGTGGTCTCGCGTCCCTGCCTGGCCTCGGGCGAGTCGCCGTTGGCGCGGGTATCGCACAGGATGAGCGCCGCCACCCGGTCCGGAGCCCGGGCGTGGATGGCCAGGGCCACGTAGCCGCCCATCGACAGCCCGACGAAGGCCGCGGCCCGCACCTCGAGCTTGTCGAGCAGGGCCAGGGTGGCCCGGGCGTAGAGCTCGATGCTCACCGGGGCCGCCGCCGGCTTGGACTGCCCGAAGCCGGGGAAGTCGAGCCGGATGGCGCGGAAGTTGGCCGAGGTCGAGGCCAACTGCCGGGCCCACATCGCGCTCGACAGCGGGAAGGCGTGGAGGAAGACCACCGCCGGCCCGGAGCCCTGCTCCTCGTAGAAGACCTCGCGGTCCTCGAAGGTGAAGTGCGCCATGTCCGTTCCCCTTCTTCGCCGAGAGCTAGAGCCAGCTCTTGCGCAAGAACCAGAGCAGCATCGCCGCCGGCACGCCGGCACAACTGGCGAGCATCAGGCCGAACAGCCACATCCTCTCGTAGGGCAGGATACTGGTGAAGTTCTGCCCGAAGAACCCGGTGACGAAGGTCAGCGGCAGAAAGATCGCCGAGAAGATGGTCAGCTGCTTCATGATCTGGTTGGTGCGGTTGGCGGCCATCGACAGGTAGGCGTCGAGCGCGTTGCCCAGCAGGTCGCGGTCGGACTCGATCGCCTCCACCACCCGCACCAGGTGATCGTAGATGTCGCGGAAGTAGAGCGCGGTCCGCTCCGCCACCCGCGGGTCGCCGCGGCGGGCCAGCATCCCGAACACGTCCCGCGCCGGGGACAGCGTCCGCCGCAGCATCACCAGCGCCCGCTTGAGCGAGAAGATGGCCTCGATCGACTGGCGCGAGACGTCGGTGAGGATCTCGTCCTCCAGCGATTCGATGGCGTCGGCCAGGTCGTCCAGGACCGTGAAGTGGCTGTCGGTGAGCTTGTCGCTGAGCAGATAGAGCAGGAAATCCGGGCCCTTGGCGGCCACGGTCGGGTCCTGTGCGGCGCGGGCGAAGACCGCGTCCACCTCCTTCATCGGCCGGTCGTGGAGGGTGGCCAGGTAGCCCTTGCCGAGGAAGGCGTGCAGCTCGACCATCGCCAGCGCCCCCGGACCTCCGTCCTGGAAGAAGGCGTGCTGCACCAGGAACAGGTGGTCGCCGTACTCCTCGAGCTTGGGGCGCTGGTCGAGGTGCAGGCTGTCCTCGACCGCCAGCGGGTGCCAGCCGTAGCGCCTGGCCAGCGGGGCGATCGAGGCCTCGTCCTGGGCGGTCAGGTCGAGCCAGAGCACCCCGCCGCCGTCGAGCAGTTCCTCCCCGCCGACGCTCACCCGCTCGCCGTCCAGGCGAAGGACCCGGAGGACCGGGCGGGCAGCCGCTGGCTTGTCTTGGGCGGGCTCGGCCATTACCACTCCCGGCGCGTAAGGGCGCGACCCGGCGATGGTAGCTTGATCGATCCGAGGGGAACAATGAGAATGCCCCCTTCGCCTTGAGCAGAGGGATGTCCCATGAGCCCGCCTTCGGGCACGCCGGCCAGAGGTTCACCGATTCCCGCCAAGGGCGCGATGGAGCGGCTGCGGCAGCTGGTCCAGTCCATCGGCGATCCCGCCTTCGCTGGCCGGCTCTACAAGGTCTATGAGGCCGCCGAGCGCGCCATCGCCGGGTTGGGCGACATGGAGCTGGGCAAGTACTCGGAGATGACCGAGACCGGCGCCCCCGACCTGTCGATGTGGGAGGAGCTGGCGCCGGTCATCCGCGACACGGTGGTCGACGTCAACGGGCTGCTGTCCAAGGTGCGCGAGCTGTTTCCCACCGGCGGCGCCGAGGGCTCGGGGGGCATCTCCGAGCTGATCGGCGACGCGATCGAGGCCGCCGCCGCCAGCAACTCCACCGAGGCCAGGCTCGAGGCCGGCAAGCAGGAGGCGGTCGAGCACGTCCACGCCCTGGCGGCGACGCTGGCCCGCGAGATCACCAATCTCGGCGAACGGATGCGCACCCCGCAGGTGGTCAGCGATCGCTGGAACCTGCTGGGCGACCTGCAGGAGTTCCGCGGCAAGTTCCGCTCGGCGGCGGCGGACCTGATCTACCTGTCGGCGATCTGCTTCCAGGAAGTGCGCCGCGAGGAGATCATCCCCGGCTGGCGCGAGGAGATCCAGGAGGCGGTGACCACCCGCCGCGCGGTCACCGACCTGTCGCGGCTGCTGACCATGCACCACCAGCGGCTGGCGGGCGCGCCGGTCGGGCAGCGGGTGCACATGGCGCAGGCGCTGCTCAAGGACCTGGACGCCTTCGGCCGCTCGCGGGCCTACGTGATGCTGCGCACCGCCGACAAGCGCTGCTTCGTCGAGTTCCGCGCGCTGCTCAGCGGCTTCCAGGACGAGTCCGACTTCGCCCGGGTGGTGAAGGCGGTGGGCGAGTTCGTCGAGTTCAGCAAGGGGCTGTCGCACATCAACAAGCGGTCCAGCCTGGTCGAGCACGACCGCGAGCTGCTGGCCTCGCTGTCGGTGATGCTGGAGCAGATCGAGCTGCAGCGCGAGACCGATCCGGTGGTGGCGCTGGCCGGGGTCCAGGACGTGGTCAAGCGGGCGATCGAGCTGTACGGCCGCACCCCGTCGCTCGACACCTATCTGCGGCGCGTCAAGAAGCGCGACCTGGCGGCGCTCAATCCGGCGGAGCTGGCGGCCGAGGTCGAGCAGCTGCGGGTGCTGATCGCCCAGTCGATGATGGAGTAGGCGCTCAAGCGATTGCTGGCAGGCTCCCCCCTGGCTTAGGATTGCTGTTCCAAGCCATCAGCTCTTCAAGGGGAGCCCATGCGCAGAACGCACCTGATCCACCTCGCGCCACTGGTCTTGTCACTATGGGCGTGCTCGAGCGGCACCTCCGGCGGCTGCGCTGGCTCCGAGCCGCTGCCGGCTCCCTTCCCCAGCGCCGACAAGAAGCCCAACGTCGCCGCCACCCATATCTCCCAGGCCGGCTTCGACTACATCAACAAGAACTGGCGCTCGCTGATCTTGGCGGCGCTCCCCGGCGCCCAGCTGAGCCCCGACGACGTCTCCCCGGTCGATGGCCAGTACAACCTCGAGGTTTCGTTCCCCTTCCCCTGCACGCCGATGAGCCCGGCCCCGACCGGAATGGGCGGCTCGCTGGCCATCTGCGACAACGGGACCGGCGGCCCGGGCACCGCCGGGTTCATGGACGGCGTCTGTGACGGCCAGGACAGCCCCTGTCCGGCGCTGATCAGCATCGAGGGGCTGAGCCTGGCCCCGGCCTCGCCCGATCTGGTCCAGGCCAGCATCCGGCTCAAGCTCTACGTCAACAAGGACCCGGTCACCCGCGCGCTGAGCGACATCTACATCGCCTCCAGCAGCTGGGCCGGGCTGTGCGGGCCACCGATGGATTGGTGGCCGTTCTATTACAAGGGCAAGCGGCTGGGGGCCAAGGCCAACTTCTACTCGGTGGCAAGCGGCCGGCCGGACGAGACCTTCTCGGTGGTGCTCAAGTTCTCGCTCGACCCCGACTGGGACAAGCAGATGACCTTCACCCTGGTCCCGGCGGCGGGGTCCTCGGACCTGATCGGCGGGGTCAGCGCCATCGAGCCGGGTGACATCGGCATCGCCGGCACCAACCGCGCTCTTCCCGGCGGCGGCACCGAGGACATGTGCGACTACGCGGCCTCGGCTGCGGGGTGGGGCCCGATCAAGGACATGATCATCGGCATCATCAAGCCGCTGGTCTCCAAGCAGATCGAGAACATGGTCGCGGTGCAGCGCTGCCGGAAGGTGGACGCCAAGGGCCAGTGCCCGCTGGGCAGCGTCCCGCAGTGCTACCCGGGCCAGACCTGCAAGACCTCTCCCAAGGACGAGCGCATCTGCTGGGACGCGGCCCACAACAAGTGCGTGCCGCTGCTGCTGGGCATCGAGCAGCGGATGGCGATCGGCCAGATGCTGCAGACGTTTGGCGGCGACCCGGACTCCAAGCTGGACCTGTTCTTCAGCGGCGGCGGCGCCGACAACTCGCTGCAGATCGCCTCCGACTTCTCGCTGGGGATGACCGGCGGGATGAAGCGCACCTACGAGTCGCCCTGCGTGCCGCACGCGCCCGACGTCCAGGGGCCGGTGACGCCGGCCTATCTCTCCACCGCCAGCGACCCCAACTATCTCTACCCGGCCGGCAAGCCGAGTCTGATCGAGACCGAGGATCCGGCCTACAACCCGGCCGCCCCCAACCACCCGCTGGAGGAGCACCACGTCGCCTTCGCGGTCAGCGAGTACTTCCTCAACCATGCCTTCTGGGAGGCGCACCAGGACGGTGCGCTGTGCCTGAGCCTGAGCAGCGACGCGGTGGCGGCGCTCAACTCGGGCACGATGCGCGCCTTCCTGTTCTCGCTGGGGCTGGTGGCCGGCGACGCCAAGCAGGACGCGCCGATGATGGTCAACGTCCGGCCGCTGGCGGTGCCCAAGATCAGCGTCGGGGCCGGCACCTGGGACCCGGTCACCAAGCGCGTCGACAAGCCGCTGATCACCGTCGACATGTCCAACCTGCGGCTCGACTTCTACGCGATGATCGAGAACCGCTGGACCCGCCTGTTCACCCTGGGCGCGGACGTCAAGCTGCCGCTGTCGCTGATCACCGAGGGCTGCCCCTCGACCATCGCTCCGGCGCTGGGCGACCTCAAGAGCATGATCACCATCTACGACGGCACCAAGCAGCCGACCAACTCCGAGATCCTGGCCGAGGATCCACAGACCCTGGTCAGCCTGATCCCGGTGCTGCTGACCGCCGCCGAGGGGATGGTGGGCACGCTGCTCAAGCCGATGGCGCTTCCGGAGCTCAACGGCTTCCGGCTGCAGCTCGACGCGCTCAAGGGCATCGACCGCATCGGCACCACCGACGAGTACGCCTACCTGGCCCTCTACGCCTCGCTGGCCAGCGCCAACGCCCAGTGCATGAGCTTCACCCCCAGCACCCGGGCGCAGCTGGTCTCGACCCAGATCCCCAGCCAGAAGGAGATCATGGCGGCGCGCAACGCCAACCTGCCGTACCCCAAGGTGGTGATCGCCGCCGAGGCGCTGGGGCTGTCGAGCAAGCTCAAGCCCGAGTTCGCCTGGCGCGTCGACGGCGGCCTGTGGAGCACCTGGCGCGACGGCCCGACCCTCGAGGTCGAGCACCCGGCGCTCTTGGCGCAGGGGCTGCATACCGTCGAGGTGCGCTCGCGAATCGCCGGCGAGCCGGGCAGCGCCGATCCCAACCCGGCCTCGGTGCACGTGCTGGTCGACTGGCAGGCCCCGCGGGTCGCCCTCAAGGCGCAGCGGGCGACTGACCGGCTGGTGCTGGAGGTCTCGGACGCGGTCAGCTCCGCAGATCGCATGACCTACGCCTACAAGCTGGGCCAGGACCGGATCTCCGACTTCGGGCCGGCGCGCGAGCTGACCCTGACCGAGGTCGAGCGGGCCGGCGGGATCGAGGTGCAGGTCAAGGATCAGGCCGGCAACGTCGGCAGCGCCAGCTGGCATCCGGCGACCCAGCAGCTGGCCCCCGAGCCCGGAGACGGAATCACCGCTCCCCGCGGTGGCGCCGGCTGCAGCGCCTCGGGCGGCGGGCTGGGCGGCCTGCTGGCCCTGCTGGCGGTGCCCGCCGCGCTGAGGAGGCGCCGGGCGGCGTGAGGGCGCCGAACGCGAGCGAACACTGTCGAATCCGGCGGCTGGGCCCCCGTGGCGGGTCCGGCCGCCGGCCGTATTGGCCGGGCCTCGCCGGCGCGCTGGCGATCGCCCTCGCCCTGGCGGCCCCGGCCGCAGCGAGCGCCCAGGAGCGCGAGGTCGCGCTGGACCACGCCGGCAGCGTCGGGCTGATCGCCGCGGCTGGGCCAGAGTGGGGCACCTTCGAGATCGGCCGCTGTCCGACCTGCCAGATCGACCGGGTGCTGGCCGGGTTCTCGGTCCTGCTCGACGTGGGCGGCACGGTGGCGGTGGGGCAGGAGGGCAGCGAGCTGGCGCTGCGGCTGAGGCTGGTCGGGGCGTCCGAGCTGCGCGGAGTCGCCGCCGCCTTCGGCTACCGCCACTTCTTCGGCTTCGAGGAGCTCAAGACCTACTTCTCGTTCGATCTGCTGGCCGACTTCGCCCCGGCGCTGGCGGGCGGGGCGCGAGCCAGCTTCGGCGCCATGTACGAGCTGTCTCCGGTGCTCGGGCTCTACAGCGAGGCCGGGGCGAGCTTCGCCCTCGGCCAGGGCCGCCGCTTCGGCGCCGAGCTCACCTTCGGCCTGCAGGCGCGCTCGTACTGGCTCCAGTGACCAGCCCGCCGTTGTCCCTGCGGCGCGCCTCTGGCCCGCAGGGCAAGACAAATCGACGCGCCGACGGGAAGTTTTTTTGACCGATGTCGGACCCTGTGCGACCTTGTGAGTAGATGTAGGACAACTCGCAAGGAGCGCGGCATGGACACGTCTAAGCGCCTGGTTTCCCTGGTGTTCCGCATCCCCAAGCCCAGCCTCGAGGCCCTGCGCGGGCTGTCCACCCGGACCCGGGTCCGCCAGAGCGAGTACCTGCGCGAGGCCATCGAGGATCTGCTGAGCAAGTACCAGCTCGGCTGAGGCCGCCCGCCCCCTGGCGGGGCATTCGCCTTGGCCCGGGCCGCGCGGCATGGGCTAAGATGCGAGCCCGGCGAGCGGCGGAATCGATGCCGCTCGGGGTGACCGCCAAGGAGGGCGCGATTGGCTGCGAACGCTGGACTGGGAATCGACGTCGGCAGCAGCGGCGGGCAGTGGCTGTTCAAGCAGGGCGATCTGCTGCTGGGCCCGGTACCGTTCACTGCGCTGGTGGAGATGCTCTTCGCCGGCGAGCTCGACGCCAATACCCCGGTCCGCCTCCACGGCAGCGACGAGCCGTTCAAGCCGGTCTCGCAGATCCCGCAGTTCACCGTCCACCTCGCCAAGGCCCAGGCCAAGCGCCGGGTGGAGGCCAGCGCCAGCGAGAAGCAGAAGCTCGAGCGGCGCGGCCGGAATCTGAAGCTCGCCGCGGCGATCATCCTGGCGCTGGGCGTGCTTTACCCCGCTTGGCTGGGCGCCTCCTGGCTGGCCATCCACCAGCCCTGGCGCGCCAAGTTCGAGCTCGCTGAGCCGACGATCACCGACGAGATCTTCGAGCTCAAGCTCGCCTCGGCCCGCGAGGCCGACGAGCTGGCCTATCCCGACGCCCGCGCCCCGCGCGCCAGGCCCACCGAGCCGGGCAAGCCCAAGCCGCCGACTCCGGCGCCGACTCCTGGCCAGCCGCCGGCGAAGCCCGGCACCGCGGTGGCCGCCGCGCCGACCAAGCCCGCCCCTGGGGCGGTGGCCTCCGCCCACCCGCGCGCCGGCACCGCCCAGGGCGACGACGACGTCCAGGTCGTCCAGCAGTGGGACAAGGACGCCATCTTCGCCATCGTCCGCTCCAACAAGACCTCGCTCCACCGCTGCCTCAAGGCCGAGTCCGCCCGCCAGAAGGAGGGCTGGGAGGCGCGGATCCCGATCGAGTTCACCATCGGCAACGACGGGCGGGTTTCCAAGCTGTGGATCGACAACCCCGACTACAAAGCGGAGAGCACCGAGCTGTTCGTCTGCATGCTCGGCGAGCTCAAGAAGTGGAAATTCCCCAGCTTCCAAGGTGAGCAGCCGAGCGTCCCACTCACCTTCAACATCAAGCGCTGACCCCCTCCCGCGCCCCCGTGCCGAGGGCGCGCTTGTCGCCAAGCGAACACCTGCTAAGCTGCCGCCCCTTTCCTCGCCCGTGAAGGAGGCAGCAGATGCAGTCGAGCGGACAGGCAGCGGTCGCCAAGAGAGCCAGCGAGGTCGAGCCGGGGACGCTGCGCCACCAGGTGCTTCTGACCGCGCAGAAGTTCAAGTCGAGCTGGGTCGAGCTGGGCTCGCTGCTGGTCAAGGTGCGCGCCAGCGGCAGCTTCGAGGAGTGGGGCTACGAGTCGTTCGAGGCCTACTGCACCAAGGAGCTGCGCATCAAGAAGGCCACGGCCGAGAAGCTCACCATGAGCTACTCGTTCCTCTCCAAGCACGAGCGGTCGATGGCCGAGCCCGCCCCCAGCGCCCCGAGCGCTTCGAGGGAGCCGGTGCTCGGGCGCGAGCCGCCGGCGTTCGAGGTGGTGAGCGTGCTGGCCGGGGCCGAGCAGCGCGGCCAGCTGAGCGAGAAGGACTACCAGTCGCTGCGCGAGCAGCTGTGGGCCGACGAGCGGCCCGCCAACCAGGTGGCAAAGGAGCTGGCGCAGAAGTTCCCGCCGCCGCCCAAGCCCGCCCCTCCGGCGGATCTGGTGCTGCGCCGGCTCGCCCAGGCGGCGCGCAAGCTGGCCGGCGATCTCAAGGGGTGCGACAAGATCCCCGGCGCGGTGGCCGAGCGCGCCGAGGCCCTGGCCGAAGAGGTGGAGGAGCTCGCCGGCCGGGCGCGCTGAAACCGGGGCGGTCGCGGAAGTTCGTGCAACTGGCCGTGGCGGCGGGGCGAGGGCCGGCCCTATATTCAGCGATGGAAGGCAGGCCGCGAAGGGCCTCACCCCCATGGGCCCTGTCGAGTGGCGGCAGCGCGAGAGGGCTTGACGGGGCGCGCGAAAGAATCGTGACTGCCGGCCGATCGGGATAGAATGGCCGGGCCAGTCAGTTGGCAGTCGAGGAAGTCGCAAATCAGAGCGTGGCCTAGGAGGCGGGGCGCGTCACGCCACTCGCCAGGTCGTGGAGGCAGCAAGTGAGCAGGAAGGGAGAGCATCACCCGAACCTATCGTGCTCCTTCTGCGGCAAGGGGCAGCGCGAGGTGCGCAAGCTCATCGCCGGCCCGACGGTCTACATCTGCGACGAGTGCATCAAGCTCTGCAACGACATCATCGCCGAGGAGAGCGAGCGCGAAGAGGGCAAGCCTCAGGTCAGCCTGCCGACCCCGGCGGAGATCAAGGCCTTCCTCGACGACTACGTGGTGGGGCAGGAGAAGGCCAAGAAGGTCCTCTCGGTCGCCGTCTACAACCACTACAAGCGCATCTACCAGAAGAAGTCGAAGGCTCCCCGCCCCGGGCAGGGCAAGTCGGGCAGCGACGAGATCGAGCTGGCCAAGAGCAACGTGCTGTTGCTGGGCCCGACCGGCTCGGGCAAGACGCTGCTGGCCCAGTCGCTGGCGCGCTTCCTCAACGTCCCGTTCACCATCGCCGACGCCACCAGCCTGACCGAAGCCGGCTACGTGGGCGAGGACGTCGAGAACATCATCCAGAACCTGCTGCACAACGCCGACTACGACGTCGAGAAGTGCAGCCGGGGCATCGTCTACATCGACGAGATCGACAAGATCGCGCGCAAGGGCGACACCCCCTCGCCCACCCGCGACGTGGGCGGCGAGGGCGTGCAGCAGGCGCTGCTGAAGATCATCGAGGGGACGCGGGCCAACGTCACTCCGCGCGGGGGCAAGAAGTACAACCAGCAGGAGTACATCCAGGTCGACACCAGCAACATCCTGTTCATCTGCGGCGGGGCGTTCCACGGCATCGAGAACAACATCCGCCGGCGGGTGGGGGTGAAGGGGCTGGGGTTCGGGGCCAAGATCGAGCGGCGCAACGAGAAGAGCGTGGGCGAGCTGCTGACCTACGTCGAGCCGCAGGACCTGGTGAAGTTCGGGATGATCCCCGAGTTCGTCGGCCGGCTGCCGGTGATCGCCACCCTGATGGACCTGAACGAGGACGACCTGGTCCACATCCTCACCGAACCCAAGAACGCGCTGGTGAAGCAGTACCAGAAGATGTTTGAGATGGAGAAGGTCAAGCTCACCTTCTCCAAGGAAGCGCTGCGCGCGATCAGCCAGGAGGCGATGCGCCGCAACTCCGGAGCCCGCGGCCTGCGGGCGATCATGGAGAGCGCGATGCTCGACATCATGTACGACGTGCCGTACCGCGACGGGATCAAGGAGTGCAAGATCACCGAGGGCGTGGTGCTGCGCGGCGAGGAGCCGCTGCTCTCCTACGAGAAGGAGAAGAAGCTGGCCTGAGCGGCTTCCCGGCGGGATCGAGCTTCGGGCGGGGCCTTCGGGCTCCGCCCTTCGTTCTTCAGAGAGCAGACGACGTGCAGCCCCCGCCGCGGCGCGACGTTCGCCGGGCCCGGGATCTTTGGGGCGGCGCGCCCCGCGCACGGCTCAACAGCCGGTGCGCGGGGCCGCCTCAGCGATGGCTACGGCTTGCCTCCCTTCCACTTGCGCAGTCTCGCGACCTCGTCGAAGAGCTGCCCCCACACCCGCTCGGCCTGCCGACGTTTGTGAGCGTCGTGGCGAAGCTCGTTGGCTTGTGCTTCGCGCTCGAGCTTGCGGTAGTGCTCAAGCCGCTCTTCGTCCAGCTCGCCCGACTCGACCGCCGCCTTCACCGCGCACCCCGGCTCTGACTGGTGGCTGCAGTCCCCAAAGCGGCATCCTCTCGCGAGCGAGGCGATGTCTCCGAAGGTGGCCACCAGGCCCTCGTCGTCGACCAGCTGCAGTTCGCGCATCCCCGGGGTGTCGAGCAGCAGGCCGCCGCCCGGGAGGGCGACCAACTGGCGGTGGGTGGTGACGTGGCAGCCGCGGCCGTCGCTGGCCCGCACTTCCCCGGTGCGCATTCGCTCCTCGCCGAGCAGGGCGTTGACCAGGGTCGACTTGCCAGCCCCGGAGGAGCCGACGAAGGCCACAGTCATTCCGGCGCCGATGCAGGCGCGCACCTCCTCGATGCCCTGGCGGTGGAGTGCGCTGGCGACCCGGACCGGAACACCGACGCAGTGCGCTTCTACCTCGGCGAGGTGGCCGCCGAGGTCGTGGCAGAGGTCGGCCTTGCTGAGGATCACCCCGGGCTGAGCGCCGCTCGCCCAGATTCGGGCGAGGTAACGCTCGATCCGGCGGACGTTGAAGTCGGAGTCGAGGCCGCAGACCGCGAAGACCAGATCGACGTTGGCCGCCACCACCTGGGCGCGAGCCTCGCGGCCGGCGGCGCCGCGGGTGAACACCGTGCGCCGGGTCAGGACCCGTTCGATCACGGTTTGGTCGGGTCCGGGGGCGTCCTTGACCAGGACCCAGTCGCCAACTCCGGGAGCGCCGGCCTCCTCGAACTCGAGGCGGAGCCGCCCGGCGAGCAGGGCCCGGCGCGCGCCGGCGCTGGACCAGATTTCATAGGCGCCCCGGTGCTCAGCGGCAATGCGGGCGGGGACGAGCCCGCGTTCGTGTGGCTGAACTTGCTGCTCGAAGAAAGGGCCGAAGCCCAGGGTAGAGAGGTGGGTCACGAGGTCGTTCTCCATCCGCGCCGTCGTCAGACAGGCGCAGTCAGCCCGCGCGCAACACGCTTCGCTGCGGGCGCGCGGACAAGGATTGGCGAGTTGCGGGAGCCCGCCCCGGGGCAATCAGCCGCGGGGCGCCGGCGTCCTCACGCAAGATCCATGTGGAGTACAACGACCGACATCCAGCCTCCGGCGGGACCCATTGGCCCCGCTACAACATCAATATAGCTCCCGCGCAGTCCGAAGAGATAAGGCCGGTCGTTGAGCGGGCGGACGGGCCCTCTCTCGGGTCAGCGCCCCAGCCGGTCGCGCAGCGCCCGCTGTCGCGGATTGCTATGCAGCAGCTCGGCGAAGAGGTTGCCGCGGAAGACCATCGCCAGGTGGACGAAGATCCCGAGGAGCAGCGGACCGAGAAGGGTGGCCGCCGGCAGCCGGGCCAGCCAGGGCACGCCGAACCAGAGCGCCAGTCCGATCGGGATATTGGGGAGGAACCACTCCAGCCACTGCCGCTGGATGAAGGAGATGCTCTCGCCCAGGGTCGCCAGGCCGCTCGAGCTGGGCCGCTGGTAGATGACCTCGGGCACCGCGTTGAAGAGCACGAACAGCACCGCGCTTGCGGCCAGGGCGAGGGCTCCGGCGTTCGGCGCCCGGGCCAGCAGCGGCCCCAGAAGCAGCTGCGCGATCCAGATTACGAAGAGCACGTTCATCAGCGGCCAGAAGTAGGGCTTCATGCTCTGCGGCATCTCGCGCAGCCGGACCAGCGACCCGCTGACCAGCTCGGCGAGGACGTAGAGGTAGGAGGCCAGGAGCGCGTCGTAGACGATGGCGATCAGGAATCCGCTCAGGATTCCGAACCCCGCCAGCAGCGCGGCGATGGGCGCGAAGGCCCAGGCGTAAACGACCGGAATCAGCAGCGTCCACGGGCTCTTGGCGATCGCTCGCAGGGCCCGCAGCAGGCAGTCGCCGTAGATGCGCAGCAGGACCATCGCGGGCCTCCGCGCAATGCCTAGCTCGACCCGACCCGCCGGGCGAGCGCCGCGCGGGCGGGGGCGGCGAGACTGTTGATTCGCGCGGCGTTCAGCCGTGGAAGACGTACGAGGCGACGATGCGCCCGCCCTTGCACTCCAGCACCTCGGCCACTTCCAGCGGCTCGTCGCCGGGGTTCAGCCGCAGGTACTCCATCACCACCCGATCCGCGGTCGCGGTCAGGTGGCGCTCCTGGTAGTGCAGCTTGGGCAGCCGCTGCATCGAGTCGGCGAACCAGGCCCGCAGCGCCGCCTTGCCGCGGACCTCGCCCTTGGTCTCCGGCTGGCGGGCGCGCAGCTTGGGGCTGGTGTGCACCACCTCGTCGTCGTAGAGGGCCAGCAGCCCCTCGAGGTCGGCGCGGTTGAAGCAGTCCAGCCAGCGGCGGGCGAGGGCGATCAGCGGCCGCCCGCAGGCGTGGAGCGCCATCCTCCCCAACTCGACCACGTTGCGCGGGCAGTCGACCTCGCTGGGATCGGCTACCCACCGGTGCTCGTCGAACTCGTGGTTGGCGGTGACCGCGCTGGTGTCGACGTCGGCCACGAAGCAGAAGTTGAGGTGCCGGCCCTTGGAGCCGGCCTGGTGCTCCTCGTAGCCGAGCAGCCCCGGCGGCGTGCCGTCGACGCCCAGCAGCGCCTCGAAGCGACCCACGAGGCCGGTCTCCTCCACGAGCTCGCGGCGCGCGGCCTCGAGCGGGGTCTCGCCCTCGTGCAGCTCGCCGCCGACCGGCAGCCAGGTGCCCAGTCGCTTGTGGCGGATGAGCAGGAGACGCCCGGCATGGCGGGCGAAAACCGAGACGGAGAAGGCTTGGCGTTGGCTCATGACAGTCGGATCAGCATCCGCTCGATCTCGGCGCGGGTCAGGGCCATCAGCTCGTCGCGGCGCTCGAGGGTATTGGGTCCGGGCTCGATCGGCTTGCCGATGGTCACCCGCACCGGCCCGGGGCGGAGGGTGTGGAATCCCTTGGGCAGCCGCTCGCGCGTCCCGTCGATCGCCACCGGGACGATGGGGTTGCCGGTGTTCTGGGCCATCACGAAGCCGCCCTTCTTGAACGGGCCCAGCGACCCGTCCTCAGAGCGGGTGCCCTCGGCGAAGAAGAGGAGCGAGAAGCGACTGGCGATCGTCTGCTGGGCCTCGCGAAGGGCCGCCAGCGCCCTCTCGGCATGCTGGCGATCGACCGAGACCATCCCGACCTTGCGCATGGCGGGGCCGAAGATCGGGATCAGGAACAGCTCGCGCTTGGCGACGAAGCGCACCGGCAGCGGCAGCGCGCGCACCAGGCACGGGACGTCCATGTGGCTCTGGTGGTTGCTGATGACGACGTACGGCCGCGACGGATCGAGGCTCTCGGCCCCGCTCACCGACAGCTCCACTCCCGCTGTCCAGAGCACCGTGCGCGCCCAGGCCTGGATGGTCGGCTCGTGGGCGCGGGCGGTGAACGGCGAAGTGAGCAGCACCGTCGCGCCCCCGACCATGGTTTCCAAGGCGATGGCAGGGGGAGCGAGCAGCGCGCGGAGCATGGGCGTCTCGAGGCGGCGGGAAACGGCAGGAGTCTACCGCTTTCGACCGACGCGGATCGCCGAGTAGAAGAAGCTCCTATCCGAGGCGTGGAGCGAGCGCTCGAACGCCGGGTCGAAGTCGAGGTGCTTCATCCACTGCGTCGGCAGCGGGCGCACGTTGTTGAGCTGGCGCACCAGCAAAAAGCCGCCGGGCGCCAGGTTGTCGAGCACCGGCGACACCAGCGACTCGGTCTCGGCCTCGCTCAGCCAGTCGAGGATGTTCGAGAGCTGCAACAGCTGGTAGGGCCCGGGGTGGGCCGCCAGCACCTCGCTGACCCGGCCGGTGTGGCAGCTGACCTTGCGCACTCCCTCGGCGACCTTGGGGAAGAGGCTGGTGCCGAGGAAGTCGGGCAGCCCCTGGGTGCCGTCGAGGGCGCCGTAGCGGCCGCGCAGCACCTGCGACAGGTAGGGGTTGCCGGCTGCGTCCGGCTGGCGCAGCGCCCACTCGAAGCGGGCGCGGAAGTGGCGGGTGAAGCTGCCCGGAGGCGCGTGCTGGATGGCGTCGGGGCCGAACAGCGCGGCCAGCAGGCTCTGGTGGAAGAAGAGCTCGAACGAAACCGGCCACAGCTCGCTGGCGAGCAGCTCCTCGCGCACCGCGGCCTCGCCCTCGAAGAAGGCCTGGATCCGCTCGCGCGGGGCCACGAAGCGCTCGAGGAAGGCCCGCCAGCAGGCGAAGACCCGCTCGAAGGTGCCGTCGTCGAAGGCGCCCTTGGCGAAGAAGGCCCGCTCCGACTTGAAGAAGGTGCGGTCGTCCGGCGACAGATTGCCGAGCACCCGGCCAATGAGCTGCTCGCGGACCGACTCATCGATCTGCGAGATGCCCAGGGCGCGGCAGAAGTCCTTGCGGCTGAGCTGACCGGCGGCGGCCAGCTTGAAGCGCGTCCAGGCGGTCTGGCGGGAGTCGATGTCGGCGCCGATCAGCTCGGTCAGGTCGGTCCGCGCGCTGAGCTGCAGCAGGGTGTCGCCGGCGGCGGTGATGCCGAAGAAGCGCTTGGGCCCTTGGCCCAGCGAGTCGAGCAGCTTCTCCTCAAGGCGCGGATCTTCGCGCTGCACGGCGAACTGGAGGGGAGATCTCATGGATGGGCTCGGACGGCCCTCGTCGGCGATTGACGGATCGCGCGTCGGGAGGGCGAGGGCGGCACTGGAAGAGGCGGGCATCTGACTCCCGTTCGGACGGGCGGGCCTCCATCGCCGACTTTCCTTTGGCTCCGGAAGGCGCGCCAGGGCTCCTACTGAACATTGATACCACCGCTCGCCTTCCAACCAAGCTTTTCGCCGCTGACCCGCTTGGCCGTCACCCGCCAAGGCAACTTTGGGCTAGACTGCCGCGCCGTTTGGTTCGGAACAACTTTCCCCAAGGATTCTCAATGGCTTCCGATTCGACCAAGAAGGCGATCGCCCACGCGTCCACCCACTTTCCGGAGTACCTGAACGACCTCAAGGCGCTGGTGAAGGTGCCCAGCGTGGCGTTCGAGGGCTTCCCGCCGGAGGAGGTGCGCCGCAGCGCCAAGGAGGTGGCCCGGCTGCTGACCGCGCGCGGCTTCCAGAACGTGAAGCTCTTGGAGGTGGACGGGGCCCCGCCCTACGTCTACGGCGACTGGCTCAAGGCCCCGGGCAAGCCGACCGCGCTGCTCTACGCCCACCACGACGTGCAGCCGGCGGGCAACAAGAAGAAGTGGCTCAGCCCGGCCTTCGAGGCCACCGAGCGCAAGGGCCGGCTCTACGGCCGCGGCGCCGCCGACGACAAGGCCGGGGTCATCCTCCACACCTCGGCCGTCGACTCGCTGCTCAAGACCGCCGGCAAGCTGCCGATGAACGTCAAGGTGGTGGTCGAGGGCGAGGAGGAGGTCGGCTCGCCGTTCCTGTCGGCGTTCCTGAAGAAGTACAAGAAGATGCTGGCCGCCGACGTCATCATCCTCACCGACACCGGCAACTTCGACACCGGGCTGCCTTCGATCACCACCGCCCTGCGCGGCCTGCTGACCGCCGAGGTCGAGGTCAGCGCGCTCAAGAGCTCGGTCCACTCCGGGATGTGGGGCGGCCCGGTGCCCGACCCGACCATGGCCCTGTGCCGGATGCTGGCCTCGCTCTCCAACCCCGACGGCTCGATCGCCATCAAGGGGCTGTACAAGAAGGTCAAGCCGCTCTCGAAGTCGGAGAAGAAGAGCATCGCCGCCCTGCCGGCCACCGAGGCCGACTTCCGCAAGCAGGCGGGCATGCTCCCGGGCGTCGAGATGCTCGGCGGGCTCAATCCCTTCGAGATGAACTGGCGCCAGCCGTCGCTGGCCATCAACGCCTTCCAGGCCAGCACCCGCCAGGAGGCCCGTAACATCATCTGCGAGTCGGCCTGGGCCCGCATCGGCATCCGCCTGGTTCCCGACATGAAGGAGAAGGAGACCTTCAAGGCCCTCACCGACCACCTCAAGAAGGCGGCGCCCTGGGGCGTCAAGGTCAGCGTCAAGGAGATCAACACCGGCGGCTGGTGGTACACCGACTCCGACACCCCGGTATTCCAGGCGGCCATGCGCGCCCTCGAGGCCGGGTACGGCAAGGAGGCCATCACCATGGGCTGCGGCGGCTCGATCGGCTTCGTCGCCCCCTTCAGCCGCGAACTGGGCGGCGTGCCGGCCCTGTTGATCGGGGTCGAGGATCCCTACTCGAACGCTCACTCGGAGAACGAGAGCGTAGACATCGGCGATCTGAAGAAGGGCATCAAGGCCGCCATCCACATGTACGAGGAGCTGGCGGAGGTTCTATAGGCCGGTTCCCTGGAAGCGGCGAGATGGCCGATCAGGCGCCAGCAGCTCCGAGCCAGCGACGAGGGATTGGCTGTGCCCTTCTGTCGGGGCTCGGGGCTGTCGTGATCGCCGTCGGTGTGGCGGACGTCTTCGGGTACACCGAACCCGGTCACACCCTGGGCTACGGCGGCGCGGCAGCGGTCTTTGCGGCGGCCGCGGTCGTCACATTCATTCTGAGGCGGGGTGGAGGCACACGTGGCAGACAACTTTGATGTCGTGGTGTTTGGCGCCGGCCCCGGCGGCTACGTGGCCGCCATCCGCGCGGCGCAGAACGGGCTCAAGACCGCCATCGTCGAGCGCGACAAGCGCCTGGGCGGCACCTGCCTCTTGCGCGGCTGCATCCCCACCAAGGCTCTGCTCGAGTCGGCCTCGCTGCTCGATCACCTCGGCCACGCCGCCGACTTCGGCGTCGACGTCCAGGCCTTCGCGCTCAACTTCGAGAAGGTGATGAAGCGCAAGGAGCGCGTGGTCGCCAAGCTCTCCGCCGGGGTCGGCGGCCTGATGAAGAAGAACGGCATCGCCGTCTTCAAGGGCCACGGCAAGCTCGCCGGCAAGGGCAAGGTCGTGGTCGAGGGGGAGGGCGGTGTCCAGACCCTCGAGACCAGAAACGTCATCCTCGCCACCGGCAGCGAGGTGAAGGACCTGCCGGTGGCCAAGCCCGACCACCAGCGCATCGTCACCAGCGACTCGATCCTCGGTCTCGAGAAGCCGCCCAAGAGCCTGATCGTCATGGGCGCCGGCGCGGTGGGCATGGAGTTCGCCTCGATCTTCCGTTCCTTTGGCGCCGAGGTGACGGTGATCGAGATGCTCGAGCACCTGCTGCCGCTCGAGGACGAGGACTGCTCCAAGGAGATCGAGAAGGTCTACCGCCGCCGCAAGATCGACTTCCTCCTCAAGAGCAAGGTGGAGAAGGTCGAGAAGACCGAGGGCTCGGTGAAGGTCTCGGTGGCCACTCCCGAAGGCATGAAGCAGCTCGAGGCCGAGATGCTGCTGGTGGCGGTGGGCCGCAAGCCGGTCATCGAGAACCTGGGCCTGGAGACGGTGGGCGTGAAGGTCGAGCGCGGCTCGATCCCCGTCGACGGCCTGATGCGCACCAACATCGAGGGCATCTGGGCCATCGGCGACCTGGTGCCGACCTTGGCGCTGGCGCACGTCGCCGAACACGAGGGGATCGTCGCCGCCGACGCCGTCGCCGGGAAGAACCCCAAGCCGATTGACTACACCCGCGCCCCCAGCGCCACCTACACCTGGCCCGAGGTCGCCTCGGTCGGCCTCACCGAGAAGAAGGCCCGCGAGAAGGGCTTCCAGGTGAAGACCGGGATGTTCCCCTTCGCCGCCATCGGCAAGGCCACCATCGCCGGAGAGCTCGACGGCTTCGTCAAGATTGTCTCCGATAGCCAGTACGACGAGGTGCTAGGCATCCACATCGTCGGCCACAAGGCGACCGAGCTGATTGGCGAGGCCTGCGCCGCTCTCCAGCTCGAGACAACCACCGAGGAGCTGGCACACACCATCCATCCGCATCCGACGCTCGTCGAGGCGATGGGCGAGGCAGCCCACGCCGTCTTCGGACACACCATCAATTTCTGAGTGAAGCGCCAGCTTGCTAGTCTCGGCCTTTCTCACTCTCTGATGAAAGGGTCCGTGTGACTGGGCTCGTGCTCGTAGGTCTTCTGATGGCGGCGGCTCCCGTGGCGGAGCCGCTGCCTGCCGCTGAGGCTCCTCCGAAACCCGCCATCGAGCTGCCTTCGAGCGATCGGCCTGCGATCGAGAAGGCGGCTCCCGCCATCGACTCGAAGCTGGCGCGCACCGGGCTGGCCTTCCTACCCGGGCTCTTCATCCCGGGCTTTGGCCATTCGCTGTCGGGCGACGTCGAGACCGCGCATCGGCTGCGGTGGGTGAGCGGCTCGGCGCTGGCGGTGGGGCTGCTCGGCGGCGGCGCGCTGTTGTTCGCCGCCGGCAGCCACAAGCTCTCGCCGATCTGCGTGCCGCTCATGTACACGGGCGCCACCGTCTACATCCAGTCGTGGCTGGCCGACATTCTCGGCACCGCCGCTCCCAACGGCTTCGCCAAGCCGCTCACCCGCGAGGCGCAGCTGTCGATGTCGCTGCAGTACGGCGGCTCGTACGATCCGGTGACCCCGGTGCGCCACCTCGGGTTGCTGCGGGCCAGCTACGAAAAGCCGGTGCTGATGATCGATGGCTCGGCCTCGCTGGCTCCCAAGACCGACTACCAGGAATTCCACCTGCGCGTCGGGCCCAAGCTCTGGAGCGACGGCGGCGTCAGCCACCTGGCCTTCCTGGTGGAAGGGATGCGCGAGCGCGGCCCGATCTCCGGCGCCACCGGCATCGGAAGCGCGTTGCTGTTCGAGCTGCGGCTGGCGCTGAGCTACCTGAGCCCTGGGCTGAGGGGACTGGTGCTCACCCAGCGGCTTGGATACGGAGGACTGCGCTACCGCTACCCAGAGACCTCGACCACTGACTGGCAGGACGTGCTGATCATCGACACCGGCTTGGCGATCTCGCCGACCGATTCCATGGAGATCGCGCTGCTCTACACCCAGCGCCCGGATACCCGGCTCGGCTATTTCGTGGACCATGGCGGCGGAGCGCGCATCGACGCGCGGCTGGCGATCTCGGAGCGGCTGCGGTTGCTGGCGACAGCGGAGCTCGGCGGCGGCATCGACGGTCTGCTGGGCGTGGAGGCGTCATGGTGACCTTCTCCCGACGCACTCTGCTCAAGGCAATGGGAGCCGGGACGGCGCTCCATTTCCTCGGCTGCGGCGGGGTCAGCGACGCCGACGCTCGCTTCGGCCGCAGCCTGCTGCCGGTGGTCGATCAGCTCGATGGCGGCGTGGCGATCTCGGCCTTTCCGGCCAGGCTTCGTCGCGATGGCGAAGGCCTGCTGTGGATTCGCGCCGCCAATCCCGGATTGCGCCTGGAGTTTCAGGCGGCGAGCGCCACGGTGGTCCGCTTCGGCCTGGAGAACCTGCCGATCGGAGCCAGGCTCTCGGGAACGGCGGAGATGGTTCCCACCGGGCCGGGAGCGGCCGCGGTCACCGTCTCGCTGCCAGCGGGCGCGACCACACTGCGGCTCGAGAGCTCAGCAACGGGGCTGGTGCGCTTCGCCGTGGTCTCCGACATCCACGACAATCACAAGAGCTTCGGCGCCATCGCCGCCGACATCCGCGACTGGAATCCGGAGTTCGTGGCCTGCATGGGCGACTTCGTGCAGAGCGGCCGGGTCGCCGAGTTCGACGACATGATGAGCCAGCTCGGCCAGCTCGAGCGCGGCCTCTACACCACCATCGGCAACCACGAGCTGTTCGGCGGCGCTGCCGACCGCTTCGAGGAGCTGCTCGGGGCGACCAACCACTTCTTCTCCTGGCGCGGCGTGAACTTCGCCATGCTCGATACCGGCAGCTCGATGATCGCCCCCGATGCCTACCCGTGGCTGGAGGAGAAGCTCGCCACCCGGCCGCCGGGGCCGACGCTGGCCTTCACCCATATCCCGCCGCTCGACCCCTACGGATTCCGCGACCACGCCTTCCGCAGCCGCGAGGACGCCGAGCACTTCTTGCAGCTGCTGGGCGAGGCCCGGGTGGACCACCTCTTCGTCGGACACATCCACTCGTACGAGGAGTACAGCCTGCGCGGCATCCCCGTGCACCTGTGCGGCGGCGGCGGCGGCCAGATCGAGAAGCTCACCGGGGTCGGCCACCACTACCTGCGGGTATCGGTGAATCCCGAGGCGGCTGACCCGATTCACGTCGAGCTGCGCCAGATTGGCGTGTGAGCAAAGAACTCGGCGCGGCCACTCACGCCGCGCCGAGCGAAAGCCGATCCTGTCTGCGAATCAGTTCCTCACTGGCACCCGCCGCCGCCGTTGAGCGGCTTGGCCGCCGAGTCGCCGGCGCACTTGAGGTCGCAGGTCGATCCGCCCGAGCACGACACCGAGCACGATCCGCTGCAGCTCACGTGGCAGGTCGAGCTCTCGCCGCAGGAGACGCTGCCGCTCT
The DNA here is from genome assembly GCA_037442205.1 of Myxococcales bacterium. GTDB lineage: Bacteria > Myxococcota > Myxococcia > Myxococcales > UBA5297 > JBBIQS01. The sequence continues at coordinate 29,960 of JBBIQS010000018.1, forward strand.
TGCCGACGCTGATGGTGCAGGTCGCGTTCTTCTTGCAGTCGATGCTGCCCGACTCGCCGGTGGTCAGCTCGCAGGTGCTGCCGTTGCTGCACGAGCTGCTGCACGAGCCGGCGCACGAGCCGATGCAGCTCGAGCCGTTGTCGCAGGTGAAGCTGCAGCTGCCTCCCTTGGGGTCGCAGCCGGTGCCGTTCCACTGGCAGCCGCCGGCGCTCTGGCACTGGCAACTCGAGCCGGAGCAGGCGCAGCCGGCGCCGGGGCAGGTCACTTTCGGAGCTTCGGCGTTCGCGCAGCCGAGCATCGCCAGCAGTCCCACCACCACCGCGGTCTTCGTCGAGGGCGTCATCGCATTTCTCCCGGAATGCTCGAGGGCCGGCCAGTTGGACGACCCGCCGATCGGCCATTCGGCAACCAACCGTATCTCCCTAGCATCTTCAGAGACCGAAAGGGCGGGGCAGGGCGCTCCCGCCGTGGCGCGGTGCGTCGTTGGCCAGGGGTCTGGCTAGCCCCGCGTCCGCAGAGGGTTTTCGCTGGCGCGGGCGGCTCTGGCCGCTTATCAGTAGACCCCCCTCCGGGGGCTGTCGCTCCGGGACGAGTTTCAAGGCATAAGTCCCCTCCGAGGCTTTTATGTCGGGCACCCCAGACCGCATCCGCGAGGCGCAGGAGACGACCCTCGGCCGCAAGCCGGAGTGGCTCAAGGTGCGCCTGCCTTCCGGCCAGGGCTACGAGCGGGTGCGGGCGATCCTCGAGAAGACCCGGCTGGCGACCGTCTGCCAGGAGGCGCGCTGCCCGAACATGGGCGAGTGCTGGGGCAGCGGCACCGCCACCGTGATGCTGATGGGCGAAATCTGCACCCGCGGCTGCAAGTTCTGCCACGTCAAGGTCGGCCATCCGGCGCCGCTGGATCCCAACGAGCCCGAGGACCTGGCCCGCGCCGCCCGCGACCTGTCGCTGCGCTACCTGGTGGTGACCTCGGTCGACCGCGACGACCTGCCCGACGGCGGCGCCGGCCACTTCGCCCGCGCCATCATCGCCCTGCGCCGCGAGTGCCCGGAGCTGATCGTCGAGGTACTGATCCCCGACTTCCAGGGCTCGACCCGCGAGCTGGACACGGTGGCCAAGGCCGCTCCCCAGGTCATCGCCCACAACGTCGAGACCGTCGAGCGGCTGCAGCCCGTCGCCCGCGACAGGCGCGCCAGCTACCGCCAGTCGCTCGGCGCGCTCGAGCACCTCAAGCAGACCCACCCCGGCATCTACACCAAGAGCTCGCTGATGCTCGGTCTGGGCGAAACTGAGGAGGAGTTGGTCCGCTGCTTCGAGGACCTGCGCGCGGTCGGGGTCGAGGTGCTGACCCTGGGCCAGTACCTGCAGCCCTCGCCGCACCACCTCAAGGTGGAGCGCTTCTACAAGCCCGCCGAGTTCGACGCCCTGCGCGACCGGGCGATGGCCATGGGCTTCCTCTACGTCGCCGCCGGCCCGCTGGTCCGCTCCAGCTACAAGGCGGCAGAGCTTTTTCTCCGAGGGCTGATGCGCCGCCAAGCGCTCGCTCCCACTCCCAACGGCGTTCCGGGCTAGCTGCTGCCCGCGGCGCGAAGAGAGATCCCATGCTCGCCTCAGACAAAGCTTCCCGAGATCCCCGGCTGCCGCTCAAGCCCGAGGACGTGCAGGCGCCCGACGTGCTGCGGGTGCTGCGCCCCGACGGCACGGCCGACCCGCGCCACGACCCGCGCGTGGAGCAGAAGGACCTGCTGGCCCTCTACCGGCTGATGCTTCTCAACCGCGCCCTCGACGAGCGGATGGTCACCCTGCAGCGCCAGGGCCGGGTGGGCTTCTACATCGGCTCGATCGGCGAAGAGGCGGCGGTGCTCGGCTCGGCCTTCGTGATGCGCCGCAACGACTGGCTTTTCCCCGCCTATCGCGAGCACGGCGCCACCCTGATGCGCGGCATGCCGCTGCAGCGCTTCCTCTGCAACATGTTCGGCAACCGCGAGGATCCGGTCCGCGGCCGGCAGATGCCCTGCCACGAGACCTGGGCCCCGGGGAACATCGGCTCGATCAGCTCTCCGCTGGCGACCCAGTTGCCGCACGCGGTGGGAGTGGCGTGGGCGGCCCGCCTGAAGAAGAAGGACGACGTGGCGCTGGCCTACTTCGGCGATGGCTCGACCAGCACCAACGAGTTCCACACCGCCATGAACTTCGCCGGGGTATTCAAGGTCGGGACCATCTTCTTCTGCCGCAACAACCAGTGGGCGATCAGCGTGCCGCTGAGCAAGCAGACCGCCTCCGAGTCGCTGGCCATCAAGGCCCAGGCCTACGGCATGCCCGGGGTGCGCGTGGACGGCAACGACCTGCTGGCGGTGATCGCCGCCACCCGCGCCGCCCACCAGCGGGCCCGCGAAGGGCAGGGGCCGACGCTGGTCGAGGCCATCACCTACCGCGTCCGCGGCCACTCCACCTCCGACGACCCGCGCGCCTACCGCAAGGACGACGAGGTCAAGCCCTGGGAGGAGCTCGATCCCATCAAGAGGCTGCTCGGGCACCTCTTGCACCTGGGGATCTGGACCGAGCAGGAGGACGCCGCGGTCCGCAAGGACATCGAGGAGGAGATCCGCGAGGCCACCGCCGCGGTAGAGAACCTGCCGCCGCCGGAGCTGGAGTCGATGTTCGACGACGTCTTCGCCAAGCGCCCCTGGCACCTCGAGGAAGAGCGCCAGCAGGCCCTCAGCCGGCGCTAACCGAGATCCTTCTGCCGGCCCTCGCGGCGCGAGCGCACGCCGGCTTCGGAGCACATTCATGGCCAAGATGAATCTGTTGCAGGCGGTCAACGACGCCCTGCGCCTGGAGATGCGGCGCAATCCGGACGTGGTGGTGCTGGGCGAGGACGTCGGCAAGTTCGGCGGCGTCTTCCGCGCCACTCAGGGGCTGTTCGACGAGTTCGGCGGCGACCGCGTCATCGACACCCCGCTGGCCGAAGGCGGCGTCATCGGCGCCGCGCTGGGGATGTCGCTCTACGGCCTCAAGCCGGTTCCGGAGATCCAGTTCGCCGACTTCATCTACCCGGCGATGGACCAGATCGTGAACGAGGTGGCCAAGTACCGCTACCGCTCCGGCGGCCAGTACGCCTGCCCGATGGTGATCCGCACCCCCTACGGCGGCGGCATCCGCGGCGGCCACTACCACTCGCAGAGCCCGGAGTCGCTCTTCATCCACACTGCCGGGATCAAGGTGGTGGTCCCCTCCAATCCCTACGACGCCAAGGGGCTCCTGCTGTCGGCGATGCGCGCCGAGGACCCGATCCTGTTCATGGAGCCCAAGCGCATCTACCGCGCCGCCAGCGGCGAGGTGCCGGAGGGCGACTACACCGTCCCGCTGGAGAAGGCGGCGGTGGTCCGCGAGGGCCAGGACGTGACGGTCATCGCCTGGGGCGCGATGTTCCACGAGGCCCAGGAAGCGGTGACCCAGGCCGCCGAGCAGGGCATCGACTGCGAGCTGATCGACCTGCGCACCCTGTGGCCGGTGGACATCGACACCCTGGCCGCCAGCGCCCAGAAGACCGGGCGGGTGGTGGTGGTTCACGAGGCGGCCCGCACCTGCGGCTTCGGCGCCGAGATCGTTTCGCTGATCCAGGAGCGCTGCTTCGTCCACCTCGAGGCGCCGCTCAAGCGCGTCACCGGCTACGACACCCCGTTCCCCTACACCCTGGAAAACGACTACCTGCCGCGCGCCCCGCGCATCCTCGAGGGAATCGTCGAGACCGCGCGCTTCGAGCCGTAAGGTGGGGCCGGTTTCCGTTCAGCCCGAGCCCTTCGACCAGCTCAGGGCCGGCGAAGTCGGGGTCCCTTCGACTCCGCTTCGCTCCGCCTAGGGCGAACAGAGTTCCAGAAGCAGATTTCAACTGTGAGGAGCACCGAGATGGCGACCTTCGATTTCAAGCTGCCCGACATCGGCGAGGGAATCGTCGAGGGCGAGATCGTCAAGTGGCTGGTGGAAGTCGGCCAGCGCGTCGACGAGGACCAGCCGATGGTCGAGGTGATGACCGACAAGGCCACGGTGGTCATCCCCAGCCCGCGCAAGGGCAAGGTGCTGCAGCTGCACGGCAAGGAGGGCGAGACCGCCCGCGTCCACCACTCGCTGGTGACCCTGGACCTGGAGGGCGAGGCCACGGCCGCCGAGAAGCCCGCTCCGGCACCCGCGGCGGCTGCGGTCGGCGCGGCCAGGCCCAACGCGGTCGCCGCTGCCAACGGCCACAACGGCACCAAGGTGCTGGCTACTCCGGTCACCCGGCGCATCGCCCGCGAGCACGGCGTCGACCTGTCCTCGGTGCAGGGCACCGGGCCCTCGGGCCGGGTCCTCAAGAGCGACGTGCTGCGCTCGGTGGGCCAGGCCCCGGTCGCCGAGGTTCCCGCGCGCCGCGAGCCGCTCAAGTCTCCGGCCCCGGCGCAGGAGGGCGACCGGCGCCTCCCGCTCAAGGGGCTGCGCAAGGCCATCGCCAAGAAGATGGTCGAGAGCAAGTTCACCGCGCCGCACTACACCTTCGTCGAGGAGGTGGACGTCACCGAGCTCAAGGCGCTGCGCCGCCGGCTGAACCAGCGGCTGGCCGACGCCGAGGACACTCTCCAGCTCTCCTACCTGCCGTTCGTGGCCAAGGCCCTCACCTCGGCCTTCCGCGCCTTCCCGCAGCTCAATGCCAACTTCGACGAGGCTTCGCAGGAGCTGGTGGTCCGCTCGGCGGTCAACCTGGGAATCGCCGTGGCCACCGAGGACGGCCTGATGGTCCCGGTGGTCAAGGACGTGGCGCACAAGAGCCTGCGCACCCTGGCCGAGGAGGTCGCCGCCCTGGCCGGCGCCGCCCGCGAGAAGCGCTGCCGCCAGGACGAGCTGACCGGCGGCACCTTCACCATCACCTCGCTCGGCGAGCAGGGCGGGCTCTTCGCCACCCCGATCATCAACCACCCCGAGGTGGCCATCCTCGGGCTCCACAAGATGCGCCAGCGGCCGGTGGTCAAGGACGGCCAGATCGTGGTCCGCGACATGATGTACCTGTCGCTGTCCTTCGATCACCGGGTCATCGACGGAGCGGTCGGGGCGCAGTTCGCCTACGAGGTGATCCGCTACCTGGAGAGCCCCGAGCTCTTGCTGCTCGAGCTGGCGTGAGCCGCGCGTCGGCGCCGCGTGCCCCGTGCTAGGCTCGGGGCTGACAGGAGCTTGCCGATGGCGCGCGACGAGGTCCGGGAGCTGATCCGCAAGGCGCAGGCCGCCGAGGTCGACGGCGACAAGGACGCGGCCGTCGAGCTGCTGGCCCAGGCCGCGCGAATGCACCTGCAGGAGGGCGAGCCGCAGCGCGCCGCCCGGCTCTACCGCAACTTCTTGCGGCTGTCCCCGGATCGCAGCGATCTGCGCACCGCGCTCGAGACGCTCGAGGCGGGCGGGGCCGGCGAGGATCCGCTCCTGCTCGGCGGCGGGCGGGTGATCGAGCTTCCTCGCCGCGGGCCGACCGCAGCCGACGACTCCCTCGAGTGCTGGTGCTCGTTCTGCTGCCGCCCCAAGTCCGAGGCCGGCCCGATGATCTCCGGTCCGGCCCAGGCCTTCATCTGCCGCTCCTGCCTCGACGCCGCCAGCGGCCTGATCGGCATCGAGCGCAAGCCAGCTCCCAGCGCTCCGGTTCAGCGGCCCGCCGAGTCGACCGGCCCGCAGGGCGGAGCGCAGTTCGTCGAGGCCGCGGTGGCGCTCTCGCGCGCGCTGGGCTGGAGCCTCTCCGAGATCCGCAGCCTCTCCGCCGACGAGCGCTCCAAGGCGCTCGAGCTGGTGCAGCCGCCCAAGGCTTCTCGGCCGCGCTCCAAGCGGCGCTAGCCGGGTGCGCCCCGCCCCGGGGCGAAATCGCTCACCCCGCGGCGGCTCTTCAAAACTACCTGTTTTCAGGTGGTTGGCCGTGGAACGAGGGCTGCAAAGTCCCGCTCCATCCAGGCTCGGTGCCTGGGGGGAGAGTCCATGGCCCGCTCGCTCGCCTGCATCGTCCTGCTCCTGGCCGCCTCCGCCCAGGCGCAGGAGATGCCCTCGTCGGTGCAGGTCTGCTTCGAGGGGCTGGGAGAGATCCCGCTCTTCGCCATGGGACCGCAGCGCAACTACCGCGACGCCGGGCAGGGGCTGTACGTGCTCGACCTCGAGCTGCGCTTCAACGGCTCGATCGCGCCTCAGCGCATCACCCGCTCCGGCCCGAACTGCCTGCGCGCCTGGATGCCCGCGCGCCCGCTGGAGTCGGTCTCGGTCTCCTTCGGCCGCACCGACACCAACCTGCGCGACCAGCGCAAGCCGCTCAAGCTGGAGCTGGTCCCCGAAAAGTGGCACGACGCCGGCGCCCTGGTGCTCGAGCGCGGTCCGTTCAGCCGAGTCACTTCCGACCTGCCGGGAACCCTGGAGTTGGTGCGGGTGGATGGGCGCGAACCGCACCCGATCGACGAGCTGTCGCGGGTCCCCGCCGGCCGCTACCAGGTGCGCTACGCCGGCACCTCGCCCGAGAACTGCGCGCCAGAGCTGGTGCTCGAGGCCCGCGGGACCATCCGCTCCGACACCTGGCCCGAGGTCTACGCCGAGCTGTACGCCTACTACCGCGACGAAATCCTCCCGATGGTGCTCAAGGGCTACAAGCTCCCGCGCTGCCCCGCCGGCCAGCACCTGGAGGTCCGAATGACCCTGCTCGACGGCGCCTATCGCCACATGCTGGAGCCGGAGGTCCGCCTGGTGCGCACCGAACGGCCGCCTCCGTCTTTCGAGATCACCGTCGACGGCAAGCGGCAGACACTGCTCGGCGACGCAGTGCTGCAGATCGGCTACGGCCAGGAGATCCACGTCGCCGGCCTGGGACCGCAGGCCGCCCCGCCCGCGCAGAAGGTGGCCGCCGCTCCCTGACCCGAACCGAAAAGCAGAAGCGCGGGGAGTCTCGAGGACTCGCCCGCGCTTCGATTCTTCTCAACCTTCGCTCGGCTCAGGCCGCCGCCAGCGGCTCCAGGTAGCGGGCCAGGAAGGTCTTGGTCTTCATCTCGACCTGGCGCACCCGCTCGCGGCTCACTCCCCAGCGCTTGCCGATCTCCTCCAGGGTGCGCGGCGAGTCCTGCGTCAGCCGCTCCTGCAGGATGTCCCAGCCCAGGTCGCCCAGCCGCTTGCGCACCCGCGCCAGCGCCAGCCGCACGTTGCGGTCGTGCTCATCGCCCAGGTAGTCGCCCTCGGGGTCGGCGTTCTCGTCGACCAGCCGGTCGAGGTGGCTGATCTCGCCGTCCTCGTCCAGGGTCACGTCCAGCGACAGGTCGTGCATGCTGGCCCGCTGGCCCTCGCCGCCGCGCACCTGGCTGCGGTTGTCCTGCAGGTAGCGCTGGATGTAGGCGCGGATCCACCACACCGCGTAGGTGGCGAAGCGGGTGCCCTTGTTCGGATCGTAGTGCTCGATCGCCTTGAGCAGGCCGATGTTGCCCTCCTGCACCAGGTCGTCCACCCGCGCCCCGCGGTCGGCGAACTTCTTGGCCACCGAGATCACCAGCGCCAGGTTGCAGGTGGCCAGCATCTCGCGGGCCTTGGGGTCGCCCTTGCGCGCCTTCTTGGCCAGTTCGACCTCACCCTCGCGGGTCAGCTGGCGGTACTTGCTCAGCCCGTTGAGGTAGGACGACATTCCTTCGAAGCGTGCCGGTCGCCGCATGTTGCCCCGCGCTCCTTCCGTCGATTCGATGCGTCTGGCTGGATGTCTGCGCTCGCTCGTGCTGGCAGCTGGCCTTCGACTGCCCGGTCGGGCGGCGCCGGATTCTTTCGCCACGTTGGATGCCGACGGTTCGAACACGTTTCAGTTGCACCGCGGCGGCGAGCCCTTTAGGCAACGCCCGTGCCTCCCCGCGCCGGGGCCCCCAGGCCGCCAAGTCCCCGCAATTTGAGGCGGAATGCCCTCGCGCTTCCCGCCGCCGCTCTCCGCCCGATGAAAGTTTTGGCGAGCCGCTGCTCAAGTTTTTAAGCGCCGGAGCTCACCAGGGGCCTGGCGAAGGCGCTTTTGCTCCCCAGGACACCCCCTGTTGGGCTGGCTTTTCGGGCGCTTCTTTGCCTGGTGCCTCCCTGGTTCGGCACGCCAGGCAGACCCAATAAGGGGAGGCGTCGGGACCCAAAAAGGAGAGGCGCGCAGCCCTTGATGGCTGCGCGCCTCGAAGTGATGCGGAAGCTGCCTGGGCGGCTAGCGGACCTGCCAGGTCTCGGCGCCGGCGCTGAACAGCTTGTCGAAGCTGCCCTCGCCCAGCTTCTCGGTGGTGCGCTTCTCCATGTCGACCACCGACTCCTCGTAGGCCGGGCGGGTCTGGACGGCGCGGAAGACGCCGATCGGGGTCGGGAAGTTCGGGGCGCCCATCCGCGAGAGCATGAACGCCAGCGCCGGGCTCTCGGCGTGCTCGTCGTGGACCAGGATGTCCTCGATCTTCACCCCGTCCACCCCGAGCTGGACCACCTCGGGCTGGAAGGTCTTGACGTTCCAGCGGATGCCCTTGTTCTTCTCCTTGCCGAAGAGCATCGGCTTGCCGTGCTCCAGCGGCAGCTGGGCGTCGGCCTTGGTGTCCTTGTCCTTGAGGGCGTCGAAGGCCCCGTCGTTGAACACCACGCAGTTCTGGAGGACCTCGATGAAGGCGGTCCCCTTGTGCGTGGCGGCCCGGGTCAGCACCTCCGACAGCTGCTTGGCATCGGTGTCGATGGCGCGGGCCACGAAGGTCCCCTCGGCGCCCAGGGCCACCGACAGCGGGTTGAACGGGCTGTCGATGTTTCCGTACGGCGTGGACTTGGTCTTCTGGCCCAGCACCGAGGTCGGCGAGAACTGGCCCTTGGTCAGGCCGTAGATCCGGTTGTTGAACAGGACGATCTTCAGCCCGACGTTGCGGCGGATGGCGTGGATCAGGTGGTTGCCGCCGATCGACAGGCCGTCGCCGTCGCCGGTGGCCACCCACACCTCGAGGTCGGGGCGGCTGATCTTGAGGCCGGAGGCGATGGCCGGGGCGCGGCCGTGGATGGTGTGCATCCCGTAGGTGTCGACGTAGTACGGGAAGCGGCTCGAGCAGCCGATGCCGCTGATGAAGGCGAAGTTCTCCCTGGGGATGCCCAGGGTGGGCAGCGTCTTCTGCACCGCGGCGAGGATGGCGAAGTCGCCGCAGCCCGGGCACCAACGCACCGTCTGGTCGGACTCGAAGTCCTTCTTGGTCAGCGCGGTGGGCTTGGGGGACTGCAGGCTGGAAGGGGCAGTCATGGTTCTTTGGCTCCTAGATTCTGTGCGCCGCGGCGGGCTGCCCGCGGCTTAGAAGGGTTCAGGGAAGAGGGGAGGTGCCGCGGGCTCAGCACATCTCCTGGATCTTGGCCAGCAGCTCGCCGACCTTGAACGGCTTGCCCTGGACCTTGTTCATTCCGGTGGCCTGGAGGAAGAACTCCTGGCGCAGCAGCGCGTGCAGCTGGCCGGAGTTCATCTCGGGGATCAGCACCTTCTTGAAGCTCTTGAGCACCTTCTCGGTGTTCTTGGGGAAGGGGTTCAGGTGGCGGAAGTGGGCGTGGCTGACCTTCTTGCCTTTGGCCCGGGCCTGCTTGACCGCCGAGGCGATGAAGCCATAGGTCGAGCCCCAGCCCACCACCAGCAGGTCGCCGCTCTGGTCGCCCTCGACCTTGAGGTCGGGGATGTCGTTGGCGATGTTGGCCACCTTCTCGGCCCGCACCTTGATCATCTTCTCGTGGTTGAGGGCGTCGTAGCTGATGTTGCCGGTGAGCGCGTCCTTCTCCAGGCCGCCGATGCGGTGCTCCAGCCCCGGGGTGCCGGGGATGGCCCAGGGGCGGGCCAGGGTCTTGGGGTCGCGCTGGTAGGGCTGGAAGCCCTCCTTCTCGGTGCGGAACTTGACCTCGATCTTGGGCAGCTTGTCGGTCTCGGGGATGCGCCAGGGCTCGGCACCCAAGGACAGGTAGCCGTCGGTGAGCATCAGCACCGGGGTCATGTACTTGGTGGCCAGCCGCACCGCCTCGATCGCGGTGTCGAAGCAGTCGGCCGGGGTCCAGGCGCAGAGGATGGGCAGCGGGGCCTCGCCGTGGCGGCCGTACATGGCGAACAGCAGGTCGCTCTGCTCGGTCTTGGTGGGCAGGCCGGTGGAGGGGCCGCCGCGCTGCACGTCGATGATCACCAGCGGCAGCTCGAGCATCAGCGCCAGGCTGATCCCCTCGCTCTTGAGGGCCAGGCCGGGGCCGGAGGTGTTGGTGGCGGCGATCGCCCCGCCGAAGGCGGCGCCGATCGAGCTGGTGACGCCGGCGATCTCGTCCTCTGCCTGGAAGGTGGTCACCTGGTGGTTCTTCAGCGCCGACAGCTCGTGGAGGATCTCCGAGGCCGGGGTGATCGGGTAGCTGCCCAGGAACAGGCGGCGGCCGGCGAGCTTGGCGGCGGCGGCCAGGCCCAGGGCGGTGGCCTGGTTGCCGGTGATGTGCCGGTAGCGGCCGGGGGCGATGGTCGCCGAGGGCACGTGGTAGCGGACCATCATCTCGGCGTTCTCGCCGTAGGTGTAGCCGGCCTGAAGGGCGCGGATGTTGGACTCGGCCACCACCGGCTCCTTCTTGGCGAACTTGGTCCGGATGCTCTTGGTCTCCGGCTCCGGGTCGCGGCCGTAGACCCAGAACATCAGCCCCAGCGCGAAGTAGTTCTTGCAGCGGGCCACGTCCTTGGAGCTCATCCCCAGGTCGGCCAGGGCCGCGGCGGTGTGCTTGCCGATCTCGATGTCGAACACCTGGTAGCCGTTGAGGGTGCCGTCGAGCAGCGGGTTGGCCGGGTAGCCGGCCAGCTGCAGGTTCTTCTCGGTGAAGGCGTCGCGGTTGCAGATCACCGTGCCGCCCTTGCGCAGGTCGGCGAGGTTGGCCTTGAGGGCCGCCGGGTTGAACGCCACCAGCACGTCGGGCTGGTCGCCGGGGGTGTAGACGTCCTTGGAGCCGAGCTGGATCTGGAAGCCCGACACGCCGGCCGGGGTGCCGGCCGGGGCCCGGATCTCGGCCGGGAAGTCGGGCAGGGTGGACAGCACGTTGCCGCCCATCGCCGAGCTCTTCATGAACTGGGTGCCCACCAGCTGCACGCCGTCGCCCGAGTCGCCGGCGAAGCGGATGGTCACTGACTCGAGCTCGTGGGGGCTGCTCTTGGGCGCTGCCTTCGTCTCCATGGTTTCCCTTTCCTGGCTGGTGGCGCCGGCCGGACCTCGGGCATGAGGTGCGGGGCCAGCAGCTATTCAACAGTGTCGTGCCGGCCGCCAGTCCGGCGGCGGCGCATCGCGGGCCGCTTGCCGCCCGCGCAGCACTCCCTTTAGAGGGGCACAGCGGGTTATTCCGTTGACGACGCGGGAAGTCAAGGAGAAGCCCGGGGGGCTTTCGGGGGGCCATCTTCCCGTAGGAAAAACAAGCGCTTGGGTGGCCAGGCGCCCGCCCCCTGCGGGGGCGTCAAGGAGAATCAGGGGGGCTCCGGGAGGGGGGCGCGCTCTGAGCCTGGCCAGCAGGGGGCTGCGAAGCAGGCGCAGGGGCGAGCGGGAGGTCGGTGAAGGCAGGGCGAATCCCGGTCGGGCGCGAGGGGCGGATGCGCTATAACCGCCCCTCTCGACGGAGACGGGACAGATGGAGAGCACCCTGGCAGCGCCGAAGAGCGCACTGGAGCGGTGGGCCCCCCTTGGCTGGCTGGCGGCCCTGGTGGGGTTGATTGCCTTGCTCGCCTTCTCGGTTGCCGGGAGCGCGGGTGGGCGGTCGGTGCTCCCGCTGCTGCTGTCTCCGGAGATGCCCGTGCTGGCTGCCAAGGCCTGGACCTTGGGGCTGGCCATCCCGGCGGTGGCCGCGGTCCTGCTCGCGCTGGCGGCCCGCGCTTCGGGGTTCGGCCGGGTGGCCGCCCGAATCGGCGACGAGCAGTGGCTGCTCCAGGCCGGCGCGGCGGTCCTCGCCGGGCTGCTGCTCGCGGTCCTCTCCGGAGGAGAGCTCAAGGGCGGAGCGGTCGCCCAGCCGCTGGCGGCGGCGGCGCTCGCCGTGCCGCTGACCTTCGCCGCGGCCCTCGCCGCTGGCCTGCTCGCCCTTCGGGCGGACAAGCTGGAAGGGCTGATCCGGTCGCGCTGGCTCCCCTGGGCGGTGAGCGCGGCGGCGGCAGCGCTCTACGCGAGCTACGGGCTGCTGCGCCACGCCCACTTCCGCTCCGGCTCGCTCGACCTGGGCAGCTACCTGCAGACCGCCTGGCTCTACAGCCAGTTCAAGTCCCCGATCAACACGCTGCTCAACGGGACGCACGCGCTGGGCGACCACTTCGCCCCCCTGCTGGCGATCTTCTCGCAGCTGCGCCACCTGCTGCCGGGGCCGGCTGCGCTGCTGGTTGGCCAGGCGGCAGTGGTGGCGCTGGGCGGGATTGCCGTCCACCGCTACGCGCTGCGGCGGACCGGGCGCGCGGGAGCGGCGGCGGCCTTCCAGCTGATGTACCTGCTGGCCTTCGCCACCCAGAGCGCGGTCGAGTACGACTTCCACGCGCTGACGCTGGCGGGCGGAATCCTGCCCTGGGCCTTGTACCTGGTCGCCTACGGCAAGGACTGGCAGCTGCTGCTGGTGGGCGGCCTGCTGCTGGCGACCAAGGACCACGTCTCGGGCTACGTGGCGGCGCTGGGCGCCTACGCCTTCCTGTTCGAGCGCCGGCGGGTCGCCGGGCCGATCCTGTTCGTCGCCGGAGGGCTGTGGCTGGCGCTCATTCCCAGCCTGGTGATGCCGCTCTTCCTGCACTACGCCGGCCCCTACGCGGTCCCGCACTTCTCGTTCGGCGCGCTGGGCAACACCATGCCCGAGGTGCTGGCCCACCTGGTCCGCCATCCGCTGCAGTCGGCGCTGCTGGCCTTCGATCAGCCGATCAAGTTCCGCACTGTCCTCGTCTACCTGGGCTCGGTGCTGCTGCTGCCGGTGTTCCGGCTGCGCTGGCTGGTGGTGGCCGCCCCGATGATCCTGGAGCGCTTCTGGTCCCAGGAGGCGCCGCGCTGGGGGCTGATGTTCCACTACGGGATGCCGCTGTCGGTGGTGACGCTGTTCGCGGCCATCGACGGGCTGCCCGGGGCGGCGATCTTCCTCCAGCAGCTGCTCGCCGCGCTGCGCAGCCGCTTCGACGCCGCGCGGGCGGCCCGGCTGCTGCCTGCGGCGGCGCTGGTGGCCACGGTGCTGGTGACCCAGCTCGGCGTGCGGCCCCACGCCCCGCTGTTCGAGTCCTATTCGCCCGGCTGGCGCCCCGAGCCGCGGGCGGAGCTGCTGCAGCGGGCGGTGGAGGCGGCCCAGGCCCCGGCCGAGGTCAGCGTCACCGGCTCCGACGCCCTCCTCGCTCACCTGGCGGAGAGGGACCGCGCCTACCACCTGAAGGAGGGCCTGGACCTCGGCGCCGAGGTGGTCGCGCTCGACCTCGCCGCCTACTGCTGGCCCTATCCCGACACCGAGTGCCGCGGCCTCTACTGCCGAGCCTTGCTCGACTCCAGCCGGATCCCGGTGTTCAGCGAGGCGGAGGCGGTGGTCCTGGCGCGCCCGGCCCCGGGTCGCCAGCCGGTCGAGCTCTCCGCGCAAGCCCGGGAGTACCTGAAGAATTGCCAGCAGTGACGGGGACTTGCCGGGAGCTGGCTCCGCGGCCGATCCTGGATTAGCGTCCTGAGCCAGACAGTGGCAGCTCCCAGCATCCCTGGCCGGCGGCAGGCGCTCCGTTCCCGGGAAGGAAGGGACCCATGCACTCCTTGCGAATCGTCGCCGCGGTCGCGGCCCTGTTGGCCAGCGGCTGCATTCCCTTGGTGGTCGGGCCCAACAACTTCACTCCCGCCGGCGAGATGGGCGAAGCCCCGCACTCGCTCGGCCTGGCGGTCGAGGCCAGCCGCCCGCTGACCGACGGCACCCACCTCGCCAGCGGCCAGGTCGCCCACCAGGCGCTGTGGTTGAGCGAGGACCTGAACCTGCGAATCCCGGTCGACGATTCGCTGGCGGTCGAGGGACAGCTCAAAGCGGCCAGCTTCTCACCGGTGCCCCTGCCGGTGCCGGTCGGCGTCAGCCTCGGCGCCCGGCGGACGATGCTCCGGCAGGCCACCAGTGGAGTGTCGCTGGATCTGGTCGGTCGGGGGCTGGCGATGACCACCGAATACACCGACAACGTCGGCAAACAGAAGCTCAAGGGCTCGGCCTACGGGGTGGAGTTGCAGGCTCCGGTGTCCTACCGGCCGGCGAGCTGGTTCGCGGCGACGCTGACCCCCTTCACCCGGATGCACTTGCTCAACGCCACCATCGAGGGTCTCTCCGGGGGCGAGAAGACCAGCCAGTCGGGATTCGCCTGGGGTACCGGGCTCTCGCTGTCGGTGGAATTCAAGGTGTCGGTGATCGCCCTGGCCCCGGCGCTGGCCTACGAGCTGGTGCGCGCGCCCTCGGGCGAGGTGGTGCTCTCCCAGGCCGAGCCCGGGCTGTGGCTGGGGGCCCGCTGGTAGGCGCCGCGGGACCGCTCAGGTCCCGTAGTGGCTCTTGACCCACTCGCGGTAGGCGCCGCTCTGGATGGCCCGCCACCAGTCCTCGTGGCCCAGGTACCAGTCCACCGTCGAGCCCAGCGCCTCCTCGAAGGTGTGGCGCGGGCGGAATCCCAGTTCGCGCGAGATCTTGGCGGCGTCGATGGCGTAGCGCCGGTCGTGGCCGGGGCGATCCTTGACGTAGGTGATCAGCGACTCGGCCTTGTTGGCCCTGCCGGCGGGGCTGTTGGCGAAGCGCGAGCGCAGCTTGGGGTCGGCCTCGAAGCGGGCGTCGAGCAGCCGGCACAACAGCCGCACCACGTCGATGTTGGCCTGCTCGTTCTCGCCGCCGATGTTGTAGGTCTCGCCCGGCTTGCCCCTGAGCAGCACCGCCTCGATGCCGGCGCAGTGGTCCTCGACGTGCAACCAGTCGCGCACGTTGCGTCCGTCGCCGTAGATCGGCAGCGGCTTGCCCTCGAGGATGTTGACGATGATCAGCGGGATCAGCTTCTCGGGGAACTGCCAGGGGCCGTAGTTGTTGGAGCAGTTGCTGGTGGTGACCGGCATCCCGTAAGTGTGGTGGCAGGCGCGCACCAGGTGGTCGCTGGCGGCCTTGCTGGCGGCGTACGGGGAGTTGGGGGCGTAGGGGGTCTCCTCGCGGAAGGCGGGATCCTCGATGCCCAGCGAGCCGTAGACCTCGTCGGTGGAGACGTGGTGGAAGCGGTAGCCGCCCTCGCGCCCGGCCTGCGGCCAGACGGCGCGGCAGGCCTGCAACAGCCGGTGGGTGCCCACCACGTTGGTGTCGATGAAGGCGTCCGGGCCGACGATCGAGCGATCGACGTGCGATTCGGCGGCGAAGTGGACGACGGTGTCGATCTTCTCCTCGCGCAGCAGCGCCTCGCAGAAGGGCCGGTCGGCGATGTCGCCGCGGGCGAAGCGCACCTTGCCGGCGTCGATCAGCGCCCGCAGGTTCTCGAGATTCCCGGCGTAGGTCAGGGCGTCGAGGACCACCAGCCGGTCGGCGGGGTGGTGGGTGCTCCAGTAGTGGACGAAGTTGGCGCCGATGAAGCCGGCGCCGCCGGTGACGAGCAACCTAGACATTAAGACTCCTTGAGCTCGGCGAGCATGTCGCGCAGCTCGGCGCGCCAGTGGCGCGACCGGCGGCCCAACAGCTTCCAGGTTTCAGACTTGTCGAGCACCGAGCACGGCGGGCGGCGGGCCGGGGTCGGGTAATCCTCGGTGCGGATCGGGATGACCGGGACGGCCTTGTCGAGCAGCCCCAGCGCCAGCGCCTCCTCCTGGATGGCAACGGCGAAGTCGTACCAGCTGGCGGCCCCGGCCCCGGTCCAGTGGAGCACGCCCCTGACCCCGGGACTGGACAGCAGGGTCCACAGCGCCAGCGCCAGCTCGCGGGCCCAGGTGGGCGAGCCGAGCTGATCGGCGACCACGCGGACCTCGGGCTTCTCCCTCATCAGGCGGAGCATGGTCTTGACGAAGTTCTGCCCGTGGGCGGAGTAGAGCCAGGCGGTGCGGACCACCGCCGCCTCTCCGCTGCTGGCCACCATCGCCTGGCGCTCGCCGGCGAGCTTGGTCTCTCCGTAGGCGCCCAGCGGCCGGGTCTGATCGCCCGGCCGGTAGGGCCGTCCCGACTCGCCGTCGAAGACGTAGTCGGTGGAGACGTGAACGAAGCGGGCGGAGCAGGCGCGGGCGGCCCGGGCCAGATTCCCCACCGCCTCGGCGTTGACCGCGAAGGCCAGGGCCTTCTCCTGCTCGGAGCGATCGACCGCGGTGTAGGCGGCGGCGTTGATCACTGCGTCGGGGCGGAAGGCGCGCACGGCCTCGTCGACCGCAGAGGCGGAGGTGATGTCCAGCTCGGGCAGGTCGAACCCCTTGAGCTCGACCCCGGCGGGCAGGGTGCGGGCGAGCTCGGTGCCCAGCTGTCCGCGCGCTCCGGTGACCAGCACCCTCACGGAAAGATCTCCGCCTCGCGCAGCGGCTTGCCTTCGCGGTCCTTGGGCGAGATCTCCGGGGGGCCGCCCTCCGCCAGCGGCCAGGCGATGGCCAGCTCAGGGTCGTCCCAGCGCAGGCAGTGCTCGTGCTGGGGGGCGTAGAGCTCGGTGCACAGATAGACGAAATCCGCGGAGTCGCTCAGCACGTAGAAGCCGTGGGCGAAGCCGGGCGGGATCCAGAGCATGTTGTGCTCTTCATCCGACAGGGTCGCCGCTGCCCAGCGACCGAAGTGCTTGGAGGACTTGCGCAGGTCCACCGCCACGTCGAACACCCGCCCGGCGGCGACCCGCACCAGCTTCCCCTGGGACTGCGGCGACTGGTAGTGCAGCCCGCGCAGCACCCCGCGGCGGGAGCGGCTGTGGTTCTCCTGGCGGAAACGAACGTCGATGCCGGCGGCGCGCAGCTTCTCCTCGTGGAAGACCTCGAGGAAGAAGCCGCGCGAGTCGCCGTGGACCGCCGGCTGCAGCAAGACGACATCTGGGATGGAGAGCGGCGTGGCCTTCATCCGAAGACCTTCTCCTGCAGCAGGTGCTGGAGGTAGCGGCCGTAGCCGTTGTTCTTGTACTGGGCGGCCAGCCGCTCGAGCGCCCCGGCGTCGATGTATCCCATCCGCCAGGCGATCTCCTCGGGGCAGGCCACCTTCAGCCCCTGCCGCTCCTCGATGGTCTGGATGAACAGGCCGGCCTGGAGCAGGGTCTCGTGGGTCCCGGTGTCGAGCCAGGCGTGGCCGCGGCCGAGCAGCTCGACGTCGAGCTGGCCGCTGGCCAGGTAGCGGGCGTTGACGTCGGTGATCTCCAGCTCGCCGCGGGCCGAGGGCTTGAGCGAGGCGGCGATGTCCACCACCTGCTGGTCGTAGAAGTAGAGCCCGGTCACCGCGTAGTTCGACTTGGGCTGCTTGGGCTTCTCCTCGATCGAGGTGGCCCGCCCCTTGTCGTCGAAGGCCACCACGCCGTAGGCCTCGGGGTTGCGCACGTGGTAGGCGAACACCGTGGCGCCCGAGGTGCGCTGGTGGGCGCGCTGCAGCTTCTCGGACAGGTCGTGGCCGTGGAAGATGTTGTCGCCCAGCACCAGCGCCGAGGGGGCGCCGTTGAGGAAGCTCTTGCCGATGATGAAGGCCTGGGCGAGCCCGTCCGGCCGCGGCTGCTCGGCGTAGGAGAAGGACAGTCCCCAGCGCGCGCCGTCCCCCAGCAGCTGCGAGAAGCGCGGCAGGTCCTCGGGGGTGGAGATGACCAGGATCTCCCGGATGCCGGCCAGCATCAGTGCCGACAGCGGGTAGTAGATCATCGGCTTGTCATAGACCGGCATCAGCTGCTTGCTGACCACTCGCGTCAGCGGGTGCAGCCGGGTGCCGGAGCCGCCGGCGAGGATGATGCCTTTTCTCTTCATGAGACGCCTCTGATGTGGGGCCGGGACTCTAGCGCAAATTCAACTTTTTGGAGTCAGGCACTTCTCGCCCATCAGACGCCGAGCCCTTTCCCGGCTGCACGCCTGCAGAGGTTTCCGCCCGCTGCAGCAGGGCGACAGCGCGGCTCCGCCCCCCCCCACCTTTATCTACCCAAGACACTGCACGTTGGCGCACTGCGTTATCCGACGACTTCGGCGTCGAAATCTGGCTAATAGAGCCTTGCCATGCCCAAAAGCGGGCGCTTGGCCACGAAAGCGAGCGAGGGGGAGCAATGGGCTGCAGCCACATCGGAATAAACGTCTGTCGTCAGACAGGCAGTGCGGCAACTCCGATGCCGCTCGGAGGCGAGTCGTCGCCCGGCCTGCGGTGGGGGGGCGCGAGCAGCGAACCAGCGGGCTTGGCGGCCGGGCTGGTCGAGGCGGAGCGAGAGGACGGGATGGCGTTGGCCTTCCATAAATCGGAGGCGGTCGTGCGTGAGATTCCTTCAGCAGGCTGGATGGCGCAGGGGGCGCTGAAGGTGCTGGTGATCGAGGACAACCCGGACGCCGCCGACAGTCTGCGGGAGCTGCTGGAGCTCGACGGCTATCGAGCGGAGGTCGCCTACGGCGGGGCGCAGGGGGTGGTGCGGGCCCGTGAGTTCCGGCCGGCGATCGTGCTGTGCGACATCGGCCTGCCGGAGATGGACGGCTACGAGGTGGCGCGGCAACTGCGGCGGGAGCCGGCGATGCGCGCCGCGTATCTGATCGCCCTGACCGGTTATTCTCGGCCCGAGGACCAGCGCCAGGCGCTGCGTTCCGGCTTCGATGCCTACCTGGCCAAGCCTGCCGACCTGGAGGATCTCGAGCGGGTGCTGGCGCGCGCGGCCCGGCACCTGGAAAGCCAAGGGCGGCAGCTCACGAAGGCCTAGCGGCCCGCCACCTCCCGGTCCGTGCCCTAGAATCTGCCTCTCGCAACGGAGCCGGCTCCATGCCCAATCCCGACTCGAAATCCGGCGGCAGCGGTCAACCCGCCAGCGCTGGGATCGCTCAGGACTCGCTCTTCAATCCGAGGGGGCAGGGAAACGCATCCGGCGCCGACCCGCTGTGGCAATCGGTTCCCGGCGGCGACGACGGCAATCCCCGGCTCGATCCGGCGGGCCTACCCGGCGACCCAGACTCGGTGATGCGGCGCAACACCGGCGCGGGCGTCAGCCAGGAGATCCGCCACATCGTCGCCAACCACGTCGGCGCGCCACGGACCGCCGAGGCGGTCGCGGGGAAGCTGGCCGAGCTCTACGGCCCCTTCGCCGCCGCCAACAGCCAGGAGAATCGCGAGGCCATCCTCCGCAACCTCCTCTGGATTGCCGATACCAGCGCCGGAATCCGCTACGGCCACCCCGGCTCGGACACCAGCACCCAGAGCCCCAACGAAACGCTCTCCACGCGCCTCGGGATCTGCCGCGACATCCACTGCGCCACCAACGCGCTGCTGGCGTCGCTGCTCAACGCCGCGCTCGAGGGCGGCCGCTGGAAGCCCGGTTCCCCCGATGGCCAGGACGACAACGTCCAGACCATCGCCTTCAACACCCCCAGCGAATTCCACGCCTACATGGTCTACCGCGACCCGGCGACCGGCGGCTGGAACGCCTTCGAGTACGACAAGCTCTACCGCCTCAACGCCCCCGACCCGATCGACGCCTGCCGCGCGCTGCCCGGCTACATCCCCGGCTACACCCGGTTCCAGATCAAGGGCTGGGACGGCCAGCCGGAGACCAACGTCCACGGGCTGGTGGGCGCGCGCAACGCGGTCGCCTTCTTCGAGAAGGATCCCGGCGTGGGCAAGGCCGGTCAGGTCTCGCTGAGCGGCGGGGCGGCCGCCGTCCAGGCCATCGGCTTCGCCAGCGAGAGGACGTCGATCGTCGGCGAGGTCGCGCCGGGTACTCTGGCCAGCGCGTTTCGGGGCGGGATCAAGGTCAACTTCCACCGCGACTTCCAGGACCTGGATCGGCAGGGACATCTGCGCGTGGCCGGCGGCATCTACAGCGAGGCCTTCGACGCCTCGCAGTGGACCGGCGACCGCAGCGCCGCCGATCGCGCCCGCTACCGCACCTATGTCCTGGCGGTGCAGGCCGACGGCGCCATCGACAGCAAGCAGCTCGAGCTGGCCCAGAAGCACCTGGTGGCGCAGTGGGGTGCCGAATTCGGGGCCCGGCTCGGGCTGCCGGTGGGGACCGGGGCCGGCCTGTTCGCCTTCATGCCGGGCGCGGTCCAGGACTACTCCAAGCTCACCGCCGCCGCCGAGGGCTCGCTGAGCGGCCACGAGCAGCTCAACCCCCACCTCGGCCTCGACTGGAAGGTGCAGCTGCGCGGCAAGGTGGACGCCATCAACGCCGGAGCGGAGCTGGCGACTGGCGGGACCGCCGACCGCTCGCTGCTCAAGGACCCGCTGCGCGCCGACTTCGGGCTGGTGCTGACCTACAAGACCGACGCCGGGCTGGTGACCCGCTTCGAGGCCGGCGGGACGCAGCTGCTGTTCGCTCCCGCCGACAAGGGCGTGGTCCCCTCCGGCGAGCACCACGCGATGCTCACCCTCTCGCCGCAGAGCGGGATCGTGGACTTCGGCATCTTCGCCGAAGGCTCCAATCTCGACGGCAAGCTCATCGCCGTCGACTCGCTGCGGGTGGCGCTCAAGATCGACCCGACGCCGAACGTGTCGCTCGGCCTGGGCGCCTCGGCCAGTCTGCCCGGCGGCGACTGGTCGAAGCTCGGCGACCGCCTGCAGGTCAGCGGCAACCTGGCGATCCGCTTCTGAGCGCCGGAAGCGCCTTCTCTGTTCAATAAGAAAATCTGCCTGATTTCCCGAGTCATCCCGGGCATTTATCCTTTGTCCTGCTGCCCGCACGGGGTAAGGTTTGCCAGTCTTTGGCCGCTTCGGGCGAAGCGGCGCCGACGCGGAGGGCTGGCGTCGAGCTTTCGCAGGAGGAGGTCCGCGATGGACATCGGCATCGTCAAAGAGGTGCGGTCCCTCGAGCAGCGGGTGCCGCTGTCGCCGGGAGCGGCGAGCGGGCTGGTGGCCGCCGGCCACACGGTCTACGTGCAGTCCGGAGCCGGCGAGGCCTGCCGCTTCACCGACGAGGACTACCGTGACCGCGGGGCCACGGTGGTCTTCTCCGCCGAGGAGGCCTACGGGCGCGCGCAGCTGGTGATGCGGGTCAGCCCGCCGTCGATCGAGGAGCTGCAGCTGATGACCCCGGGAGGGATGCTGCTGTCCTTCCTGCACCTGGCGATGGTCAGCCCGCGCTACCTCGACGTGCTGCTGGAGCGGAAGATCACCGCCATCGGCTGCGAGATCATCCGCGACAACGACAGCGGGCTGCCGGTGCTGGCCTCGGTGAGTGAGATCGCCGGCTCGCTGGCGGTGCAGCTCGGGTCGCAGCTGCTGCAGTCGGACCAGGGCGGGCGCGGGATCCTGATCGACGGGGCCCCGGGAGTGGCGCCGGCCAATGTGCTGGTGATCGGGGCCGGCTCGGCGGGGACCGCTGCGGCGCGGCGGGCGCTGAACACCGGGGCGCGGGTGCTGCTGCTCGACAAGGACATCCGCAAGCTGCGGCAGGCCGAGTACCTGCTGGGCTCCTCGCTGGTGACCGGAGTGGCCAGCGCCCACAGCCTGGCCGACTGGGTGCGCAGCGTCGATTTGCTGATCGGCGCGGTGCTGGTCCCCGGGGGCCGGGCGCCGGTCGTGGTGACCGAGCAGATGGTGCAGTCGATGCCCAAGCGCTCGGTGATCATCGACCTGTCGATCGACCAGGGCGGCTGCGTGGCCACCAGCCGGCCGACGACGCTGGCCTCGCCCACCTTCGAAGCCCACGGGGTCATCCACTGCTGCGTCACCAACATCACCTCGTCGGTGGCGCGGACCTCGTCGTTCGCGCTCAGCCACGCGCTCTTCCCGTACGTGCAGGCGCTGGGGGCGGCCAAGAGCTTCGCCGAAGGGCCGGGCGATCTCTTGCGAGGGACCTACACCCACGACGGGGCCATCGTGAACGAGACCCTGGCCCAGCTGACCGGGCGGCCGGCCAAGCCGCTGGCGAAGTAGCGAAGCGCGCGTCGTTCTTCTTCGAGAGGTCACAGACTCCATGCATTGGACGGAGAGCTTCCGCAGCCGCATCACCACCGCCGACAAGGCGGTCGCCTACATCAAGTCCGGCGACCGGGTCTGCATCGGCTCGGGCAGCGCCGAGCCGCAGCTGCTGGTGAAGAGCCTCATCGACCGCCAGGCCGAGCTGCGCGACGTGGAGATCGTGCACCTGCTGACCCTGGGAGTGGCCGACTACGTGGCGCCGGCGTGCTCCAGGGCGTTCCGGCACAACGCCTTCTTCGTCGGGCACAACGTGCGCGAGGCGGTGAACGCCGGGCGGGCGGACTTCATCCCGGTCTTCCTCTCGGAGATCCCGGCGCTGTTCCGCACCGGGGCGCTGCCGATCGACGTGGCGCTGGTGCAGGTCACCCCGCCCGACGAGCACGGCTTCTGCTCGTTCGGCGTCTCGGTGGACATCACCAAGCCGGCTGCCCAGAACGCCAAGATCGTGATCGCCGAGATCAACGATCAGATGCCGCGCACCCTCGGGGACAGCTTCATCCACGTCAGCAAGATCACCGCCGCGGTGGAGGTCTCGACCCCGGTCCTGCAGCTGCAGCGCGAGGAGTTCTCCGACGTCCACCGGGCCATCGGCCGGCACATCGCCGACCTGATCGAGGACGGCTCGACGCTGCAGATGGGGATCGGCGCCATTCCCGACGCGGTGCTGTCGTTCCTGCACACCAAGCGCAACCTGGGCATCCACACCGAGATGTTCTCGGACGGAGTGATGGAGCTGGTGGAGCAGGGAGTGATCAACAACGAGAAGAAGACCCTGCACCCGGGGAAGATTGTCTCGAGCTTCCTGATGGGCTCGACGCGGCTCTACCAGTTCGCGCACAACAACCCGCTGATCGAGCTGCATCCCTCGGACTACACCAACGACCCGGCGATCATCGCGCGCAACCACAAGCAGGTGGCCATCAACTCGGCGATCTCTCTCGATATCACCGGGCAGGTCTGCGCCGATTCGATGGGGACGATGCAGTACAGCGGCATCGGCGGGCAGGTGGACTTCATCCGCGGGGCGGCGCGCTCCGAGGGCGGCAAGCCGATCATCGCGTTGCCGGCGACGGCTCGGGGCGGCAAGGTCTCGCGCATCGTGCCGGTGCTCGAGCCGGGCTCGGGAGTGGTCACCTCGCGCGGCGACGTGCACTGGGTGGCCACCGAGTTCGGAGCCGCCAACCTGCACGGCAAGAACCTGCGCCAGCGCGCCCAGGCCCTCATCCGGCTGGCGCACCCCGACTTCCGCGAGGAGCTGGAGAAGGCGGCGCGGGAGCGGAAGGTGCTGGGGTAGGGCGGTGCGGTTCCACGGCGAGGGGTTGGGACAGCAGGGTGACCGGACGCGAGAACACCGCTACAGCGACGCCAGCCGCTCCACCATGTCCGGGTATTTGCCGACCAGGTCGATGAGCACCACGGCCTGGGTATTCGGGCGCGCCCGGCCCTGTTCCCAGTTCTCCAGCGTTCTCGGATTGGTCCTAAGGAAGTTCGCGAACAGCGCCCGCGACAGCCGCAGTCGCTTGCGCACCGCGACGATCTGCGCCGGCGACAGCGGGGCCAAAGGCTTCACCTCCACGACGTGAGTCCGCAGCGTACGCTGACCTTTGCGCGACTCGCGTAGCGCGGTCATGCCCTCGAGCATCTCGGCGAACGCCTCTCCGCCTTGCAGCGCGAGCGACTCGCTTGCGCAGTGATGCCGGAAGCCGGACGCCGACGCGATCCACGATGTGAGGATAGGTCTCCTACCGCAGCGCTTCCTTGCGCCGGTGATCGGGCGTCGTCGCCGGGAACTGGATGGAGTGGCACATCTCCTGAAGCCTGGAGTAGATGCGCTCGCCCACGCGCTCCCTAAGCAACAGATCGAGAGCCTTTTCACCCGGCTGGTCGTCGGGGGGATAGGGGGAGCCGCGCTGGCGGCCGCGCTCGGGGGCCAGGCTGTAGTTGGTGGCGAAGAGGGTGGTCTTGCCGGCGTTGTAGCGGCGGGCGATCAGCTCGTCGAGGGTGTCCAGCTCGAAGGGGCTGCCGCGGCCCTTGCCCAGCTCGTCGATGGCCAACACGTCGGTGGCGACCAAAGGCCCGATGGCGTCCAGGCCGCTGCGGTTCTTGGAGAAGCCGTCGCGGATCTCGGCGAAGAGGAAGGAGATCTCGACGTAGCGGGCCTCGACGCCGAGCTCGAGGGTGAGGTGGCGCAGGGTGGCACAGAGCAGGTGCGTCTTGCCCGAGCCGACCGGCCCGGAGACGATGAAGCCCTTGGACGGCGAGTCGGGGCGATAGCGGTAGGCGGTGGTGCGGGCCGCTTCGCGGGCCATGGCCTGCACGTCGTTCTCGGGGAGGAACTCGTCGAAGGAGAGGCCGCAGCGGGCCGGGAGGCGGGCCTGGTTGAAGCGGACCACGCGCTGGCCGATCGAGCGGCAGGCGCAGGGCTTCACATAGCTGTAGCCGTCCTTCGTCAGGTGGATGCGGCCGGTGCCTTCGCAGCTCTGGCAGCGCTCGTTGCAGCCGCAGACGCGGGCCAGCGAGCGCTCCTGGGAGCGATCCAAGACATAGCGGGCGCCCTTGCAGAGGGGACAGACGGGCTCGGGCACGGCGGCGACTCCTTCGGGGCTCAGACGAGGGCCACCAATTTACCCTGAGCGCGCGCCAGCGCCACCAGATGTGCCCGCAGCGCGTCCTTTCTTGCGCGGAGCGAGGCGCCCTCGGGCTTGGGGCCGGCGGCGAGGCGGGCCTGGCGCACGAGCGCGCGCCGCTCGGCGAAGGGCAGCAGCCGCGCGAAGGACAGCGCCAGCGCCTCGTCGGCGCGGGAGATCAGGTTCGCCACTCCGCCGGGATCGCTCGCCGCCAAGTTCAAAAGACCAAGCGCCCGCTCGATCGCCAGTCGATGGATGGGGCTTGGGGCCTCGGCCAACGACTTCTCGAGCAGCTTGCGCGCCTTGGAGAGGCGCTTCTGGGCGTAGGACTCGGGGGCGGCGGGCGGGCAGTCGGGAGAGGCCGGGCGGCCGCCGGCGGAGAGCCCCTGGTAGCGCTGAAACTCGCGCAAAACCGAGGACTTGCAGCTGCGCAGGGTGCGGATTCGGGCGCCCTGGGGCGCGTCCTGGAGGAGGGTCTCGGCGGCGCGGCGGATTCCCCGGCAGACCACGGGGTAGGGGATGCCCTGCTCGCGCCAGCTCGCCAGCAGCGCGGCGTCCAGCGGCGAGAGGGCGACGCCGTCGCCGCGGAAGGCGAGGAAGTAGGCTTGCACGTGCTCGAGGTAGTCGGCCTGCTCCGGCAGGAGGCTCATGGTGTTCCTTCGAAGATGTGGCCGGAGGTTACACCGGAGGGGTGACAGCGGTTGCGGGCCGAATCAGTCCGTGGGGCCGCGAGCAGTATAAGGGGCAAAACAATAAATAGTTTTTTACCTCTTTTCTCTTGACAAAATGGCGCTAAATAAAGAGGTGGGTTCCGACTGCCTAATGTCGAACAGGCGCTGTGTGGGAGCATCGAACGAATAGCTTGCGGTCTTTTGTGAAGGTGGCTTCGATATACTGCTCTTCCCCTCTTCTCTCGATATATCGCACGTACCAGCCAGACCGATTTAGTCGAGCCTTCATTCTGTTGAAGGCCTCGCTGTCTACTTCTCTTACGAAGCGCTCAAAAAATAGCGCGAGCGCGGTTATCGCGGCTGAAGTCTCAGATTCAACTACAAAGACGATCCCGGGGCTGCTGTTTAGAGGAGTTTTGTGATCCGACCAGAAGTCCCTGTCATGGGTCAAAACAACTCTATGCATGCGCCGAGCGAGGGCAATGACGTCTTCATCCTCGTGACCGCGAATGCCTTCCTCGAGCACGGATGCAAGGTCGATCCCGAAGTGCCTAAGCTCATCAACCACTTCCTGCGAGACATTCTCATCTGCAAGAAATCGCGTCTTAGTTCGCGCGCGTTCTGCCTCTTCCTTGCTTTTGTGTTGCTCGCACCAGGCTTCGTAGCCTAGCCACCCTTCGCCTTGCGGCTCTTCTGGGCCATTTGAATATGGATTGGTCCCGGGTCTCTGTTGAGTCCTTGGACGTCTCATTACGCCCTCCCCTTGTGCTTGATTGCGCGGACTTCCGACGAGTTACCTCTCGCAAAGCACCTCGTAGACCTCCTCGGCGGTCTGGTACCGCTCCGAGGGATCCTTGCGCATCAAGCGATGGGCGACGCGCGCCAACTGCTCATCGACCTCGGGGTACACGCTGACCAGCGGCACCGGCTCCTGCTCGAGGATCTTCTGGCACATCTCCAGCGGCATTTTGGCGTCGTAGGGCGGCCGGCCGGCGAGCAGCTCGTAGACCATCACTCCCATGGCGTAGAGATCGGTCCGGCCGTCGAGCCGCTCCCCTTGCAGCTGCTCCGGGGCCATGTAGCGGTAGGTCCCGACGATGCGCCCGGCGGCGGTGACCTGGCTGTCCTCGGCCAAGAACTTCGCCAGCCCGAAGTCCATCAGCTTCACCCGCCGATCCTCGTCCACCATGATGTTGCTGGGCTTGAGGTCGCGGTGGACCATCCCGTGCGCGTGGACGTAGGCCAGCGCCTCGCAGATCTGCAGCAGCGAGTCCTTGAGCAGCGCCACCCGCTCCGGCCGGTTGAGCGCGTCCAGATCGAGGGCGCGCTTCTTCGGCGGCGGTGCCTCCACCGCCGCCAGCTCCTTGGCCAGCTTGGCGTCGACCCCGCTCTTCTCCTCCGAATCCGGATCGTCGATCACGTCGGCCAGCGTGCGCAGCGCCTCCGGCCCGGTGCCGCTGACCCTCTCGCCGGCGAAGTAGCCCGCGTCCGAGTCCGGCTCCTCGGCCATCCGCGCCAGGTCGAAGATGTTCATGCCCCCGGAGTTGGAGTCGGTGCTCAGCTCGGCCGAGTCGAGCTCCCGGTGCTTTCTGGCCACCATCGCCGGCAGCCCGCCGCTGTCCAGCGACAGGTACTCCCGCAGGTTCAGCCCCTCCACCAGCTCCATCGCCAGGTAGGGGAAGCCGCGGTGGACCCCGGTGTCGAACACCCGCACCACGTTGGGATGGCTCAGCTCGTAGAGCGCCTCGAACTCCCGCGCCATCCGCCGCGCCGCCACCGGGTCCAGCGCCGGCCCGGTCGACAACAGCTTGAGCGCGATCTGCTCCCCGGTGCGCTGGTCCACCGCCCGGTAGACGCAGCCGATGCCGCCAGTCCCGAGGACCGAAAGGATGCAGTACGGTCCGATGACTCCGGGCGGCATGGCGCAGAAGTCTAGGTGCCCGATTCTCGACAAGTCAAACGGCCGCCGGGCCGAGTGCAGAGCGGCCGACAGTGTGTTGCGGGAGGCAGTTGCCGCGTGGTTTACTTTCCGGTCGCTCGCGCGGTGCGTCATCGCATTTCGCTCCGCGTCAAGGGGCGTTTCCCTCGGATGCTGGCGCTTCCCAGGGGCCGCCTCGAGGGAGGCCTCGTGGTGCTCGGCCGCAAAGAAGTGACGCTGGCGGTGGCGCTGGTCGCGCTGTTCCTCCTGGGCTGTCCGAAGCAGGAGGAGCCGCGCCGGGAGCCGGCCAAGAAGTCCGAGGCGCCCAAGGGGCCGGTGGCCGACGAGGCCTGGCTGGTCGGCAAGCTCCCGTCGTCGGTGGGCCAGGGGACGCCGACCCCCGGCGGGACGCTGACGGTGCGCATCCACGCAGAGCCGCCGCACCTGTCGCCGCACCTGCTCGACCCGCTCGACCTGATGGCCACCCGCCTCACCCTGGGCCGGGTCTACGAGACCCTCTACCGCATCGACGCCAAGGACCATCCCCGCTACCAGATGCTCCCCTCGGCGGCCGAGAGCTACGAGGAGTCGCCCGACCACCTCAGCTACACCTTCAAGCTGCGCAAGGGGATGAAGTTCCATGACGGCAAGCCGGTCACCGCCCACGACCTGGTGGCCACCCTGGACAAGGTCCTCGACCCCAAGGAGCCGACCACCTCGGCCCGCAGCTCGTACACCGACGTCAAGGAGTACAAGGCCCTCGACGAGCTGACCTTCCGGGTGACGCTGCGCAAGCCCTACTTCCTCTTCCTGCGGCAGCTGGCCACCACGCTTCCGATCATGCCCAAGCACCTGATCGAGAAGGGCGAGTTCCGCTCCAACCCCATCCATCGCGCGCCGGTGGGCAGCGGGCCGTGGAAGTTCGTCTCCTGGACCACGATGCAGGAGATCGTGCTCGCCAAGAACGAGGACTACTGGGGCAAGAAGCCCTACCTCGACAAGCTGGTGTTCCGCATCGTCCCGGACCACACCGTGGCCACCCAGCTCTTCGAGCGCGGCGAGTTCGATCTGATGACCCAGATCCAGCACAGCGTGTGGGTGGACATGATCAACACCCCGGAGCTGGTCACCGGCTACCACCGCATCCGCTTCTTCCCCAAGAACTACGAGTGGGTGGGCTGGAACGAGGAGCGGCCGTTTTTCGCCGACCAGCGGGTGCGCAAGGCGATGGCGCTGCTCTTTGATCGCGACAGCTTCAACCGCACCATCCTCTACAACCTGGAGAAGCCGACCGCCTGCCACTTCTACTCGGACGGCGACGACTGCGACCCGGGCCTGTTGCCGCTGCCCTACGATCCGGCCCAGGCGCGGGCGCTCTTGGCCGAGGCCGGCTGGGAGGATCACGACGGCGACGGCGTGCTCGACAAGAACGGCACCCCGTTCCGCTTCACCTTCCTGATGCCCTCGAACTCTGTGTTCTTGAGCAAGCTGACGGTGGTCCTCAAGGAGAGCTACCGCAAGGTGGGCATCGAGATGGACATCTCGAAGATGGAGTGGGCGGTCTTCTCCAAGCGCATCCACGACCGCGACTTCGACGCCTGCTCGATGCTCTGGGGCGACTCCGACGTCTGGAGCGATCCCTACCAGATCTGGCACAGCAGCCAGGCCAAGGACGGCTCGAACTTCGTCGGCTACAAGAACGCCAAGCTGGACGAGCTGATCGAGAAGGGCCGGGTGGAGTTCGACGCCGGCAAGCGCAGCGCCATCTACCGCGAGCTGGGGCGCATCCTCTACGAGGAGCAGCCCTACCTGTGGCTCAACGTCCGGCCGGACCTCGACGCCGCCAAGAACCGGGTCAAGGGAATCTATCCCTCGCTCAACTTCTACAACTTCGACGACGTCTGGCTGGAGCGCGCCCCGGTCCAGGCCACCAAGCCCTGAGCTGACGGCAGCATGGCTTCCTATCTGGCCAGGCGGCTGCTGTGGATGATCCCGACCTTCCTCGGGATCACTCTGGTGACCTTCGCGCTGATCCACCTGGCGCCGGGCGACCCGACGAGCGCGCTCGGCTCGCCGGAGCAGCTGGGGACCGGAGGGCAGGCGGCGGCCAGGGCCTTCCGCGAGGCGATGGGGCTCGACCAGCCGCTGCCGCAGCGATACCTGCGCTGGCTGACGAAGCTGGCCCGGGCCGACTTCGGGCTGTCGAGCTACGACCAGCGGCCGGTGCTGGACAAGCTCGCCGAGGCGCTGCCGACCACGCTGCTGCTCTCGTCGCTGGGCTTGCTGTTCTCGTTCGCGCTGGCGATTCCGCTGGGAGTGGCCGGGGCGGGGCGGAAGGGGAGCCTGCTCGACCAGGGGCTGTCGGCGGGGCTGCTGGGGCTCTACTCGCTGCCCAGCTTCTGGATCGCCATCCTGCTGGTGATGGTGCTCACCGGCGGGCGGTTCCTGGCCTGGTTCCCGGCGCAGGGGCTGCGCTCGCCCGGCGCCGAGGAGTGGGGGCTGATTCGCCGCGGGCTGGATCTGGCGTGGCACCTGACGCTGCCGGTGTTCTGCCTGGGCTACGCGCAGTTGGCGCTGGTGGCGCGGCACCTGCGCTCGGGGATGCTGGAGGCGCTGCGGCAGGACTACGTGCTGATGGCGCGAGCCAAGGGGCTTTCTGAAGGAGCGGTGCTCTACCGCCACGCGCTGCGCAACGCGCTGGTGCCGCTGGTGACGCTGCTCGGGCTGAGCGTGCCGACGCTGGTGGGCGGGAGCGTGATCGTCGAGCAGGTCTTCGGGCTGCCGGGGATGGGGCGGCTGGGATTCCAGGCCATCGCCACCCGCGACTACAACACGGTGATGGCGGTGACCACGCTGGCGGCGCTGCTGACCATGGCCGGCGTGCTGCTCTCGGATCTCCTCTATTCGATGGTCGATCCGCGGATTCGCCGGGGCTCTGCGCCGTGAGCGCCTCCCCGACCGCCGCGGCGCTGACGCCGGAGATGCCAGGCCAAGTGTCCCTGGAGGGCACGCGCAGCACCTGGTCAAGTTTCTGTGTGAGGCGCTCGAACCGGCTGGCGCTGGCAGTAATCGCCGCGCTGGGGATGCTGGCGCTGGTGGCCGACATGCTGGCGAGCGACAAGCCGCTGTTGGTGCGCTACCACGGCCAGCTCTTCGTCTTGCCGAACCTGACCAATCCCGCGGCCCTGCGCGAGCTGGACAACCAGAGTTTGCGGGAGGATCTCGATTCCGCGGGCGGCGATTGGATGATCGCGCCGCCAGTTCCGTACGGTCCGTACCGGATCGACCTGAGCCTGGAGCAGCTGCCGTCGCCGCCGGGAAACGGGCATCTGCTGGGGACCGACGAAACCGGCCGCGACGTGCTGGCGCGGCTGATCCATGGGGCGCGGGTGAGCCTGTCGGTGGGACTGGTGGCAGTGGCGCTCTACGTGCTGATCGGGATCGCGCTGGGGGCGCTGGCCGGCTACTTCGGAGGGCCGATCGACTGGCTGGTGTCGCGGGCGATCGAGGTGATGCTGTCGTTCCCGACGCTCTTCCTGCTGCTGGCGATCCTGGCGATGGTGGAGCGGCCTTCGGTAGGACACTTGATGGTGGTGCTGGGGCTGACGCGCTGGCCGGCGGTGGCCCGGCTGGTGCGCGGCGAGATGCTGCGGCTCAAGCCGATGGGCTTCGTGCAGGCGTCGCGGGCGCTGGGGGCGAGCGACTGGCACATCCTGTGGAGGCACCTGCTGCCCAACGCCATGGGGCCGGTGCTGGTGATGGCCACCTTCGGAGTGGCGGGTGCAGTGCTCTTGGAGAGCGCGCTGTCGTTCTTGGGCTTCGGGGCTCCGCCGCCGGTGGCGAGCTGGGGCGAGATTCTCACCGAGGCGCATCGGCAGCTGGCCGGGGCCGGCGCCTGGTGGCTGGCGGTGTTTCCGGGGCTGGCGATCTTCGCCACTGCCATGGCCTACAACGTGGTGGGCGAGGGGCTTCGAGAGGCGATGGATCCGCGGGAGGGGTGAGCAGGCTGGCCACTGGCCCTGAGACGTGAGTTCGTTCAGAGGCTTGGCGGAGCGGCCGCGATGCCCTCGTGGCTCCCAGCCGCCCACCCGCGCCGCGCCACCGCCAGCACCTGCCCCAGCGAAATCGCTCCGTCGTTGGGCGGCAGCTTGATCGGCGAGATCGCGGTGAATCCGGCCGCCGCGAGCTCCTTGTGGGCCTGCCGCAGCAGCCGCTCGTTCTGGAAGCACCCGCCGCAGAGCGCGACGGTCCTGAGCCCGGCTGCCTGAGCGATGGCCACGATCGCCTTCGCCAGCGAGGCATGGAAGCGCGCGCCGATGCGTGCGGAAGGTATCCCGTGCTCGAGGTCGGCCAGGATCTGCCGCACCATCGGCTCCCAGTCGATGGAGGCCGGCTCGTCGCCGGTGAGCGGCAGCGGATAGCTCTCCGCCGAGTCGAAGCGGGCGGCGGCGAACTCCAGGGCCATGGCCGCCTCGCCCTCGAAGGTCGCCTTCTCCCGCAGCCCGCTCAGCGCCGAGACGGCGTCGAACAGCCGGCCCATGCTCGTGGTGGGCCCCGCCAGCCCGTTCTCGAGCATCCCCAGCAGCGCCCGGGCCTGCGGCGCGGTGAACCAGCGGGCGGCCATTGTGTGCGCCAGCCGCCGGTCGAATTGATAGAGCAGCCCCACGGCGCTGCGCCTGGGCTCGCGCGCCGCCAGGTCTCCACCCGGCAGCTGGAACGGTCGCAGGTGGGCGAAGCGCTCGAATCTCTCCCCGCGGCACACCAACGCCTCGCCGCCCCACACCGTGCCGTCGAGGCCGCAGCCGGTCCCGTCCCAGGTCAGCGCCAGGAAGTCCTCCTCGATTCCGTGCTCGGCGGCGCAGGCCATGGCGTGGGCATGGTGATGCTGCACGCGCTCGAGCGGAATCTTCCAGCGCGCGCTCAGCCGCTCGCCCAGCGCGGTCGAACGGTAATCCGGGTGCAGGTCGCAGGCGATGACCTCCGGCTTCACCTCGAAGAACCGCAGCAGGTCCTCGACCGTGCGCTCCAACAGCTCGGCGCCCTCGGCGCTCTCTAGGTCTCCCAGGTGCTGGCTGACCACCACCTGGTCGCCCACCGCCAGCGCCACCGTGTTCTTGAGCTCTCCTCCCAGCGCCAGGATCGCCGGGGCCCTGCGAGGCAGCGCCAGAGGCAGCGGTGCGAAGCCTCGCGCCCGACGCAGCAGCTCCAGCCCGCGCGCGCCCATCTTTGCCACCGAGTCGTCCACCGGCCGGACGATGGGGCGGTCGTGGACGAGGAACAGGTCGGCGATCGCGCCAAGCCGGGAGAGCGCCTCCTCGTTCTCGATGCACATCGGCTCGTCGGTCAGGTTGCCGCTGGTGCAGACCACCGGCCGCCGGATCTCGCCCGCCAGCAGGTGGTGCAGCGGCGTGTAGGGGAGAAACGCCCCCAGCCGCGGATTGCCGGGCGCCACCTCCGAAACCACGTGGCCGCCCTCGCACCGCTCCAGCAGCAGAATGGGCGCCTGCGCGGACCTGAGCGCCTTCACCTCGGCCTCCGAGGCGTGGCAGTCGTCGAGCAGCGCCTCCAGCGTGGGGAAGAGGATCGCGAACGGCTTGGCCACCCGGTGCTTGCGCTCGCGCAGCTGGACGATCGCCCGGGTGTTGGTGGCGTCGGCCAGCAGCTGGAACCCGCCGAGCCCCTTGAGCGCCAGCACCTTCCCGTCGAGCACCGCCTTGCCGGCGTGCCTCAGCGCCTCGTCGCCGCTGGCCAGGACTGCTCCTGTGCGGTCCAGCAGCGACAGCCGCGGGCCGCAGCGCGGGCAGGCGATCGGCTGGGCGTGGAAACGCCGGTCGAGCGGATCGCCGTACTCCTTGGCGCAGTCTGGGCAGAGCGGAAAGCCCTTCATCGAGGTCTTCGGCCGGTCGTAGGGCAGCCCCTCGACGATCGAGTAGCGCGGGCCGCACAGCGTGCAGTTGGTGAACGGGTAGCGGTAGCGCCGCTGCTTGGGATCGCGCAGCTCGGCCAGGCACTCGGGGCAGGTCGCCAGGTCGGCCGGAATCGCCGGGCGCGGGTGCGCGCTCGGGTCGCTGGAGATGATCCGGAAGCCGGACTCGGTCGCCGCCGCCAGCTCCGCGACGTCCATCCGATCGATCGAGGCCTGGGCCGGTAGCCTTGAGCGCAGGCCCTCGAGGAAGCGCGCCATGGGCTCAGGCTCGCCCTGGGCCTCGATCCGCACTCCGTCGGCCGCGTTGCGGACCCAGCCGCTCAGCCTGTGCTCCAAGGCGAGCTTGTAGACGAAGGGCCGGAACCCGACCCCCTGGACAACGCCCTGGATGAAGATGGCAACCCGGCGCGTCATCGGCGCCATGAGAATAGGGCAGGCGAGTGCCGGACGGGAGGGCTTCGCTCCCCAAAAACGAAGCGGGCGGGCCCGCGCAGAGCCCGCCCGCCAAATCCGCTCGCCAGCTGCCTCAGAAGTCGAGGCCGAGCTTGGCGGAGTAGGTCCAGATCCGGTCCTTGATCCCGTACACCTGGCTGATGGAGCCCTCGCCCACCAGCTCGACCACGAAGGCGATCAGCCGCACGCCGAAGTAGATCCGGTTGTTCATGTTGTCGACCAGGTTGACCGAGTCGAAGACCCCGGTGTGGTCGGTGGGGTTGGTCTGGGCGTCGGCCAGCGGGCGGCCGGGGTTGAAGTCAATCACCCCGCTGGTGGCGTTGACCATGATCGTGTGCCAGCCGGCGTAGGGGGTCAGGGTGAGCATGCCGCCGATCGGCACCTGCCAGCCGAGGCCCACGTCCACCCCGGCGGTCACCAGGTTCAGGTCGCGCGCCCCGATCAGCTTGGTCCCCTGGCCGCGCACGCCCAGCTGCGGCAGGAAGTTGAAGCCTTCGTTGAGCGCCCACTTGACCTCGATGGTCGCCGCCGACATCCGGCTGTACTGCAGGTAGGCGAACTTGCCGCCCAGCTCGAAGGAGAACGGCAGCCCCTTGCGCACGTAGGCGGTGGGCATCAGCAGCAGGTCGGTGGCGGGAGTGCCGGCCCGCGGCCAGTAGGCGGGGGTGGCATCGACCTTGGTCGCCGCCAGCGCCACGCCGAAGTTGAACGCCGAGTGCCCCAGCGTCTCCGGCGGAGTCAGGTTGTAGGAGGAGACCGCCACCCCGAGCTGATTGGCGAAGATGCGGAAGTTGTTGTTGATCGTCTTGGCGTCGCCCCCCACAGGCTCGCCCAGCCGGTAGAGCTGGAAGTCCTGGGAGTCGGCGAGCGCGGGGGTCGCCGCCACCATTGCCAGCATCAAGAAGCCGAGGCGCAGTCGCATGTTTCCTCCACTACAGTGGCGAGAACGCTACCAAAGCCCTCGGGACGCTTCAAGAAATGGTCCGCGCCCGAGCCGTCCGCCGGCCGCGCCGGGGGCGGGGCTGAACGGATGTCCCCGGGCGCCGGCGACTCGGGCGCTCAGCGCGTCAGCCCGTGGCGCTTCATCTTGCGCCACAGGGTGGTCGAGCTGACCCCCAGCTCGCGGGCCACCGACACCAGGTCGCCGGGGTTGCGCGCCAGCGAGGCGGCGATGGCCTCGCGCTCGGCCTCGTCCAGGGCCTCGGTCAGGCTGATCGGCCGGCTGGTCTCGGCGCCGGGCGCCTCCGGCGGCGGCGGGCAGGGCTCGGCCTGGAAGGGAAAGTCCTCCGGCGTCAGCTCGTCGTCCTCGGCCAGGGCGGCGGCCCGCTCCACGGCGTTCTCCAGCTCGCGGACGTTGCCCGGGAAGGACCAGGCGCACAGGTGGTGCATCGCCGTGTCGCTGAGCCGGCGCTTGCTGCCGCTGCGGGCGTTGAAGCGCGAGACGAAGTGCTGCGCCAGCAGCGGGATGTCCTCGATCCGCTCGCGCAGCGTGGGCACCCGCAGCGGCACCACGTTGAGCCGGTAGTAGAGGTCCTCGCGGAAGCGCCGCTCGGCCACCGCCTTGGGAAGGTCCTGGTTGGTGGCGGTCACCAGCCGCACGTCCACCTTGACCGAGGTGCTCTCGCCGATGCGGCGGATCTCGTGCTCCTGGATGGCGCGCAGCAGCTTGGCCTGGAAGGCGAGGGTGGTCTCGGTGACCTCGTCGATGAACAGGGTGCCGCCGTCGGCCTCCTCGAACAGCCCGCGGCGGGCCTTGACCGCCCCGGTGAAGGCGCCCTTGGCGTGGCCGAACAGCTCGCTGTCGAGCAGGGTCTCGGTGAGGGCGGCGCAGTTGACCGCCACGAACGGCTTGTCGGCGCGCTTGGAGAGGGCGTGGACCGCCCGGGCCACCAGCTCCTTGCCGGTGCCGCTCTCGCCCATCACCAGCACCGTGGCGTCGCTGGTGGCGGCGCGGGCGATCTGGCTGCCCAGCCGCTTCATCACCTCGCTCTGCCCGACGATGGCGTGCAGCCCGTGGCTCTTGCGGAAGTCGTCGGCGTAGAGGTTGACCTGGCTCATCAGCCGGCGCCGCTCGGCCGCCTTCTGCACCCGGATCAGCAGCTCCGGCTCCTTGAACGGCTTGGTGACGTAGTCGTAGGCCCCGCGGCGCATCGCCTCCACCGCGCTCTCGATGGTCCCGTAGGCGGTCATCACGATGATCTGGGCGTCGGGGGCCACCATCGCCGCCCGCCGGATCAGCTCCAGTCCGTCGAAGGGCTCCATCTTGAGGTCGGTGAGCACCACGTCGAACAGCGTGCGCGACAGCAGCGCGGTGGCCTCCTCCACCGAGCCGGCCTCGAAGACCTGGTAGCCCTGCTCGCGCAGCAGGATGGCGGTGGTGGTCCGCATGTTCTTCTGGTCGTCGACCACCAGGACTGTCGTGTCGGTGAGCATGGGTCCTCAGGGAATGGCGCGCTCGCCGCCGGGCCGCCGGGGCGGCCGAGCAATGGGCCCGAGCCCGCCCGGCGCCGGCTACATCCCGAAGCGCCAGCTGGCCTGCGCCAGCAGCCCGCCGACCTCCAGCGAGCGCAGCGAGCCGAGCGCGGAGGACCGGGCCATCAGGTAGCGCAGCTCGAGGCCCAGCCGGTCGCGGCCCAGGGGCAGCTCGGCGCCCACCGCCAGCGAGAGGGCGGGGGAGAAGCCGGTGGCCGAGCTGGCCGGGGCCAGGGAGCCGGATTCGCTCAACAGGCAGAGCACCCCGCCGGCGGACAGGGCGGCGAAGGGCGAGAGCTCGAGAGAGGTCAGCGGCCGGAAGGCCCAGCTGGCCTCGGCCAGCAGCGGCAGGGCGTTCAGCGAGGCGCCGCGGCTCAGCGCCGGCAGCGACGCGGTCCGGCCGGCCTGGAACGAGAAGCCGTAGTGGAAGTAGTCGAGCGACGCGCCCACCGAGAGGTTCGAGAGGCTACCGCCCAGGCCGTAGCGAGCCGAGGCTCCGATGGCCGGGCCGGAGGCGCCCATCTGCAGCTGCGAGGCGGCGCCCAGGCGCGCGCCGGCGCGCAGGCGAGCAGCTTCGCGCGAGGGCGCGGCCGAGGTCGGGGCCGACATCGAGCTGGCCGCGGAGGTCGGACCGGAGGCGGAGGTCGGACTGGAGGCGGAGATCGCCGGGGTCGTCGGGGGCGGGATCTCTTCGTCGTCGGACAGCCTCCCGGCCGGCCGGAAGGCAGGCTGATCGGCGGCGGCCACCTTCTCCGGGGCTGCCTTCTCGGCGACGGCCGGCTCGGCCTGGCTCGGCTTGTCGGCAGCGGCCGGCTCGTCGGCCTTGGCAGCTTCCTTCTTCTGACCGGCCGGGCCGCCCTTGCCCTTCCTGGAAAGCGGGGCGATGGCCGGCTCGGCCTCGGCGCTCGCCTCCTTCTTCACCACCAGCGGGGCGATGGCGACTTTGGGCTCGGCCTTGGCGTCGGCGGCCTCGGCCTTGGCGAGCTTGGGCTCCTTGTCCTTGGGCTCTTTCCTGGCGCTGGCGGGCGGGGCGGCCGGCGGCTCGTGGAACCCGACCAGCACGTAGCCCTCGCCCTTGCCCGCCTCGATGAACAGGGTGTGCGGGCCCGGGGGCAGGTCGATGGTCTTCTCCTGCGCCGGGGCCGCCAGCTCGCCCTTGCCGCTGAGCTTGTCCTTGCCCTTGCCGGCGGCGGTGAGCTTGGCCACCTCGCGGCCGTCGCGGACCAGCTTCACCGGCAGCGGCTTGGCTCCGACGCGGCGCAGCACCACCACCACGCTCCCCGGGCCGATGGCCGCCCCGCGCAGCGTCTCCTCCGGCCCCAGCTGATAGAAGGTGGCCGGCGAGCCATCGACGGCGGCGGTCTCGTGCTTCGACTTCACCCGGACGTCGGCGGCCAGCGCGGGCGAGGCGGCGAGAAGGAGCAGGGCGGCAATCGGGCGCATCGAATCCTCGGCAAAGGTCAGCGGCAGTCTAGACCCTTGAATCGAATCCGGAAAGCGCCGCCGGCGAGCGTTCTCGGACGGCCGCGGCCGCCATCCCCCGCGCGGCCAGGCGGGGCCGGACTGCGCCGAAGCCGTCGGCTCGACGAGGGCCAGCCAGCATGCGATGTTGCTAGGGGTCCAAAATACCTGGCGATTTGGCCGGTCCGGATGACCGATGCGCTGCGTCGACGCGGCGGATAAAAATGGCACCAACTGAGCGAGGCTCAGGGAGGGAGGACGCGATGACAGGGCGAGCACCCTTCAGATTTCTGGCGGCGCTGGGGTTGGCGCTGGCGGCCGGACCGGCGCTCGCCCAGCAGGAGCCGGCCTGGATTCGCAATCAGACCGTCACCCAGAAGCAACTGACCGGCGGCCACCAGATGATGCCTCAGGCGGCCCGCGTCCAGCGGATGCCCTCGACCATCAACCTCGGGGTCGGCGAGAAGGCCAGCTACAAGGGCCCCGACTTCTGCGGGGTGGAGAACCCGAAGATCGTGCGGATGGAGGCCGGCGGCGGGGTGGTGACCGTGCTCGGCCTGCAAGAAGGGTCGACCAAGCTCCTGCTCTTCGGCGGCGGGAAGCGGGGGCCGCCCACCGGCAAGCCCAACGAAGTCCAGATCAAGGTGCACCGATGATGGGCCGCCACCTGCTCAGGCGCCGCTCCGAGAGCGGCCAGGCCGCGGTGGAGTCGGCCATCGTCTTCCCGGGCATGATCTTCATGCTCCTCGGGATCTTGCAGCTGACGATGATGCAGCAGGCCCGGCTGATGACCGAGTTCGCCGCCTACCAGGCGGCCCGCGCCGGCATCGTCAACAGCCTGCGCAAGGCGGACATGGTCCTGGCCGCGGAGATGGCCCTCATCCCCACCCGGCCGTCGATTCCCTACTCGGACTCGTTGCTCGGCAGCCTGGGCCTGGGGGGCCTGCCGGACGACCTGCTCAAGATCGCCGAGCAGGCGCTGATCGTCCACAAGGTGCTCAACCCGTTGAGCAAGAGCTTCTTCGACAAGGAAGTGATCTCGGTCGACATCCTCAACCCGACCAAGGCCGACTTCAACGGCAAGGACGAGATCGAGTTCGACGCCACCCAGGACGGCTTCGCCGTCCGCCGCCAATCGCAGCTGACCATCCGGCTGACCTACTTCTTCCCGCTGCGCATCCCCTTCGCCAACTGGCTCTTGTTCGAGTCCTGGCTGGCGGCCCAGGGCGGAATCAAGCTGGTCGGCTGGGACCCGGCGCACCCCAAGATCAACTACGGCTCCGGTCCGCTCTCGGTGGGCATCGAGTGGCCGGCCGACGTGCGGCTGGCGATGGAGTTGCAGGGCAACAAGACGCCCAACTGCTACAACGGGATCAGCTCCGGGACCATGACCCGGCTGGCGATCTGGGCGGCGACCGGAAACTTCTACTTCCCGCTGGTCACCACCCACACCATGCGCATGCAGTCCAATCCCTTCAACACCGACGGCCTCCTCGACAGTCCTCCGGACTGCTCCGGAGGTTGAGCGCGCCCGACCAGTGTAGCGGTCCTGCTAAAGCCCTCGCGCGGAGTACACGGCCATGCTGCTGACGCAGATGCGGAAGACGATGCGGGACGACGAGGCCGGCCAGGCGCTGGTCCTGGGTGCCATCACCATGCTGGTGCTGGCCATGGCGGTGCTGGTCACCATCAACATCGGCCACGCCATCGACGAGCGGGTGCAGTTGCAGAACGCCGCCGACTCGGCCGCCTTCTCCACCGCCACGGTGGTGGCCCGCTCGCTGAACTTCATCTCCTTCGTCAACCGCACCATCGCCACCCAGTTCGTGTCGGCGATGGCGGTGCAGACCTTCGTGGCGGCGATCGACGGGCTGGAGGCGTTCATCGGCATCATCGGCGACCTGGTGCAGACGTTGGCCTCGCTGGCCTGCATCATGGCCAGAATCTGCCAGGTGCTGTGCGCCATCCCCTGGACAGCGGCCTTCGGCTGTCCCTGCCAGTCGATCCTCTCCAACATCTATCCCTACCTGGAGAGGGCTGCCCAGGCGCTGTGGCAGGTGGCGGACATCGTCGGCCAGGTCTCCGACGCCATCGACAGCGCGGTCGCCTACGGCGTGCAGTTCATCGTCTATTTGAACAAGTACGCGATGTTCAACGCCCAGCGGGCGATGCGGCTGATGACGGTGATCGCCCTGGCTGGAGCGGCGGCGGGGGCGGTCTCCAGCAGCGCCGAGAACTTCCAGCTCAAGCTGATGCGCAAGATCGCCGGAGAGAAGGTCAACTCCGGCGGCGGCTGGAGCGCCACCTACGACGGGATCATGGGAGTGGAGAACGGGCTGAACATCTACAAGGGCATGTTCAGCGACGATTCGGAGAACATCCCCGACGGCACCTCCTGGTACAACGACCAGAACGAGCCCTCGCCCAACGGCAGCGGCGACGACCCGGGCAAGCGCGCCGAGCGGCTGATGGCGATGATCTCCAACGCCTCGCGGCTCAGCTCCAACGGCAGCGACCCGACCTGGGAGAGCGGCAACGGGCTCAACGAGAACTCCTCCAACGGCGTCATGGCCAAGGTCGCCGCGGTGATGTCGTACATCGGCGGGCTCAAGTTCCAGGGTTCGACCAGGTTGGTCACCCCGATGGCCAAGAACACCTTCTGCGAGGAGGACTGCGGCGGCAACGCCAGCAACGACATGAGCGGCCAGCTGCAGGACATGTCGAGGAAGCAGCAGGCCGCCTCGGACGCCAAGCAGGCCTGCGACGACGCCAAGACCGCCGAGGCCAATGCCAAGACGGCCATGGATCAGGCCAAGACCAACTGGGACAACCTGAAGGCCCAGTGCCAGAGCGACTCCGGCCGCTGCCCGTCCTCGCCCTGCAACCCCACTCCCCAGTCGTGCACCAACGCCAACCAGGCCCAGACCGACTACTACACCGCCCAGGACAACTACAATTCCGCGGTGGCCGAGAAGAACCGGCTGTGCGGCATCGCCGAGCGCAAGGCCAATGACGCCCAGAACTCGATGCCGACCCAGTCGCAGGGGCTCAATCCCAGCGGCGACCGGAACTACGCCTTCATGAACTATCCGTACAAGTCGGAGTGGTCTCGCGGGACGGCGATGGCGGCGGCGGAATACGTCAAGGCCGGAGGGGCCCTCAGCTACGTCTCGGGCGGCGGCGCGGCCAAGATCGTGGGCGTCCAGTCCGCCAAGGATTCGAGCGACCGGTTCCACTGCCGCTACGACGGGCGGGACAAGTACACCGTCCCCAGCTGCCCGGACTACGCCTGGACCAAGAACGTCAAGTGCGAGCAGGAGGACAAGCACGAGTTCTGGGGGCCGACCGCCTACCTGTCGCTCAAGATCGACAACGACTCCGGGCCCGACCAGTGGATGCCCTCGTTCGCCGCCGCCGGCTACAAGTCGAGCGCCGACGCCCGGCTGAACATCGGCAACGTGATGGGCTTCGGCGAGAGCGAGCAGAAGGTCGAGCTGGGAAGCGGGAACACCGCCAGCTTCAAGGCCGGCAAGCTGGGCGGGGATTTCTTCGACGGGGTCCACGCCTGGGCACACGCCAGGGCCTACTACCACCGGCCGGGCGCCGCCGCCGAGCCGCCCAACCTGTTCAACCCCTACTGGCGGGCCAAGCTGTCGCCGGTGCGGCTGCACAGCGGCATCTCGCAGCTGGTGGGTGGGCTGGGCCTGTCGCCCGACCAGCTCAAGGCCATCCTGATCCACTGAGGCGCCGCGCCCGGAGCGAGGAGCGAGACCATGCGGAGAATTCGCGCAGGCGAGCAGGGCGGGGCGGCGGTGGAGTTCGCGCTGCTGACGCTGGTGCTGGTGCCGACGATGCTCTACGCCATCTACTTCTACGAATTGAGCCTGGCCAAACTCAAGGCGCAGGAGGCCGGCCGCTACCTGGTGTGGGAGATGACCGCGGTGCGGCTGTCGGACTACCAGGCCGACGGCGACCGCCCCGCCGCTCACCAGGCGCTGTTCGACCAGCAGAAGAGCGCCCTGCTCAGCGAGGTGCAGAACCGCTGGGGCGACGACCTGGACGGCGCCACCCCCAACATCCTGGCGTTCAGCAACCTGGCCAAGCCGCTGACCATCGAGGTCACCTTTCCCCAGGACAAGCTGACCCTCACCAACAACGACGCCGAGATCTACAACGTGGCGCTCACCTCTGGCTTCAACACCGGCCCGATCAACAAGGTGATGACCCAGGTCTTCGACCACTTCGGCTTCAACAACAAGGGCAAGATCGAGGGCAGCGTCACCTTCCACGTCAAGAACATCATGCTGGGCAAGATGATGCTCCCCGGCTTCCAGCAGGACATGCTGCCGAGCCAGGAGATGGACTTCCCCATCGCCCAGGCGATCATCGCCGACCAGTGGGACCTCAAGAAAGGCGACGACGCTGTCGAGACCATGCAGGGAAATCGCTGTTCGAGCGACTACTGCAAGCAGGTCCACCACATGGCTTTCCTGGGGTTCGCAGCGAAGCTCGGCTTCATCAACAACCTGGGCAACTACCTCGGGTTCTTCGGTGTCCACTGGCCGCTCAACTCCACGGTGGCCTCGAAACCGCTGACCGGCGGGGGCGCCGAGGGCTCCATGGACCTGATCGTCAACGATCCCCCGGACCACGCGACGATGCGCAAGCACTACACCAACGTCTACAAGGACACCCGCAACAAGGACGACAGCCCTTACTACAAGGCCTACTCCAAGCGCGGGCCCAACTACCTGGGCTGCCCGTGCCCCAAGAAGGTCGAGGGCGAGTGCAGCTACACCGACAGCAGCAACTGCGGGGGCTGACCGTGAACCTGAATTCTCTGATGCGCGCCTTGGGCGCGGCGGCGGTGGGGACGGGGCTGGTGGTGGCCGGGGTGGAGCTGGGATCCTCGGGAGTCCAGGCCGCCCAGGCCGAGCCGGAGCCGACCGCGCTCTACTATCCCGACGGCCTGATGCCCGAGTACCCCTCCAGCCTGGAGTTTCCGATGGGCGAGGGGCTGGGGGTGAACGGGGTGCCGGTGAGGGTCTCGCACTTCGAGACCAAGGACTCGCCGGAGCGGGTGCGCGACTTCTACCTGCAGGAGCTGGCGCGCAAGCGGCTGCTGCCCCAGGTCCAGGGGAGCGCGAACTCCTACGTGGTCTCGGCGCTGGCCGAGAGCGGCCGCTCCCAGATCGTGGTCGCCATCCAGTCCCAGAAGAGCGGGCACACCTTCGTCTTCCCCTCGCTGATCCCGGTCGACGGCCCGGTGGAGCCGCAGCCGGCCAGCGCTGGGCTGGCGCAGGAGCTGGCGATGTCGCCCGAGGCGGTGGGAGTGATGGTGGTCACCGCCAAGGACGCCGGCGGGGCCCGGGTGATCACCTACCACGAGCCGGCGCTGTCGATGGCCGCGGCCACCCGCCACATCCGCGACGAGCTCAAGCGGCGGGGCTGGAGCGTCGCCGAGTACGCCGAGCAGGTGGGCGACACCGGCAGCGGAGTGGTCGAGGCCACCAGCGGCGGCACCCGCGCCCGGTACACGGTTTCGGCGATGCCCGCGATCCGGGC
This sequence comes from Myxococcales bacterium, assembly GCA_037442205.1. Classification (GTDB taxonomy): domain Bacteria; phylum Myxococcota; class Myxococcia; order Myxococcales; family UBA5297; genus JBBIQS01. The sequence goes on from JBBIQS010000018.1 coordinate 73,085, forward strand.
CGGGAGCACCGTGGTCGCCCACCTGAGCCCGGCCGGCCAGCCAGGAGGCAACTGATGCTCGACCGCATGCAACTGGGGCTTCGCACGGTGCGGCTGCTGGGACGCCTGGCCCGCGCGCTGGCTGGCGAGGAAGGGCAGGCGGCCACCGAGTACGCCGTCACCACCGGGGCGCTGATGCTGGGAACCGGCACCGGCCTGCTGGTCTTCCTCCCCAAGGCCTTCGAGGCGTATCAGAAGTACATCAACACCTTCTACCTGACGATCGGTATGCCGTTGCCCTGAGCCGGTCCGGGGCGGGCGCCTCGGCGGGACAGGGCCTTCTTTCGATGCTGCGCTGGCTGAGATTCCTTCTGTACGCCGCTCTGCTGGTGGCGGGCGTGGCGCGCCACGGGCCGGCGATCCGCGCCGCTGTGGTGCTGCTCCTCTCGCCGATGCGCTTCTCCCCCGCGGCGCCGTGCCTGGGCTGCGCGCTGGCGCTGGCGGCGCTGGCCGTCGGCTACGGGGTATGGCTGGCCGGAGCCACCCTCCACCGCTGGAAGATGCCGCTGTGGACCCACCTCTTTCCGCTGGCGCTGATCGCCGCCACCCTGCGCCTGGGCCCGCTGCCGATAGACGAAGATGCCGGCGGAGCCACCCCGGCAGCCGACCGGGCGCTGACGGCCATGCGCCTGGTCCGCGCCGCAGTAGAGCGCCCGGGAAGCGGCGGCTGTGCCAATCCCAGGGAGATCGAGCGGGCCGTGGCGAGCTCCCACGAGCTGTTGCCGACCGGCTATCGAGCGCATGGCCGCGCCGTTCCCTTTCAGCTGGAAGTGGCGCCGAGCGGCGTCGCGGTCCGCGAGCCTGCGCCGGGAGCGCGCCCCGGGTCCCTCTACCTGGCCTGCGAAGGCAGCCGCTTCTGGATCTCGGCGGCGGTTATAGACGGCTCGGCCGGAAAACTGGCGATGGTTCGAGATGGCGTCGGCAAGGTGGTAATGCTGGCAGGAGAGGTCTCCCCATGACGAGATGGCTGTCGGCGGCGCTCCTCGCGCTGTGCCTCCCGAATGCTGCCTGGCCGGCTGAGCCAGCGCCCACCTGTTCGGCGATGGCGGGCATCTCGGCGCTGGCGCCGGACGAGCTGCCGGGCCCGACCGGCCAGTGGGCCGAGTACGCGGTGATCCAGGGCGGCAAGCCCAACCTCACCCAGACCTTCCGCGTCCTGCTGGTGGGCGCGCCCTGGAAGGACAAGCCGGCGAAGTGGATGGAGCTGTGGATGGACAAGGTCGGGGAGATCGCCACCCGCAGCACCAAGGTGGACGGGCGCCAGGTCACCTTGTTCCGCCAGGGGGCGGCGATCTACGAAGTTCCGAGCAACGACCAGGGGGCGCCCTCGCCCTGCCGCCCTGATCCCACGCAAAAGGTGATCGAGGAGGAGATCACCCTGCGGACGCTGGCCGGTCCCATCACCTGCCGCCACGTGCGCAAGAAGAGCTCGGCCGGGGACATCGACGTCTGGTACACGCCCCAGGTCCCGCCGATGAACATGGTCCGTGTCTACCTGCCCGGCGGGCGCGGCTACGAGCTGGTGGCGCGGGGAACCGGCGGCGTCTCCAGCTTCCCGGAGAAGTTCACGCCCGCCCCATTTCCCAAGGGCGAGGCGATCCGCCAATTGGTGCCTCAGGACCTGCTGCAGAAGGCCAAAGAGATCAACAAACAGGCCGAGGAGCAAAAGGCGGCCCTCTCCGGCAAGCCTTCACCGTCCCAGCCTTCCCAATCGAGCCCCGCCGCTCCGGTCAAGCCGTAGCGCTCGCCGCCCTGCGCCCAGTGCGGCCGGGCGATGGATCTGTCTGCCGTCGCGCGGTAGAACGATCCCCGCGAGCGCGACCATGACCATCGACATCGAGCTGGCCGAATCCCTCACCCAGGCCCTGGCGCGGCTGGCCAGCGAGGGCCCGGCGCTGCGGCCGGTCGCCGGCGCCACCGACGTCATGCTGCGGCTGGAGTCGGGCAAGCTGCGCGCCCAGAAGCTGCTCTCCATCGCCGACCTGGCCGAGCTCGCCTTCGTGCGCGAGGAGCCCGGCGCGCTCAGGATCGGGGCGCTGACCCTGGTCGCCGATCTGCTCAGCCATCCGGCGGTGAAGCGCTCCTTGCCGGCGCTGCTCGCCGCCGCCGGCGAATTCGCCAGCCCGCAGATCCGCAACCGGGCCACCGTGGGCGGCAACATCGCCAACGCCTCGCCCGCCGCCGACCTCGTCCCGGCGCTGATCGCCCTGGGAGCCACCGCCACCCTCGAGAGCGCCCGCGGCTCTCGCGCGCTGCCACTCGAGTCAGTCTTCAAGGGCCCCGGCCAGACCGTGCTGGCCACCGACGAGCTGCTGACCTCGGTCGCCTTGCCCATCGGCCGCTTCGGGTTCCAGGAGTTCCGCAAGTTCGGCAACCGCGGGGCCAACGTCATCGCCATCGTCAACGCCGCGGTGGCGCTGTCGCTGGAGAGCGACCGCATCCTCGAGGCCCGGGTGGCCTACGGCTGCTGCGCGCCGGTCCCGCTGCGCGCCGCCTCGGTGGAGCGGGCCCTCGCCGGGCAGCGGCTGAGCGAATCGCTGATCGCCGGGATCCGCGCCGCAGTGCTGGCGGACATCAAGCCCATCGACGACGTGCGCGGCAGCCGGCGCTACAAGGAGCGGCTGGCGGTGGGCGCCACCGAGGACGCCCTGCGCCGCGCGCTCGAGACCTCTCGCCGGGTCGCCTGAGGAAGGAGAGCCTTCGCGTGCCAACCGAAGAGCTGACGCTGCTGGTCAACGGCACCCGCCGCACCGCCTGCTTCGCCCGGGGCATCCGCCTGCTCGATGCCCTGCGCAGCCTCGGGTACCTGGGGGTGAAGGAGGGCTGCGGGGAAGGGGAGTGCGGGGCCTGCACGGTGCTGCTGGCCGGCCGGCCGGTCAACAGCTGCCTGATCTTCGCCAAGCAGGCCGCCGGCAAGCCCATCGTCACCGTCGAGGGCCTCGGCAGCGGCCACTCCGACGGGCTGCATCCCTTCCAGAAGGCGCTGGTGGACCAGGCCGGAGTGCAGTGCGGCTTCTGCACCCCGGGGATCGCCGTCGCCGGGGCCCACCTCTTCGACACCGAGCCCAACGCCGACGAGCAGCGAGTGCGGCAGGCGCTCTCCGGCAACCTTTGCCGCTGCACCGGCTACGCCAAGATCGTGCGCGCCTTCGACAAGGCGCGGCAGCTCGCGGCGGAGGAGAAGACGCGATGACCGGGAACGCGCGCGTCGTCGGCGCCCGCTCGACGCGAGTGGACGCCGTGGAGAAGGTCAGCGGGCGCGCCCGCTACGTGGACGACCTCGAGCCGGCCGGCACGCTGCACTGCAAGGTGGCGGTGTCGGCCTACCCGCACGCGGAGATCCTGTCGATCGACGTGGCCGCGGCGCGAGAGATGCCGGGCGTGGTGGCGGTCCTCACCGCCAAGGACGTCCCCGGCGAGAACCAGATCGGAGTCTCGGTGGCCGATCAGCCGCTGTTGGCGACCACCCGGGTGCGCATGCTCTCCGACCGCATCGCGTTGGTGGCCGCCGACACCCTGGAGCAGGCCGCGGCCGCCGCGAGGGCCATCAGGGTCGACTACCGCGAGCTTCCGGTGGTGCGCGGCACCGACGAGGCGGTGGCGCCCGGGACGATCGCGCTGCACGAGGGCGGCAACGTCCAGACCCGCAAGCGGGTCATCAAGGGCGACACCGCTCAGGCCTTCGAGAAGGCGCAGCTGATCCTCGAGAACGAGTTCGAGTCCGGCTACCAGGAGCACGCCTACCTCGAGACCAACGGCGTGCTGGCCATCCCCGAGCCCGACGGCGGGGTCACCGTCCACGCCTCGGCCCAGGCCCCGTTCTACGTCCAGAAGGCCGTCGCCCGGGTGCTCGGGCTGGATCTCTCGCGGGTGCGGGTGATCCAGGCGACCACCGGCGGCGGCTTCGGCGGCAAGGAGGACTATCCCAGCGAGCCGGCGGCCTGCGCCGCGCTGCTGGCCCGCGCCACTGGCCGGCCGGTGAAGCTGGTCTACACCCGCGGCGAGGACATCGCCTGGTCGTCGAAGCGCCACGCGATGAAGATCCGCAACAAGCTGGGCGTCGACGCCGAGGGGAAGCTGGTCGCGGCCCAGGTGCACATCGCCTGCGACGCCGGCGCCTACACCGGGCTGTCGGCGATCGTCAGCGAGCGCGCCAATTCGACCGCCATCGGGCCCTATCGCTCGCCGGCGGTGCGGGTGGATACCGACGTCATCTACACCAACAACCTCTTCGGCGGCGCCTTCCGCGGCTTCGGCACTCCCCAGGTCACCTTCGCCATGGAGACCCAGCTCGACGAGCTGGCGGAGAAGCTGGGGATCTCGCCGGCGGAGATCCGCCGCCGCAACATGCTCGGCGTCGGCGACCAGACCGCCACCTGCCAGCCGCTGCGCGAGAGCGCGCCGGGCCTCAAGGTGCTGGAGGCCGCCCTCGAGCGCAGCGGCTACGAGGCGAAACGCCAGGAGATGCTGGCCTTCAACCGCTCCTCCCCGACGCTGAAGAAGGGGATCGGCATCGGCTGCTGCTTCTACGGCTGCTGCCTCCACGCCGGAGGGCAGTACCTGGAGGGCTCGGGCGCGCTGCTGCACGTGCGCCCCGACGGCTCGGTCCAGGTGGCCATCGGCGGCACCGAGATCGGCCAGGGCGCGTTCACCGTCGCCGCGCAGCTGGTGGCCCAGGAGCTGGGGCTGCCGGTGTCGCGGGTGCGGGTGATGCCGACCAGCACCGAGTCGGTCCCGGACAGCGGCCCCACCGTCGCCTCGCGCACCACCGTGATGAGCGGCAACGCCGCCCTCGACGCCGCACGCAGGGTCCGGGCCCGGATGCTGGAGGTCGCCGCCAAGAAGCTCGCGCTGCCGGTCGCTGAGCTGGCGGTGGTGGCCGGCGGCTTCGGCCGTCCCGGCGGGCCGGCGCTGATCGGCTTCCAGGACGCGATCAAGGCCTGCATCGAGCGCAAGGTGAACCTGACCTCCGAGGGCTGGTACGCGCCGCCGCGCAAGGAGTTTGACCCGCAGACCGGGCTGGGCGAGGCCTACAGCACCTACTGCTTCGGAACGCAGATCGCCGAGGTCGAGGTCGACCTGCGCAGCGGCCGGACCCGGGTGGTGCGCTTCACGGCGGCCCACGACGTCGGCCAGGCCATCAACCCGGCGATGCTCGAGGGGCAGGTCGAGGGCGGGGTGGTGCAGGGGATGGGCTGGGCCTTGATGGAGGAGCTCAAGCTCAAGGACGGCCGCTGCCTCAACGCCAACTTCACCGACTACCTGATCCCCACCTTCCTCGACGCCCCACCGGTCGATGTCCTGTTCATCGAGGACCCGTACTCGGCCGGCCCCTACGGCGCCAAGGGAATCGGCGAGCCCTCACTCATCCCGGCGGCGGCAGCGATCGCCAACGCGGTCTCCTTGGCCACCGGCCACCGCTTCCGCAAGCTGCCCCTGACCCCCGAGCGCGTGCTGCTCGAGCTCGAGGCTGCCGGCAAGCTTCCCTAGGGATGAATCGGCGCGAACCGCTCTGTTGGTGACCGAGACCCGGCGCCAGCAACGGCTTGCCCCGAGTCAAACTGCCATCGAAGGTTGATCGCATGTCCAAGGCGTTTCTCAAGGAAGACGAGGGCGAGCAGGAGGAGGAGCGGGAAGAGCTGCCCCGCTCGCACGGCGCCCGCTACATCACTCCCGAGGGCTTCAAGCGCCTGCAGCAGGAGCTGGAGAGGCTCTGGAAGGTGGACCGCCCCAAGGTGACCGCCGAGGTCTCGGCCGCCGCCGCGCAGGGCGACCGCAGCGAGAACGCCGAGTACATCTACGGCAAGAAGAAGCTGCGCGAGATCGACCGGCGCATGCGCTTCCTCTCCAAGCGTCTGGAGAGCCTCACCGTGGTGCACCAGGTGAACGGCGAGACCGACAAGGTCCTGTTCGGCGCCTGGGTGACGGTCGAGGACGAGGACGGCGAGGAGACCACCTGGCGCATCGTCGGGCCGGACGAGTTCGACGTGGCCAACGGGTGCATCAGCTGCGAGTCGCCCATGGCCAAGGCGCTGCTCGGCAAGCACGAGGGGGACGAGATCACCGTGGCCCGCCCCAAGGGACAGGCCGAGCTGGTGATCTCCAAGGTCAGCTACCGGCAGCCCTGAGGCGGGCGGCCTGGTTCAAGCCGTCCGCGCGGGTGTCGTCGGGCTCGGCGGAACCTCAGTGATGGTGGTGGTGATCGCCGTGGGCGTGCACGTGCCCGTGGCTGAGCTCTTCCTCGGTCGCCGCGCGCACCTCGGCCACCGTCACCTCGAAGTGCAGGGTTTTGCCGGCCAGCGGGTGGTTGAAGTCCACCGTCACGGTGTCGCCGGTGACGGCCTCGATGCGCACCGGAATCTCGTTCTGCTGATCGTCGACCGCCACCAACTCGTCGCCCGGCTTGATTTCCTTGCCGCCGAACATCTCCTTGCTCACCTGCTGCACCGCCTGCGGATCGCGCTCGCCGTAGCCGTCGGACGGAGCGACCTTGACCTGCTTCGACTCGCCCTTCTCCATGCCGGCGAGCTGCTTCTCGAGCCCGGGGATGATCTGCCCGGAGCCGTGCAAGTAGGTGAGCGGTCCACCGCCCTTGGAGCTGTCGATGACGGCGCCGTCTCCCAGATGCAGCGAGTACTCGAGCGAGACGACGGTGTTGGCGGCGACTTTCATGGCAGTTCCTTTCGGTGCTTCGCGCGGGTGCGGGTGAGTCTTGCAGGTCAATCTGTGGCCGGGGGCGGCGGCGAGTAGAGAGGAAGGCAAGGGATCGGCGAATCGCTCAGGGGCCGGCGTCGGGATTGGCGCTGGCCGTTGGATGCACCGGGCCAGACTCCGCTGCTCGCTGTTCCACCTTGCCGGTCTCGCCCAACGCCACCATGGCGGGGCGCCCTTGGTACTGGAGCAGCCCTCGGCCGATCAGGCTCGAGGCTGTTCCGACGCCACTCATCCAGGCCTTCCTGCGATCGGCGGCGACGCAGTAAAGCAGGGTCCCGGCCTGGATCCCAGGGGGAAGCTCGACGATCGGCCCGGTGCAATCGCGCACCACGCTCAGCGCCCAGGGAGTCATCGGCTGGCCGTTGCGCAGATACGGGCAGGGCAAAGTCCTCAGCGCCGCAGCGATCGGCTCGGCGTCCACCGGGAGCAGGCCGTAGGAGTCGGGAGTCACCAGCGACGGGACATCGGCCAGCTCCTGGATCGCCAACTGATCGAGGGCGATGGGGGGGACTGCGGTGGGTAGCACGAACCAATGGGTCGACAGGCAGATTGCCGACGCGACCGGCAGCAGGCGGAACACCTTGCTCTCGGGCGTCGCCCGGCGCGCCACCGCGAGGCCGACCAACCCGGCCAGCGCCGCGGCGAGGGCGACGAAGCCGGCATAGAGAGGCCAGGGCGGGATGGCGGTGAGCGCGACCACGCTCGCCGAGCGGACCTCGAGCCCAATCAGCAGGTAGCGGATGCCAATCCACAGCAGCAGCGCCAGCGCCAGGCCGTTGGCCCACAGCGCGCCGCGCAGGCCGGCCGGCGCCGAAGAATGCCTTTCCACGGGAGCGTCCAAGCGATCAACCTGCCAGCGCGCGGGCCGGATCGGCGCGCGAGGCGGAGAGGGCCGGGGCCAGGGCGCCGAGGATCGCCGCCAGCAGCCCCAGCGCGGTGGCGAAGGCCAACAGCAGCGGAGAATAAGAGAAGAAGGTCTCGGGCTTGAAGGGGAACTCGGGCAGCCACTGCCTGGCGGCGGCGTCGAGGCCGAGGCCCAGCAGCCGCGCGCCGCAGGCTCCCGTCGCTCCGCCGATCAGGCCGATCACCGAGGCCTCGGCCAGGACCAGCGCCGCCACGTCGAACCGGGTGGCGCCGACCGCGCGCAGCAGCGCCAGCTCGCGCGCCCGGGCCCGGACGCTGGCCGACAGAGAATGGGCGATGTTCACCCCGGCAAGCAGGCAGATCAGCGCGCTGAGCAGCGCCATCGCCCCGGTGGTGAGCGCCACCGCCATCCCCACGTTCTGCGAGAGGCTGCGCTCGCTCTCGTCGATGCCGAAGCCCATGGCGCGGATCTGCTGCACCAGCGCCGGCACCGCCCCCGGGCTCTTGGCGATGACCGCCAGCGCCGAGTAGCTGTCGGCGTCCAGTCCGTACTCGCGGTTGATGCGCCGCGCGGTCTCCAATGGGATCAGCACTCCGTGCAGCGGAGCCTGGTCGGACAGACCCGCGAACGACAGCCCGACCAGCTTCTCCTGATAGGAAGTCAGGCCGCGCATGCTGCGGCCGAGGTGGACCTGCAGCAGCTCGGCTCCGGCGGCGGTCATCAGCAGCGGCTCGCCGATGGCGGTCAGTCCCTGCGAGCGGGCGAAGCTGCGGTTGTAGAGCTCGAGCAGCCGGCGCGCCGCCAGCGCGGGGATGGGCTTGCCCTCGGGCGGGTCGGCGAAGGCCACCCCTCTGGCGACGTCCGAGCCCAGGTACTCGGGCTCGACGCCAACCGCGATGATCGCCAGCCAGATGTGCTGCGGCACCCGGAAGGTCTGCACTAGCCCCGGGGCCGGGCCGCCCATCGCCGGCACCCGCAGCTCCATCTTGCGGAAGACCCGGTCCACCCCGGGCAGAGCGGCGATGCGCGCCAGCGCCGCCTCGTCGAGCTTGCCGCCGCCCAGCGCCGACAGCGTCAGCCGCGGCGGCACCACCTCGATCGCCCGCGCGTCCGAGGGGAAGACCTTCTCGCGCAGCAGCGTCCCGATGCCCGAGCCCAGGGCCACGAAGAACACCAGCGCCCCGATGCCGATCGCCACTCCGAAGGCGGAGAAGAAGGCGCCCTTGCCGTCGCGGCGCAGGTTGATGCCGGCGAGCTGGGCGAGCTTGGCGAAGGTCATGCCCGGCTTCCCTCGGCGACCAGCTGGCCCTCCTTGAGCCGCAGCACCTTCGCCGCCGCCCGGGAGACTCGCTCTTCGTGCGTCACCACCACCATCGTCAGCTTCTCTTCGCGCACCAGCTTGACGAAGAAGTCGATGATCTCGGCGCCGGTCTTCTCGTCGAGGTTGCCGGTGGGCTCGTCGCAGAGGATCAGCCGAGGCTGGCCGAACAGCGCCCGGGCGATGGCCACCCGCTGCCGCTCGCCGCCGGACAGCTCGGCGGGGCGCCGGCCGGACTTGGCCTCCAACCCGACTCGCGCCAGCGCCGCCCGCGCCCGCTGCTCGAGCTGGGGGCCTCCCTCGCCGCCGTGGGACCCGAAGTAGGAGGGGAGCATGACGTTCTGCAGCGCGGTCAGCGGGGCAAGAAGGTTGAAGGACTGGAAGACGAAGCCCACCGTGCGATTGCGGAACAGCGACAGCTCGCAGTCGGAAAGGCCGCGCAGCTTCTTGCCGCCGACCTCGATCTCGCCCTGGTATTCGACGTCCAGGCCGCCCAGCAGGTTGAGGAGGGTCGACTTGCCGCAGCCCGAGGGGCCCACCACCGCCACCAGCTCGCCCTCGGCCACGTCGAGGTCGGCGCCGGCGAGCACCCGCTGCGGCTGTCCGTCGCCGTCGGGATAGCTCTTGTGGAGGCCTCGGGCGTGAATCATTTGCCGACCTCCGCCGCGGGCGCCGGCTCGCCGGCCAGGGTCAGCACCAGCTGCACGCTCAGGGTCTTCTCCTCGGTGCTCGCCGACAGCCTCAGCCCGCGGATCTGCGCCAGGGCGTCCATCCAGTTGGAGACCGCGGCGCGGATGGCGAAGCCTCCCACGCCCCAGGCCGAGTCGGGGACCGCCTTGACCGCCTCCGCCAGCCGCGGGATGTCGAGGTAGAGGAAGGCGCCGTCGTGGGCCAGGGCCTTGGCCGCGCCCGGCTCGGAGACCGGGAACGTTCCCGGGCCTGCCAACCGCGCCAGCGCCGGATCGAGCTGCCCCTGGCCGCCGGTGGCCAGCACCCAGCCGTCGCGCAGCGCCACGCTGGCCCCCTCGCCCAGGTGATAGCGGGCGGTGACCACCTTGGCCCCGCCCACTTCGCGGCTCTCGAACTTGGCTCCCAGCAGCGGCCCCAGGGCACTCAGCTGGTCCATCAGCTGCGCGGCCCCGGCGGGGTCCCTGGCCCGGCCCAGCGCTGACAGGGCCACGTAGTCGAAGGGGTTGGTCCGGCGCAGGTCGAGCTCCGGGACGGCGGCGAACGAGGCGCTGGAGGCCAATTTCAATCCGGCGGCGACGCCCGGCTTGAGCCCGGCGAGGATGGCCTGCGCGGCGTCGAGGATCGGCCGGCGGGCCGCCGGGTTGGGGACCATCTCGACGAACAGCGACAGGTAGGGCTGCAGCAGCGCCGGGTCGCCTCCGAAGCCGACCAGCAGGAACGAAGTCGGGTCGAGCCGCTTGAGTAGCTCGGGATCGACCGGGGCGGTGAGGGCGCCGGCCTGGGCCGCCATGGCCTCGGTCAGCGGCGCCTGCACTCCCAGCCGCAGCTCGGAAGCCGAGGCCCACAGCCCCACCCCGGCGCCGTAGGGGAAGAGCTCGGCGCGCGCCGGCGAGGTCACGAAGCTCGGGCACATATAGGCCCAGGCCTGGGCGCCGGCGAGCTTGGGGCGCAGCGCGCCCAGCCGCGCGTCGAGGGCCAGAGAGCTCTCGGGCTTCTGCTCCAGGGCGGCGCGCACTGCCTCCACCGCGTTGTTGCCAGCCGCAGCGATGAGCGAGCGGCGCCAGAGCGCCCAGGCGACGGAGGGAGCGGGCTTGTTCGGCTCGGAGAGGGTCTGGATCACCCGCTCGCCGGCCTTGACGCTGCCGCGCACCGTGGCGGCCAGGCGGTCGGCGGCGTGGCGTACCAGCATCTGCTCGAGCTTGGACTCGTCGGAGGCCGGCACCGCCAGGACGCTGCCGCCCTGGGGCGGCATGAAGACCACCAGCGGCCGGTCGGGGTCGATGCCGGCGGCGCGAATGGAGTTGGGGTCGCGCAGGTCGAAGCCGAGCTCGCGGTTGAGCTCGGCCATGAAGCCCTCGGCGTTCGGGTAGCCCTGCAGACTGGCAGCGACTTCGGCCAGGCGCAGCTTGGGCAGCCCGGAGACGCCAGCGCCCAGCTGGCCGAGGCTGGGGACGACCGCCACGGCGTTGCAATTGCCTGAGAAGAGCTCGAGCGGATCGGCGCTTGCCTCCACTGCGGTGCGGCGCTTGAGCAGCAGAAGAAGGATCGCGGCGCCGATGGCGACGAGCAGCAGCGCGAGCAGGGCGGTCTTTTTCTTGGACACGGCAGTCCCCTCGAACAGGCGGCAGCAGGGTTTTCTTCGAAGCGGGTGCTCCGGAGCGAGGCGGGCGACCCCTAGGAGCCCGACCTGTAGGTGGCGAGCTCGGCCTCGGTCTCGGCGTGGCGATCGAGCATCGCGACCGACTCACCGGCCGCCTGGATCTGAGCCGAAAGAGCGTCCATGCGCTGGCCAAAGGCGGCGGCGTCGCGAGCGGCCAGCCCCTGGGTCAGCAGGTCCTTGAGCAGATCCTCGAGCGTGTCGAGCTGGGTGACGGCCGCCTCGCGCTGCTCCCAGACCTTGGAGAAGTCGGCCAGCCGCCTGCGGACCAGCTCCAGCCGCTGCTCCTTGGCCGCGCGCGCCGGGCCGCCGGGCGAGAGCTTGGCGATCTCGGCCTCGAGGGTGCGCACGTCGGACTCGAGCAGGCGCTTGTCGCGGTCGTCGGCGCGGGTGGCGTCGGCGGCCACCAGGATGCGCAGGGCGGCGGCCACCAGGGCGTCGAGCTTGGGCTTCCACTCGTCCTGGAGCGCCTCGGAGGCGGAGAGGGTGCGCATGCCGTCCAGGATCTGCTGGCGCAGGCGAAGGATGCCGTCGTAGCGGCTCTTGGCGACCTGGGAGAGCTTCTGGGCGATCCGCTCGCGGTCGGCGATGAGCCGGCGGGCCTCGTCGCTGGCCGCCTCGCGGTCGCAGGCGCGGCGGAAGCCGGGCAGCCGCGGGACCAGCACCAGGTAGAGCACCTCGGCGGCGGCGAAGAACAGGAAGGGCTTCCAGCTGCCGCGGAACAGGCCGACGGCCGCGGCGACCCCGAGGGCCACCAGCAGGGCTCCGTGGTACTGGTGCTTGACCGCGATCGAGAAGTAGTTGGGCTTCTGGCGCATGGCGGCGCGGATGGTACGGCGGCGGGTCGGGGAGCCGCAAGCGAGGTGAGGGCGGTCAGCGAACCCGCTCGCGCTCGGGCGGGGTGAGCTGGCTCATCTCCTCGGAGAAGGAGAGGAACTTCTCCATCTCGCGCACCGTCTCGTCGGTGGCCTCCGTTCACCGACCGCCTTCGGCGGAATCTGGCCGGTAAAAGAATCCCTGCTCGTAGATGGAGAACCAGGCAGATCCGACTTCGCCGTGGAGCGACATGCGGGCACCGGCAGCCGCAAGCTCGTATGCCTTCCCCTGATGCGAAAAGGGGATTCGCTCGCCTTGTCGTGCGACCACCGAGGTGCCGTCTGGAAGGCGGAGAGAGATTCCCCCTCTCTTTCGCAGTTCTCCTTGAGGCCCGGAGTATTCCGGACAGCCGACATCGACAACATTCACGTCAAGTCCAAGCAGCAGAGAAAGGCACACCCGGCCAGACGGTGAAACGGGAGCGCTCATGGCTGTGAAGAACGAGAGCGCACCGAGGCCGTCGTGCAGCATGCGCTCGGAGGACATCTTCTCATCCGAAGGCATGTCGCATGTGAGGAGTGAATCCGAGTATGCGAGGTTGTACTCGTTGCCCACCAACTGTTTCAAGGCAATGGAGCGGGGCAATAGAAAACCGAGAGTGCCGGAGGAACTCTGGCTCACGATTTGAAGTCTGGGCTCCCAGATGAGCGCGTTGCCCCAGTCGTATACGTCCTGAGCCGTCACTGAGAACGAACGCGAAAATACAGAGCTATTGAGTTGGGGTTCCCAGTAGCTCACGTCCACGGTGGTGTCGCCGGTGACGTCTCCGCAGTCGATGGCTGTAGCGGTATGTGGGGACGACGTGGAAGCAGACTTGCAGCAGCAGATGCAGACGGCTGCCGCAGTCACAATTGAGCGGATGGAAACCATGGGCAATTAACTACATATATGTGACTCATATCGGGTGAAACGATGAAATCGGAGAAGACCCTCAAGAGGAATTGGCAGATCTCGACGCTCGCCCCAAGGCTCGCCGTCACCGGATCCGCTCGCGCTCAGGCGGGGTCAGCTGGCTCATCTCCTCGGAGAAGGAGAGGAACTTCTCCATCTCGCGCACCGTCTCGTCGGTGGCCTCGATCTCGGCACTGACCGTCTCCAGCTGCGGCCCGACGCTCTCCGGATCGCGCAGGGTGATCGACTGCTCGTGCAGCAGGCGCATGAAGTCGTCGATGCTGGCCAGCTGGTGGCTGATCACCTCGCGGCTCTCGGCGGCCTTGTCGAAGCGCTCGACCCGCCTCTCCAGGATCTCCACCCGCCGCTGCTTGAGCTGGCGCAGCTTCTCGGCCTGGGGCTCGCCGCCGCTCAGCTCGACCCGCATCTCGGCCAGCTCCTTCTCCAGCGCCTTGCGGTCGAGGTTGTTGAGGTAGAGCCGGTAGTTGTTGAGGGTGGACAGCAGCCGCACGAAGCTCACCAGCAGCCCGTCCAGCCGCGAGGCCGAGCCGGCCGCCAGCGACTGGCCCCCCGGCAGCCGGCCGTAGTTCACCATCACCTTGTCGCGCAGCTCGCGCAGCGAGTAGTAGTGCTCCCGCTGGTTGGGGCTCAGCTCGTCGAGCGTCTGCTCGAGCTGATCGAGCTCGCGGCTGCGCCGCTCGCCTTCACGCTGCCGCCGGACCAGGCGCTTGAACCCCGGCAAGGCGGGGACCACGCCCAGGTAGATCAGCTCCAGCCCCAGCGCGGCCAGCGCCGGCAGCGGGCTGAGCGCCGCCAGCGACAGGAGCGCCGCCGCCCCCAGGGCCACCAGGTTGTACTGGGAGAAGAAGGCCGCCTTGAGGTAGCTGTCGCCCTGGGACATCGCGCCTCCGCCTGCCACTCAGGATAACCCCGGACGGCCGCGGCTACTCGGGCGCCTTCATCCCGCCCGCCCGACCCGGGCCGGCCCCGGACGCGGTCCCGAGAAGGGTGCCGGTGGGCGCGGCGGCGCTGGCGGCCAGCAGCGGCCCCAGGTCCCGGGTGTCGGCCGGCTGCCCGGCCTCAGAGGGCTCGCCCAGCTTCTTCCACAGGCTGGCGGCGCTGGCGAACAGCTCGTCGTAGCGCACCGGCGCATCGCCGCGCAGGCCGAAGAAGGCCAGGTTCTCGGTGAGCAGCGCCGGCGGGGCGGTCTTGAGCGCCTCGAAGGGATCGCCCAGCGACGGGACGAATTGGGCCAGCAGCCGCGCCCCCTCGGTCGGCTCGGCACGCAGGGACTCGGCCGACTCGAGCAGCGAGCGCACGGCCCGGCGGGCGGCGTCAGGGTAGCGGGCGATCAGGTCCGAGCGCAGCACCAGCAGGTCGGCGATGAGGTGCGGGGCGTCGGCGGTCGAGGAGAGCAGCCGCCCGGCGCGCTCCTTGACCGGGCCGGCGAGGTCGCTCTGCAGCGCGGCCGCGGCCTCCACCCGGCCCTCCTGGAATAGGCGGGCGGCGTCGGCCGAGCTGGTCGCCTGGACCAGCTCCACGTCGGCGGTGGTCAGGTTGGCCTGCGACAGCGCCCAGTAGAGGAGGTAGCGGGCCGGGGTCCCGGTGCACACCGCGACCTTCTTGCCCTTGAGCGCGCCGATCTGCTCGATGCTTGGCGCCGAGGCCAGTGCGTCGTGCCCGCGCGAGCGCGACAGCAGCAGCACCGAGCGCAGCCTGGCTTCGGGGAGCATCTTGCGCAGCTGGGCCAGCCGATCGACCGAGAGGACCGCGCCGTCGATGCCGCCGCGATCGCCTCCCTTGGCCAGCGCCTCGGCCAGGGCGGCCTCGTCGGCCGGGAGCGACAGCTCGATCTCCAGACCGAAGGCGCGGGCGCTGGGCGAGTCGCGGTGCAGCCCCGGGCCGCCGGCGGTCATCAGCAGCGCCGCCGAAGCGCCGCGCGGCAGGGTCGCCAGCCGCAAGGGGCGGGGAGGGACCGCCACCAGATCGCCCACCGGCGCCGCCGCTCCCGGAGGGAAGTCGGCGGTGGAGAGGGCGACCGGCGGATCCTTGACCAGCCCCAGCCGATGCAGGACGCGCCGGCGCCCCAGGTAGCGGTCGGAGGCATAGCCGAGGATGGCCAGCCCCAGCAGGACCGCCATCAGCTTGCCGCCGGCGCCGAACTTGACCATGGGAACCCGGAGCGAGCGCGGAGGCCGCGCCTAGCCCTTGACCTCGACCTTCTTGCCGAGGGTCTTCTGGCCCTCGGCCCCGACCTCGCCCACCGCCGCCGGCGCCTCGACCATGCCCATCTCCATCTTGAACTGCTTCACCAGTTCCTGGGCGCGGAGCTTCTCGGCGTCCTCTTCGATGGCGACCTTCTGGTGGTCCACCGACTCCAGGGCCATCTCCATCCGCGACTCGTTGATCGCGGTCTGCTCCTCGATCTTGCGGACCATCTCGTCGTGGGTGGCGTCGATGCCGGCCACCTCGAACGACTCGAGGGCGTCGGCGACCTTGGCCTGCCACTTGGCGCGGCGGGCATCGCGGATGGCCTGCATCGCCTCGGCGGTCTTGCGGTCCTTCTCCTTGAGGAAGACCTTCTTGACCGTCATCGCCTTCTCGTAGGCGGCGCGGGCGGTGGAGAGTTGGCCCTCGTTGCGGGCCAGGGCGGCCTTCTCCATCTGCAGCTGGGTGGCGTACTGGGCGGCCAGGTCGTCGCGGTTGGCGGAGATCGCCGCCTTCACCTTGGCGGTCAGCTCGGCCACCTCGGTCTTGTACTTGGCGTTCTCCTTCTCCAGCAGAGTCACGTTCGCCCGCACCATGGCGATCGACTCGTTCATCTTGGGGACCTGGTCGTTCAGGTCGCGGATGTTCTGCTCGAGGATCAGCTCAGGGTCCTCCACCGACGACACGAACCAGCCGACGAACGAGCGCATGGCACGGCGGAATCGCTCAAACATGGTGGCAGTCTCCCTGGCGGCAAGGCCGCGTTATTGCCTCGGAAATCGGCGCGGACGCTAACAGGCGCTTGCGCGATGTGTCAACGCGCCGGGCGCTCGCCTGCCCGCAGTAATACAGGGGCAAGACGCAGGGGGGCCGCGGCGATTGCATCGCCGGCGAGCGGCGGCGATTGACGCTCGCGCGGGTTGGCGGGAATGATGCCCCTCGCCGTCGCCCGGCCAGCGTTCGAGGGGCCGCGCATTTACCGGAAGGCCAACGCCCGATGCTCTCCGCCGTCGCTGCCGCGCTGCTCCTCGCCGCGGCTCCGCCCGCCGTCCCGGCGCCCGCGCCCGCCTCCGCCCTGTCCACCTTCAACGGCGTCGACTTCCGCCCGGAGCTGGGGAAGTGGGCCGAGTACGAGGTGCGCAAGAAGGGCGAGGCGGTGCGCACCATGCGCGTGGCGATCGTGGGCAAGGAGACCGAGCCGGTGCTGGCCTGGTGGCTGGAGATGAGCATCAAGGGTCCGGACCGCGAATTCATCTTGAAGATGCTGACCACCGACCATCCCGGGAGCCCGGGGGCCATGCGCCGGATGATCGTCCAGATCGCCCCGGGGATGGTGCTCGAGACCCCGGTGCTGCCCGATGAATCGACCCGCAAGCCGTCCCCGGTCCCCGAGCCGCTGGGCAGCGAGCTGGTCAAGACCCCCGCCGGCACCTTCAAGGCCGTCAAGCAGCGCACCCAGGGCGGGGTCAGCTACCTGTCCAAGGAGGTGGCGGTGTTCGGGCTGGTCAAGGCCAGCGGCCCGGAGGGCGTCACCGAGCTGATCCGCCAGGGCGACGGGGCCAGCAGCCTGGTCCAGTCCACCCCGCAGCAGACGGGCATCCCGGTCGTGCCCGGGGCCTGGCGGCCCAAGTCCTCGGGCGGGCCGTGAGGCGGGGGGCCGGGCTCGCGCTGGCCCTCGGGGCGCTCGCCGTCCTCGGGGTTGCCGCGGCGGTCGATGGCGGCCTGACGGCGGCCAGCCTGGGATTGGGAAGGCAGGGAGCCGTCCACGCCGCCGCGGCGCTGGTCGGGGCCGGCGCCGCCGTCTACGGCGTGGCCTGGCTCGCCGCCAGCTTCGGCAAGGGCGTGAGCCGCCGGATTCGGGGCAGCCGGACCGCCCGCGCCTACTTCGCCTGGATGCTCTGGTCCGCGGCCTTCTTCGCGCTCTCCTACCGGGCGGCGGGCGAGCTGGGCCGGCCGGCGGGGCTGGCGCTGGCGGCGCTGACCCTGTCGGCGGTGATCTCCCGGCTCGACATCCTGCCTCGCCTGGTCGCGGGCGAGCGGGGAATACGCGGGCCGGGATTGCCGGCGCTCGGCTACCAGCAGCTGGAGGCGTTCGAGCTCTGCCAGGGGCCGGCGCCGGGGATGGCCTGCCTGCGGCTGCAGGCCCGGGGCGAGCCGCGGCCCCTGGAGGTCTGGGTCGCGCCGCCGGAGGTGGCGCCGCTGCGGCGGCTGCTCACTTCCCAGAAGCTGGCGGAGCGGGCGCTGCCGGGGCCGCCGCCTCGCCCGCCGCTGCTGTGACTGCGGGGACGTCCCGAACCGGCTCCTTGCCGAAGCCCACCAGCTCCCAGCGCAGCCCTCCCTTGGGCTGCATCGCCACCATCCCTCCGTCCTTGCTGCCGCCCATGGGGACCTTGGGGGAGCGCCACAGGTGCAACTCGAGGCCGTCCTCGCCGGTGGCCACCAGCTCCTCGGCCAGGAAGGTCCCCGCCGGAACGACGATCGATTTCTTTCCCTTGCGCTCGAGCTTGAACTTGGCCGGGCCGAGGTCGTCGGGAGGCTCGTCGTCGGCGGCGGGGGCCTGTATCACCTGGTCCCGGTACTTGAGCCGCAGCTGCTCGCGCCGCATCAGACCGCTGGGGCGCTTGCGGGCCAGCGCCCACATCTCCACGTCCTCGCCCGAGATCTGTGCGGTCAGCAGCACCCAGCGCGCCGGCGCGCTGCCGTCCTTCACCGGGCGCATCAGCGTCAGCCGCAGCTGCAGCGGCATCTGGTCGCCGACCACGCGGTAGGTGACGTAGCTGCCGGCGGGGGCGGCGAACAGGTCCAGCTGGTCGAGCAGCGGGTCGGCCCCGGGGACGGGGGCGGCGGCCAGCGCCGCCGAAAGCAGGAGTGCGAGCATCGGTCCTCAGCCCAGCGGCAGGCCCACCATGTAGTAGATGCCCATCAGATAGACGTCCAGGGCCTTGAGGCTGTCGGGGGCGAAGTTCAGCAGCGAGGCGCCGCCGGCCACCAGCGCGAAGCTGAGCAGGGCGTACTCGGCGGTGGACTGGCCAGCCTGCTCTCTCCTCAGGCGCTTGAGCATGCGGTCCTCTATCACTTGGTCTCGATCTGGATGCCCAGGCCGGAGGTCATCTTCAGGCCCTTGCGCGTGCCGCTGGTCGAGACGGTGTACGGCCGCTGGCCGACGCCGACGCCGGTGGTCTCGCGGCAGGCATTGCCGCCATCGATCCGGTACTGGTAGCCGTCAGCCTCGGAGGCGAGGGAGCCTTCGAAGAAGTAGCCTCGGCAGGCCTCGGAGCGGGTGAAGCGGTTGACGTCCCAGCGATAGAGTCGCTCGGAGTCGTTGAGCAGGGTCGAATAGCTTTCGCCGGGGTTGGAGCCCCCGGTGGTTTCCCAGTGCCACATGATCTTGGTGCAGCTGCGGCTGACGCAGCGGTCCGTGCAGCACTGGCCGGGAACCGGTCCGAGCTTCCACACCCGGCGAGCCGGCACCGGCGCCCGCGACGTCTCGGTGCCGTTCCCCGTCCAATAGCCAGGCTCCCCGAGCTTGCCGGGCATCGAGGTGGGTTGGCTGGGGAGGTTGAGGACGTCCGAGGGCCAGCTGACGGCGCTCAGGTAGCGGATCTGGTCGGGTGAGATGTCGAGGAACCAGGGCATGTTGAGCGCCCCGGTGACCGCGCTGAGGATGTTGCCGATGGTCGAGCCGCTTCCCAGCTTGTCGCCCAGCAGCGGGAAGACCACCTTGCCGTTGGAGCGGCGCAGCACCTGCTCGACGTTGTCGCGCACCAGCGTGCCGGAGGCAGCCGGCGCCTGCCCCGGCTTCCAGGCCGCCCAGGTGTCGTAGATCACCGCCGACTTGGTGGTGAACACCAGCGGGTCGGGGACCGAGCCCGCCGACAGCCACTCCGGCGGCAGCAGGCGGTTCTTGACCTTGAAGCTCACCTCGGCCACCACCAGGTTGTTGAAGCGGTCGCCGACCATGCTCTCGAAGATCGGCTTGGTCACCGCTCCGACCACGTCGCCCACCAGCCCGCCGGCTCCGTTCACCGGAGCGTTCTGCACCGAGTCTTCGAGGGTGAGGCTGGCCTCGACCTGCAGGCCGTTGAAGTCGACCACCCCGCCGTCGGCCGCCCCGGCGGCGGTGCTGCTGTCCAGGTCGGCGTAGCGGTTCTTCACGTCCTGGGCCACGCCGCTGGTGTCCTTCCAGCGCCCCTGACCGCCCACCATCTCCCAGGCGGCGTACTGGGCGGCCTCGGCCAGCTTCACCTTCTTCTTGCCGATGTCCCACATGTAGATGGACCAGAGCATGGTCGCCACCAACACCGGCAGCACCACCGCGGTCTCGGTGAGGGCGGCTCCGTCCTCTCGGCCTGATCTGAGCGCTTGGATCATCGGGCCTTCCCTCAGTGGATGAGCACCTTGGACACCGTGGACTTGTCGGAGCCGAGGTTGCCGGCGCCGCAAACCATCTCCGAGAAGTCGCCGGGGAACAGCGCCCCCGAGGCTCCGCAGAAGGCGGCGATCCCGCCGCCGGCGTTGGCCCGCACCACCCCCTCGGCGAACATGGTGTGCTCGCGCACCGGGATCAGCCGGGCGAACCAGAGCGGGGCGAAGAGGTTGGGGGCCTCCTGCCAGTTTCCCGGGCGGTGGTAGAAGGCCCGCCCCGCCGCCAGCGCCGCCATGTCGCTGCTCCACAGGTCGCGCAGCGAGGCTCCCTTGCCGTACAGCTGCTTGTGCTTGCCGAAGTGGACCAGGCTCCCCCCCAGGCCCCAGTCCCGGGTCACTCCGGTGGTGGGGATGTTCTTGACCAGCGCCGCCACATTGGCCGGCTGGTTGAAGTGGTCCACCTGGGGCCAGTCCACCGACGGCCGGCCGAGCATGTACGGGGTGATTCCCTTGAAGTAGTGCTTCTTGTGGCCGGTGAGGTTGTAGTTGCCCGAGGGCGGCGGGATCGGGAGATCCATGCCGACCAGCTTGAACCTGACGCCGCCGCCGATGACGTGCATGCCGCCGTTTTCGGCGCCTCCGGTGAGCGGGACCGGCTGGAACAGGCCCGGGGTGGGCGCGGAGCTGCCGCCGTTGTCGAAGAGGACGTTGAGGTTGATTCTGCCCTTCTCCTCGCATCTGGTGTTGATGTTGGGGGTTAGCGGCGTCGGCAGGATCCAGTTTTTGCACGACTTGCACTGGCCCTTCCAGGTTATGCCGCAGATCAGGCATGACTCCTTGGGGTCGGCTACGGTGTCCTTGTAGACGAAGGTTTCGGCGCTGATGATCTGGTCGCTGTAGCGGCTCCCCTCGTAGCCGCGCAGGCGGGTCTCGGCCGTCTTCTCCAGCCGGATTCCGAAGAACATCGTCAGTGCCGCCAAGGCCCCGCCGGTGGCGATCCCCGCGATGATGCCGATGAACTTGAGAATCGCCGCCGCCTTGGAGCCGCAGGGCGCCAGCCCGAAGGTGATCTCCTTGCCGAAGTCCAGGTCCCACTTGCGCCCGATGAACACCGGCCCCTTGCCGGTGGCCACCCACTCCAGCCGCGAGGCGTTGGCGATCTCCATCATCAGGAAGCGCGAGTACTGGTCGATCTTCTTGTGGCTCGAGGCGCCGCGGTAGTTCGGGTAGACCGGCAGCCCGTCCTTGCGCGCGGCGATCCCGGTGGAGGCGGCGGCGGTCTCGTCGATGTGCTCCATGAACCCGTAGACCGAGAGCCCGTTGGCGATGACGAAGGGGTTGGTGACGCTGTCCAGCGGCGGCGGCAGCGAGCCGGAGAACCCGGTGGCGTCGGGGAGCCTGGCCAGCGGGTCGGTGCGCTGGGCGAAGGCCTCGGCCTGCAGCGAGAAGGTCGCCGCCCAGACCAGCGCCGCCTCCTGCACCAGGTAGAGCATCTCGTTGGCCGCCCCCAGGTAGGCCAGCGCCATCTCCGCTCCGCCGTGCCAGTTGTAGCTGGGCTTGCCGCAGGCATCGACGAAGGGGTTGGAGTAGAAGTCGTGCCCGTCCATGCCGGCATACAGGTAGCGCATGCCTTTGACGATGGTGCAGCCGGGTATGCCGATCGCCTCCAGCACCATCCCCAGCACCGCGAAGATCGGCATGATCACGAACTCGAGGTACTGGGCGTAGGAGAGGTAGGCGGCGAAGGTCATCATCGCCGAGTAGTGCAGCACCATCGCGCGGTTGGTGTAGGCGACGATGTTGTAGGCCCGGGCGTGGACCACCGCCGTCGAGTAGGCCAGGTTGTCGGCGGCCTGTTGCAGCTTGATCTTCTCGTAGACCACCTGGCTGACGTGCATGGTGCTGAGCACGGTCAGCGCCAGCACCAGCAGGCAGACGACTGCGAGGATGGTCGCCTGGCCGCGGTTGTCCGCCTGGAGTCTTCTCAGCACTCGGTGCATCGCTCGCTCCCGGTGGCCTAGGGCAGGAACTTCTTGAACTGGTTGGACTGCATCCGCGCGGTCCAGGTGGCCCGCAGCGGCAGCACCGACAGGCCCAGGTAGTTGAGCCGCTGCAGCTGCGCCACCTCGTCCGAGGCCGCGGCCTGGATGCGCGCGAAGCCCTGGTCGACCTTGTAGGCCTCCACCAACTCCGGGGCCCCGTGGCGGGCCAGCAGCCCGTGGCTGGCGTCGGCGTCCAGCAGCGCCACCCCGGCCTGGCTGGCGCCCCAGATGTTCTGGATCACCCAGTTGGCGAAGGGGATGCGCATCACGTAGAGGTAGGTGAGCCGGATGGTCAGCCGGTTGGCGTCGACGGCAGCGGCGCTGGTGACGTCGTCGAAGTCGAACTCCGCCTCGCCTGAGGGCAGCGGCGCGCCGGGCGGGTGCATATGCGGGCCGAAAGAGCCGTAGCGGCCGGCGTCGCTGGGGCCGAGCACTTCGATCTTGATGAACTTGAAGGCGTCGTCGAAGGCGATCATGGCGGTGGCGTCGCCCTTGAGCCCGGGGCGGGCGTTGTTCTCCCAGCGGTAGGCCTCGGCGCTGAAGAAGGCCTTCATCCCCAGCTCTTCGTAGGCCTTCACCTTGAGCAGCACGTTGGCGAAGGTCCCGTCGCCGTCGTAGACCTTGGTGATGGTCGGCAGCAGGGCCATGAAGGCGGCGCGCTCCATCTCCTTGGGGTCGCCGTTGTGGACGATGCCCGCCCGCGCCGCCATGAACGCCGCGTACTCGGTGAGCACCTGGGCGTGCTGCAGCATGCCCAGCTGCAGGATGCCCAGCATCATGAAGATCAGGGTCGGGGCGACCAGGGTGAACTCGACCATCGCCTGCCCCTGCTCTCCGCCGTGCCGCGTCATGGGGCCTCCTTGGCCGGCCAGCGCTGCGCCAAAAACACCGAGCTGCCGGTCCGCTCCTCGAGCGGCTCGAGGTAGACCTGCAGCTCGATGCCCTCCCGGGGCCGCTCGAAGCGCAGCCGGCGCGTCTGCCGCGGCGGGGTGGGGCCCTCCTCGGCCACCAGCTTCCAGCCCTTCTCCCCGAGCGCCTTGCGGTAGTAGCCGGCGTTCTCGTCGACCGACGCCCAGTTGACGGCCTGCACGGTGCGCCCGCGCTCACCGGGCTCGTTGGACTCGGTGACCAGGAAGCCGCCGCTGCCAGGGACGAAGGGCAGGTCCTCGGGGGCGGCGAAGTCGAAGCGGCCGCGCTCGACGTCGGCCACGGTGAGGCGCACCTCGGTGTCCCCGTCGGGCCGGGAGAGCGCCGCCGCCGACAGCGCCAGCCGGCGCCGCTCGTCGACCGTGGAGACCATCTCCACCCCTTGGCCGAAGGGAACCCGCTGCGGCTGGTAGCCGCGCCGGGTGAGGGACTGCTGGTAGAAGAGCAGCACCCGCTCCGGCGAGTCCCTGGTGATGCCGAACGCGACCTTCATCGGGACCCCGCTGGCCGCCAGGCGGTCGCCCAGGCTGACCATCGAGGCGCCGGGGTAGGGCACCAGGGGGTCTAGGTAGTCGGCCAGCCGGCGGGTTTGTGCCGCGGGGTCGCTCTGCGCTGGCGCCTGGGCGGCCGCCGCCGGGGCCCGCGCCGGCAGGCCTTCCGGCGCGCGCAGCGGCTCGGTGTCGGAGCGCGCCACCAGAAGATAGACAAGGGCCAGCAGGCTCAAGCCCACGGGCCAGAGCGCAGCGATGCGGCGAAGCGGTCGGAGTCCGAAGACCATTATTGCGGCGGCCGCGGCAGTGCGAACTTCCTCGACATTCGCAGTGTATATGTCGCGGAAGGGGCCGAACCGTCACACCAGTCGACTGAACGCAGCGCGAGGATGCATGTAGGTCGTCAACCTACACCTCGGGGAGCGAGTCGCCGGGAGGAAGGGCTACAGTCGCCGGTGGTTCAGGCAGGGAATGTCGCGGCGGACCCGGGCCAGCTGCTGCTCGTCGAGCCAGGCCACGGCCATCCCCTCGCCGTCGCTGGCGCGGGCCACCACCAGGCCCCAGGGATCGACGATCATCGCCCGGCCGTAGGTCTGCTTGCGCTCGCTGTGGGCGCCGAACTGGGCCGGGGCCACCACGAAGCACTGGTTCTCGATGGCCCGGGCCCGCAGGAGCACTTCCCAGTGGTCCCGGCCGGTGTGCGCGGTGAAGGCCGCCGGCATGAACAAGAGCTCGGCGCCCTTCTGGCTCAGGGCCCGGTAGAGCTCGGGGAAGCGCAGGTCGTAGCAGACGCTCAGCCCCATCCGCCCCAGGGCGGTCTGGGCGACCACCACCTCCTTGCCCGGCTCGATGGTCTCCGACTCCTGGTAGCGGGCGCCGTCGGGGATGGCCACGTCGAACAAGTGGATCTTGCGGTAGACCGCCAGCCGCTCGCCCTGCGGCCCGAAGAGCACCGAGGTGTTGTAGAGCCGGCCGCCGGGCGCGCCCGATTCCAGGATCGACCCCGCCAGCAGGTGCAGCTTGCGCTCCTTCGCCTTCTGCGAGAGCCGGGTCAGCGTCGGGCCATCGATCGCCTCGGCAGCGGCCTGCTTGTCGCGCTCCGGGCCCATGTAGCTGAAGGTCTCCGGCAGCCCCACCAGCTGGGCCCCGCGCCGGGCCGCCTCCTCGATCAGCGAGAGGGCCTTGTCGAGGTTGGCCTGCTTGTCGCCGGTGGAGGTGAGCTGGAGGGCGGCGGCGAGGAACATGGATCAATCTCCGCGGGCGGGCGAGCAACCAGCGCCGCCGGCAGCCCGGCGGCCGTCCGGCCGCATGGCGTTTCTAACACTCTGAAATTATTGTCGGAACTGGCCCAGGGCGGCCCCGGTGCCTTGTTTCCTGTGGGGGAATGTGGTAGGGAGCCGCCACATTTTTCGTGAGAAGTACGCGAAGAGTGGGCCGCAAGCCCGCTTTTTTTTTGGACGCCATGGCCGCCAAAGAGCAAATCGCACAGCAGGCCCGAGAGCTGGCCGAGCCCATCCTCCGCAACGAGGGGCTGGAGCTGATCGATGCCGAGTACCTGCGGGAGGGCGGGCGCTGGGTGTTGCGCCTGACCATCGACAAGCTGGGCGCTCCCGAGGGCGAGTACGTCGGCATCGACGACTGCCAGCGGGCGACCCGGGCGGTCGAGACCGCGCTCGACGTGGCCGACCTGGTCGAGCACGAGTACTCGCTCGAGGTCTCCAGCCCGGGCATCGAGCGGCCGCTGACCCGGCCCGAGCACTTCCAGCGCTTCCTGGGCAAGAAGGTGCAGATCAAGACCTTCGCCCCGCTCTTCGAGCCGCCGCGCAAGAACTTCTCCGGCACCCTGGTCGGTTTCGCCGACGACGCCGCCGAGGTCGAGGTGGAGGGGGCCGGGCGCTTCAAGATCCCGCGAAAGGAGATGGCCAAGGCGCACCTGCAGGCCGACTGGCAGGCCCTGCAGAGGAAGTAAGCCGCCGCGCGAGTCGTTCAGGTTCAGTGACCTCTACATAGCCGCCGGGCCGGATGCCCGACGGCGCTCATGACAACGCGACGGGGCCCCGCCCCTCGCCACAAAGACCGCAAGGAGTGACCATGCAGACGCAGGCCGTCAACCTCAACCTCGTCATCGATCAGGTCGCCAAGGACAAGGGGCTCGAGCGCTCGGTCCTGGTGGAGACCCTCGAGCAGGCCATCCTCCAGGCCGCCAAGAAGACCTTCGGCCTCGACCGCAACCTGGAGGCCAAATACAACGAGGAGAAGGGGGTGGTCGAGCTGTTCCAGGCCATCACCGTGGTCACCGAGGTCACCGACCCGATCCAGGCCTGCAACCAGCTGTTGGTGGTCGAGGCCAAGCAGAAGGGGCTCGAGGTCGAGCCGGGCGACGAGCTGGTCTTCCAGATCTTCTACCGCGACGAGGACGCCGAGGCCGCCAAGGCCCAGGACGAGCAGTTCGGCGACGTCCTCAAGCTGAAGACCTTCCGCCGCGGCTTCGGCCGCATCGCCGCCCAGACCGCCAAGCAGGTCATCATCCAGCGCACCCGCGACGCCGAGCGCGAGATCATCTTCAACGAGTACAAGGATCGCAAGGGCGAGATCGTCACCGGCATCGCCCGCCGCTTCGAGCACGGCAACATCATCGTCGACCTCGGCCGCGCCGAGGCGGTGCTGCCGGTGCGCGAGCAGGTCCCGCGCGAGACCTACCGCGCCGGTGACCGGGTCCAGGCCTACGTCCTCGACGTGCTGCGCGAGTCCAAGGGCCCCCAGATCATCCTCAGCCGCACCTCGGTCCACCTGCTGACCAAGCTCTTCGAGATGGAAGTCCCGGAGATCGCCGAGGCGGTGGTGGTGATCGAGGCCGCCGCCCGCGAGCCGGGTGGCCGGGCCAAGATCGCCGTCTCCAGCGGCGACTCGGACGTCGATCCGGTCGGCGCCTGCGTGGGCATGAAGGGCAGCCGCGTCCAGGCGGTGGTCCAGGAGCTGCGCGGCGAGAAGATCGACATCGTCCCCTGGGACGAGGACCCGGCGCGCTTCGTCTGCAACGCCCTGGCCCCGGCCGAGGTCAGCCGCGTGCTGATCGACGAGGCCAACCACGCGATGGAGATCATCGTCCCCGACGACCAGCTGTCGCTGGCCATCGGCCGGCGCGGCCAGAACGTGCGCCTGGCCGCCCAGCTGACCGGCTGGAAGCTGGACATCAACTCCGAGAGCCGGGTCAAGGAGATGCGCGAATTCGCCCAGAAGTCGCTGGGCTCGCTGCCCGGAGTCAACGACCTGCTGGTCGAGACCATGTACGCCCACGGCTTCCGCCAGTCGCGCGACGTGGCCGAGGCCAGCCCCGAGGTGCTGGCCCAGATCCCCGGCATCGACGCCGACAAGATCGCCACCATGCAGGCCGCCGCCCGCTCGCAGATGATCACCGACGCCAGCGAGCTCAGCCGCCTGGATGCCGAGCGCGAGGCCGCCCGCATCGCCGAGGCCCGCCGCCACCCCGACGAGCTCAACCAGAAGGAGCGGCTGCTGCGGGTCAAGGGCGTGGGCGAGAAGACCATCGAGCAGCTGGCCCAGGGCAACTACCACACGGTCGAGGAGCTGGTGAAGGAACAGGACCTGATGAAGATGGCCGACGGCACCGGCATCGGCATCAAGAAGGCCCGCCAGATCAAGGCCACCGCCGAGAACTACCTGGTCGAGGAGGCGAAGCTGCGCGAGGAGCTGAACGCCGAGCGCGCCCGCGCCGCCGCCGCCGATGGCACGGCGCCCGCCGCCCCCGCCGCGGCCGAGGCTTCGGCCGAGGGGAAGGCCTAAGGCCCACGGGGACCGTCGTTCTCGTCCAGGCAGGTGGCCTCCGCGGAGGCCGCCAAGACGGTGAAAGGTGCGCGAGCGAGGCGGCTGCCCCGCAACCGCTCGAAGGAAGAGGAAGCAGTCAACCATGGCTCCGCCCATTCGGACGTGCATCGGGTGCGGAGACAGAAGGGAGAAGCAGGCGCTGATCCGCCTGACCGCCCGAGGCGGCCTGGTGGCGGTCGATACGAAGGGAGGCTCACCTGGTCGCGGGGCGTACGTGTGCGGCTCCGCTTGCCTGGTGAAGGCGCTCAGCCAGCAGAAGCTGGGGCGCGCCTTCAAGGCCCGGGTGACGGCCGGCGAAGCGCTGATGGCTCAGATTCGTTCGTTTGAGGCGGCAAAAAATTGAGGCGGCAAATGCGGCGTCCGGGCATGAAAAAAGGGGCGCCCGCGGTTGACCGCCAAACGGGAAAGATTTAGAAGCTACGCGGCGTTATCCAACGCCGCAGAGGTGTATATGGCCAAGAAGCGCGTGCACGAGATCGCCAAGGAGCTCAAGGCCCACGGCATCGAGATGGACAACAAGGAGCTCGTGGCCGAGCTCCAGTCCCTCGACTTTGACGTCAAGAGCCACTCCTCTTCCATGGACGAGGACCAGGCGAACGTGGCCGTCGAGAGAATCGTCCAGAAGCGCAAGCCCAAGCCCGCTCCGGCTCCGGTGCATGCGGCCGGCTTCGTGGTCCGCCGCAAGGCGCCGGCGCAGCCCTCGGCCGGCGGTGAGGCTGCCGAGCCTGCCGTCGAGAGGCCTGCGGCCCAGGTCGCCGAGCAGGCGGCTGCTCCAGAGCAGGCCGAAGCTCCCGCCGCCGCCGCCGAAGCTCCGGAAGCTCCCGCGCCGGCCGCCGCCGAAGAGAAGCCCGCCGAGCCCGCGGTCGCCGCCGCGCCGGTCG